>JAPLEH010000024.1 GCA_026391455.1 Bacteroidota bacterium
TACCCGCCCAAACCATGGTAAAAGGCATGATAAACGATAACACGGACGGTACAACGGATTGTTTCAACCTTTTTGACATCCCATAAAATCCAACGCTGAACAATATCCCTAAAATGGTTAATACCAGTAAAAAGCAGGAGGTAAACAATTCTGATTTTGTCCCAATGGCTCCCAGTTCACTGATAACGTTTTTCGAATGGTTATAATTGCCGTGTAGTTGCCCGCTGATAATGGTCATCAACCAAAACAAAACAGCAACCGCATAGCCGCACCATAAAAGCAATCTGTTTTGCAGCCGGCTTCTGTTCCAATACAATATGCAAAAAAATAGGACAAAACCAGCCAATATCAGAATCACCGATTTTTTTGCAAGAAAAATTGGGTTGGGTACGGTCGCTATCTGAATGTAACAGGGAATGCGTTCATTCAGCATAATAATAAAATCATAGGTATGGCCGGGCTGTACAACAATCGATACGGAGTCGATATCGGTGATAAATGTTACTTTTTTGGTATCGTATGGCCATTTATTATCAATAGTAAGAATGTCGGGCTTTTTATCCGGCTCCAGTATCCACTCTCCTTTATAGACATATGCCTGATCGATTTTTACATCCACTTTGGAGGACGTGGCTTTTATGGAGGGCAACGTATGCTGGGCGATGATATTGGTAAAAAAAACCAAAGAAAGAAGCAGGAAACATACTTTGTACATATTGGCTTTTATGTTGTGTACATTTTTCATGGCAGTAATACTCCGTAGCGATGAAAATACGAACAAAATCTTATACCCCCATCCTTCCGCTACTCCCAAAAAAAGTATTTTGTTCCGGCAATCAGTCAGTGACGCTACGATAGTACGAAAATGAATTGGGGCAGCATCCGCCAATCAACGGCAGCCTGATTTGCCTGACACATTTCGAATAGCCTCATGGGTTATGAACCGGCAGAGATGCAGCTAAAAATGGGACCCCGGCTGTGCCGGACCTGCAGTCAGGCATCATTGTTTTATTGCCTGTGGCAATAATACTGCAACCATTACCAAAGGCAATAGAATACGATCGCGAAACTACAAGTCTCGCATAGCGTCCGGATATCTGCCAAAGAAATGTTGGGAAACAGCGGTTTAATATTAACATCAAACCGCCATCTCCCAACTGCTGTATGAGAAGTCTTATTGTGATTTCTTTGTCAGGTCTATATTGAAATTCGCATTAATGATGAATCCGTTGTTGCGTTGGAATACATTTCTCCCATTGATTTGCCGGCCGAATTGTATGGTCTGATTCAGATACCCTCCTTCTAACCGTACATTTTTATTGAAGCGGTATCCTAACAGCAAGCCAATCCGGTTCTGGTCGAAAATATTTGCATTTACATTTTTTCCGAAACCAATAAATACTTCATCATAACAGGCGATATAGGGTGTTTTGTCTTTTATTTCTTTTCCTTTTAAAGGAGCCTGCAGCCTTAGCATATAGCGCATTCGGTGGAGTAATGGAAACTCATCTTCTTTGTTCAGGTTAGCTGCACTATACCGCCCTACAAATCGCTGCTCCAGCATAAACCGGTGTGAAAGATCAATTATTCCTTCTTTATGGGACAATTGCACCATTTCAAATATCCGGTGCTCAGTGAAATCTTTTCCCAATCCATTGATGGGAATTTCGCCATACGGAAAAGTTTCTATCCAGGCATAACCTACTCTGACCAACACCCGCGGATTTAACTGATAATTTACACCCACCCGTAAGAGGCTTTGTTGCCAATTGGTGATATAATCAGCCCTTCGCCATTGGTATTCGGTGTGCAAACTAAATTTCTTCGACACTTTGAATGTACCAAAGTAATTGTACCAGCCGATTCGTTCGTTGGTATTGATACGATTGTTTTGCGCCGAAATAGTATTGCAAATAAACCCGGAAAGAACAAGTATGAATAAACTGTTTTTTATCATATTACTTCACAAATTCAAGAGCTCCATCCGTTAACCGATAAAAGGCACCTGCAATTTTGATTTCGCCCTTTTCTTCCATTTCTTTTAAAATAGGGCTTTTCTCTCTGATTTGCTGCATGGCATACTTTACGTTGTTCTCGGAAACATACTTTACAAATTCATCGCTTTTTGAGGTTTTTTCGCCTGCAAAATCCTGACTCATATTTACTGCCGGTTTTATCTTGGCGAGCATCGCGGTGATATTGCCCAGCTTTACATCGTCTATCGCTCCTTTTACCGCTCCGCAATGCTGGTGTCCCATCACGAAAATCAATTTCGCGCCAGCTACTTTACAGGCAAATTCCATACTGCCAAGCAGGTCTTCATTAACAAAATTACCGGCTACGCGGCCCACAAAAATATCTCCTAATCCCTGGTCAAATACATCTTCCACCGGCACCCGGCTGTCCAGACAACTCAGTACTACCGCTTTGGGATATTGTCCCGGAGCCGACTTACGGGCCTGCTCACTGTGGTCACGCACCGTAGTGGAACCCGATTGGAAGCGCTTATTTCCATCCATAAAATCCTGTAACACGGCTTCGGGAGTCAATGCCGCCTGTTGCTCTTTGGTCATCACGTGATTTACGACCTGTGTCATTTCCTGTTTAATTTCAGGGGCAGCTTCTTTTTCCGCTGTTGTCTTTGATTCCTGATTACATGAGAGCATTGTTAATGTCACTAAGACGGTGGTTACAAATTTTCCTTTCATATGTGGTTTGATTTTAGTTATCGCGCTGATTAATGCGAATCCCTTTTATTTTATTCAACATTAAACAGTACCACTATGCTTTTGTTCGTTTGACTATTTCAGAATATAAATGATGGCAATGCGGTGACAAAAAAGAGACAAGATGCCTACCTTGTTGCCTATAAAAACCTGAATAACTAACACGGGAGGAGCCGGTCAGTCCGCTTGTATGAATACGATTTGAGGCGGAGAAATTATTTGAATAAATTTTTTAGTTTATCCCAGAAACCGGTTGGTTCTTTTTTAGCTATTTTATTATCTCCCCCCTCTTTCTCCTTCATTTCTTTACGCCTGCGCATTCCCTGAATGATTTCTTTTATTTCAGCTTGTCTGGCTTTATAGCCTTTCGATTCATATACATACTTTTCCCCCGGCGGGATCTCTATATTTTCTAATTTTTTTGTTTCTTCATTAAAAACTTCGTGATTAACGAATTCACCCCAGTTATTCCAGTTTTTCCTGACAATCATATGACCATTTTTATAGGTCAGCGCTGAATCGATATCACCATTTTCAAACCATACTTTATAAGAATCACCGTCTTTATTTACTCCATTCTCCAATTCCTGCTCCATCTTTTTTTGGCCATTTTCAAAAAAAGAGACCAATATACCATGGCAAATTCCTTCTTCATTGTAAGGTTGAATGAATTCGATTTTTCCGGAGCGATAATAATCTCTCCAGGTTCCGCTTCGCACGCCATTTTTGTAATAGTGTTCTTTTTGAACTTGTCCGTTATCGTACCAATACATAGAGGGGCCATCCACTTTATCATTTTTATAAAAGGCTTTATGCTTTAGTTTCCCATTATCATGATATTCTTCATGATCACCATTTTTTACGATGCTGTGCAGACGGCTATCCGGATTCTGTAAGGCCTGTTCAATATATTCATCTTTTCCTTCCCAATGCTTCAGTATATGTTCTACCTGCCAGGGATACAATCTCTCACTCAACAGCTCGACATCGAATGCTGTTTCCAGCTTGTTTTTGGGAAAGTGCGTAATTAATGCGATAGGCGGATATATGCCCAACTCCTGATATGCTAACAGCTTATGGTGTCCATCCAGAATAAAATAAGAAGATTCGGTGTCTGCTGCAGCCAGATAAGCATTAAAAATGACAGCAAACGGTCTTTCGCCACTCGTTATTCGTTCTTCAAAATACCTGACCCGATCCTGGTCAATATTATCCATAGGCTGTGTGGCAAAAAAGGATTGCTCGCCGGTATAAATTCCATGTGTAGAATACTCCAATACATCTAACGTATAATTATTTTCTACCGTCTCCATTTTCTTCAGATAGGCTTTGTGCTCGCCCCTGATGACCTCCTGATTAGCGAAATCGGTCGTTTTTTGAGCAAAAACAACTTCAAAAGGGAAATAATGATTTTGCGTGAAATTATCATAGGAGGACTGGTATTGAAAGAATTCCTTTTCCTTATTTGAATAGAAGCTAAGACCATACTCACCGTTTTGAAAAAGCGGGAACAGGGGGTGTAATAATTCATACAATCCTTCCTCATTCCCGGTAAAGTCCTGCGTCAGGTTTGCATTGATCTTATTCCGCACGGTGGTCCGGTATTCTTCGTTATAGGGCAACACGGAAAAATATTTACCTACCGATCCGCGGCAATCATACCATACTACCGTCAACGGATAATTAAACCGGATATAACTGCCTATACCACTCAGTCCGATCGTGCAAATATTGGTTCCGTTTTCTATTTTAAAATTCATGGTGTGATTGGTTTTACAAGTTGCATGATTTAACTATGCACAAAATCGTTGCGCATACTACAGTTGCGAAATTAATAGTTTCCATAGCTTGCGGGTAAACCGGCAGGCAAGATGATACAGCCGAAGGCGGTATTCCTCCAAAACTCCTTTTCTCAGCGTGACACCATATCGCCTTCGGCGGGAGGTAGCCACTAATTGCACGAATGAACACTAAAAATACAATGCCTTCGGCATGGAGTTGAGCCACAGATGAACACTGATGAACACGAATAATACAATGCCTGCGGCATGGAATTGAGCCACAGATGAACACTGATGGACACAGATGATACAGCCGAAGGCGGTATTCCTCCAAAACTCCTTTCCTCAGCGTGACACCATATCGCCTTCGGCGGGAGGTAGCCACTAATTCGCACGAAAGGACACGAATAATACAATGCCTTCGGCATGGAGTTGAGCCGCAGATGAACACTGATGGACACAGATAGATATGAATAATACTTATCGCCTGCGGCGCTGAGTATACAAAAAAGAAATATGGGTTTGGCAATTATATTATCCCGTCATCGCTCATCTTCTTCCTCCTTCGGCGTTCGTGCCAATGGCTGGTAAACAGGGGGCTTGGGTTTCCTGGGCGCAAGGAAAAACTCACGCGTATGGGTGAAAAAATAACGGCCCAGTATGCGAAAGAGTCTGGGATATTGGGATAAATGGATACCCCTTGATTTAACAGCCATGAGAAAAGCCAATGAAAAACTCACGAGAAAATTGATGAACCCGATAGCCAGCACCCCACCCAGTGCGGCCAGTAAAAAATAGGGCGGGAAAATTTCAATGCCTAACCCATACATGCCAATGGATGCATTGCCCGCTGCAATGGTAATATGCCGGATATCGAACGGAATACCCAAGATTTTACCCAAAACCCCTGCAAACCCCAGGAAGAAGCCTAATGAAATATTTCCCATCAGGGGACCCAGGTTCCGTTCGGTATATGCAGCCAAACGGGAAAGCCGCTTCTCCGACATAGACATGCGCAATACCGGATGCCGTTGCAAGCGCTCCCTGATTTGCCCATACCGGATCTTATTTTGCCAATACCCAGCTATAATGCCACTGAGAAACAAAAACACTCCGGTAAAACAAGCATAGAGCAGGGCCTTGCTCCGCCAGGGATGCTGATCCTTCAATAACTTAAAGGCCGCTTCTCCCTCCGCGATCTTATAGCCCATGACCTGATGAAAACCCCAGGCCAATAAAAACGTAAGCGGAAATACAATGATCAGGTTGCCAAAAAAAGAAGCCAACTGACTGCGGGATACATTGGCCACCGTTACCGCCAATCCCTGCAGATCCGGCTCCCCTTCGAATTTTTTTGTATCCAATGAACTGGCCACCGCACTGGCCGTAAAGGCCGGTTGCTTGGTAGCGAGTGTGGATCCCGTTTGCTCAATGAGTATAAAGCCCGCTGTATAATTGAGACTGTATAAAAACCCGAGCGGAAAAGGAGCCAGTTTTAATTTACCGATCAGGTTTTTTAGTATCGCTATAAACGAAATAATAAATCCGCCCCACATGGCGCTCGCAATCATCCGGTAATACTCTCTTCGGCTAACCGTAATATACTGATGCCCCTTATTCCCTTTATGTTCGGCGATCTGATAGGCCAGATAGCCCACGCCCTGCGACATAAACTCACGGATACTGTTCTTTCGTTTTTCATTTCGCACCAGCATCCGGAATAGATCTACAAAGCGGCCCGTATCAAACTGGCGGTCGGCATCCAGTACATCGGTAATTAATTGCATCCGCTGCAGGCGGTTGGCCAATATCAGCAGCAGATACGTTTGTTGTAAACTCGCCCCCCGTTCTGAATGGCTTTCGCGGATATGACTGATCTGCACATAACAATCTTCAATGATATTTTTCAATTGTGCCGATACGGGGGTCACTTCCGTATCCGGTGCATTGTCGTGCAATAACCCCTCCAGTTCGTACACTTTATAATTCTGCAATACAAATGAAGTATCACGCATCCGCTCTTCACCGGGGAGATAATTCAATACTTCTTTTTCCAAACCCAATTGCGCCACCTGGTAGGAAAGTATTTTCAGCGATTGCAGCAGTTCCGATTTGATATCCTGATTGCGCTGATCGAAACTAAATCCCACCGCTTCAAAAAACTCGATCCATACCTGGCGGGAAACGGACTCCACCCAAACAAAATCATTCTTTCGGTAAAAAACATTGTGCAACACATACAGGAAATCATTCTCATCCTGCAGGGGCGGGAGTATTTTATGTTTAATACGATTGCTCAATTCCTGCCAGAAACCCCGGGCCAGCGGTATACCGCTTTCAGTAAGTGCATTGGTAAGACGGCTCTGGTGTAAGAGTACATATAAGGCATGCTGCATATTGGCCAGCACCACCCTGCTGGTCTTCAACTGACGGGTGGCCTCCTGCAGGTTCTTCTCCGCATTGCGGCGGGCCTTTCCACTCCCCGGCCTTATTTCATTGAAAAATGATACGAGGAATTGCATGCCCTGCTGCCGGTCATCGGGCGGAATGATCGTGTTCCCCGCATTCAACTGCTCAAAAAATCCTGGCTTCTTTTTTATGAATCGTATCACTGCCCGAAATTACAATTGATTAATGAGATAATGTGCTAATATGCTAATGGAACAGCCAGGAATAAGCTGCAAGCTATTAGCTACAAGCTGCAAGTAAACAGCCAGCTTTTAGCTACTAGCTGCAAGCTACAAGCATAACAGCCAGCAACAAACAACCGCGAACTGTATTCAACCTGCCTGCCTTCGGCTACGCTCAGGCAGCCAACGAGGCTACTAGCCTCAAAAACCTTTTGAACCTATGAAACCTGCCTTCGGCTACGCTCAGGCAGCGCAGTGGCAAGCAGGCATCAACAACCTATGGAACCTCTTAAACCTTTTGAACCTATGGAACCTCTTGAACCTATGGAACCTTCAACCACTAAATCCAGTCTCCGCTAATCATAACCCTGTCGATGAGGTTGGAGCCGAAGGCGTAGGGAATATAGGCCAAAGATGGTATGGGTTTGGTAAAGATGAGGTTCGCGCGTTTGCCTTTGGCAATACTGCCTGTTTCTTCCTCTAAGTCCATGGCGTAAGCCCCGTTGATCGTGGCGGCATTGATGGCTTCTTCGGGCAGCATTTTCATTTGTATACAACTGAGGGCTACTACCCAGTTCATATTACCCGAAGGAGATGATCCGGGGTTAAAATCAGATGCGAGGGCGATGGCAGCACCGGCATCGATCAGGGCACGGGCCGGTTGGTAGGGCATGCGTAAAAAGAATGCGGCTGTTGGCAATAAAGTGCCAATACCTTTATAAATATTTCCGGCAGTTGTAGCCTGTTGTCCGCTGATGAGGGCAATATCTTCCGGTGTCATGGTCTCCAGGTGATCCATACTGAGGGCTCCGAGATCGATACCCGTCTCTATACCGCCGATACTGTTGAGCTGATTCACATGTATTTTGGGCCTGAGTCCATATTCCATTCCGGCACGGCAAATGCGTTCCGTTTCTTCGGGGGAAAAGAAACCCGTTTCACAAAACACATCGATATAATCGGCCAGTTGCTCTGCGGCGATCACGGGCAGCATATCCTCTATGATCTGCCGGATATATCCTTCATGATCGTCGCGGAATGCAAGCGGATAAGTATGCGCACCCAGAAACGTAGCCCGGATGGGTATGGGCGAAATTTCTTTCAACCGCTTAATGACCCGCAACATTTTCAATTCATTTTCTGTGCTGAGGCCATAGCCACTTTTTATTTCAATGGCACCGGTGCCCAACATCATCAATTCCTGCAAGCGCATACGCGCCCCATGAAATAATTGGGATTCACTGGCTGCTGCGATCTTTTGCGCAGAATTCAAAATGCCTCCTCCCCTGGCTGCTATCTCTGCATAACTCAACCCCTTCAGTTTATCTACGAATTCCTCTTCCCGGCTGGCTGCAAAGACCAGGTGGGTATGGCTGTCGCACCAGGCGGGCAACACGAATTGATCCGTTGCATCATAGGCAGCATTCGCTTCTTCTTCTTCAATGGGCATATCGGCCATATTACCAAAGTCGGCAATCAGGCCATCTTCGATCAGCAGGTAGGCATGGTCGGTAGCTGGCAACACCGCCAGGTCTTTGCCCCTGCGCAGTTCGTTAGAGTGATGCGTACCGAGCAGTTGCCTGATATTCGTGATGAGTGTAGTGGCCATGCCGCTAAATTAATAGTAAAATGTCAGGCATAAAAAAAACCGTCCCGCACAGTGCGGGACGGTTTTTTTATACGATTCCAATATCAATAAGGAAGAATGGCGGTATGCGCTACTCCCAGCGGGCCTGTCCATACTATTTTCATATAGTAGGTACCTGTACCCGGACAGGTAGTAGGATTACCGGTGGCATTCAGTCCGAATGTAACGGTAGAATTAAAATTATTGGTAGTGTGTGCTACTTTACCTGCCGTGAGGCGGAAACTGCAATCCTGACGGAACACCAATGGCTGTGTGATCGCGGTAGTGAACGGGCTGCCAAAGCGATTGGTTCCCCATTCTGCAATACCGGTGATACCACCTGCTGCCTGCATACCGGTAACGGTTACCACTACACCGCCGCTGTAAGTGAATACCCGCTGACGGGCCACCTGCCAGGTACGTTGTGAACCATCATCAAACGTAACAGACATATTGCTGCTGGTGATGGTATGTGTAATGCTGGTGAGTATGGGCAAATTGATCAGCAAACCACCACTTACGTTGGTATAGGTTTGCGTACCATTGATGGTAATGCTTTTATTATCGCTGAGGCGGGTGATCCGCAGATTCTGATAAGTAACATTGAGTATAGCACCGGGATTTTTCCAACGTACTCCCTGAGCCATGGAAACGATCACTACACCGGTACGGGTACGGTTGCCCAGGCAATTGGTACCATTGTAGGTAATGGTGATGGTGCGGGGGTTGCTCGATGTATCTACAGCTACAGTAGCATCGCAGATAAAGGACTGCACATTTTCTACGCGTCCGGTAAATCCGGCAGTGGCTTCCAGTTGTGTATTCACATCATTGGCCACGGCATCCGATTCATTGGAGAAGCGGCTCTGGTCGTCGGCTTGGGTGTTCGATTGTGCTGTAAAATCTGTTTCTCCGGTATCGGTCTTGTCTTTTTTACAGGCGGTGAATACTAAGGATACAGATAAGATAAGGGCGGTAAATGAAAGAAGTCTGGCTTTCATAAAAGGTTTTTAAATGATAAATCAATTGGCGGTGGTATAGACCGGGCCCAATCGTGTGGGTTTAATGGCAGACCTGAATATTTCTGAAAAGGTTGCCTGCCGGCCCTTTAACGAAGCGGCACCCATATTTAGTGCGGGCTGTACAGGGGAATATTACTGCGCAGGAACTGAAATTCTACGAAAAGCGGGCTCAATCCTCATTGGTCCACTCGATCTTTACTTTGCGGCGAAGCAATTCTTTGGAGGGGCTGCCATTGGCATCGTATTCGGCCACGGCTACAAAAAACAGGTAGAGGGGTTGTTCTATATCTCTTATTTTGATGATGTTCCGGTCGGCCACATCAAAAAATTGTTTAATTACCTTGGTACAGGCCACTCTCCCGGTTCCTAATCCCACAATTTTATGATGAAAGGGGTGCCAGGCAATGGATGTATCATAAAACCAATAAGACCAACCCGCCTCACTAATATTGAGTTCTTTGTTTTCATTGTATTCATCTTCTTTCAGCTCGAGCAGGGGCAGGTATACAAAATCGCGGATGGGGCTGGTTTCTGTAAAGCGGTAAATGGAATCGCGGATACTGGCAAAAACATATACACCTTTTACATTTTCGAGCATGATCACAAACTTAAATGCCTTTTTATTCAGTTGCACGGTAGTTTCAAAATCGGTAAGTATGGTAGAGGTTTCATCCTGGCCAATGCGAATGGCCACATCCTGCTTTTGGGCAGTTGCATTAGCGGTACATAATACCATTGCGAGTATCAATATGGGTTGCATGAGTTGCATAGGTTGTATAGGTTTCATAAGTTACATAGGTTGAATAAGTTGCATAAGCCTGCCTGCAGGTAGGGAGGTTTCATAGATTGTTGAGATAGGTTTGAACCTATGTGGCAAGAAAATCGGCCGTTGAACTGAAGTGAGCCCATTTTTAATTTTTAATTCTTAATTTTTAATTAATAGGTGTTCGTCATATCCTCATCCACACAAATAATAAAATCGGCCTTGCCTTTATTTTCTTCCAGTAAGGTATGCAGTTCTTTTTGTGAAACGGTACTGATCGTACCATATTTCAGCGTGGGTTGCTGACGCTTCAGGTACCAACCAATCCCTTCAAAATTGTCGGAATGATAGGCACCATTGTAATGAATGAACAGGCTGCCCGGTTTATAATGCTGCAATATAAAATGCGCCATGGTAGCATCTTTGGTTGCCTGTGCTTTGGGAAGATTGGCCCCGCCATGACCACTGCCCATCATTTCCATCATTTTTTTATATCCCGGCAATTCGGGATCATACGCTATGGGCAATGGAGCGATCCAGCTTTTTTCCTTTGCAGAAAGGCTGTCCAGTTTTTCGAATCCACCTTTTGCCACCAGTGAAGCGTACTTGCGGGGTACATTGGTGGCTATGAAAGGAAATTTATTTTCTTTGGCAAAATTGACCAGCGGTGCATAATCAGTGGGATAGTTTTTCCAGAGCCGGGCATTGGAATCAAGCCCTTTGGCGCTGAGGGTGCCGGCCAGGTATTGATTCAGCGGTTCCTGGTTATCGGCTTCAAACATTTCAGCCCCTGCGATCAGTTCGCGGCTTTCTTTGAGGTCCTTCATTACTTCCAGTTCGAGCCAGTGTGCAATAGCATTGTTATGGTATTCACCAAACAATACAATATCTTTTTGCTTCAGCGAACGCATCATTTTTTTGTAGGATATTTTTTTTCCTTTCGCATTATAAATCACATACGCGGGCTTATCCTGTGCGGTGGCCAGATAAGAAAATGCGAGCAATGTAAGAATAGTCATGATCCGTTTCATAATAAATGTGTTAGTACGTTAATGCTTTTTTCATCAGCCAGTCGGTCTGCGGATCGGTACCCAGCAGGAATTCATGTGTGCTGAATTGTGTGAATCCGTTTCGCTCATAAAAGGCGATGGCCCGCTGGTTGTGTTCCCATACACCGAGCCAGATATATTCTTTTTTTTGTTCCCTTGCTATTTCCTCACAGCGATGCAGCAGGGCCTTCCCCACTCCTTTGCCAATCGCAGCGCTACGTGCATAGATCCGGGCAATTTCGATGGTTTGTTTACCAGCCAGTTCCGGTGGGTTATTATTTTCCCGCATCCGTACATAGCCAATTGCCTGATCGCCTTCCATGGCCAGTAAAAAAATATTACCGGGTTCCCCTACTTCTGCCATGAGCTTTTCCCTGCTGAATTGCTCCGTCATAAAGATTTCCATATCCGCTACTGTGTTGTCTGCCGCAAAGGTTTCATAAAATGTCTCACGGCTGATGTCGGCTATCAGGGCTGCTTCACCGGTGGTGGCGTACCGGATCTGAATCGAATTCATAGTATTTGTCAGCTTTGTGTTTAGGGTAAATGTACAATAGTTTTGAGCATTCAGAGAACGATCAGGCCTTTAATGCGTAGTCGCTTAAGAAAAATTGCATTTCCTCTTTTGTCCTATCACAAATATTGCACAGCCTGCCAGCTAATAACCAGCGACCACCACTCAGTAACCGACTCCCCTGTCCGGTCTTTTGCCCCTCTACCTTGCATGCAAATTCCGAATATGAGAAAGATCTTCATTACTTTCAGTTTTTTGTTCCTCACCTTTATTGCCAATGCACAAAATGTGGGTATCAATATCGCTACCCCACAGGCCACCCTCGATGTATATGGTGATGTAATATTCCGCAGTGCTGATATTGTTGCGGCAGACGGGGTGAACCTGGCCCTTGATGTAAACTATAACCGCTTCAGCTTTTATCGCATTGCCGGCCCCACCGCCAATTTTTCCATAGGCGGTATTACGGCAGGTGTGGAAGGACGGTTAGTGACCCTGTTCAACCGCAGTGGTTTTTCCATGCAATTGAACAATGAAGACCCTGCCGCAACTGCCAACGACCGTATCATCACGGGTACCAATGGCGATCTGGTGATCGATCAGAAAGGAATAGTAAACCTGCAATATGACGGCGCAGAACAACGATGGCTGGTGATCAGCAATAATAAACCCGGGGGCTCCGTGAGCGGTGGCTGGGGGTTGAATGGTAATGCGGGCATTAACCCGCTCACCGATTTTATCGGCTCCACCGACAACCAACCATTTATTATTAAAAGCAATAACCAAACGGTAGCGGAGTTTCGCTATGGTTTTCCTTCCAATAATTATATCGGCACCAACTTTCAACGTACTGGTATAGGTATCATTGGCACCGGCGCCCCCACCCATACACTCGAAGTGGGGCTCGCCGATCTGGCCGGAGGAAGCCAGGGTGCATTTGGTATTCGGGGCACGAATTTTATGACCCATTTCAATTATGGCGCTACCGAAGATGTGTATATCCGGGGTGGAAAGAACGGCAGCCATATTTTACTGAATGACCTGAATGGACTCGGCAATGTAGGTATCGGTACTCCCTATCTGCCTAACCGCAAACTGGAATTATATAAAGGCCGTATGCTATTCAGCGGCGCGCAGGACCCCGGCAATAATATCTATGCCGGGATTGAATTCACCAACGGCACCGGTAGCACATTGCGTGGATTTATGGGCATGATGAATGATAACTATATTGGTTTTTATGGATATGGCGGAGCCAATTTTGGAATGGTAATGAATGTTGCCACAGGTAATGTGGGCATCGGCACCACTTCTCCCGCCAATAAATTATCGGTGAATGGTGATATACGCAGCAGAGAAGTTACCGTGGAAATCGTGAACTGGCCCGATTATGTATTCCATGATCAATATACCTTACCGGACCTGGCCACTACTTCCCAATATATTGCCACACACAAACACCTCCCGGGTGTGCCGGCTGCGGCTGAAATAGAAAAGAACGGATTGCAACTGGGCGATATGCAAAAACGCATGATGGAGAAAATAGAAGAACTCACGTTGTATATTATCAGGCAACAACAGGAAATCGATCAATTAAAAAAAATCATTCATAACCGGTGATCATGAGGAAGCATTTAGTTATACTGAAATATATTCTCGTTTTCAATTGCTGCCTGTGTTTGGTTGATTCCACCGTGTATGCACAACGGGTGGACACACTTGCACTGGAACAACGGCTTGCCGGCAAAACAAAGTATGCCGATATCATGCAGGAGGTGGACCGCTATTACCAGGAAAAAGATTTCATGCATCATCCCGATCTATACCGGGAATATAAAAAATGGAACCGCTGGGCCTGGATGGCCGCCCGTCATGTAAATGCCAATGGTGAAGTGGAAAGTAATACATCCGCTTATATTGACGAAGCACAACGCATGCAGCAACGTGCTGCTGCCCCATCGGTATCCGCATCTACGGCAGGGAATTGGGGGCCGGTAGGTCCTTCCACCACCTCCTGGGGACTGAACAGGGGAAGCAGAGGTATTGGCCGTATAGACAGGTTGGTCATATCGCCTTTTAATACCCAGATAATGCTTGCCGGAAGTCCGGCCGGTGGTATCTGGCGTACCAATGATGGTGGCAATAACTGGTTTTCTATTTCACCATACCTGCCCAATTGTGGTGTGGAAGGCATAGTGATCGACAACAATGATCCCAGTGGCAATACCATCTATATACTGACGGGTGATTTGTTTGGGTTGTATTTTCTCAGCAATTATAATTTCAACCCGAATAGTGCTGGTGTATTGAAGACCACCGATGGCGGAACCACCTGGACCAAACTGGGCAATTCTCAAACAGTGCTGGCCGGTTCCACGCCATTCAAATTGATCCAACTGCGCAATTTTCCCAATGTACTGATGGCTGCTACCAGCAATGGTCTTTATGCTTCGTATGATTTTGGATCCTCCTGGGCCCGGCCTTCCGGTGTGGGTATTTTAGCTGCATATGACATAGAACAACACCCTACCAATGATGCGGTGATCTATTACAGTACGCAGATAGGAGTATGTAAATCCTCCGACTATGGTGTGAGTTTTTCCTTTTCTTCCACTTACACACCGGTAATTGATTTTTCATCACGAAGCCTGCTTTCGGTGAGTGCAGCGGCGCCCAATGAAGTTTTCTATCTGCAATGCGGAGCCTCTGTCAATAGGATTTATTTTTCTTCCAACAGTGGCAATGACTTCACACAGATCAATTCGCAAAACCTGATCGTATCAGCTCCGACTTACAATTTTGCCTTTGCCGTAAGCCCGGTGAACACTAATAATATGGCGGCAGCGGGACTCAGTCTCAGTTCTTCCACCAATAAAGGTTCGAATTTTGGAAATATGACATTGGGCAATGTCAATAATTTCCCTGTGCCGACGAATTACCTGCATGCAGACATACATGATCTTATTTATACACCCAACGGGGCACTGTTGTATGCAGCTACAGATGGTGGTGTGGCCGTGAGCAGTGATAATGGGGTGACCTGGACCGACCGCTCCAATGGATTGCAATGTTCCCAATATTATAAAATGAACGGCTTTGAAGGCACCGAAAACCTGTACATCGGCGGATTGCAGGATAATGGCACCCATTATACCACCAATGGCAATCAGATGACCTATGCAGGCAGCGGCGATGGATATGCCTGCGATTTCAATAAGACCAATAACGATATTTTTTACCTCGTGGAAAACACCGAGATCACCTGGTACAGAAGAAGTACCAATACACTGAGCCAGGTATCCGGAAATATACCCGCTGCCAATCATACGTTTTACCCGGATATCATCTGCCATCCCACCAATGGAAATATTGTGTATGCAGCGTATGCCAATACAGTATGGCGAACCGATAATCAGGGAACGAGCTGGACACAGATCGGTACATTCAGCAATAACAACGGTTCATCGCCCGCATCTGCCTCGCGCACCTATAACGGTGGGCTGGCCGTAAGCCCGGCCACACCCGATCGTATCTATGCAGCCAGTGCCAATACCGTTCGCAAGTCAGATGATAAAGGGGCGAACTGGAGTACGATATCCGGCACCACCGGATGGCCCGCCAACATCGGCACCATCACTGATATTGCCACGCGGCGGAATAATGCCGATGAAATATGGATCACTTCCACCGGTATTAACGGTGCCAACCGCATTACTTACAGCAGCAATGCCGGTGCGAGTTGGGTAGACTTCACCGGCACACTTCCCAATGTGCCCGTGTACAGCATTTTTTATACGACTGACGGTGATACGTATGTAGGAACAGAACTCGGCGTATACTTTATGGATTTTGCGATGAGTGACTGGCTGCCTTTCTACAATGGATTGCCCATGATACCGGTGACAGATATTTTTGTAAATGAAGGAACCCAATCCATTACTGCTGCCACCATGGGCCGCGGACTCTGGCGGAGTGATTTGTACAGCGATTGCAGTCCATTCCTTTTTCTGAGCAGCAATGCACAGGGGCGCAATAGTTTTCAAACCGCAGGTATTTTACAATCTCTTCAACAGATGAGTGGCAGCTATGGAAATGAATTGCGCTACCGCAGTCCGGTAAAGATCAGTCTCAAGCCCGGTTTCAAAGCCAGTGCCGGTTCCTATTTTCATGGAGTGATTGGGCCCTGCGGACAAGGTGTATTTAATCGTACAACCACTACCACTCCGCTTACCAAAGCTGCACAATTGCAATTAAATACAAATTGATAATTCCTATTGAAATAAGAAAGGTTTGTTATATTGACGGATGAAATGGCTTATACTCTTTGTCTTCTTCGGTGTGGGCAGTCCCGCTCTTACACAGTCATTTCAACTGGCCCGTTTTGCCGTACGCGATGGTTTAAGTAATAATGATATCCGGGATGTGATAAAGGACCGGAATGGTTTTTTATGGGTTGCCACCGGCAACGGGCTCAACCGTTTTGATGGTAATGCTTTCGATCATTTCTACAATGACCCGACAGATGAACACAGCCTTCCGGGCAATGAGATCATGTCGCTGTATACCGACAAAAAAGAAAACGTATGGGTAGGCACACTCGCCGGCATTAGCCGTTTCGACCCCGTAAAGCAACAGTTTCACAATTATTATCCCGATAGCAGCAATGGTAAATGCGGTCGCTGGTTCACCGCGATGGAAGAAGACAGGACAGGAAAATTATGGGTGGGCAGTTGGTACGAGTTACTGCTATTTGATCCGGTTCGTGAAAAGTTTGAACGATCCGGATGGGCTGAATTTGCGGCTTCACATAAACCCCTGAAAGGAAATAATAACCGCATACTGATCCTGGACCTGATGCACAAATCAGCCAATGAATTATGGATACTCACCACTTACGGGTTATACAGTGTAAATATCAGCACGAAAGCATTTACCTGGTATCCCTATGAAGGAATAGATGATTATTACGGCTGCCAGTTGAATTATACAGATGATGTTAACGATCCCTGGATTGGCACCTACAATCATGGCTTGCTCCATTATGTAAGTTCGACCAAAAAATGGACCGCGTATATCCCACCCGCTGCTACGGGCAATAAAACAGCGGGGCTGAAAAGTGTGTATGGGGTGAATGCTTATCACGGAGATACGATCCTATATTGCGGTATCGAAGGCCTTGCCTTTTTTGACAGGCATACTTCACAATTCATCCGGCACATACCGGGAATACCTTCCACTCCGGCAAGTATATACAAAACCGTTTCTGATAAGGGGCGTTATTGGTTTTCATCTGGTGAAGGACTGGTATGTATGTATCCGTTGCGTTCACAGTTTGTGCAAACAGCACCTTTTGGTGACAACTCCTTTGTGAACCGCGCCTATGCTATAAAAGGTTTCCCGGATGAATACTTGTTATATGATCCTTCCGCAAAAAAAGTGATCCGATGGAACAGCGTTACCCAAATCCGGGTGAACGTGCCGGTGAAGGGAAACCTAAGCATACCAGATGAAATAACGGGATGGTACCAAAAGAATAATGACTGTTATATTTCGACCGATGAAAACCTGTACCGTTACGATCTGCGTACCAACCTGGCCCAGCCCATCAACCTGCCTCCTTCCCTCTTTCCATCGAATGACCGAACAGTACGCAACATCGTATTTGACAAATCTGGTATTGGATGGATCCGTTTGCGTACACAAGGTATTGTGCGATACGATGCCGCTTCGGGAGCAACGAACTTTGCCTCATTCATTCTTCCTGAATTAGACCGTTCGTATGCGGCCCTGCAATACGATGCCACATCGCATTGCTTATGGATAGCTGTGGAAAATGGAGGGCTTTACCGGTATGATATCGCTTCGAATAAAGTAGTACATTTTCCGATCTTTCGCAAACAAGGCGGTATCAACGAAGCCAACATCACTTCACTGGCCAGCATGCCCAATGGTGATATCTATGCCAGCGATGCGGCGGAAGGCATCATTTACTATGAAAAACAAACCGGACAGTTTACACGGTTTACGATGGCGGATGGATTACCGGGTAATAATTGTAATGCGCTCCTCCCCGATCATCAGGGTCGTATATGGGTCGCTACTTCGCAGGGGATCAGCCGGTATGATCCGAAAGACCGGAGCTTTATCAATTTTACACCCGACGATGTATTGCCGGCCTATTTGAGTTTTATCAGCAGTGCCGATGGCAAACAAATGATTACCTGCTATGGCAGTTACTTCTATTCCTGGGATGCCGATGCGCTGACCGGCACCTTGGCTGAAGCGCCTCTTTATATGCGGAAGGTGACCATCAATAATAAACCGGTGGCGCTTGCAAATGCTTATACTTTATCCCATTGGGAAAATACGATCAGCCTGCAGGCGGGCATCATCACCGAGGGGCTGAACAGCCTCCCTATACTCGAATATTCGGTTACTAACGGTAATGAATGGTCGAAAATGGATAATGGGCATACCGTCAGTTTCAGCCGGCTACCACCGGGCCATTACCCGATTCGCATTCGGCAAAAAGGTAATCCGCATATCTTAACCGTGGATATTCAGATCCTGCCACCCTGGTGGAAACGAAAATTCTTTCTGTTTGCCGTAGTTGCTGCTTTGCTGGCATTCGGTGTATGGCTGTACAAGCGAAGAATTCATCAGATACGGAAAGCGGCATTGCTCAAACAAAAGATCACCGAAACAGAGATCATGGCGTTGCGTGCCCAGATGAACCCGCATTTTATTTTTAACTGTATCAGCAGTATTGATAATTTCATACAGGATAATGATAAAGAAAATGCATCGGCCTGGTTGAGCAAATTTGCCAAACTGATCCGCTCTATCCTCGACAGCAGTAAAAATGAAGTGGTGCCATTCTGGAAAGACTGGGAAACCCTTCAATTATATCTGGAAATGGAACAATTGCGCAGCGATAAAGCCTTTACCACTGAATTGAACGCCGCTCCGGAATTGCTGAACGGCCATTACCGGGTGCCGCCGCTCATCATACAGCCTTTTGTGGAAAATGCCATCCATCACGGGCTGCTGCACCGCAACGACCGGAATGGGCAATTGCGTATTACCGCATCATTAAAAGACCAGGTACTGGTGTATACCATTGA
>JAPLEH010000057.1 GCA_026391455.1 Bacteroidota bacterium
TCCTGATAAAGAGGCTTTTCCTGTGATAACAAAGCCCCTATAATCCTGGTGCAAAAATAACCCGATCTTGAATTACAAAAATTGTCAAAGAACTTTATTTATCTTTATTTCTTAAGTAAACGGCATTGATTCACCATTGACTGCCTGCCTGCCTCTTCGCGGATTTCTTCCCATCCCATGAATGGGATGGCTTGGCATGAATGATGCTTGAGTCGTTGCCTGATTAAATATTCCTGCTTTGCGAGGTACTAACAGTCTGTCAAACGAACCATTCACCATTCACTTCCCGATAGCTATCGGGACACCATCCACACTCATCGTCTAAAAATAAAAAACACCACCCTTTCGGGCAGTGTTCACTATTATCTATTCGTTTTTAACTCTTAACTATTACATTCCCGCCATCATCTTTTTCTGTTTCAGGTTGGCTAGGCTGGGGTCCATTTCGATGGCTTTGTCGCACAGCGCAATTCCCTTTTCTGTGTTTTCCTTGCCTCCTTTCTTCTGATAGGCCATGCCGATCATATAGAGGGAGGAGCCGCTTGTTTTGTCGTACTCGAGTACTTTATCCCAATATTCGATAGCCTGATCATATTTGCCTTTGTAGTAATAGGCTTCAGCTACCATATTTAGGATATTCATATCGCTGGGCTTGCGCTTCAATATTTCGTTGAGTATCTCTACACCTTTATCCAGTTCGCCCACATTGAGGTATGCGATACCCAGGTTTTCGAGATAGTCGTTGTCTTTTTTATATCCCTTCTCCCCTGCTTCGAGAATGTATTTCAGCGCATCTTTATCGGCATTCATGGCGTAGCAGATAAGACCGAGTTCGTAAGTCCAGTAGCTTTGTTTGGGATCGAGTTCGATGGCTTTTTTGAAGTACGGAACGGCCAGTTTGTAGTTCATCATATCGGCATAGCTGCGGGCCACCATGTAGGGAATTTCTGCGTTTGCCGGATCTTCTTTGGCCGCTTCATTCAGGTATTTGATGGCATCGCCATAGTTCTCCATTTCGTAATTGGCTTTCCCTACATAATACAATACTTTTTCCGCAGGGTCGGCTGCTTTCAGTTTGTCGGCGTACAGTAGTACGTCCTGGTATTGTTTCAGTTGAAAGGAAAGATTCAGTAATTGCTTGTAATTGGCAGCGTTGGCATCACCCATTTCCACCAGCTTTTTAAACGATTCACGGGCCTGGGTGTACTTGCGTAAGTCGAAATAGGCCGACGCGAGTTCTGCCACGATAGCCTTATTGTTGGCATCGTATTTTGCTGCTTTTTCAAAATTGCGAAGGGATTCCATTCTACGGCCGTTTTGCTTCTCAAGCAGGCCTTTTTGCAGAAAATAATCAGCACTGTCTGTGCCGAAATTGATTGGTGTAACGGCTGCCTGACCTTGCGCACCAGCCAAGGTGCTCAGCATCAGGCAAATGCCTAAAAATTGTACTCTCATAGGGTCTTTTTTAAGATTGGATTTAAATACCTTCTCATAACTAAGTTAGTTCAGAGAATTTACTAATAGAGCTGTTAACGTAAAAATGTATCCAAAATTATTCCAAACTGCGTATTATTTCAGAACAATTCCTCCCAAGGCCGGTAAATTTACGGTCAGTTTGTATTTTTTTTGATCCTTATCAAGAATCTGGCACCTGATTTCGGGGTTATACACATCCCCGGTACCCCAGAAATCACGGCTGTCGCTGTTGAAAATTTCAGCCTTGTATTTCTTCCCGCTGGTCTCAATTTCCCAATCTGTACGCACCACAGGGGTCATATTCAGAATGATGAGCAGGTCGTCTGCAGGCTTCTTCCCTTTCCGCTTGTATACCACTACTGATTCCTGCCGGTGATCCAGATCCACCCATTCAAAACCTTCCATGCTGAATTGTTTGACATACAGCGCTGGCTCCTTTTTCAGCAGGGCATTCAATGACGTAATACACTCTTTTAGTAAACGGTGACCGTCGAATTGTAACAAGTCCCACTGTAATTCTGATTTATAATTCCACTCTGCGGTTTGCCCGAACTCCCCACCCATGAACAACAGTTTCGCACCGGGGTGAGTCCACATATATGTATACAGCAGGCGCAGATTGGCAAATTTCTGCCATTCATCGCCGGGCATTTTATAAAGCATGGGGCTTTTGCCGTGTACCACTTCATCATGACTGAGGGGAAGCATAAAATTCTCATCGTAGTAATACATCATACTGAAAGAGAATTTATCCTGTTCAAACTGCCTCAATAGCGGGTCAGTCTTGAAATAGTTCAGGGTATCATGCATCCACCCCATCATCCATTTCATGCCAAAACCCAGGCCGCCTTCCCAGGTGGGTTTGGAAACCCCGGGCCAGTCAGTGGCTTCTTCTGCGATGGTTTGCACATCAGGAAAATCGCGGAAAATGGTTTCATTGAGGTCTTTGATGAAAGCAATGGCTTCCAGATTCCCATCTCCCCCCATTTCATTGGGTTCCCATTCGCCTTCTTTGCGGGAGTAATTGAGTTTGAGCATGGAGCTAACCGCATCTACGCGTATGCCATCTATATGAAAGAGATCAAACCAGAAGCGGGCGCTGCTGATCAGAAACGATTTTACTTCCCCTCTTTTGTAGTTGAAGATATAACTGTTCCAGTCCGGATGAAATCCTTTTCGCATATCGGCATACTCATAGGTATGGGTGCCATCGAACATAAAAAGTCCATGTGCGTCATAGGGAAAATGGGAAGGCACCCAATCGAGTATCACGCCGATCCCTTCCTGATGAAATGCGTCGATGAGACGCATGAGTCCCTGCGGATCGCCAAAGCGGGAGGTGGCCGCAAAATAACCGGTGACCTGGTATCCCCAACTGCCATCGAAAGGGTGTTCGGTAAGCGGCATGAATTCCACATGCGTAAATCCTGTTTCTTTTACATAGGGTACTAAGCGTTCGCGGATCTCATCGTAGGTATTGTAAGTTTCCTCGTCGTGTTTATCGGGGCGTTGCCAACTGGCCAGGTGTACTTCATATACACTCCACGGCGCGTTGAGGGCATTTTTCTTTTTCCGGTTTTTCATCCAGGCCGCATCATTCCATTTGTAATACATGTCCCAGGTGATACTGGCCGTTTGTGGTCTTTTCTCCCAAAAATTGGCGAAAGGGTCACCTTTATCCAAAGCCCGTTTGGCATAGCCTACGATATGGTATTTGTAAGCTTCCCCAAGGTTGATACCCGGAATGAATCCTTCCCATATTCCGCTTTTATCCCAACGCGGAAAGAGTTCATACTGGTGATTGGTCCAATCGTTGAAATTTCCTTTTACCGATACCGAAGTGGCATTGGGCGCCCATACACAGAAATACATGCCCCACACTTCGTTGACTTGAATAGAATGTGATCCGAATAATTTGTATAACTGATAATGTGTGCCGGCCTGGTAATTACTTACGTCTGCATCACTCAGCAATGAATAATTCCAAACTGGCTGTGTGGTGTCTATGAAATTATTTTCCTCGTAAACTGCAGATGCGGGCAGGTTGTCTGACAAAGATGATTGCTCAGGGGCAACGGTTTCCTCATTTTCTGCATTCTCTTGTAAGTGCTTTTCCTTATTGCCTTCCATGCCGTGTTAGTTTTGTCTTAAAATTACATGAATGGTAACGCAATGACCCGGTTTTTCAAAAGAAAATCTTCAATTTAGCCGTTGTAAACTAACCAACCTGTTCCCAGCCATGATTAAAACTGTTTTTCTCTCATTTGTGCTACTTCTGGTAGCATTTCCCCTGTTTGCTCAAAAAGCTACTATTTCAGGTACTGTTACTGATACAGCAGAAAAAAAGAACCTATCGCTGGCTTCAGTCACCCTCCTTCGAAAAGCCGATTCCACATTGGTTAGTTTTACCCGAGCCGGTGTTAATGGAAAATTCCAGTTGCCCCAGGCGGATACCGGCAAATATGTTATTCTGATCACCTATCCACGATTCGCCGATTATATGGACGATGTGCAGGTGCAGGGAAATACTGATCTGGGCAATATATTGATGACCATGAAGAGTAAACTGCTGGATGAAGTGGTATTAAAAACAGTAGCAGCGATCCGTATCAAAGGCGATACCACCGAGTTTGTGGCCGACAGTTTCAAAGTAAAGGAAGGCGCCACGGTGGAAGACCTGCTGAAACGGCTTCCCGGATTTTCGGTTAATGCAAAGGGTGAGATCGTGGCACAGGGTAAGCGGGTGGATAAAGTGCTGGTAGATGGTGAAGAATTCTTCGGAGATGATCCCACTATGGCCACGCAGAATATTTCGGCCAAAGCCGTGGATAAAGTGCAGGTATTTGAAACCAAGACTGAACAGCAGAAACTAACCGGCATGTCCACGGGCAGCGAAGGGAAAACTGTAAATATTAAACTAAAGGAGAACGCGAAAAAAGGCGCTTTCGGCAAACTATACGCCGGCACTGATTTCAATAAATTCATTGACAGCAAAGCGCTTTATAACAAGTTTGTAGGTAAGAAAAAGATATCCACTTATGTTACCCGCACCAATGTAAATGCGGGAAGCCTTAACTGGGAAGACCGGCAAAAACTGGGCATTGAAAACGATTATGAATATGATGAATTGAGTGGCTATTATTTCAGTTTTGGAGGCAATGATGAGTTCAACGACTGGAATCTCCGGGGCTTACCGGATGCGTGGACCGCCGGTGCGCTATACAGCGATAAATGGAAAGAGGATAAAAACAACTTGAATCTATCTTACCGTTACAACCGCCTTCGCACCACCAATACCGGCACCCTGCTTACGCAAAATATTTTGCCCGGAGGGCTTACCTATTCTAACCGCTATACCGGAAAGAATGCCCTGAATCAGCAACATGCGGGCAATTTCAAATACGAATGGAAAATTGATTCACTCGCTTCCATCAAGCTCACTTCGGTTAATACGTATAAAACCAGTGATGTGAATGGTTATAACAATGGTGAATTCATCGGTACCAGCCTGGATACCGTGAACCAGAGTTTCAATACGTACGACAATCAGACCCGCCGAACGCAAACAGACAACCAGCTTACGTACAAACAACTTTTCAAAAAGAAAAACAGGCAATGGCTCACCGTATTGCGTTATGGCATTATTGATGATGATAACAGCGGCCTCAATAATACCCTGATCCGGTATTATAAAAACGGGCTGTTTGATTATGCCGATACCCTTGACCAGCAGAAAAACTTCACGGGCAGGTCCATTTCCATGGGAGTAAAGTCAACCTTTAGTGAACCGATTTCTGACAAGTGGATGTTATTGCTGGATTATGCATACAATAAAAACCATTCCACTTCGCTCCGTAATACACTCGAAAAAAGTTTTAATGGCAAATACGAAGTATTGGTACCCGAGTTCAGCAACAACTTTGAAATGAAAGCCTTTTCGCACAGTGGTAATGCCCTGCTGCGGTATATGGGTACGAAGATAAAAGCGGGTATTGGTTCGGGCATATCAGCCATCAAACTGGGGCTCGACAACTTGGATAATGTCAGCACCAGTACCTATAATTTTCTGAATTTTACACCGCAGGCACAAATTACCTTCACCCCAAAAACACAAACGAATATCGGGTTCAATTACCGCGGTACCACCCGTCAACCTACGATCAACCAGTTGCAGCCTTTGCGCGACAACACCGATCCGCTGAATGAATACAAGGGTAATCCTGATCTGAAAGTGGGGTTCAATCATGGCTTTTCCCTCTATTTCAACCAGTATAAAGTATTGAAGCAACAGGGCATCTGGGCAAATTTCAATTATAATTTACAGGACAATGCCATTACCCAAAATAATACCATAGATACATCAACCGGTAAGCGTACCTATTTCCCGGTGAATGTAAATGGTAACCGTAGTTGGAATTTGTGGACCAATTTCAACAGAGGCTTTGGTGAGAAGAAGCCCTATTTCGGCATCAGTATCAATGGCAATGGAAACCGTTTTGTGAATTTTGTGAACGGAGAAAGAGTAACTACCATATCGTCTATGTTTACACTGGAAGTGAACGTGGGACTCGACATTACCGACAAACTCAGTTTCAATATGGAGCCTTATATCGGTTACAACAAAACGAAGACCACACTTAAGAGTGCGATTGATAATAATTACTTTACCTATGGGGTACGTACCAATGGCAACGTGAACCTTCCCTGGAAGATGGAACTCAGCACCGATGTAAATGCCGATCTCCGAAGCAGAATCAATGCCTTTGCCACTAATACCAACCTGGTGGTGTGGAACGCGGGATTATCTAAAAAATTCCTGAAGAAAGATTCCGGTAAGATCAGCTTTACCGTGAATGACATACTGAATGACAATAAAGGATTTACCCGTACCATCAATAGCACATTCATTTCAGATGACCGGTTTCAGCGTATCAGCCGTTACTTTCTGCTTCGCTTCGAATGGTCATTTAATCAATCACCCGGAGGAGATACAAAATGAAAAAACTAATTATAATAGCCCTTGCATTTATCCTGGGCCTGCAGGCAGCCAATGCACAAGCGCGTTTTTTCCCCACCATCAAAGTGGAATTTGAAAAAACCACCAGTGTGCGTCAACTCATCAAAGAATTGTGGGAAGACCAAAGCTGGTTTGAACAAAACAAAGACCGGTACCCCGTGAGCATGTTGAGTTATTATGAATTCACAGGAGACACAAGCCGCTCCCTGTATAAACCTGGCAAAGAGGTGCCGCTAGACCCCAGGATGTGGTGGCGCCCTGTGGCGGATAAAAATGTGGTGTATACTGATTTTCAAAAGGGGATTACCATTGCACAAAAACCGGTATTTGAAGAAACTTTCCTGATGGAGGACAGCCTCCTGGAGATCAAATGGAAAATAACCAACGATATCCGAACCATAGCCGGGTACGATTGCCGGAAAGCTATCGGGCTGATCAATGACTCTATTACGGTATTTGCATTTTATTCCGACGAATTGATGGTGAGCGGTGGTCCCGAAGGTATTCAGGGACTTCCGGGTATGATACTCGGAATGGGTATACCCCGTTTACATGCCACCTGGTTTGCTACTAAAGTGGAAGTGTTTGATGTAAATATGAGCAAGGTAACTCCGGCCACAAAGGGAAAGAAAGTGACCCGGACAACGATCTCGTCCCAGTTGGAAAAAGTGATGAAAGAATGGGGTACGTATGGGAGTAAGCTGATTGTGAATTTTTTGATTTGATTACGAAATATCAATCAGCGAATTCTTTATAATCGGATAAAAAAACGCAATACGTCAATCCAGGAGTATGATGATTCTGTCCCAACGTTTCCATCCATTACCTGTTAAGGTATAAATGGATAATTCACCATATTTCATGATTGGCTCTGCCTGATAAAAGATAAAGGCGATCGTATTATTTCGTATCAGAACAGGCTCCATAATCTGCACCCGGGGTATTGAAACTCCAAGATCTTCATCCGGGATTCTTTTATAAAAAACAAATTTTCTGTTCAGCTTGCAGGATGCTTCTTTTGCGTCTTTCCAAACAAATGTTCGATGGGCAACAATACTATCGAGTTCCTTTCGATCTGTATCGGTCATAAACAAGGTATCAAATCCGAACTTACCATTCAATGGAGTCTGTCTCACAAAATAGGGCTTTGCAAGTCCCTCCCGGATCGTTTTTAGTGATCGTTGGTCAAGACTAGCTTTCAATCTGATGGTAAACCGGCTGTCAATATCTATGACAAACTCTGATAAATCTACTGCATCCATTACTTTACGGGTTACTGCAGCAGTATCGCACTGGCCAAATGCATTGCCAGATATAAAAAGAAAAAGTATAATGTGTATAAAAAAACAGGCCTTCCCTTTATCTGAGGAGAGTATATTCCGTTTTTCAATTGCATGGAAAGGATAAAAACTATTTGGCAACAATTCATCGAAGCAACTCATACACCACACTATTTTTTGATCCTGCGGCCAATCCGCTCAATGATTTTATATTTCCTGACACCACATCCTTGGCGCGGGTAAAGCCGTTGAGCCGCTCTGTGAAAACTTTCCAGTCGGGTATAGTGTCTTTAGCACCCGTATTCGTAACCACCATGATGGTTTGCTTTGCATCATACCGGAAATACACATACAGGCTGTCCTTCGGCACATATTGCATCGTTTTTCCCGTGGTAAGAGCGGAAGAACTTTTACGGAAACCGGCCAATGCACTTATATACTCAAACGCGGCATGCTGTGTATCAGTTCTGCCGGCTTTGGTAAAGCGGTTTTCGGAGGGTTTATCGGAAGCCCACCCTCCGGGAAAATCTTCCCGTACAGTAGCATCAGTTTTTACTTTTTTATTCTTCATCAGTACTTCGGTGCCGTAATAAATCTGAGGGATACCTCGAAGGGTAAGCAACCAGTTGATCCCCATTTTAAGTTTATTCCAGTCTTCCTCCACCTCAGAAAAAACCCTGTCCATATCGTGGTTGTCAAGAAAGATGCAATTGTTCATGGGATCTTGATAAAGCAGATCGCCGGCGAGGGTGTTATAAATTTTACCAAGCCCGGTCAGCAATCCAAATTTTTCATTCATACCGGCCAGCATGGCAAAACAGACCTGGAAGTCGAGCATTCCCCTTGCATTGTGCTTAAAAGGTGCATTGATATTATTTCGGGTAAAATAGGCGTTGGCTATTGTAGTATTCACCCAGGATTCTCCAAATACTGTTATGGATGGAAATTCTCTTTCCAATGCTGTATTTACATCGTTCATGAATTTCTCTTCGCAATATTTATAGGTATCCACCCGCCAGCCATCAATTCCAAATTCTTCGGTGGTCCATACGGCATGTTGAATTAAGAAATTAGCTACATAGGGGTTGCGCTGATTCAGGTCAGGAAGGTGGGGTACAAACCATCCGTCGAGCATCTGGCGTTTATCCTGTTGGGAAACATAGGGATCATAGAATACTTCTTCCCGATGGCTGGGGGCTTTGTCGCCTTGTGATGTGTTGAACCAGTCTTTTGAAGGAGAATCCAATACAAACCAATGGTGATTGCCAACATGATTATATACGGCATCCTGTATCACTTTCATGCCGCGTTCATGCAGTTTATTACAAAATGCCTTGTATCCTTCATTGCCACCGAAACGTTTATCAATGGAATAATGATCGGTGAACCAATAGCCATGGTAACCGGCCACTTTGTTGCCCCATTCGGTCATGCGGGGCATATCATTTTCAATAACCGGCGTGAGCCAAAGGGTGGTTACGCCCAACTGATTGAAATAATCGAGGTGATTTTCGATACCACGGAAGTCGCCCCCGTGGCGGGAAAATTTATCGCTGCGGTCGCATTGATTATCCCGGTAGCCCGGAATAATATCATTGCTTTGATCGCCGTTGGCAAAACGGTCGGGCATGAGCAGGTAAATAAAATCAGCGGCATTAACGCCCTGTACCCTTGTTTTGCCATTATCGCGGCTCCGGGCTTTCAGTTCGTAATCAACCGATGTCCATTCAGATCGCAAAATACCACCAAATGAAAAAGAGAGTTTTTGTGGTTTTGCATTCTTCGCTATCTCCAGGTCAACAATGAGATAGTGTTTATTCTCCACTTTATTGACCCGCACCACTTTTACATCTTTACTGGAGGATTGAAAAACAAGTTTGTCAACCGCAATATCCTTATCTGCATGAATAATCAACTGCAGCTTTGTGTCTTTCATACCCGCCCACCAGTGGGTGGGGTAAACCTGCACATCATCAGCATTTGCAACCACTGAAAAAAGCAGCAATACGCCCAAAAGAACCTTTTTCATATTCATTCCGATTTTTATGCGGCCTCATCGCCGGCTTGTTCACTTTTAGTTTCCCGAATAAAGAAATAACAGATCATAGCTGCCACGATTAATAGACCACCGCCAATCGTAAGTGCTGCCATGCGATCATTGTTCAATACATTTTTCATCAGCCATCCAAAGCCCAATGAAGCCACGATCTCGGGTAATACGATAAAGAAATTGAAAATACCCATGTATATGCCCACTTTATCTTTGGGAAGGCAACCGCTTAACATTGCATAAGGCATTGACAAAATACTTGCCCAGGCTATACCGATCCCGATCATCGACCCGAAGAGCAGGTTCTTATCATGTATCCAATTGACACTGATTAGTCCAACTGCACCGCATAATAAACAGAACGCATGTGTTGTTTTACGTCCATATCGGTCGGCAATAGCAGGAAGTACAAGTGCAAAAAGGAAAGTAACAACACTATAAAATGACAATGTAAGGCTGCCAAAATCAGCCCCCTCGGCATATACGGGATCTGCTCCATCTTTTCCATGAAATACATTTACTGCCACTGCAGTTGTATAGTAGAACCACATCAGGAACAATGCAGGCCAGGTAAAAAATTGTACCAGTGATACGATACGCATTCGCTTTGGCATATTTACAAGGGCATCAAAGATTTCACCAAAGAGTCCTTTTTTAACCTCGCCATCGGTCACTTTGCTCTTATCCGTTTCCGAAGGCGGGTATTCTGAAGTAGTGAACACGGTAAACATCACCGCTGCAATAAAAAAGAATGAGCCGATATAAAAAGACCATTTTACGTTGTCGGGTATCCCTCCCTGCTCTGCTGTATTTTTGAAATGAAAAAGATTTTTCATAATCCAGGGCAAAGCGGAGGCAATACTTCCACCCAGCCCGATCATGAGGCTTTGCATAATAAAGCCTCTGTTTACCTGTGAATCAGGCAATTTATCAGTAACAAAAGCCCGGAAAGGTTCCATGGTTACGTTGCCAAAAACATCGAGTACCCATAATAATCCAGCAGCCATCCACAATTCACTGCTATGAGGCATAAAGATCAGTGCGATCGAACTGAGGATTGCTCCCAACATAAAATAAGGTCTTCTTCTGCCCCATCGCGGATGCCAGGTCCTGTCGCTCATATAACCGATCACGGGCTGTACCAACAACCCTGTAAGTGGTGCTGCCAGGAATAACAAGGGTACTTGATCAGGGTTGGCACCCAGATTTTCATAAATACGGCCCATATTGGCACGTTGCAGATCCCAGCCGAACTGAATGCCAAAAAAACCGACACTCATATTGATGATGGCAGAGAGACTAAGATTTGGCTTTTCGCCGGTATAAGCAGATGACATAAGCAAACGTTGTTTTAATTGAAAGCAGCGCAACTAATATAAGAATAATATGTGAATGATACACATTTTGTACCAAACACATGTCACCCTTTTCGCCATTAATAAATCAGTGTAATCCGGATAAAAAAATCCGTTGTAATACGCTGCCGTACCACAACGGAATCTATTTGATTAATCCTACTGAAAGCTTATTAAAAAAAAGACTCCTGTATTCCATTAGCACATCAGCAAATTATCGAATTAGCTAATTAAATCACAAAGCCATTCGGAATAATCGCTCCCTTCTTCACCACCACAATCCCATCTTTTACAGTATACAAAGCATGGTCGGTATTTTCCAGGTGACTGCCCCCATTGATGCGCACATCATTTCCGATACGCACGTTCTTATCGAGGATCGCATTCTTGATATAACAACGATCACCCACGCCCAGCAATGGAATGCCTTTTGCCGCTGCATCAGAAATATCGGTGAGCGTTTCATAGTAATCGCTTCCCATGATATACGTGCTTACAATAGTGCTGCCATGCCCTACGCGGGAGCGTATACCAATCACTGAATGTTCAATGCGGGATGCATTGAGGATAGAGCCTTCGGCCACCAATGTTTTTTCCAATGTGGTGCCGCTGATCTTTGCGGGTGGCAACATGCGTGAACGGGTATAGATAGTGCGTTCATTGTCGAACATGTTGAAGTCGGGTATATCCTTGGTAAGATCGAGGTTGGCCTCAAAGAAAGAATAGATATTTCCGATATCGGTCCAGTAGCCGGAGTATTGATAGCTGGCCACTTTGTATTTGAAGATGGATTGTGGAATGATCTCTTTACCAAAGTCCGTGGCAGCTTTAAATTCATTTTGCAGGAGGTCGAATAGCAGGTTGCGGTTGAAGATATAAATGCCCATGGAGGCCAGGTAAATTCGCCCCGCAGCTTTCATTTCATCACCGGTCTCGCTGACCCAGTCGCCCAATACTTCTTTCTTGGGTTTCTCTACGAATGAAGTAATCAATCCCTCGTCACTTTTCAAAATGCCGAATTCAGGGGCTTCCCGCTGTGCCACGGGAATGGTGGCCACCGTGATGTCTGCCCCTAAGGCTTTATGGTTGTCGAGCATTTCTGCAAAATCCATCTGGTACAACTGGTCGCCGGAAAGAATAAGGATATAGTCACTGTCGAATGGTTCGATATGGCGAAGACCCTGACGTACGGCATCGGCGGTACCCTGGTACCAGGCCGGGTTGTCGGGGGTTTGTTCGGCAGCCAGGATATCCACAAAGGCTTTACTGAAAGCACTGAAATGATAGGTATTCTTGATATGCCGGTTCAGCGATGCCGAGTTGAACTGGGTGAGTACAAACATGCGGCCGATGCCATTATTGAGGCAGTTGGAAATCGGAATATCCACCAGCCTGTATTTACCGGCAATGGGTACAGCAGGTTTACTGCGGCTTGCTGTCAGGGGATAGAGCCTTGAACCTGCGCCACCGCCAAGAATAACCGATAAAATTTCGCGGGAATGGGTGATTGTTCGTATTGCCATGATATAAGATGATAATTTATTAGATGATAGATGATAGTTATTAGTTTAGGTTTTCTGCAAATTTCTTTTGATCGTCTTTATGCTGGATATAAGCATTTTAATAAGTTCTAAAAGATCTGCCTGTAATGAATCAAACATTTTTTTTGTGATATAATTCGTAGCGAATAAAAGCTCCAGCCAGTATATACTTTCATTTGCTTCCTTCAAACCGATATTCAGTTTATGTACAAAATCTTTCCGGCTTTCCGCATGCTCTGCTTCACGGATCAGGGCACCAACAGATGTACCTGATCGCAACAACTGTCCGGATATCTCAAATGCCCTGTGTTCTTTTGTTAAATATTTGTTCATCTTAATATTACGCACAGCAAAATCAAAACTCTTAGTTTTCAAAATACTTTCACGGCTCATACGGTACGAATTCGAAAATAAATGTAATATAATAATTACAATTTAGATACCTCAAACTATCATCTATCCACTATCATCTGTTATCTAAGCGAAGCATAAAGGTCAATATACTGCTGCGCCGAACTATCCCAGGAATGGTCGATCGTCATCATGTGGGAGCGCATCCAGGAATAGAGGTCGGGCTTGTTTTGGTAGAGGTCGATGGCGCGGCCTACGGAATAGGTGATATCCCATACCGACGCCTGGTCGAAGCGAATACCCACCCCCTGCCAGTCGCCCATATCGCTCACGGTATCCCGCAATCCACCTACATTCCTTACCATAGGCACGGTGCCATAGCGAAGCGCATACATCTGGTTGAGCCCGCAAGGCTCCACCCGGCTGGGCATAAGCAGAAAATCGGACCCGGCATACATCAGGTGACTGAGCGGTTCGCTGTATCCTATATAGGAATTATAATAACCGTTGAACTGGTGATTCATCTGGTCGAGCCGGTCTTCCAGTTCAGGATCACCGGAGCCGAGTACAAGAAAGTTGACCTTGCCATGATGCTGGTAGATCGCCTGGCTGATGGCTTCGGGTAGCAGATCGGCCGCCTTTTCTCCCACCAATCGGCCGATGAACGAAATCAATGGCTTGTCCGGATCCAGTCCGAACTGACCGGCGAGTTCTTTCTTATTTTTCAGTTTTCCTTTTTCTACTAATTCGGTATCATAGTTTTTTATGATCATGGAATCGGTTTCCGGGTTCCATACATGCGTATCGATTCCGTTTAAGATCCCGGAGCTTTTTCCTTGTTCGTAGTTAAACAGATTTTCGAGTCCGTTGGCGGCGCCGCGCAATTCATCGAGGTAGCTATTACTAACGGTGGTTACTTTCCAGGCACATTTCACCGCAGAAGCAAGGGGATTGATGGTGTTGTTCCAATCCAGCATACCCCATTTCCAGGAGTCGAAGGCGGGTAGCAGGTTATGTTTGTCCCACCCGATCCAGCCCTGGTATTGGGCATTGTGTACAGTAAGTACGGTAGGTATATCGGCCAGCCGGTCTTTGAACTCCAGGCAATATTTTACCATAAAGGGTATAAGACCGGTATGGTGATCATGACAGTGGATAACATCGGGTTTATGTTGCCATTTATTGAGCCAGTCGCATACGGCAGACTGAAAGGCCAGGAAACGTTCGGTATCGTCGTCGTAACCATATATCTTTTCGCGGTCGAGCAGGCCGTTGATATCTACCAGGTAAAGATCGAAACCCAGTTTATTGGTCTTTTCCTTAATTACACTGTAGTTAAAAAAGTGCGGGCCCATGGTACGGGTTCCCTCGTGTACCAGTTCCCAATCATTATTGTAAAGAAACTTGGTGCGGTACATGGGCATTACCACTTTGGCCACATGGCCGAGTTCACACTGGTATTTGGGAAGGGCTCCTACAACGTCACCCAATCCGCCGGCTTTGGCTACGGGATAACACTCTGCGGCTACATGAATTATTTCCATGAAGAATTGAACAGTTTAAAAATTATTGAAACTGAAATTAAGGCTTTTTACCAAGCAAAAAGCAGAATTGATGTACCAATTAAAAGGACTTTTTAAAATACCCCTAAGCCATACCACCGGTTTTTTGTACAAGGTATCAACAACGCGAACAAGTGTTTTTTCCCCATCAATGAAAATTGTACTATTTTCAGCACTTATATAAACTTAACAACGATTGATATGAGCCAATCCAAACAACCAACCAATTACGGTGCATTAGGAACGCTGGTGACGGTTTTCTTCTTCTGGGGTTTTATTGCTGCCGGAAACAGTGTGTTCATCCCTTTTTGTAAGCATTATTTTCACCTGGATCAGTTCCAGAGTCAGTTGATCGACTTTGCTTTTTATACTGCCTATTATATCGGGGCGCTGGTATTGTTTGCCTATGGTGCATTTGGAGGGAAAGACCTGGTGGGTAAATGGGGTTTCAAACGCAGTATTGTGTACGGGTTGTTATTCTCCGCGCTGGGTGCAGCAACTATGATCATGGCTGTAAAAGGAAACACATTCCCCGGCATGTTGTTAGGTTTGTTCATTGTGGCGCTTGGGTTTTCATTGCAGCAAACCGCAGCACAGCCTTTTGCCATCGCATTGGGCGATCCTTCTACCGGTACCAGTCGCGTAAACCTGGGTGGTGGAGTGAACTCCTTTGGCACATCGGTAGGCCCGCTGGTAGTGGCGCTTGCATTATTTGGTTCCACCGCTGCTATTACCGATGAGCAGATCGCAGGATTGAGCCTCAGTAAAGTGATCACCCTTTATACTGGTGTCGGATTATTATTTGTAGCTGCTGCCGCATTATTCTTTTTCTCCAAAAAAGTACCTTCCGGTATTCTGGAAGAGAAGACAGAAAAAGCTAACAAAGCTTTATATACATTACTGATCATGACGGGGCTGCTGATCATTATGTTTGTACCCGTTTTCAATAGTTATAAGACTGACCTCACGAATGCTCCAAAGGAAGAAATCGATGCGATGCAGGTTTACCGTCTGAAATGGCTGATCGGCGCTTTGATCGTGGTAGTGGGCGGTTTGCTTGTCGCGAATATGAGTGCTAAAAAGAAGCCCGAAGGATGGGGCGCTATGCAATACCCGCAATTGGTATTGGGTATGCTTGGCATTTTTGCGTATGTGGGTGTGGAAGTGGCTATCGGAAGTAACCTGGGTGAATTATTAAAGAGAGAGAGCTTTGGTTCACATGAAGCCTCTGAAGCCACTCCATATATCATCATGTATTGGGGAAGTTTGATGATTGGTCGCTGGACGGGTGCTATCAGTGCGTTTAATATGTCGGCCAGGACCAAGCTCATTCTGCAATTCATTGTTCCGCTGGTGGCATTTGGTATATTGATCGGATTGAACACACTCGCCAAATACGACATGAAACCCTTGTATTATTATGTAGTGTGTGTATTCATACAAATTGCAGCTTTTTATATTAGTAAAGACAAACCAGCCCGTACCCTGCTTGTGTTCAGCCTGCTGGGAGTAGCGGCCATGGTAGTTGGATTGATGACAACGGGTACTGTAGCAATCTATGCGTTCCTGAGCGGTGGTTTGTTCTGCTCCATCATGTGGCCCAGTATTTTCAGTTTGTCCATTGCCGGATTGGGGAAATACACTTCACAGGGATCTGCGTTTCTCATCATGATGATCCTGGGTGGTGGTATCATCCCTCCTATTCAGGGTAAATTGGCAGATATCATGGGTATACATCATTCCTATGTGATCGCCGCCGTATGTTTTGCATACCTCGCATTCTTTGCTTTTGCTGTAAAAGGCATCCTGAAAAGACAGGGTATCGATTACGATGCGGAAGTAAGTGCAGGCGGACATTAATTTTTAATTTCTAATTTTTACTTTTTATTATGGCAACATTCGTTGTAGGTATAGACATCGGCGGTACCAATACCAAATTCGGCATCGTCAATAAGGAGGGTACCATTATGGCGCAGGACCGTCTCCTTACTAATAAGCATGAAGACGTGGAAGAGTTCATCGTGGAATTGCATGAAAAGCTTTCCCCCATGATCGAAAAGGCCGGTGGTACAAAAAATTGCCTGGGAATTGGCATCGGAGCCCCCAATGGAAATTATTATACCGGTAATATCGAATATGCGGCCAACCTGAAATGGAGAGGCATCATTCCCTTTGCCAGAATGGTATCTGAGAAAATGGGCCTCCCTGTAAAACTCACCAATGATGCCAATGCGGCTGCCATGGGTGAAATGAAATACGGCTGCGCCAAAAACATGAAACATTTTATCACCATCACTCTCGGTACGGGTGTGGGCAGTGGTATCGTGATCGATGGCAAGATATTACTGGGGCACGATGGATTTGCCGGTGAACTGGGGCATACCATTGTAAGACCGGGCGGACGCTTGCACAAAGGCACCGGTATCAAAGGAAGCCTGGAATCATACGCCTCTGCTACCGGCGTGCGGGAAACAGCCCTGGAAATGCTTACTCAGCATCCGGAAGTGGAAAGCCTGTTGCGCGATTATTCCATCAATGAACTGACCAGCCAGTCCGTATATGATTGTGCCATGAAGGGGGATAAAATTGCCAATGAGATATTTGAATTCACCGGGCATATTCTGGGTGAAGCACTGGCTAATTTTGTGATGTTTTCTTCACCGGAGGCGATCATCCTATTCGGTGGACTTACCAAGGCTGGTGATCTTATCATGAACCCCACCCGTCAATCGATGGAAGCTAATCTGATTCAGATTTTTAAAAATAAAGTGACCCTGATGTACAGTGATCTTCAGGAAGCTGACGCAGCGATTCTTGGTGCAAGTGCACTGGTATGGGACTGATGCTGTATTGATTCTGAAAAAAAATAATGGAATGTCATCCTCGTATATCGATGGGTGACATTCTTTTTTGGGGAAATGCAATCAAAAAATTATTCGGGCTGAAAAGTCGCAGCGCCGGTAATACGTAAGGATTTTTTATGACGGACATATACCACCAGCATCCATTCATTTTTTTGTAATTCAGCCGGCAACTGCAATTTGAATTGGTTTTGAGGAGCCGTGAATTGTTTGGCAAATGAACGTACCACATTGTAATGGGTAAGGGTGGCCCCGCTGTTTTCACCTGCGTTGACCTTCATCACGGCCATTTTTTGTACCAGTGCTGCCTGTATTTCTGTTTGGGTGGTATCTCCTGCTGCTGCGGCATTGAATGAAATGGTATGATCCTGATTGGCTGCAACATCACTGATGGAAATGGATACGGCCGCCTTTTCAGCCAGGGCTTTACGAATGGTTAGTTCGGCTTTACTGCGCACATTCCCTACCAGTTCATACTGCCCGTTTACAACCAATTGAGGTGTATAAATACTGGTAAGCTTAAATTGCTTGCCATATTCCTTTTGCCGGTCGGAAGCAATGCGGCTACTGAAAGGGTCTTTCCAACCGAGACGATCCCAATAATCCACATGAAAGGAAAGAGTGATGATACCGGGATCCAGTTTGGCCAGTTCCGGCAACAGACGATCCGCAGATGGGCAACTGATACAGCCTTCGGAGGTAAACAGTTCCAGTACAGCCACCGCCTTGCTCTCCCCTTTTACAGGTTGCATGGCCAGTGGTTGCTGCGCTTTATGCCGGCCAATAGTGAATGCAAGGCCGATGAATCCGCAAGCAAAAAACAACAGGGTTATTTTCTTCATATTGTAAAACTATCCTTTCAAAAAGCCACTGTATGTCGGGTAAAGGACAATCAAAATTAACGGATACGGATTTAACATACTGTATAGAAAAAATGCAAAGGCATACAGCCATCTTCTTCTCCGTATTACTGATTCCGATGGCTTACCAGCAATACGGCGGGTACGGCCCGTTGTCCTTCTTTATCAGATGGTCTGATCGTTTCTTTTCCGTTGATCAGCATTGCGCTGCTGCCACCCCCATCCAGATTCATGGCTTCAAAGCAACCAATGTCTTTGAATAATTGAGCTTCCTGCCTTAATGTTGCGCCTTCTGCCACGCCGGGAAATCGCCCTTGTATCACCAATATGATCAGCTTTCGGTCGCTTGTATAGCCGATTCCGGTACGCGGATGTTTATCATCGATGGCTTTACCGGCAAATTTGCGTTCTTCGTTGTTGGCAATAAATACGGTGCCGCTTTCCATCAGTACCGGCCCCCCACCAACAGCGGTATGCATCCGCCAGCGTTGCAGCGCGATACCTGCATCGCTATGCCCATTGATTACTATATTGTATTTATCCAACGAATCTCTGGAAAACCGGCTGGCTGAATCTATCCAATGTACAGGGAAAGGCGATACCCAGGCTTTCTTTCCCAATCGTTTTGCATAAACCCAACCGATATCTGCATAGCCGTTTCGGGTGATGCCAATGGCGGAACTTAGAGCATGGAAATATTTCAACGTGTCTTTCCCTTTCAGGGGAATGGCATCCGGACTTCTGGCAACTATTTTTCCATTCCGAATCACCATGTTGAGGCTTTGATGCGTGGTAAAAGAAAAAAACGTAGTGTTCACCACCAGCAATGGTTGAGCATTCTTTGTATAAAATTGAGCCGGTGTTAGCCGCCTGTTTTTAGTTGTATCTGCTTCCACTGCAATAGCAGGATCTTTCAGATCAATTTCTGCATAGAAGGCAATATTAGGCTTACCATCAAGTGGTGTGGTGGTTTTGTACACATGCACCGATGCAGGTAATGGCTGATACAATGAATCCACGTTTTGCCAAACCACTTGTGCATTCACCTCTCCTGCCAATAAAAAACCCGGAATCAATATCATTCCGGGAATCAATTTCTTTACTATCATTCGATCTTGAATTAGATTACCAACCCATCTTCAAATTTCAGCATTTATGTCATTTTTCCGAGGCCGCGCAATTTATAGAAGGAAATCTACCAGCATCTTTGCACTATCATCTATCAACTATTAACTATCATCTATTAACTTTCATCTATTAACTATCATCTACTCGCTTCCCACTCTTTTCTCCCCAATCCCGCAAACACATGTTTTTCGCTGTGGTAGGAGGAACGAACAAGCGGCCCGCTTTCCACATAATCTAACCCCAATGTATAACCGATTTCTTTGTATTCAGCGAATTCATCGGGATGTACAAAGCGATGTACCGGCAGGTGTTTCGCAGTAGGCTGCAGGTATTGCCCGATCGTTACCACATCGCATCCGTTGGCCTGCAGGTCTTTCAGTGTTTGTATTACTTCTTCTTTTTTCTCTCCCAGACCGAGCATGATACCACTCTTGGTACGCATGCCTCCTTCTTTCAGGGTGCGGATCACTTCCATACTCCGCCAGTACTTGGCCTGTATACGCACCTGCCTGGTGAGGCGCTCTACCGTTTCTATATTATGGCTCACCACTTCTGGTGCTGCTTCTATTACACGTTGAATATTTTCTTTCTGCCCTTTGAAGTCGGGGATCAATGTCTCAAGTGTGGTATCAGGATTGAGCGCCTTTACTGCCCGGATTGTGTTTTGCCAAATGATGGATCCGCCATCGGCCAGTTCATCGCGATCCACCGAAGTAATGACCGCATGCTTCACTTTCATAAGGTGAATGGCTTCAGCCACCCGTTGTGGCTCATCCCAATCCACGGGATCGGGGCGCCCGGTGGCCACCGCGCAGAATCCACAACTGCGGGTACAGGTATTCCCCAAAATCATAAACGTGGCAGTGCCTGCGCCCCAGCATTCGCCCATATTGGGGCAATTGCCGCTTTCGCAGATCGTATGCAGTTTATGCGTATCCACGAGTCCGCGGACATGCTTATAATTTTCTCCAATGGGAAGTTTTACACGCAGCCAATCCGGCTTACGGGGCCTGTTCACAGCGGCAGGTACTACGGGGAGCTCTGTCATGCTGCAAAAATACGGGCATTACTTACGACGTCCAAACATGATGGCGAGATAGCCCTGCAGGAAAAATTGCTTGTCTTTCTGGTCCACCATCAGGGGTATTTTGGAGGAATAAAATTCGCCGCTAAGGCCAATTTCCAATCCATTCACCACTTCGTTGAAACGGCCATAATCGAAGCGCAAAGCCAGTTTGGCGAAGGCCCCGGGTTTTACCGACAATTCGTTCCAGCCTTTTCCAAAGCCGCCACTGCCTACAATGCCGGTGGATCCGAGAAATACATCTTTATTGGCGTCTGTATATTTAATGAGTTCATTTTGACCACTGGTGGCGGATTGTACTTCGAGGTAATAGGGTTTTAATAATCCCAGTGCAAGACCTCCATTATAAATGGCCGATACGGCCACCCCATTCTTGTTACCTTTTTGCCCAAGAATATACTGCTGACCGAAGCCCAGCGTTACCTGGTAAAAATTATTTCGCTTACCATAGAGATAGGGGTTCCCGAAAATAACACCGGCTCCCTGTTGTTTTTCTTCTTTGGGATGTTTGATCTCGGTAATGTCGAGGCGATAAATATTGGTGCGGCGATTGGTCTTCATTTGGCCGATTTCAAAATATCCGCCATAACCGTTATTGCGCAGTTGAAATCCAAAAATGGTCTGCTTAGAATACACCAATACCCCTTCCTCCGACTGTTTGATCAATTCACTGATCTTCTTGCGGCGGGCCTCTTTCTTGTCATTTTTATTTTTGGTAGTTTCCTGCGCCCAAACGTTAAGGCCGGCAGCAATACAGAACAGCAGTACAACAATTTTTTTCACGGAGCTACATTTTTATTTTTTCCGGGCAAAAGCGGGATGCACCCTTCTTTTCAGTGAATAACTTCAACTCCCGGCGTTATAACGTAAATTTAGGGCAAAATATTGATAATGACCTCTACAGTAGTTTATAACGGGAATTTAAGAACCACCTGTACCCATCTTAAAAGCGGCAATTCGTTCGAAACGGATGCCCCTGTGGATAACAATGGCAAGGGCGAACGCTTTTCCCCCACCGACCTGCTGGCCACCAGCCTGGCTACCTGTATGATCACCGTAATGGGCATTAAAGCCCGCACCATGGACTTTGACCTGGATGGGGTAAAGATCGAGGTACTCAAGATCATGAAAGCTGACCCCCGCCGGGTAGGTGGTATCGAACTTACTTTTCATATTCCGGAGGCACTGGCCGCTATAGATGAAAAAACGAAAACCATTTTACGAAATACCGGCAATACCTGTCCGGTACAGTTCAGCCTCCACCCGGATATTGAAGTAAAGATCGACTGGGGTGCCTGGAGCTGACCCTCAACCATTTTATTTAAACAATGCATGTCCAACGGCACATTGCAGGCAGCGTTTATGATCGCAGTATTCATTCTTTAATTCGATGAGTGCCTGGGAATCGAATGCCGTGGCAACATGTATACCGGCTTTCTGAAACCCCCGTGTGATAAAATTAGATTCCGCTTTCGTCTGCTCCAGCCATTGCAGCGCTTTATCCCGAAACATATCATCATCATGTTCTTCTCCCCAGGCAAATAATAAGGGCGCCACTGTATTTACGATGATATTTCCGATCATGGATTCGCCCAGTTTTTTCTTTTTATAGGTTGAATATTCCTCAAAACGGTAATGGTATTGCCAATACGGCCCGGCAGTTACAGCGAGTTTATCTTTTACCGTTTCTAACGTGGCCGCTTCCTTTATATCCGAAAACAAATGGGTGGATTTATTGACCAGTTTGGCCAATTGTGCCAATCGTACAGCGGGAAAATTCATCGGGCGCATGCGGAGGGAATGTAAGGGGCGACCGCATTTGCGCAGCCCAAACTTATGCTGCATAAACCGATATTCCCGCTGCAGCAATAACGGATAATCATCCCTGAATTCTTCTTCAAGCAATCCCGCCTGCCCCATCAGCAGGGCTTCCAATTGATGAAGATGGGGCTTGGTACGCATCAATACCGGAAAAGGGATGGAACGGGCAATGGCTTCGAAAGCATCGGCATTGATCCGTACCCCGAAATTGCGGGCCAGCAACCACCAGGTCGTTACCTCCCAATGGTGTTTATTCTGGCGCAGGCTGATCTGCACCTGTTTGGTCTTGCGCAATAAGCGTTCGGCCAGCAACCTTTCTTTCCAGCTTTTCCATACGAGATCCTTTACTCCGCTAATGCTTTTTTCACACGCGATGAAGGAAGCAGCATTCATCATCTCGGTATAGCGCTGTAACAAGAGACCGGGCACCCGGCCTTTTAATTCGAGAATGGGTACGGTGGGTGTTCCCCGTTTTGCCTTCGTGACGGGCGCATCATCATGTTCCCATACCACGTGCAGCACTACGTTGTTATAGTTTTTATCATGCTGATGGCCGTGCTTATACCAGTCGGAGGTTTTGATATGCAATTCGGCAGATCCGGCCCAGGTGGTGTTGCCGATGCTGATCCGGGCATTATGAAAGTCGGGGCCCTGATTCGTATTCAATTCGCCGGCGAAAAGAATGCGAAGCGGCTCACCGGATACGGTGGTCAGTTCGCCTTTATTGAAATACTGGAATTGCCAGATAAACTGGAGTAATTTTTCATTCATAGCGGGTACGTTTTGATAGTTTACGACAGGTCGTAAAGATTCAACATACCCGTTATTTTCAGAAAAACGTTTTACAAACTGGCTAATGCGCGTACAACCCGGCTTACCGGCAGCCCCATTACATTGTAAAAATCGCCGTGAATGGATTTAATGCCCACCACGCCGATCCATTCCTGAATGGCATAGGCCCCGGCCTTATCATATGGTTTGTACTTATCTACGTAGAATTCGATTTCCTCCACGGAGAGATCATGGAATTCCACTTCGGTGATATCGGCAAAAGCGATCTCGGTATCTCCTTTCCGGATCACCACACCCGTAACCACTTTATGCTTTTCGCCCGAGAGGGCGAGCAAAATACTTACAGCATCTTCCCGGTGTACCGGTTTACCAATAATATTATCACCCAATACCACGATGGTGTCGGCGGCCAGAATAACGGGTTCATTACCGGTATCTTTCTGTACAGCAAGTGCTTTGTTGCGGGCAATATAGATGGCCACATCATCGGAGGAAAGCCCCGGCGGAAAATGTTCGTCGGTTTCTTTTACGATCACATCGAAAGGCACTTCTGCCCATTCGAGCAATTGTTTACGGCGGGGAGATTGGGACGCTAGAATAATTTTGTTCATCATAAATAAAAACGAAATATAACCATGGATACGATACCGGTGAACATGATCAATTTGGTGAGGGTGCTCAGCCGGTGAAAATCTTCGGTGGTATGGCTTTTACGAAGCCTGAACAACAATACGATCAGCGGAAAGATAATGGCGGGCACACTGTATGCCACTGCCAGCCACCATTTAAACTGGAGCACATATACCTGCAGTAATAGCAGGATAGCGATGAGTACAACTAACCATACGGCCACATACATTTTTACGGCATTCACGCCCCACACAATGGGCATGGTGCGGCAACCGTATTTCTGATCGCCCGGCATATCTTCCATATCCTTGATGGCTTCGCGGATGAGGGAGATGATGAAGGCAAATCCCGCATATAAAAATGCCAGCCGGAAAAATCGGGGCTGGCTGGCCAGACTGTTTCCCCAGGCATCCGTAAGGTTGAATTTGGAGAAGAAGATGATCAGGATGGTCCAGGCGGTAAGCAACGAGATCACAATATTACCGGACAAAAGCGATCGTTTGAAATTGGTGGAATAAAACCACAGCAATACCACACAACCGATATTGGCCAGTATCAGGTACCATTGCTTCATAAAGGGCAGCGCAAAGAAGGTGAGTAACACTCCCGACGTGCTGAGCATAAAATGCCAGGCAATAGCCCACCGGCGATGGATGACTTTATCCACCACCATTTTCTTCGGCTTATTGACCTCATCGATATTGATATCAAAATAATCATTGATCACATAACCCGCAGCAGCAATAAAGAGTGATGCAAATACCAGCAGAATAAATCTGCGCAGGTCGCTGTCAGGGATATGTCCGTCGTAGAGGGGGTAATAAATGCAAAACTGAAACAGCACCTGGGTGAGTGCCATAAAAAAGAGATTGGGCAGGCGAATCATTTTCAAAAAGGCTGCAATCAATCTCATTATTAGTTAAGAGTTAATAGTTAAGAGTTAAAAATTTGGAACTCCTAACTACGAGGTTGTCAATATACTCCAGATAGTTATCGGGATGGGCAATTGTGAATACAATAGTACGAAAGCAATCTAAAACCGCAAACCTAAAATCCAAAACCTAACATCGTACATCTAACATTGTACATCAAACCCCGTACTTACTTCGACGTCACATCCGTCATATAATTCCACTTCCCATTTATCTTCATCACTTTTTCGATTACGTCGCGTACGCAGGCAGCACCGCCGGCGAAGGGAGAGATATAATGGGCGATATCTTTTAGTTCGTTCACTGCATCGGCGGGGCAGCAAGCCAAGCCCACTACGGTCATAGCGGGCAGGTCGGGCAGGTCATCCCCCATGTACATTACTTCTGTTTTTTTCAGTTGGTTGCTTTCCATGTATTGGAGCAGCAATTGCTTTTTATCGAGCACAGACATTTCCACATCGGTTACGCCCAGTTTTTCGAGGCGGTCTTTTACTTCGGGCGAGTTGCCCCCGGAAATGATCTTTACCCGGTAGCCGTTTTTTATCGCCATTTGCAAGGCAAATCCATCTTTGATATTCATCCGTCTTGCCTGCAATCCATTTTCCAGCACGAGCACTGTACCGTCGGTAAGTACGCCATCGATATCGAAAACAAATGTTGTTATGGATGAAAATCTATCGAGCATGTTATAATGTGCTAATTTGCTAATGTGCTAATATGCTAATGAAATACAGGGTCGTTTTCGGAGTATAAAACTTTCTGTTTTCCTTTGCCTTTCTTTGCCTCTTTGCGTAAAAATGAAACAGCCAGAAATTAGCTACAAGCCGCAAGCCGCAAGCTACAAGCCGCAAGCTACCTGCCCCTGTGGGGCAAGTAAAACAGCCAGCAACCAGCCTTCGCTAAAGCTACGGTTTACCTACCTTAATGAAATGAAGGTAGGCAGGCATGCAACCAGCAACAAACAACCGCCAACTGTATTCAACTTCTTGAACCTGCCTTCGGCTACGCTCAGGCAGCGGCCTATTGAACCTTTTGAACCTCTTAAACCTCTTGAACCTATGTAACCTATGCAACCTCTTCAACCTATGCAACCTTCGAGAACCTATGGGACCTATTTCTGCCCATCCCTCCACTCATACACCCACGAGCTCTGGATCATTTCAAGGTGACCTTCATTGCTTTGTTCGCGGGTGCCTTCGAAACCGGGAATCTGTAATACCCATTCTAGTAAGTCGGTAAAGCGGACCCTGTATATTTTCCCTTCATTGAACTCATCACCAAAACGCTCATACAATTTCAGTGCAATATCTTCATAATCGTTCCAATGTATCGGGGGTTCAAACTGACTCATTTTAATTTGATAATTTAATAATTCTATAATTAGATAATTATAATTTGCTAATTAGCTAATGTGCTGATGTGCTAATTGAAACAGCCAATGCGTTTTACTAAATCGAAATTCAACCAATTTTCAAACAGTTTGATTTCCAAAAAACTATTTGAATTTCCTTTGTATTCCATTATCGAATTAGCTAATTAACCAATTTCCAAATCAATAAAAAATCTCCTCTGTATTTAATTATTGAATTAGCAAATTAGCTAATTAAATCACTCGCCGAGGAATTGCGTTTGATCCGGAAGGGTTACTTCGATCTGGCCGCTTTCATCAATCAGGATGCATTGGCAACCCAATCGGGAATTCAAACGGGGGTTAACGGCACGGTCAATAAAGTCCTCCTCCTTGTCCGACAGTTCTTCGATGTGATCTGCCCCCTTTTCCACATATAAATGACAGGTGCTGCAGGCACATACCCCACCGCAATTATGGTGCAATTCAATATCGTTGGTCAGTGCAATTTCCAATAAGGACTGCCCTGCTTCCACATTGTTCAATACTACCGGCTCGAGCCCCTTCTGTTCAAAATTAAATTTAATAGTGTACATCTTCCCGATCAATTTGGCTGCAAATGTAATGCAAAACAAAAATCGGGGTTTACTTGTTCGGGAAATAAGCGGAGGTAATGATATGGAAGACTGTATTTTACCCAAAAAGGGAACTTACAGCCAGCATTATCCCTGCTGAATGCTTTCTGTGAGCAATACGTATATATTCTTCAGATGCGGGTACGCCTGCAGCAATTCGAGGTGTTTTTGAATGGTGTCCCCGTCATGCCGTACGGCGGGGCCCGTCTGTGCCTCCCGGGGGGGAACGTTTTTAATGCGCAGGGCCGTTTCTTCAATCAGGGGTAGCAATTGTTTAAAGTCGAGCCCTTCTTTGCGGCAGTAATCGGCTGCCAGGGCATAGAGATGATTGGTGAAATTGCTGACCATAACGGCCGCCACATGCAATTTCAGCCGGGCCTCATCTCCGGCCTCCTTCACTTTTTCATTAGAAATGGAATGGGCCAGTTCCGCCAGTTTCCGTTTGGCGGTATCGGTATTGCCATCAAAAAAAACAGGTACATCGGGCAGGCTCACCATTTCTTTGCGCAGCGATTGCAGGGGGTAAAAGACTCCGTATTCCTCACTCACACCTTTCAGTACTTCCATAGGCACGGAGGCGGCGGTATGTGCCACCAGTTTACCGGGAAGCAACAGGTTGTCTGTTACCTCGCTGATCGCATCATCATTCACGGCAATCAGGTAAAAATCGGCCTGCCGGCTGATCATGGTTTTATAGTTGGTGGATTCGGTATCCAGTTCATAGGCCAATACCGAAGCGGCAGAGGCATTGCGGCTATAAACCTGCAGAATGGTATGGCCGGCAGCTTTGAATTTACGTCCCAATACGGCGGCCACATTTCCGGACCCGATGATTACAATATTCATATCGCGTGAATTGGTGTTAATTTTACAACGTACTCAACCAGTACGGGGTAGTTTCCGAATTTAACCATTATTATCCATACCCCGTTGGTTCAGTAGTATTAAATGACTGATTCATTTTTGCTTTACAGAATAATACCAGGTTCTATTAACCTGACCTCTCCCACACCCCCCTCTCCAAAGGCGAGGGGGCCAGGAACCTTAAACCACATAGTGTTATTTTGATTTAATTTAGTTTTATCTGAACATCATTTATTGCATTCATGAAATTATCACAACGGATCGCACTGGGATATATTCGTACAAAATTCAAACTTCTCGCCACGCTTTCCAAAAAGAAAGCGGCCGAGCAAGCCTTCACTCTTTTTTGCACGCCGCAAAGCCGGAATAAGAAAAAGATTCCGGAAGTATTTGAAAAAGCAGAGAAACTGAGTTTTGTGATGGAGGGGATCACGGTACGTGGCTGGCGGTTTAATCATGATGAGGAGGATAAAAACCGGCGCAAAGCACTCATCATTCACGGCTTTGAATCATCCGTTATCAATTTCGACCGGTATATCAAACCCCTCATAAAGAAGGGCTACGAAGTACTGGCCTTTGATGCACCCGCACACGGGAGAAGCGGTGGCAAACAGATCAATGCGCCGTTGTATCAAAAAACTATTCAAACCATTTACCAGCACTATGGCCCTATTCAAGCATATTTAGCCCATTCCTTTGGCGGACTGGCGGTATGCCTGGCATTGGAGAATATCAGTCATACCCCCGACTACCGGCTGGCCCTGGTGGCACCGGCTACGGAAACCACCAGTGCCATCAACAGTTTTTTTCATTTCCTGCAACTGGACCCCGGCATACGACCCGAATTTGAAAAGCTGATCGTAAAAAAAAGCGGGCTTAGTTCGGAATGGTTTTCCATCAACCGAACCATGCGGCATATCAAAGCCCATGTGCTCTGGCACCATGATGAAGAAGATGAGATCACACCCTATAAAGATGTACAGGCCATACAGGCCCAAAACCATCCGCATATACAATTCGTAATTACCAAGGGACTCGGCCACCGCCGCATCTATCGGGATAATAAAGTGAGCAAGGCGATTGTTGAATTCCTTTGATTAGTTAAAAGATAATAGATAAGAACTAATAGTTTACCTCAATTCCGGTTTACCGCCCGATGGCAGGATACCGATAGTGCGTATCTGGTATCTGTATTCACAACCTACCTGCCGGAAGGCAGGGCTGTTCAACTTATTCAACCTGCCTTCGGCTACGCTCAGGCAGCCCATAGGGCAAGCGGGCCTCAACAACCTATGAAACCTGCCTACGCTAAAGCTACGGCAGGCAGGCCTATGTAACTTATGTAACTTATTCAACCTATTCAACCTCTTCAACCTCTTAAACCTCTTGAACCTCTTCAACCTCTTCAACCTCCTCTCCCTATTTGTCTTTACTTTTACACCCACATCCTTTTGGGAACCAACACACAAAAACGGAACCATGCGATCATACAGTTATCTGGCTTTGGGTGATTCGTACACCATCGGTGAATCGGTGTTGATCACGGAAAATTTTCCTGCGCAAGCGGTGCAGTTGCTGCGTAAGCAGGGGATTGATATGGAAGCACCGGAGATTATTGCCAAAACCGGTTGGACCACCGATGAATTGCAGGCAGCCATTGATACCCATCATTTCCGGCCCCGCTATGATTTTGTATCGCTGCTCATCGGCGTGAATAATCAATACCGGGGACGCAGCATTGCAGAGTATGAAAAAGAATTCACCGCCCTGCTGGATCAGGCCATCCGCTTTGCGGGAAATGATGCCAGTCATGTGGCTGTACTGTCCATACCAGATTGGGGTGTAACGCCCTTTGCCGAAGGCCGCGACCGCGCACAGATCGCCCGGGAGATAGATATATACAATGCGGCCAATCGCAAAATAGCAGAAGCCCGGCATGTACATTATATATATATCACGGAGCATACGCGCGAAGCGGTAGAGGATGCGGACCGATTCGCTGCCGACGGTCTTCATCCCTCATCCAAAGAATATGCGATATGGGCAGATATGCTGGCGGCATTTATTAAGACCCGGATCTGATTTTTACGCCCGGCATGTCGGTCGGGTACGTAATTTCCAGCAGAAAGGCTGCGCCGAAGCGGCTGAAAATCAGGCTGGTTACATACAAATAAAGAATGTTTCCGGAAAAATTTATTATTCTTGCCCTAACTTGCGACCGCTGAAAAGCGGTTTTGCCTTTTCTCACGTAACCTTTGTAAAGCACCTGATTTAATTATTTACTATCCATTATGGCGAAAAATTTACTGATTGTAGAGAGCCCTGCGAAAGCAAAGACCATAGAAAAAATACTGGGAAAGGATTTCCAGGTAAAGAGCTGTTTTGGCCATATCCGCGATCTGGAGAAAGCCGGTATGGGTATCGACGTGGAGAAAAACTTCACGCCCCGGTACATTGTACCCGATGATAAACAGAAGGTGGTAAACGAACTGCAATCCTTAGCCAAAAAATCAGGTGAAGTATGGCTGGCAACGGATGAGGACCGTGAAGGGGAAGCCATCAGTTGGCATTTATGTGAAGTATTAGGCCTCGACCCCAAGACCACCAAGCGCATCGTATTCCATGAAATTACCAAACCCGCTATACAAGCAGCCGTAGCCAATCCCCGGTTGCTGGATATGAACCTGGTAATGGCCCAGCAGGCCCGGCGCATACTCGACCGCATCGTGGGCTTCGAATTGAGCCCCGTACTCTGGCGCAAGATGAGTATGCGAAACAATCTCAGTGCAGGCAGGGTGCAGAGTGTGGCTGTACGCATCATAGCAGAAAGAGAAAGAGAGATCAATGCCTTTACACCCGTGAGCTCCTTTAAACTGGAAGCTTTCTTTACCGCGAAAGATGTATCGGATAAGAATGTAACCTTTAGTGCAGAAGGGAAAAAACAAAATACGCCGGAAGATGCCGAAGCCTTTTTAAAGTCCTGCATCGGCGCTTCGTATAAAGTGACCGATATACAGGTAAAGCCCGGCAAGCGCTCCCCTGCCCCGCCCTTTACCACTTCTACCCTGCAGCAGGAAGCCTCCCGCAAGCTGGGCTATGGCGTGGCACGTACCATGCAGATCGCGCAGCGGCTGTATGAGAATGGATATATAACCTATATGCGTACGGACAGTGTGAACCTGAGTGGTACCGCCCTCAGCGATATTACCAATACGGTAAAAGGGATGTACGGAGAAGAATACCACCAGTTCCGCAAATTCAAAAACAAAAACGAGAGTGCGCAGGAAGCACACGAAGCCATTCGCCCCACCTATATGAGCAATACCACCATTGCTGAAACAGAATGGGCCCGCCTCTATGAACTGATCTGGAAACGCACCATGGCCTGTCAGATGGCAGATGCCGAACTGGAAAAGACCACCGCAAAGATTGAGATCTCTACCAATAAAGAAGAACTGACCGCCTCTGGTGAGGTATTGAAATTCGACGGGTTTCTGAAAGTGTACCGCGAGGATAAGGATGAAGAAGAACTCGAAGAAAGCGATAATGAAGGTATGCTGCCCCCGCTCGCTGTGGGCCAGCCTTTGCCGCTGAAGGAAATGAAAGCTACTGAGCGTTTTTCCAGGCCTCTGCCCCGCTATTCGGAAGCATCGCTGGTAAAGAAGCTGGAAGAAATGGGAATCGGTCGCCCTTCTACGTATGCGCCCACTATCTCCACTATTCTGAAAAGAGGCTATGTGGAAAAAAGGGATAAGGAAGGTACGCGCCGCGATTTTCGGGTATACAAGCTCGTTAGTGATAACGTGACCAAACTGGTGGACCAGGAGAATACCGGTGCGGAGAAATCCAAACTCTTCCCCTCTGATCTTGGACTGGTGGTAACCGACTTTTTGAAACAGTACTTCGATGACATCATGGATTACAGTTTCACCGCACGCATCGAAGAAGAGTTTGATGAAGTGGCCGAAGGCAAGATGAAGTGGAACAAAATGATCGATGATTTTTACCTGCCCTTTAAAAAGGATGTGGACAAAACCATCGAGACCGCAGAGCGCATCAAAGGCGAACGCGAACTGGGTGTGGATCCGGAGAGTGGTAAGCCCGTAGTGGCCCGTATGGGGCGCTTTGGTGCTATGATACAGATTGGTTCTGCCGATGATGAAGAAAAGCCCCGCTTCGCGAAAATACCTACCGGACAAAGTATAGAGACCATCACCTACGAGGAAGCGATGAACCTCTTCGGAGCCCAGGGCACCATGGGGCAATATGAGGGCAAGGATGTATCGGTGAATGTGGGCCGCTTTGGTCCTTATGTAAAATGGGGTGATGAATTCATTTCGCTGCCGAAGGGCACCGATCTGGGCACGGTGGATCTTGACCGCGCAATTGAACAGATCAAACAAAAGCAAATAGCCGATGCCCCCGTGGGCACCTATGATGATAAACCCATTACGAAAGGCACCGGGCGCTTTGGTCCCTATATCAAATGGGATGGTATGTTTATCAACGTACCACGCCGCTACAATTTTGCCAACCTGCAGCAATTCGAAATGGATGAATTGATCGATGCCAAGGTGAAGAAAGAAGCCAACCGCTATATCCAGCGCTGGGCCGATGATAAGATCGCTGTGGAAAATGCCCGCTGGGGTCCCATCATCAAGTGGGGCAAGAAGATCATTAAGATGCCGCGCAAAGCGGATGATACCAAATATACCGCTGAAGATGCAGCCGCCTTTACACTGGAACAAGTGAAGGGCTTTATCGAACTGGAAGTACCGGGCGCCTTTACTAAAAAAGTAAAGAAGACCGCTGCTAAAAAATCAGCCACGCCGAAAAAAGCGGCCGCGAAGAAAACAGCGGTGAAGAAGAAGGCGGCGAAGAAGAAATAAATTAAGTAATAATCATCATAAGGGGCTTCGGCCCCTTTTTTTTGTCGCTCTGCGAAACTTGTAGTTTCGCAGTTTTATTCGAGTGCCTGTGGCAATGTTATCAATACAAATTGCCGAAGACAATAGAATAGTAATGCCAGACTGCAAGTCTGGCACAGCATGCTATGCGAAACTTGCAGTTTCGCAGGTTTATTTTATTGCCTGTGGCAATGTTATGCATTCAAATTGCCGGTGAAAATAGAATACCAATGCCAGATACTTTGCCGGAATATACCATTCCTGCTTTTCACGGTTTGGTGTGGAATAAATTCCACACCTATGCATGAGTCCGGTAAAATGCCTTCCGCCATGGTTCGTCTCCTAACTATCCATGTTTGGTGTGGAATAAATTCCACACCTATACATGAGCCCGGTAAAATGCCTTCCGCTATGGTTCGTGTCCTAACTATCCATGTTTGGTGTGGAATAAATTCCACACTTATGCATGAGCCTGGTAAAATGCCTTCCGCCGTGGTTCGTGTCTTCACGAACCAGTACACGTGAACCCATATCACAAAGAATTGTATTGACACGCTCTCTCGCCCTGGTTCGTGTCCTCACGAACCAGTACACGTGAACCCATATAACAAAGAATTGTATTGACACGCTCTGCGAAACTTGTAGATTCGCCGGTTTATTTTATTGCCTGTGGCAATGTAATAAGTTGAAATTGCCGAAGGCAATAGAATAGTAATGCCAGACTGCAAGTCTGGCACAGCATGCTCTGCGAAACTTGCAG
>JAPLEH010000027.1 GCA_026391455.1 Bacteroidota bacterium
GACCGTGGCAAGTCATTTATAAAAAAGTGTTTCCGACCAAAGCTGAAGCCATGCAACATGAAAAATGGCTTAAGTCTGGTGCAGGCAGAGATTTTATTCAACAAATACCACACTGAGCAGCGGATTCATATCCGCCGCGGCGGACGGCAGTTCAAGTCTGCTCTCCCGTACTTCAAAGCCTCTCTATTTGAGAGGCTTTTTTTTGAGAATTATTATTGGGGAGCAGCGGATTCATATCCGCCGCGGCGGACGGCAGTTCATCCCGATTCCTATCGGAACTGCTCTCCCGTACTATACAGCTTCTCAATATGAGAGGCTTTTTTTGTTGTTGAGAGTTTTTTTTGCTATGGAATTCACAGTATATGTACTTTATTCAATTAGTGCAAACAAGCATTATACAGGTTTTACGAATAACCTGGAACAACGATTGATTTCACATAACCAGTTGGGAAAAGGCTGGACTGCCAGATTCAGACCGTGGCAAGTCATTTATAAAAAAGTGTTTCCGACCAAAGCTGAAGCCATGCAACATGAAAAATGGCTTAAGTCTGGTGCAGGCAGAGATTTTATTCAACAAATACCACACTGAGCATCGGATTCATATCCGCCGCGGCGGACGGCAGTTCAAGTCTGCTCTCCCGTACTTCAAAGCCTCTCTATTTGAGAGGCTTTTTTTTGGCTATGGATTTCACCGTATACGTACTCTATTCATCAAGTGCTGACAAGCACTATACAGGTTTTACCACCAATCTGGAACAACGATTGATTTCACATAACCAGTTGGGAAAAGGCTGGACGGCCAGATTCAGACCATGGCAAGTAATTTATAAAAAAATACTACCCACAAAAACCGAAGCTATGCAACATGAAAAATGGCTTAAGTCTGGTGCAGGCAGAGATTTTATTCAACAAATACCACACTGAGCAGCGGATTTATTATAAGTAACTTTACAATACCCGCTTTTGTTAGAAATTGCTGGCAATACATAAAAAAAAAGGGATCAAAAGACCCCAATTCTAAATTCATAATTTTTAATTCTTAATTCTTTACTCCAGCCCAATCTCGAAATGCTGCTCCGGTATTTCCACATCCACAAATCCTTTTTTAATCAGTCGTTTTTTGAAATCCTGCTGCACTTCGTATTCACCATGTACAAGGAATAATTTCTTCACCTGATTAGGATCCTGACAGGATAGCCACTGGCTCATATCTTCATAATCACCGTGCGCACTCATACTCCGGATACTGCCGATCTCTGCGTGTACTTCGTGCTGAATGCCATAGATGGATACTTCTTTATCTCCATTCATCAACCGGCCGCCGAGTGAACGCGGCTCACAATAACCGGTAAACAGAATTGTGTTGCGGCTATTCTCTATATTATTACTTATATGGTGCTTCACTCTGCCTGCATCGGCCATACCACTGGCTGAAATAATGGCCATGGGCCCGTTTTGAAAGTTGAGTGCCTTGGACTGTTCCACTGTTTTGATATACCGCAGTCCTTTGAATCCGAACGGGTCGTTGTCTGTCTCCATGAGCCGTTGAATGGTTTTATTAAAATATGCAGGATAGCGTTTTACTATTTCCGTGGCTTCCACACTCAGCGGACTGTCTACAAAATAATCAATGTCGGGCAGCCTGTTCTCCACTTCCAGTTGATTGAGGGCATATAATAATTCCTGTGTGCGTCCCACACTGAATGCAGGCATGATCAGTTTTCCTTTTCGCTGCAGACAGGCTTTCTCGATCCAGCGGAGCAACATATCGGGTGTGGTAACGGTATGGTCATGCAGGCTGTTGCCATAGGTGGACTCCATGATGATATAATCGGCCTGCGGAAAATTCTCCGGCGATTTCAATATCGCATCCCGGTATCGGCCGAGGTCGCCACTGAAAGTGATATTAGTCCGTTTTCCATTTTCGATAACCCGCAGATGAACGGAAGCACTTCCAATAATATGACCAGCATCCGTATACATCGCCTGCACGCCCTCTGCTACGTCGAACCACTCACCGTATTGTCGCTCCAGCAAATGCTCGGTTACTTTCTCTGCATCTTCAGTCGTATACAAGGGTTTCAGGTAACTCATCCCCTCGCTGGCCCTTCGCTTATTTTTATACTTGATATCGTCTTCCTGTATTTCAGCAGAATCTTTTAACAACACCATGGTCAGATCTTTGGTAGCAGGTGTGCAGAATATCTTCCCTTTAAAACCTTCCGCCACCAGCCTTGGTATCAGCCCGCTGTGATCAATATGAGCATGCGACAGGATCATTACATCCACTTCAGCAGGGTCAAATCCAAATTCCCTGTTCAGCATATCCGTTTCCTTGCCCATGCCCTGAAACATACCGCAATCGAGCAAAATACGCGTGCCATTCTTCAATGTGAGTAAATGTTTGGATCCGGTAACCGTACGGGCAGCCCCGTGAAATGCGATCTTCATTGGTCAGTGTTTAATGAGATAATGTGATAATTCGATAATTGAATACAGGTCAGACGGTGGTGTTACGTTTTGCTTTGAATGACCAGGTGATCACGAACTCGGCCACCACTTCTCCCGCTTCGTTTCGACCGGTGGAGCGCGCTTCCACCGTACGTGATTCACCAGTCGCTATGCACTCGTCTACGGCCTGCTGAAATTTTTCGCCATCCTCACAAGTGAAATAACTGCGGCCGGATGCTTTCTTAAAATATTCAGAGTTCACTTTTACCACCAGCATAGATACTGCAGGATTTCGTTTGTATATCTGCGCCATGGCCAATGCTCCGGTACTCATTTCTGCCGCCATACTCAGGCAGGCAAAATACGTGGACCGGAAAGGATTCTGTGAAAGCCATTTGTATGGCACCGACACTACACATTTTTTTTCATCCGCTTCCCGAACCCGCACACCAGCCAACCAGGCTGCCGGCAGTTTTGTAAAAAGAAACATCCTGAATTTTACAGGATGTTTCATCAGTTTTAAAAATGATGATGCTGCTGGATTCATTTTTCTTCTTTGTATTGTGCAGGATCAAATGCGGCCTTGCACCAGTTCTTTAAAAATTCAATCACTTTTAATTTCCCATATCCTTTACCATCCTCAAGATAGGCTGAATTTTCTGTATGGATCAGATTTCCTTCTCCATCGAGTATGAGGAACACCGGGAACCCAAAGCGCTGCGGAAACCCGTATTTGGCCAGCACTTCCTTGTTTTTATTTTCTTTGCTGTAATTCAGGTGATACCGTACATAATTATTTTCGATATAGGTATTGATATCCGGGTCTCCTTTCGTGAACTCATCGAACCGGGCACACCAGATACACCAGTTACCTCCCACCTGTATCAGCACATGTTTACCTTTTTCTTTCGCTTCTTTTACGGCTGTTGCAATGGCACCATTCGCATCTTCCACAGGGTTGTATGCGCTGTATTTGGAAAGGTCTTGTCCGCGAGAAATCATCGAAAGGGCCATACAGCCGGTGAGTATCAGAATACGGAGTGTCATTGGTTATGTTGTTTTAAAAATTGTGAATTATAATTTATTGTTTATCGATCTCTACCACACAGGCCACCGCTTTATTATCATTCGCATCCACTTTGAAATATACTTCCCCATCTCCGGTATTGCTGAACCTGGCCGAACGGATCAACAGACTTTGCAACGCTTCATTCACTTTACCGATATACGTGGATTGATTGCTACGCGTGATGGCTTCATTGACCTTGTTGTAATCCAGTTCTTCCCGGCTCACCACTATCGCTATGAAATCTTTATTACCGATATTATCTGCTTCCATGGATTGGGCCTTGGGGAATAACCGATATCCGGTAATGCCGCAATAGGGTGAATGTTTGGAAACCGTTTCGCCGGCTTTCAGATAGGGGAATAAAACATAACTCGTGCTGTTCGTATCCTGTCCGAACACATATATATAACATTCGGTAGCATTTTCGATCGACATCTTGAAACGCGTACCCTTGGCAATAGGTGCCGTGGTACGAAACAGATTGCCGCCGCTGACACGCAATGGAATATTTTTTCCGCCATCATTATTCACCAGGCCAATGGAGCACTCCAGCGGAATATTGGCCACATTGCTGCGTTTGGGCATAGGATCAATCCCGTATGCCTCGCGTACATAATTTTTAAAATCGCCATAACGTACCCAGGCCACACCATTTTTACCCCATTCGGATCCCCAACTGTTCATGATCTGGAAAGCGCCGCCGAATTTCCGGTCATCGTAGCCGATCACACACATGGCATGGCCACCCATTCCCATTTGTGATTCATCCATTCCCTGTGGTGTCCACAATTCCTGGCCCATCATATCCTGCATAAAGCTTTGCCCCACCATCATGCCGATGGCCACCGGAGCATTTTTATTAAGGTGTTCTTTTATACCACGGATACTGATCTGGTCGGGGTTATCACCATTGGTGATACGGGTAAAGCCATGTATTACATTTTGTCGTCCGGAAGCTACCTGCGATGAATTGGGCTCATTCTCACAATCCTGATCATTGTACGGATAATCTGCCAGAGGCAATCCTCCATTGCGCTGCATCGATTCCATGGCGCGTTGAATATATGATCCCTGGCATCCTTCCAGTCGGATCTGATTGTATAAATAAGACGGGCTGAATACGATCCGGTTAGGATCCTGCCCGGAGGCCGCAGCCATCACAATGGTTTGTGCTGCATAAGCACTGCTCCATGCCACACAACTGCCCTGCTGCCCCTGGTTGCCTCTGGTAGGCGCAAATCGAAGCAGAGATACCGCCTCGGGCAATGGATTCTTACTGGCATCATCTTCCAGCCCTTCATATACCGATGCTTTGCTGAATTCTTTTTTGTCGAAACTATAGCCGCTTTTGGAAAACAGATTCTGAACCGTTTCCTGAACGGCTGCTGGTGTACAAACGCCGGAACGGAACAATAAGAATGCACCTGCTCCCAACACCAGCAAGAGGAATATTCCCCGCCCTTTAAATAACCCCATTAATAAAGGGAGCAATGACATCAATCCGCCACCACCACCGGGAAAATTTGGCCGCTTGCCCCCACCTCCCCCATCATCCGAATTGTCCTGATTGGGATCCACCGGGTCATCTGTCATTCTGATTGGCATAAGAAGAATTTTGGTTATAAATGTGTATTAAAAATAGGAATATCAGATGAATTTAAGAGCGCAGAAGTGGCATGGATACTCATTTTTTTCCACCAACTGCAACGATTGTAAAGAAGAATCGTCAATTTTGGGAAATATGAACAGTTGCATGCGGTATAAACTTCTCCTGCTTTTGACGGGCTTACATTTGTATATGTTGGCCGGTGCACAAAAAATCACCGGTAAGCTCCGCTTTGAACAAGGAGCACAGTACGAAATAACCCTACAGGCAAAAACCACTATTGCCCAGCAGGCGATGGGACAAACCATTGATTTCAACGTAGAAGCCACCGGCATACATAGCTATAAAATAACCAATGCCACGGAAGCCAATACAACCATGAATCATAAACTGAACCATGTGCTATTTTCCTTTGATGGGATGGGACAAAAAATGCAATTTGATTCACAAAAAGAAAAAGACCTGAATGGCCCCTTTGGCAAACCAATACGTGAGCTGCTGGATAAAAAATATGATATCATTATCGATTCAGGAGGTACCACAATGGCCGCTATTCCGGAAAAAATCGTGCTGAGCAATCCCGACAGCAGGATGGCACTGATAACCAGTATGCTTCGTGATGTAACCGAACTCGTACAACCTCCGCAAAAAGGAAAATTCAGTTTCTTTCATATGCTGCCGGGCAAAGAGACCGGTGAGGGAGATGCATGGGTCATCAATTATGAAAATGAATCCGGCTCATTCGAAGATGCGTATAGTATTGCCTCGATCACAGATAGCGTGATATTACTGAATTATGCAGGCAGTTCATCCACCCTGGTTAAGGCTGAAATGATGGGCAATGAAACCACTACAAAGTTCAACAACAAATCCACCGGCCGCATTACAGTAGACCGAGCCACCGGCATCATTAAAGAAAAGATCATTGATACCAATTCCACCGGCACTACAGAGGGGCCCTTTGGTTCCATACCGGTTACATCCTCCACACATACGGTGATCACTGTCCGGAAAGTAGTGGAATAAATGCTCAGGAGTTCAATTCCTGGTTGCGGAGCAGGTCCTGCATGGTATCCCGCCTGCGAATGAGGTGCGGAATATTCTCCTTATACAATACTTCTGCAGGGCGGAATCTGGAATTGTAATTGGAGGCCATTTCAAACCCATAAGCGCCGGCATTGAAGAGCGCCAGTATATCGCCTTCACGAATTTCACTGATCTCCCTTTCGGAAGCGAATGTATCTGTTTCGCACACATTGCCGGTAATGGTATATATTTTCGGTTGCCCATCGGGGTTAGATACGTTTACAATATGATGATAGGCATCGTACATCATTGGCCGGATAAGATGATTCAATCCGCTGTTTACCGCAGCGAACACCATATTGCCGGTATCTTTCACAACGGTTACCTCTGCCAGTAAATACCCGCACTGACTAACCAGGAATTTTCCGGGTTCGAACCAGATGCTGAATTTTCTTCCCGCGCCATGATTGCCCGCAACGGGATGATGATCGAAAGTGTCCTTTATTTTCTGCGCCAGCAGCACCACATCCGTTTCCTTTTCACCGGGCATATAAGGCACTTTAAACCCGCCACCCAGGTCTATAACTTCCAGTTCAGGAAAATGCGGAATGAGTTCAAACAATACTTCCATTCCTTTTACAAATATGTCAGGGTCTTTGATATCACTGCCGGTATGTATATGCAGGGTACGGATTAAAATATTGTATTCACTTACCAGATTTTCGATCTGTGTTAGTTGGTCTACCGGGATGCCAAACTTGCTGGTATCATGCCCGGTGGAAATTTTCAGGTTACCCCCCGCCATGATATTGGGCCGGATACGGATACCTACCGGGTACGTATGACCGTATTTCTTTCCGAACTTTTCCAGGTTCGACAGGCTGTCGATGTTAATATGCACTCCGGCAGCCACGGCTTCTTCGATCTCTTCAAAACTGATTCCATTGGATGTATATAAAATACGGGCTGGTTCAAATCCGGCAAACAGGGCCAGTTTTACTTCATTGATTGAACTACAGTCCACATTGCAACCAATGGATTTTATGTACCGCAGTATATTGATATTGGTGAGCGCCTTGGACGCATAAAAAAAGGATGTATCCATTATGGAAAATGCGGAACGGATTTTTTCATACTGCTCGCCGATCTTTTCCGCATGGTACACATAGAGCGGTGTACCGAATTCGGCTGCTGCTGCGGCTAATTGTTCGTGCGTCAATGATCCTTTCATAATTGCGAATATACTATATCAGTGGATTAACGGCAGTTCGTATAAACAACAATGCTGCTCCGGAGGAACAGCATTGAAAAAATTTATAGCTGAGATGAGTGATTCAGTTTTCTTCACTGCTTCCAGCGTCGTTATTTACGATCAGTTCTCCATCGTCTGTTACCGCCAGTGCCTCCGTTACATCCCCTTCCGTTTCTTCGGGTTTTATTTCTTCATTCGCTTCTGCCTGCACGTCTTTCATAATGGTGGGTTCCACCAATTGATCGGCCAGTACTTCTTTAATCCGGGGAAGGTCATCAGCAGTGTTGATACCGAAATAATCCATAAAGTTTTTGGAAGTGCCGTATACAAGCGGGTGACCGGGCAATTTTTCATTGCGGCCGGTAATGATGATCAGTTCTTTCTCCAGTAATTTTTGTACCGCATAATCGGAACTCACGCCACGAATCGCTTCGATTTCACCTTTGGTCACGGGTTGCTTATAGGCGATAATAGACAGTGTTTCGAGCGATGCTGCAGAAAGACGTTTCAGGAATTTATCACCATTCAATTGGGCAATGGTTTTGTGATAATCTTTTTTGGTAAGGAATTGCCAACCGCCACCGCTCTGCCTCATTTCGAAGGGATAGAATTCAGCCGCATATTTTTCCGTGATCCCTTCCACGGCTGTTTCCACCTGATCGAGGGTGATTTTATCTTCCATGAAGCCAAATGCATTATTTGCCAGATCGGTCAGTTCCAGAGAAGTAAGCGGTTTATCACTCGCAAAGATCAGCGCTTCAATATGGGGTATCAGGTTAGCTATTTCCATTTCTTAGTTCAAAACGATTTTGACGAAATTAATATTACTGACAGGAATGCGAAAACACACTTATTAACATTCCGTAACCCAGTTTGCCCTGTTGGTGTGAAGAAATAACGATTATCCCTGTAATGCGGCTGCACCACTTACAATCTCGGTAAGTTCGGTGGTAATGGCGGCCTGCCTTGCCCGGTTGTAGGAAATTTTCAGCGCGCGCAGCATTTCGTTGGCATTTTCGCTGGCCTTATCCATCGCGGTCATACGGGCTCCATGTTCAGATGCATTGGAATCAAGTACCGCTTTAAATAATTGTGTATTGAGGATCTTGGGCATCAGTTCAGCAATAAGCAATTCTTTGGAAGGATCGTAGATGAAATCAGCTTTCATCGCTGCTTTTTTATCTGTGCCTGAACTGGTTACGGTTTTGGGAATAGGAAGAAAACGTTCTACTACAAATCGCTGAGTGGCTGCATTCTTAAACTGGCTGTAAACGATCTCCACCACATCAAATTGCTTTTCTTCGAATGCTTTCATAGCGGCTTTTGAAGCCTGCTGTACGTTTTCGAAGGTCAGTTTCAGGAAGATATCTTTATAGGTAGCGTCTGCTTTATAATTGCCTTTTACAAAATGCTCATACCCTTTTTTACCAATATTCCAGATAGTGAGATTGCCTTTCTTGTATTGTTCGGAATACTTTTCTGCGATAGTGGCCTTGGCCAGTTTGATGGTATTGGCATTGAATGCACCTGCCAGTCCGCGATCACTCGTAATAACGATCAGCAATACTTTTTCAGCCGTTCTTTCTTCTGCCAGTTTCATTCCGGATCCGCCTTCGCTGTTGCTGACAATATTACTCAGCATATCCTGCAATTTCTGTGCATAAGGGCGCATCTGAATGATGGCATCCTGGGCCCGGCGCAGTTTTGCAGCACTTACCATTTTCATGGCTTTGGTGATCTGCTGGGTACTCTGTACTGACTTAATCCTGTTGCGAACCTCTTTTAATTGACCGGCCATAGTAGTAATTTGAAATTTAACATTCGGCGGCTCAGCCTGTTGCCGGCTGCGGATGAAGCGGCGGGCAAGGCTTATCAGCCCAACTTTTCAGGCCGCAAAAGTACGGGCAATGGCCTGAAATTCCATGCTTTTTTTATAGAATCAGCAGCCCCGAACAGCGTCTGTTACTTATTTGTGCAAAAGCCGCTTTTACTGGTTTCTGGAAAGGGTAAATTCCCGCCGGAGCCGGTAAGTAATGGAGATTTTGCCCCTTGGCCGACGGCGTTGCAAGAGCGGGCGCACATTTTCCCGGGCCAATTCGAGCTGTACTGGCCCGTTTGTAAGCCCGGCCAATTCGCTGGCACTAATCACAATACGGGCGTTTTTAGCCGTATCGATCCGCTCAATTCCCTCTCCCGCGTAGGAGGTATCCGTAAGCGTAATATGTATCAGGTCATTGGTGTCGAGGCCCTCGAATTCCAATACCAAAATACTGTCTGTAACCACCGGGGGCAACTGACTGGTAAGCGTGAGCGGACGAAAAGTAAAACTGTCTGAAAAAGGTTGGTTCCCCCGGTCGTTGAACTGAAACCGGTGCATACCTGCAAAATCGGCAAGGCTGCGCTGTGTTTCGTAAAATGTACCCGGTATCTCCAGGGTAGTACCCGGCAGGTTTGTCCCGTCAAACATGATAACAGATGGGGTATCCAGTTTAAGGGAATAACCAAACTCATCAAATTCACGGAAATTGGCTAAAATGGTCACGCTATCATTCCCCTCTGCTGCGTTTACCTGAAAATCGTAATATATATTCTCCGGTGATACTTCATTGGTGGATAGGGCTTCCTTTTTCTGTTTGCACGACACAACAATCAGTACGGCCAGGATACAAAAAAAACCACCCTTCTTTTTCATAAAATACATTCAAATAGTCCTCCGGAGGGCAAGGTACGCCAACAATTTTCAAATTGTACAGCCTTCCGGGCATGTTCGACTTTAGCGGGTAGCGGGCCGGGTTCATTCCCTATGTTTCCGTGCATTTGCCTTCAACCGGTTGTAGGCATCTACCATATCCCCGAATCGTTTGGTTTTTCGGATCACCGCTTCCATTTCGGATTTGATATCTTCATCGCAAAATATAGCCCGTAAGCTCTTTCGCCCGGTAAGCAATCGGGCAGTAAGGGTATCTCCACCCTCCTTTTTTACCACGTAGTAATAGGTATTCAACCGGCGCCCCCACCGCAACAATTTATACATAGCGGCATATTCTCCATTTTTTTCACGGAATAAAAAGGCCTGGCTAAAGGTTTTCTTTTCTGCTTCCGTTACCAGTTCGCTGGTTGCTTCCTGTAGTTTTAATGACTCAAAATGCCCGTCGCACAAAAGCCCTTTGCCATGTGTATTTCGGTAATACCCCCGGATCTGACCGGGATCAAATACCCGCAATGAATCGCCCGGAAAAAGTACCGCTATACGGGAATACCCGTCCCGGTAATTCCCTGCCGGCCGCAGGCCCGTTTTCCGCGGATCCTGAACCATCCGGCAGGGAAGGGTGTCGTTGTTGAGGGTAATAATATAATCCTGTGCCCGGAGGGCAAATGAACTGAGTAATGCCGTGATACATAAAATGAATTTTTCCATACAATTTTTTTTGAAATCCTTAATTGTCAGGGTTTTCTGCCCTGCCAGTATTACATTATCTTTGCAGCCCGCCTAACGGTGGGTCAGATACTGTCAAATTGGCCAATAAAAATATCTAGCACCTTTTTTGACATCCTGAAAATTCGTTTATTTCAACAATTTGACATATACCCAATAACACGCATTTTATGTTCGGATTCATTTCTAAAATCTTTGGCGGCAGCAAGTCAGAGAAAGATGTAAAAAAGATCGAACCTTATGTGGGCAAGATCAACGAATTCTTCAATAGCTATCAATCACTCACCAATGACGAACTGCGTGGAAAAACAGCCGCATTTCGTGCCCGTATAAAGGAACACCTGGCTGAGATTGATAAAGAAATAGCCGATAAAAATGCAGAAGCGGATAACCTTCCGTTCAATGATCTGCTGGGCAGAGATGCCATCTACCAGGAAGTAGATAAGTTGAAAAAAGAGAGGAATAAAAAAATTGAGGAGGCGTTGGAAAAAATTCTTCCCGAAGCCTTTGCCGTTGTAAAAGAAACAGCCCGTCGTTTCAAACAATATCCCGACATGACCTCCACGGCCACGCAACTGGACAGGGATCTGAGTGTAAAAAGGGATTATATCACCATCAACGGCGACCAATCCGTTTTCAACAATACCTGGAGCGCAGCGGGAGGACAAGTAACCTGGAACATGGTTCATTATGATGTACAGTTGATCGGTGGTGCCGTACTTCATCAGGGAAAAATTGCCGAGATGGCCACCGGTGAAGGTAAAACACTCGTATCCACCCTGCCTGCTTACCTCAATGCATTGCCCGCAGAAGGTGTTCACATTGTAACCGTGAATGATTACCTCGCCCGTCGTGACCAGGAGTGGAACGGACCTATATTTGAGTGGTTGGGACTTACCGTTGATTGTATCGACAAACACCAGCCCAATAGCGAAGAAAGAAGAAAAGCATACCTCGCAGATATCACCTATGGTACCAACAACGAATTTGGTTTCGACTATCTCCGGGATAACATGGTGCATTCCCCCGAAGAAATGGTACAACGCAAACACCATTTTGCGATGGTGGATGAGGTGGACTCCGTATTGATTGATGATGCACGTACCCCACTGATCATTTCCGGCCCCGTTGCCAAAGGCGACGATCAGCAATACCATATACACAAGCCCCGTATTCAGCAATTGGTACAGGAGCAGGAACGCATTGTACGTAACTGTCTTAATGAAGCTAAAAAGCGCATTGCCGAAGGTGATGATGATCCTAAGAGCGGCGGACTTCAATTATTCCGCGCACACCGCGGTCTTCCCAAATACGGGCCGGTGATCAAATTCCTGAGTGAGGCTGGCAATAAAGTGAAGATGCAAAAGGCAGAAAATTATTACCTGCAGGATCAGCAGCGCAATATGCATATCGTGGATGAGGAACTGCTGTTTCATATTGATGAGAAAAACAATTCCGTAGAACTTACCGAGAAAGGCCTTGCGATGATCACCCGCACAGGTGAAGACCCGGAGTTCTTTGTGCTTCCGGATATTGGTGTAAAGCTGGCAGAAGTGGAAAAAAGCAATGCTTCTGCTGATGAAAAACTGCACCAGAAAGAGATCATCCTGAATGAATATTCACAGAAAGCAGACCGCATACATACAGTACAACAATTACTGAAAGCGTATGCACTTTTTGCCAAGGACGTGGAATATGTGATCATTGATGGTGCCATCAAGATCGTAGATGAACAAACCGGTCGTATCATGGAAGGGCGCCGCTACAGCGACGGTCTCCACCAGGCCCTTGAAGCAAAAGAAAATGTAAAGATCGAAGCAGCAACGCAAACATACGCTACCATTACCCTGCAGAATTATTTCCGTATGTATCACAAACTTTGTGGTATGACCGGTACGGCGGAAACAGAAGCCGCTGAATTGTGGAGTATTTATAAACTGGATGTGGTAACCGTACCCACCAACCTGAATATGATCCGTAAGGATAAACAGGATTTGGTGTACAAAACCAAAAGGGAAAAATATAAAGCGGTGATCGACGAGATCGAAGCATTACGCAATGCAGGCCGCCCCTGCCTGGTAGGTACTACTTCTGTGGAGGTGAGTGAACTGCTGGGCCGCATGCTGCAACAGAAAAAAATTCCGCACAACGTACTCAATGCCAAACAACACGCGAAAGAAGCACAGGTGGTGGCGGAAGCCGGTCTTCCCGGTGCAGTAACCATTGCCACCAACATGGCGGGCCGCGGTACGGATATCAAACTGGGCCCCGGTGTAAAAGAAGCCGGAGGGTTGGCCATTATCGGTACAGAAAGACATGAAAGCCGTCGTGTGGACAGACAGTTGCGCGGTCGTGCCGGTCGCCAGGGAGACCCGGGTTCTTCCCAATTCTATGTATCGCTGGAAGATGACCTGATGCGTATGTTCGGTAGTGAACGTATCGCTTCGCTGATGGATAAACTCGGATACAAAGAAGGCGATGTGATACAGCACAGCATGATCAGCAATAGTATTCAGCGTGCGCAAAAGAAAGTAGAAGAAAACAACTTCGGTATCCGTAAACGCCTGCTGGAATACGATGATGTAATGAACCATCAGCGGAATGCGGTTTACAAACGCCGTAACCATGCGCTGCTCGGTGAACGCCTGGCACTGGATATCGATACCGCTTTCTCTTCACTGGCAGAAGGATTGATCGATTCTTTCCGGGAGCAGGAAGATTTTGATGGCTTTAAAATGGCCTGTATCATGAATTTCGGTCTGGAAACCCGTATGACCGAAGACGAATTCAAACGTGGCGATATCAATTCACTCATTGAAAGATTGTATTCCGAAGCCTCCGACCGGTATGCTGAGCATAAATCTGTATTGCAAAAACAGGCTTTACCGGTTTTTGGTGAAATCCGTACCAACCAGGGCAGTCATATCGAAAATGTTGTAGTACCTTACACCGACGGACGCAAACAGTTGAATGTAATCACTCCGCTCGATAAAACGATTCAGACCGAAGGAAAGGAGTTGACGAATGCACTCGAGCGCACCATTACCCTGGCCGTTATTGACGATGCCTGGAAAGAACACCTTCGCGCGATGGACGACCTGAAACAAAGTGTGCAAACAGCCTACCTCGAACAAAAGGATCCGCTCGTTATTTATAAAATGGAAGCGTACAAATTGTTTGACGGCATGAATTCGGAAGTGAATAAAGATATCGTGTCTTTCCTTTGCCAGTCTTCCATTGTAGTGCAGCAGGAAAATGCGCCCCTCAAAGAAGGCCGTCAGCAGAAGACCGATATGAGCCGTATGCGTGCCAATAAAGATGAAGTGGACAATGCAGGCCAGGACTATGCCGCCAATGAGCGCGACCGCTTTGAACCCGGTGGTGGTCCGGAAGTAGCGGTGAAAACCGAACCCATTAAGGCTGCTCCAAAGATCGGTCGTAATGATCCCTGCCCTTGTGGTAGCGGGAAAAAGTACAAACAATGTCATGGCAAAGATGCCTGATAAATAATCGCAAAGAACTATTACGTTAAAAAACACCGGCTTGTCCGGTGTTTTTTATTACCGTTCAATCAGGGGGAGGTACCGGCCAATAAGTTTTACGGGTAAATAAAAGCGGGGGTGAAAAAAAGGACTAGGTTTACCAACCATTATTTAAAACCTAAAACCATTAACATGAAAAAGTTACTTCCTGTAATTGCTTTACTGATCCTCTTCACTGCCTGTAAAGATAAAAAAGAAAAAAAGGCTGATGATCCCGGTACCACCAACACTACCACCACACCTCCTTCAGATCCGGGTACCACTACCACCACCACTACGACTACCACCACTACGGGTGATATGCCTAAATTTTCTGATCCTGCCGTTCAGAAATATGTAGAAGACTATGCTGCATTTGTAACCGGATATGTGGAAGCTTATAAAACCAAAGACATGTCCAAGATACAGGCGCTGAGCACAAAAGCCAGTGAATGGGCTGGTAAATCAGCAGAGATGGCTACAAAGCTTGCCGGAAATGCAGAAGAAGCCACCAAATTCAGCCAGTATTTAGCTAAACTGTCGCAGGATATGACTGCCGCAATGACTGCCAAATAATTGGAACGATTATTTTCCTTCAAATCCCTCCTGTATGAGTACGGGAGGGATTTTTATTTTAACTTTAGCAAGACCTAAACTTCCAGTCGTACATGTATCATACTACCAAAAAGAAAGTACACGGCTTACTCCATCCCGAAATAGTGGGTGATAAACATTGGGATAAGATCATTAATATCTTTATCATCATACTAATCATCCTCAATGTGTTTGCCGTTATTCTGGAAACCGTAGACTCGCTGAAAGATCGGTATGCTGCCTTTTTTTATTACTTTGATCTTGTCTCTGTAATCATTTTTACGGTGGAATATGTAATGAGGGTATGGAGCAGTAATCACGAAGAAAAATACAAACACAGTGTATGGGGCCGTTTAAAATACATGGTATCCCCGGGAGCGTTAATCGACCTGGTGGCCATTCTCCCCTTTTTCCTGCATTTGTTCTTTGGCTTTCCATTCGACCTCCGGGAGATCCGGATGCTCCGCCTTATGCGGGTATTACGTCTGTTCCGGCTCACCGCCTATACCAAGTCGGCCCATATGATCACGAATGTTTTTCGCAAGCGTAAGAACGAACTGGGATTGAGTTTTATCCTGGCCCTGTTTCTGATCATTATTGCTTCGTGTATCATGTATTTTGCAGAACATAAATATAAAGACACCCAGTTCACGAGCATACCGGCTACCATCTGGTGGTCAGTGGTATCGCTCACCACCACGGGTTATGGCGATATGTATCCCATGACAGTCATTGGAAAAGTAATGGCATCGATGATCATGCTAACGGGTGTGGCATTCTTCGCATTGCCAGCAGGCATTATCACAGCAGGATTTATTGATGAATTCCGGCTCAACCGGATAAAAAAAACACACCGGTGCCCAAGTTGCGGAGAAGTGATTGAACTGGATGATCATGATAAAGACCACCATGAACATCATTAATAAAGTCAGGATGTTTATTTCAACACCACCCGAAAACCCTGGTTGCTGAAAGAAGCCATACTATTATTGCGACCTATATCCACTGAATTGAAAAAGCCACAGGCATTGCTGCTGCACCACCAGCTTCCTCCGCGTGCCATGGCAACCTCGTTATTATCTTTTACCGTTCCTCTTCTGTCGCTGCAATATTCAAATACATTTCCGTACATATCATACAAACCCCAGGCATTGGGTGAAAAAGTTCCCACCGGGCTGGTATACATATAGCTGTCCGTCTGATCGGCCTTGTTGTGATCATTGCCATGCCAGATATTGGCGTATCGGATGATCTTATTATCAGTTTTACCAAAGAAAAAACGGGTGGTGGCCCCGGCACGGCTGGCCACTTCCCATTCATCGAGGGTGGGCAGACGCACATCAGCCCATTTGCAATATGCCTGTATATCGGTAAAGGAGATGCAGGTAACGGGATGGTTCATTTTATTTTCAATGCCTCCCCTGCTTTTCCCATTGGGAAAACGCCAGTAAGCTGTACTGTCCTGTATCCATTCGAATTCTTCCAGCGGTGGTTCAAAGACCATGGCATTGTGGGCAATTTCAGCAGTGGTAATATAGCCGGTGGCACTTACAAAGGCCGCAAATTCTGCATTGGTCACTTCATATTTACTGATATAGAAAGAAGCAATATCTACTGTGTGGGGCGGATTTATCAGATGCCCCCTTTCACCCAATTGATATTTACCGGAAGGGATTTTTACAAAGCGAGCGGAATCTGCATCCCAATGCGCATAGCTGTGATTAGTGCAAAGCAAAAAAAATAACACAAAATATTTCATACCCGTTTATTGATCTTTTCCCTCCATTTTCCATTGATAATAATCAGCCGCCAATTGTAAAATTATTTCCTCATTTTTCCTGGTGCGGATTACATAACTATTTTCCACTGCGTTTTTTTTCCAGAATGTTAGAAAAGGCGGGTAACTGTTGATCAGCATAAACTGACAAAGTACCGACATATAAAAGTACCTGTTGAACAGTTTCAGACTGTCTGATTTCAGTATATCCGGAACGATCTGCCAGGTATGCAGTAGTAATACCAGCGAATAGGCCGGGTTCCTGCCGTATATCATTTTATCCCTGTATCCATTGAGGAGGTACCAGGCAACCGAGTCCCGTTTTACTTTCAAAGCGGTAATCTGCCTGTCGCTGAAATTGCCGGGCTGTTCAGTGATATATTTATCTGGCAGTAAAAAAATTTTTGTGCCAAAATCCTGCGTAAACCCACATATCTGGTTGTATTTTTCTGGATATCTTTCACAATACATCAGCAATTCACGGGCATTGAGCCGGTTAAAAACCGAATCGCTTAAACGTGACGTTGTCCTTAACTGGTTGTCTGCCCGTTTCAGCGAATCATACAATAATTTTGTAGTAGCGGTGTAAGGGTCATTTTCGAATGGCAGCCGGTGAATATAATTCTTGATCAGTGTCCGGATTTTTTCCTTGTTCTTTACAGAGTGTGGTACTTTTATCACTCCCAAATCTTCCAGCTTTTTATAAATATCTGATTGAAGATAGGCAGGAAAAGAATCTCGTTCCATCCAACCCATGAGCAAGGTAAGAGGTGCCGATTCTAACGCTTTTTTTTCTTCATAATAATCCATCAGCGCATCCGCTACCATCTCTGAAGCGGGCATCCGGCTGATTATATTATGCCAGTAAAATAAATCATTTTTCTTTTCAAACAGATCCTCCCGCAGCATCCACGCAATCGTATCCGGGTATTTCCTGAACACATCCAACTGTCGTTTACTGTAGGTGTATTCGCCCAGAAAGTAATATTGACCGGTGTTCTCAAATATATAATTTCTGGTATTCTGTATGTACCCGCCACCCCATCTGCCGCAAAGTTGTATATCCCGCTCGCCCGTTTTCAGGCAATAATTTACCTTCTCCCGAACAGTAAGCCTGTTCCAGATACTGTCGGCCAGCGGGATTACCATCTTTTTATTCGAAGGCTCCCGGTCCTTAGTACCGGTTTGTGCGTAACTGATGGAGGAAGCAAACAACAGGTATAACAAAGGGGCGCAACGCATACAATTTTCGTGGCTTTAATAACTAAATATAAAAAAAACCGGGCACTTTGCAGCACCCGGTTTACTATCTAATCAGTATATCGTATTAAAACCCTTTTTTGGGCTTCAACTCATATTTCTCCTCATACTTTTCATTGAGTAATTTATGCTTATCGGTAAGATCAATCTTGCGGCCCTGTATAAAAGCATCTGTTACATTGCTGGTACGCATATCAAGAATATCGCCATCGCTGATGATGATATTCGCATCTTTTCCGGCTTCAATGCTTCCTGCCTTATCGGCCACGCCCATGATCTTTGCAGCATTGAGCGTAATGGCAGACAATGCTTCCTCTTTCGTTAATCCATATGCAGCAGCCGTCCCTGCGTTGAATGATAAATTCCGGCCACGTGTTTGTGCATCATCATCCGATATGGAAAACAGTACCCCTGCTTTTTGCAATTGGGCCGCAGTTTTATACGGCTGATCCACATCATCATCTTCAGCAGTTGGCAGGCTATGCGGTTGCTGGAGTATCACCGATACATTATGCTGTTTCAGCAAGGGTGCCAATTGATAACTTTCACTTCCGCCCACGATCACCATATCCATATTGAATTCCTTTACAAAATCCAGCGCCACTAATATTTGCTTGGCTGTATTGGCATGCACATATAATTTTTGTGTGCGGTTGAACAATCCTTTTACGGCTTCGTATTTCAGGTTGGTTTCTTCGTGGGTAGTGACTGCATTATAAGCTTTCGCTTCGCGTAAAAAACTTTTGAAGCTCTCGATCTTCTCCAGTCCTTCTTTTACAGGATCAGAAGGAGGCGCCTGCGGGCCACCACCTCCACCGCCACCAAATCCGCCAAAGCGGGGACGGGGCATCAGGGTGGGCAAGTATACATGTATACCGGCATCTGTTTTTACCGCAGCATCTTCCCAGTTCCAGGCATCAAGTTGTACAACAGATGATGATCCTGCTACAAAACTTCCCTGCGGCACCACATTGGCCATCAGTATGCCATTGGAGCGGAGTGTATTGATTACTTTCGAATCCGTATTGTATGCTACCAATGAACGTACATTGGGATTCATATCACCGATCTCCCGTACATCCTGCGATGCACGAACCGCGCCGATCTCCACCAAACCAAGTGAACTCGTTGGTAAGATCAGCCCGGGGTATACATGTTTGCCTTTGGCATCGGTTACATTCGCATTATCGGCCGGCACAGCAATATTAGCTCCCACTTCTTCGATTTTTCCATCTTTTATTTTAATGACACCATTTTCGATCACTTTACCATTACCTACATGTATGATTGCATTCTTAATGTACATAATGCCCTTCTGGGCTTTGGCAGGTGATACCGTTTCCTGTGCGTGAGCGATGGTACCCAGGCCCAGTATTAACAGGAGAATTATTTTTTTCATACTCATTTTTTTATGCGTGTTTTTCATAGTACTATTAATTATTCGACATGTCATCGGTGTCCACCACCAGCAAACCATGACTATGACCATGATCGCTGCAGGTATGCATCAGTTGATAAGTGGGTTGTGCCGGAATGACCGGAGCACCGCTTCTTTTTTCTCCATTCATTTTTCTTATCAGGCGAAGCCGCTCGGCATCCACGGCTTTTTGCATTTGTTCATCTTTCACACGGTCGAAGTAAACCGTACCATCCACGATCGTGTATAATGATTTGGCATAGATACTCAGGGGGTGATCGCTCCATACCACCACATCACCATCCTTGCCCGGTTTCAGGCTGCCCACTTTATCATCCACATGCAGCATTTTAGCAGGATTGAGGGTTACCATTTTCAGGGCTTCCTCTTCAGTAACGCCGCCATACTTTACGATCTTGGCCGCTTCCTGATTGAGCCGGCGGGCCATTTCCGCATCATCACTGTTGATGGCAACGGTTAAACCCACTTTCTGCATAATGGCCGCATTATAAGGAATGGCATCTTCCACTTCCATTTTATACGCCCACCAGTCGGAGAAGGTGGAAGCATAAGAACCATGCTTCAGCATTTTATCTGCCACTTTATAACCCTCCAGTATATGCGTAAATGTATTGACGGTGTATCCCATTTTATTGGCCACTTCCATTGCCCCGTTGATTTCACTCTGCACATAAGAGTGGCAGGTAATGAAGCGTTTCTTTTCGAGTATCTCCACCAGGGCATCGAGCTCCAGGTCACGCCGGGGCATTACCAATCCCTTTTTGCCTGCCTGTCCGGCAGACAGGTCCTTTGCATCATTGTATTCTTTCCAGGTCTTCTGGTAATCTTTCGCACGGGTAAAGGCATCGATCAGTACCTGCTCCACACCCATTCGTGTATCGGGGTAACGGTTGTTTCCGGCATTAAAGGCAGAACGTTTTACGTTTTCACCCAATGCAAATTTGATGAAGCCGGGAGAACCTTTGAATTTAAGGTCTTCTGCATTGGCACCCCAGCGAAGTTTGATGAGTTGTGTTTGTCCGCCGATCACATTCGCCGATCCGTGCAGGATATGCGAAGTGGTAACACCGCCGCTCAACTGGCGATAGATATTCACATCATCGGGGTTGAGGTTATCCGTAATGCGTACTTCGGAAGTCACCGACTGTCCGCCTTCATTGATAGAGGCTGCAGCAATATGTGAGTGTTCATCAATAATGCCGGGTGTAACGTGTTTGCCCGTACCATCGATCACGCGGGCAGTGGGATCAGACAATCCTTTTCCCACAGCCGCCACTTTACCATTTTTCAGCAACACATCTGTATTTTGCAATATGCCATCTTTCTCATTGGTCCATACCGTGGCATTCTTTATGAGGATCGTTTCCTGTTTGGGTTGCTGTCCTTCTTCCCAACCAAAGGGCTGAAAGGGATATATCACTTTACCTATCGAAGGCATATCCTTCTTCTTCGCGCTGTCTTGTTTTTCTTCGGAGAGTTTCACCAATACGGCTGTCCAGGTAAGCGGATTACCCAATGAATCCGTACCGGTACCATTCCATTCGTTTCCATTGTTCATACCACTCAGGCGAGTGGCCGTTACCGGCAATGTTTGTTCGCCACCACCTCCGCGTGGGAAGCCGCCACCGGGGAATCCTCCACCGGCACGTCGGGTGCTGTCCATCGGTTGTCCGTTATTTCCGCCGGGACGCTGACGGCGCATCATGGGTGCAAAGCTGATCTTTACCTGTTTGCCATCGAAACTGAATTTGGAATTCAAGGTATCTTTTGCAAACATGGTTACTGTAGATGCATTCTTCACATCCAGTGTATATTGTTCATCGCCATTGGGCGTATTTACCGTAAGGGTATAGGTGCCTGCTACGCTGGCTGCATCTTCCTTCACCACATATTTAATACCTTGTACCCAGTTTTGCAGGATGATTGTTTTTTCATTGAAGATTGGGCCATTCGTAATTATGAAATTGGCCAGCTTACCAGTTTCCAGACTGCCGGCTTTATCATAAATACCCAATGTAGTGGCGGGCGTTTTGGTCAGGGCATCCAGTACTTTGTTTTCGCTCAACCCATATTCCATGGCTTTGCGAATACTGCTCCAGAATTGGCTTACACTGCGCAGATCGGCGGTAGTAAGGCAAAAAGGAATACCGGCTTTTTCAAAAGCAGCCGGAGAAGCAGGCGCCAGTTCCCAATGTTTCATATCGCTCAGTGATACAAAGCGTGCATCATTGGGATCTTCCACATCCTGTGCCTGCGGATAGTTGAGCGGCACTATAAAAGTCGCATTCGATGCTTTCATATCATTGATCCGCTGGTATTCATTTTGTCCGGCTTTGATGATATACTGCACACCAAACTCATCACCGATTCTGTCAGCACGGAGATCATTCCATTTATCATTGGCTTCAAAGATTTGCGGCAGGTCCTGGTTATCATTCCAGGCTTTCAGGCTCAGGTTGAATCCTTCAGCGGCTGGTTTATTTTTATACCATTGAGCATCGAGGTAAGTTTGGCGCAACAGCGCGATCATACCCATCATGGAACCGGGATAGGCCTGCGTGGATGTTCCTTTATTGAAGGAATAATGCGCAGCAGCCCGCTCTTTGATGATGACCAGGTTTTCTTTTTCATTGGCGAGTGATACCACCGCACCGGTACCCCGCGCTATACCATCGCGAACATGGGATAATACCAATCCAAAACCTGCTTCACGCAAAGGTTTTGCTTTCGCATCATCTACAGAAAATTGTTTGTAGGCATCCACATCACTTTTAATGGCCTGGTTCCAGCCATAAGGTCCTTTCACCGCTGTTTCCAATTGAGGTTGTTGCAGGGGATTGAATCCACCGCCGCCCGGGCCACCGGTGCGCTGAGCAGCAGCGATTCCATAATCTGCATACAGGTCAATAAAAGAGGGATAGAAAAATTTCCCCTTGCAATCCACTTCCACCGCCCCGGCCGGTACTTTGATACCGGTACCCACGGCAAGGATCTTTCCGTCTTTGATGACGAGAGTGGCATTGGTAATCGTTTGGGAAGCATGTTGAATAATAGTAGCATTGGTAAAAGCATAATACCCATGTCGCGGATCGGCCACCCCGTTTTCAGGAAAAGTGGGTTGCGAGAAGGACAATAGGGATAGAAATAACAGGGGAATAGCCCCGGCGATCAGTTTCAGATTTCTCATACAGTTAATTTTTTTAATCCGCCATAGCAATGCCCAACCGGGAAGTGTATGGCATTTCAGTAACATCAGTGAAAGTTAGTCATTACTGATGAAACAAATTCAAAACGATAATACTTAAAAAATGGTTTACCTGCGATCCGCTTTTATGAGCGGTCAGCCTCGCTTTTGACGTGAAAAACAACCCGCCCTTTCCCCCGGGCACAGATATTATTTGAGCGGCATAAATACCCCCAAATAGTTTTACTTTTGAAAGAAGGAAAACCCCATTATGGCTGTACAACATAAAAAACCGGCCCCGGCTGCCACGGTTCGCAATAATTATTTTCACTCCTCCCCCCCCATCGACCAGGTGGGCGTGGAAGAAAGGGCGTCCCGGTTCACCAAGCGAAGCATCAAAAAAGAATCGAAAAAGAACGGACTGCTGCTGGTGCTGAATATGATCGACCTTACCACCCTGGAAGGAAAGGATACAGACGGAAAAGTAAAACAGCTCTGCTATAAGGCCATGCACCCGCATGATGCCTATACTACTTTGACCGGTGAAGAACTTCCCACGGTGGCGGCTATCTGTGTATACCCCTCCATGGTAAAAGTGGCGAAGAAGGCCCTGGGTGATTCAGGTATTAAAGTAGCATCGGTGGCTACCGCTTTCCCCAGTGGACAGGCCCCGGCTGACATTAAAATCCGCGATACCAAATATGCCGTGAACGAAGGCGCTGATGAAGTGGACATGGTGATCAGTCGTGGTAAATTTCATGCAGGAGAATACAATTTTGTTTTCGATGAGATCGCGGCCATCAAAGAAGCCTGCGGCGATGCCAGGCTGAAAGTGATCTTAGAGACCGGCGAACTCGGCACCCTCGATAAAGTGCGCCGTGCCAGTGATATTGCCATGGAAGCGGGCGCTGATTTCATCAAGACCTCCACCGGAAAGATACAACCGGCCGCTACCATGCCCGTAACACTCGTGATGCTCGAAGCCATTCGTGATTTTTATTATAAGACCGGCAAAATGATCGGCATGAAACCGGCGGGTGGTATTTCCAAATCCAAACTGGCCCTGCATTACCTGGTAATGGTAAAAGAAGTATTGGGCGAAGACTGGCTCAACAATGAATGGTTTCGCTTCGGCGCCAGCAGCCTCGCCAACGATGTGCTGATGCAACTGGTAAAAGGCAAAACCGGATTGTACCAGGCAGCGAATTATTTTTCGGCAGACTAATACAAATTAGAAAATGTGAGGATGTGGGAATGTGAAAATGATGTTACACGGATAAAAAAAATACTATGGCAATTACGAAGAAAAAGGCGGCAAAAAAAAGCAATACGGTAAAATTAAAGTTTGATACCAGCTGGACCTACGATCCTGCTCCGGAAAGTAAAAGTGCGGCTACGATTGCAAAGCAATACGATCTCTTCATCAATGGTGAATGGCAAAAGCCGCAGAGCAAAAAATATTTTGACACCATCAATCCGGCCACCGAAGAAAAACTGAGCGAAGTGGCCGAAGCCGGCGAAGCCGATGTGGACAAAGCCGTGAAAGCAGCCCGCAACGCGCATGAAAAAGTATGGAAAAAAATGCCGGCTAAAGAAAGGGCCAAATATATTTTCCGTATCGCCCGCATCATGCAGGAGAAAGCGAGAGAGCTCGCCATCATCGAATCACTCGACGGAGGCAAACCCATCCGCGAGAGCCGCGACTTCGATATACCCACCGCCTCCAATCATTTCTTTTATTATGCCGGATGGGCCGATAAACTCGAGTATGCATTTCCCAACCGGCAAACCGCTCCATTGGGTGTGGCCGCACAGATCATACCCTGGAATTTTCCATTGCTGATGGCAGCCTGGAAAATCGCACCCGCCATTGCCACCGGTAATACCGTGGTGCTGAAATCCGCAGAGACCACTCCCCTCACCGCGTATAAATTAGCAGAGATCATTCGCGAAGCCGATCTGCCTCCCGGTGTGGTGAATATCATTTCAGGGGCGGGTGCCACCGGCGCTGCTATGGTGAATCATCCGGATGTAAACAAGATTGCATTCACCGGCTCCACCGATGTGGGCAAGATCATTCAACGGGCCATTGCCGGTACTAATAAAAAAGTAACACTCGAACTCGGTGGCAAAGCCGCCAATATCATTTTTGAAGATGCGCCCATCGACCAGGCGGTAGAAGGTGTGATCAATGGTATCTTTTTTAATCAGGGCCATGTATGTTGCGCCGGCTCCCGTTTATATGTACAGGAATCCATAGCCAAAATAGTGATCCGTAAATTAAAAGACCGCCTCGAATCACTCATCGTGGGCGATCCGCTGGATAAGAACACCGATATTGGCGCCATCAACTCCAAAGCACAACTCGATACCATTCATAAATACATCAGCATCGGAAAAAAAGAAGGGGCTGAAATGTACGAGAGCTCCTGCCGCATTCCCGGCAAAGGATTTTTTTGCCGCCCCACTTTATTTACCAATGTGGCACAGAGCAACCGCATTGCCCAGGAAGAAATTTTCGGGCCGGTATTATCCGTGCTCACCTTCCGCACCGATGATGAAGTGATCGAGAAAGCTAACAACTCCCCCTATGGACTCAGCGCCGGTGTATGGACCGACAAAGGATCAAAAATTTTCAACATGACCAAACGCATGCGCGCCGGTGTGGTATGGGCCAATACCTTCAACAAATTCGATCCCACCTCCCCCTTCGGTGGTTACAAGGAAAGTGGTTTTGGAAGAGAGGGGGGATTGCATGGGTTGTTGCCGTACGTGGAACTGCGGAGTTGAAGAAGTGACATAGGTTACATAGGTTGCATAGGTTGAAGAAGTTGCATAGGTTACATAGGTTGAAGAGGTTTCAGAAGTTAGAGAAGTTTAATAGTTTTTAATCCGTATTTAGATGGCAGTTATTAAAAGGTTCGAGGATATTATATCCTGGAAAGAGGCAAGGCAGTTGAATAAGATTCTTGGGGAAATGATTGATAAGAAAAAGTTTAAGAATAGCTTCAGGCTTATTAATCAGATAGAAGGTTCGGCTGGTTCCATAATGGATAATATTGCGGAGGGATTTGAGCGCAGGGGGAATAAAGAATTCATACAGTTCTTATACATTGCAAAAGCTTCCTGCGGTGAACTCCGCTCGCAATTATATCGCGCACTGGACAGAAATTATATCACAGAAGAGGAGTTCAACACGCTGGCTGAACATGCAGGACGCATCAGCAACCTGATTCAGAAACTGATCAATTATCTGGTAACAACGATACAAAAACCAACAAATAACTGATCTGTAGCTGACAAGAAAAAAACTTATGAAACCTATGTCACTTATGCAACTTATGTAACAAATTATAACAACAGATCTCATAACATATAGATAACCCGTTGAACTACGAACTCATGGAAAAACTGATAAAAAAATCCTCCCTCGCCATCTCCGAAAACGGATTGGAAAAGAAATCCGGGGGGAAACGTGTGGAAGTGCTGAAAACCTACAAGATCTATATCGGTGGACAGTTTCCCCGTACCGAATCGGGACGCTATTATATACCGGAGAATGCAGCCGGAAAAAAACTGGCCAATGTATGCCTGAGCTCACGAAAAGATGTGCGGGATGCCGTGGTGGCAGCGAGAGGTGCCGTGAGCGGATGGAGTGGAAGGGCGGCATTCAACCGCAGCCAGATACTATACCGCATTGCGGAAATGCTGGAAGGAAGAAAGGCGCAATTCATAGAAGAACTCATGGCGCAGGATACCAGCAAGGCAAAAGCAGAGAAAGAAGTAACGCTGGCCATCGATCGCCTGATCTATTATGCCGGCTGGTGCGATAAGTTTCAGCAATTATTCAGTGCGGTAAATCCGGTAGCTTCTTCGCATTTTAATTTTTCGGTACCCGAGCCCACCGGTGTGGTATCCATCATTGCGCCGCAAACAGATTCATTGATCGGTCTGGTGTCGGTGATCGCACCCGTGATAGCCGGAGGCAATACCTGTGTGGTACTGGCTTCCGAAACAAAGCCGCTCTGTGCGGTTACGTTTGCAGAAGTATTGAACTCATCGGATGTACCGGGCGGGGTGGTGAATATTCTCACCGGCAAACCGGCCGAACTCGCCAGTTGGATGGTGGACCATATGGATGTAAATGCCACGATCTATTGTGAAAACAATGCGGCGGTACAGCAAATGATACGGGAGAAATCCGCATCGAACCTGAAGCGGGTATTCTTTTATGATCAAACCAACTGGATGAATCCCGATAGCCAATCCCCCTATTTCATCATGGATACGCAGGAGATCAAGACCACCTGGCATCCGGTGGAAAATATTGCCGGGGCCGGCGGCGGATATTGACGGCGGTGAACTGCTGATTACCAGGGTTTCAGAAATATTTAAGGGGGCGGTACAACCTTTAAGCCTCTGAATCATCTATTTTTGGACAGATTTTTGCCCGAAATACCACACATGAAAAAATTATTTTCCTTAATAGCCATTTTTGCTTCCGCTATCTGTTATGCACAGAATCCGGCATCGCCCTCGAATGCACCGGATACGGCTGGAAAAAAAGTACTGGATTCCAATTCCGTAATCGTACACAAAGATCCGCGGCTGGACCTGCTGATCAAAACACAGGCACAGATCAATGATATCACCAGTCGCGATGGCCGTCGTACCGATAAAGGCTTTCGCCTGATGATCATCAGTACCAATAGCCGGGATGAAGCACTCGCGGCTAAAACAAAGGTTTATACCTATTTCCCCGAATTGAAAGCCTATCTCTGGTATCAATCCCCCTACTTCCGCGTTAAAGCCGGCAACTTCAAAGACCGGAAAGATGCCGAAGAATTTCAGAAACGAATGAATACCTATTTCCCCAAAGGCGTTTTCATTATGAAAGATGTGATCGAAGTGAAACCGGGTAAGGAGAATGAGGAAAGCGATAAGTGATGTACGGTGTGAGATGTACGGTGTACGCGGTTTACTTTGTTTTAGAATTTAGGTTTACGGTTTTAGATTGCCCTCCATTCATAATTCTAAACCCGATAGCTATCGGGTTACGGCCTGCCTGCCATACCTATCGGCAGGTAAACCGGTAGGCAGGTTTTAGACCCGATAGCTATCGGGTTACGGTTTTAGATTGCCACCATTCTACATTCTTAATTCTACATTCTTAATTCTACGAACTTTCGGACTTCCCGACTTGTATTATCAAATTGTCTAATTTTGCCAGATGCCCGAAAGAATAAAAGCACTCGCAAAACAATACGCACCTGAATTCATTGAGATACGACATCATCTGCATGCCCATCCGGAGCTGAGTTACCAGGAATTTGAAACCTCCCGCTTTGTACAGAATAAACTGACTGAATTTGGTATTCCCTTTCAGGTAATGGCCACCACGGGAGTAGTGGGATTGATCAAAGGAAAAAATCCGGATAAGCGCATTATCGCGTTGCGGGCGGATATGGATGCCTTGCCGATAAAAGAAGAGAATGAGGTGCCTTATAAATCAAAGAACGAAGGCGTAATGCATGCCTGCGGACATGATGTGCATACCACTTGTCTGCTCGGTGCTGCGAAAATATTGAACGAACTGAAAGACGAATGGGAAGGTACCGTAAAACTTGTCTTTCAGCCGGGCGAAGAAAAAAATCCCGGTGGTGCATCGCTGATGATAAAAGATGGCGTACTCGAAAATCCGCGCCCGCAGGGTATACTGGCATTGCATGTGCATACGATGATGGAAGTGGGCAAACTGAGTTTCCGTGGCGGACAGGTAATGGCCAGTGCCGATGAATTGTACGTCACCGTAAAAGGAAAAGGAGGACATGCCGCATCTCCGCATTTGGTGGTGGATCCGATCCTGATCAGTTCACACCTGGTAGTGGCATTGCAGCAGCTCATCAGCCGCAACAATAATCCGTTCAATCCTTCGGTATTATCCATATCATCATTCAACGGAGGCAATACCACCAACGTAATACCCAATGAAGTAAAACTGATGGGTACCTTCCGCGCTATGAATGAAGAGTGGCGTTTCAAAGCACATGAACTGATCACCACGCTTTGTACTAATCTCGTTACCTCCATGGGCGGCACTGTTGACCTGCATATAGATGTTGGTTATCCGTCTGTATTGAACAATGAACAACTGTCGGCGAAAGCCATGGCAAAGGCTGCGGAATATGCGGGTGCAGACAATGTAAGCGAAACAGAATTGCGTATGGGTGCTGAGGATTTCGGTTATTATGCACAGCAGATACCCGCCTGCTTCTACCGCTTAGGCACCATGAATAAAGAAAAAGGCATCACTGCCGGGGTGCATACCCCCGTATTCAATATCGATGAAGATGCCATAGAAGTGGGCATGGGCATGATGGCCTGGCTGGGCAGTGTGGTGGAATATTGAAAAGAAACGATTGTATAGTATAGCTTGAAGTATAAGATGAAGAAATATGCGACCCCATTCGGGCTACTACAACCAGATACTGCACGGGCCACCCGGTTAGTTATGATCGTACTGTTTACTATTTTGCAACTTAAAACGGTTGCTGCTACTTCACCTGTTCCATTCACTTTTACACGCGATACAACGGGTATTACAACTTGTGATTCCCTGATCGGGAAATTACCTCCCGTATTGTTTAAAGAAACCTTTGTACGCTTAAATAACAAAGCAAAGCAAACACTGGATGCTATTGCAACCAGATTGAGATTATACCCCGATTGCAAAATAGCCGTTTGGGCGGGTTGCTCCACATTGGAAAGTCAGATGCTACCCGATTGGCGCCGCGTGGAAAATGTAATTCTCTATCTCACCGAAAAACACAAGCTATCTAAAGACCGCTTTGTTTATTTCTATATATCCGAATACGAAGATTGTAATATAGTGGGCTTACGTGCATTACTACCGGATGATTTAATACCGAATGATATGCCGCCACCGCATCCGAATCTGAAAAGACAATAAGCAACTTACTTTAGAGCACGATATAAAAAATTCCGACCACATGAAATCAACCTTATCATCCGTAAATACGGTACTGATCATTATCCTTTTCTTAGTCCTTACCAGCAGCAAAATCCCCTGGCTATTCTTTACTGCATTTGTATTATTACTGGCCCGGGGCATTCATTGGTTCGTATTGGAAATGAATACCCCTGTTGCAGTGAATGAAGATCAGCCTAAGAGTAATGTACCTAAACTGGTAGTGCTGCGTTGCCTGTTAATATTGCTGCCATTATTGTATACCACTGCAGTGATGTATATATTTTTTTCCAGAAAAGAATGGTGGTACATTTATTTCCAATGACCATTGTAAAAAAAATACAACCAGTTATCAGTTTCAACCTATTGTTGTCCGGTAAAACTATTTATTAGTTTGGAAATCAATTCAGACCCCTCCCCAAGCGCTACGCGCGTTTCTTTCATCCGCACGTTGTGCGAACTCAGAAACCCCAAAGGAGAGGGGCTAGAACCCGCTCTGGGTCAATGTTTCTGGGCTTTGCAAAAACTTTCCACGGACAATAATGGCTACAACCGGCAAGCTGCAAGCTGTTTACCCCTTTGGGGCAAGTAAACAGCCAGCTACCAGCCGCGAGCTATCAGCTGCGAGCACAAGGGGCAAGCGGCAAGCCAACTGCAAATTGTCAACCGCCAACTGTATTCAACCTCTTGAACCTGCCTTCGGCTACGCTCAGGCAGCAGTCCTTAACAACCTATGAAACCTCTTGAACCTCTTAAACCTCTTGAACCTATTGAACCTATGCAACCTATGGAACCTCTTCAACCTTTCCCTATTTTCGCACATGACCATCCGTGAAGCATCCTTCTACATATTCAATCACCTGAAACCGGTTTACGGGGAGGGGGAAGCATCCCAATTGGCTGATATGGTAATGGAACATATCACAGGGTCGGGTAAGACGGAACGGATGCTGTATAAAAACGAACCCATTCTGCCTGCAGAAGAAGCCCGTGTAAAAGATTATACCGAACGATTGAAGCAACAGGAACCCGTACAATATATTCTCCGCGAAGCCTGGTTTGGCAACCAGAAATTCTATGTGGATCCGGCAGTATTGATTCCACGGCCAGAGACGGAAGAACTGGTGGACTGGATCATACAGGATCATCGGACGGCCGCATCGCCACTTCGTATACTCGATATTGGTACCGGCAGCGGATGCATACCCATTACGCTTAAAAAAAATATGCCGAATACAGAAGTATGGGCCATTGATATCAGTGTAGGTGCTTTGCTGGTGGCACAACAGAATGCTGACAAGATCGGTGCTGCTGTACAATTTCAGCAACTGGATATACTCGATAAAGGCAACTGGCCATCCCTGCCAATATTCGATATCATCGTGAGCAATCCTCCTTACATACCCGAACACAATAAATCTTCCATGCATCCCAATGTACTGGAACATGAGCCGCATATTGCCCTCTTTGTGCCGGATACAGATGCATTAGTTTTTTATAAAGCCATTGCTGATTTTGCCGCCACGCATTTAGCCCCCAACGGTCAACTGTATTTTGAGATACACGAAGACCTGGGGCAAGCGGTGCTGGAAATGCTGACTGGCAAAGGGTTTGAAGCCCAACTGAAAAAGGATATGCAACAAAAAGACCGGATGGTGAGATCCGGTCTTGCAAAATGAGGTGTGTTTATTACCGTTAGTTTACATTCGCCACTACTTTGGCCGTATCTTTTTTGGCCACGCGCATGATGCGAAATACTTCGCCATAATAGGCCGATGTATCGGCATTGATCACCACAGTAGGCGTATCTACAAAAGCCCGTTGCTTTCTGATCTCGTAGCGGAGCAATGAATCAAATGACTCTGAAGGAACGGGTTTTGTACCAATATAGTATTGCTGATTCTTATCAATGGACACCGTAATGTTTTGTTTGGCCTTGGTGTCCTTCGACCCCCGGGGGAGCCCCACTTTTACCACATTGGGATTTCCTAACGTGGCCACGATGAGGAAGAACATCAGCAATATGAACAGAATATCGTTGAGAGAATCTGTGGATACCTCTGATTCGTTTTTATGTCGTTTCCTGATTTTCATAGTGTCAGTTTAGCGGGTGGGTTCCTGTAAAATGTCGAGGAAATCGGCGGAAGCGGCTTCCATTTTATTAGCGGTCTTCTCAATTTGTGTATTCAGGTAACTGTACCCGAGGTAGGCAAACAAACCAATTACGAGACCGGTAATCGACGTAATGATCTTGGTATAGAGACCACCGGAGATGGTGCTTACTTCAAACTGGTTGGAAGCGGTAATGCTGGAAAACAACTGCATCATACCCACCAGGGTACCGATGAATCCGAAGATGGGCGCTGCTTTGGAAACGACCGAGAGCAGGGCCAGGTTCTTTTCCAGTTTATAGGTTTCGAGCACTCCCACATTCTCCATGCTTTTTTCGATGCTGTCGATGGGTTTACCGATACGCTGTATGCCCTTGTCGATGATACGGGCCACGGGGTTATTGGTGTTTTTGGCAAAACTGCGGGCGGCAGAAATGTTGCCACTGATGATATTATCGCGGATAATATTCATAAAATTATCATCGATACGGGAAGCATTGCGGATAGCGATCACCCGTTCGGCAAAAATATACACGGCAAGGAGGAGCATTACGGCCAGCGGGATCATGATCCAGCCCCCCATTTTCAGTAATTCAAAAAAACTTAAGTGTCCATCGTGGTTAGTATCGCCGGCAGCGAACTGTGTCGCCTTTTGCAAACTGTCTGCAATCTGTAAAAGATCATTCATAGTTTTCTTCTTTTGGTGTAAAAGTAGGTCTTGACCTGTTAATTTGATTTTCGCGTTTATCAACAACTCTGGATAACATTCCTTTTGATACTATCCGATTGTTGTGGCGCTTTCTGTTTACAGAGCATTGAACGAGAAAAATAGTGCCACGTTGTACCGTTGGCGGAAGTTTTTGAGTTCTTTAACGAAAAACGTCAATGATTCGTGAAAATAAAAACCGGGAGGTGGTGGGCTTCCCTCTGGGTGGTGTTATTTTATGTGCGGAAGTTGCTCAATTCAGAATTATGAATTATTAATTATGAATTATTCCCGTACCCGGCTGCTTCACAAATTTTCCCTGCATTATCCTTGCGTATTGCACAAAGCATCCCTACGGGACGCTGGCCTCTGCACGCTTATATGCGTGCTACCCACACAAAGCCTCGCTGAGGCTTATTGCTACCAGCGGTCGACACCATTGGGTTCCATACTCTAACAATGCTAAATTATCACTTCAAAATACCCCTTACAGTATGCACATAGCATCCCTATGGGACAAGTGCCCCCGCTCGCTTACATGCGTGCCACCCACACAAAGCATGGCTGAGGCTTATTGCTGACAACAGGAGCTACTATTTGGTGCTATTATTCAATAATCAGGCATACGCAAAAAGAACATCCAGGATTATCGATGTATTTGCCCCAGCGGGGCATTGCGTGGGTAACCACTGACCATAAATGGAAACCGCCTGCCAGCGGCAGGCTGCGTGCTATACGCCATGACATAACCTATCTTGAAAGGAGTAGCATGTAATTAGCTCTCCCGGAATCATTTACTGCCAACCAAAAAAAATGCCCCGTAAGGGGCATAAATAATATTTCCAGCAAACAATAAAACTGGTTCAATGGGATTCTCCACTTTCAACTATCAACTTTCAACTATCCACTATTTCTTCTCGGTTCCCGCCTGCTTCACCATCAGCGCCTGAATTTGTTTCATGGTCATTTCCATACCATCGGGGCTTCCGTCGAGGAAGATGACGTTGCCTTTGCCATATTCTGCAAAGTTCTTGATGGCTTCGGTCCACATGCTGAATAAGATCACGTTGGTATCTAGGTTGGCTTGTTTCATTTGTTCTGCAGCTTCGGACATACCGGCAGCCACTTCTTTACGGAAGAGGGCCACACCCTGTCCGCGGAGACGGGCGGCTTCTTTCTCTGCTTCCGCTGATATTTTAATAGCATTACCATCTGCTTCGGCGGCTTTGGTCTTGGTGATGAGCAGGGCCTGTCCTTCATTCTCAGCAGCGGCTTTCAGGTTATTAGAGGCCACCACTTTACTCATGGAATCGAGGATCACTTTATCGAAGGTGATATCGTTGATCTGCAGATCTTGGAGGTGATAACCCCAGGTCTCGAGGGTATGATCGATCTCGGCTTTTACATATTCCACGATCTCTTTGCGCAGCGCGAGTATCTCTGCCTGTTTTTTAGTAGCCACAAAAGAACGGATATTTCCTTCGATGGTGCGGATGAGGGCCTGCATCAGGTCTTTATCCGCAAAGAATTTAAACGCTACTTTTTTAATCGTTTCTTCTTCGGCATTCTGTACTGAGTACAGTAACATGCTTTTGAAATATACATTGGCCTGATCGGATGTTACGGCCTGAAATTCCAGTTCCACGGAACGGTTCTGTATCGACACTTTCCGGTATACCTGTTCGATAATCGGAAATTTGAATCGCAGACCGGGGGTAGCGATGCGCTGGTATTTACCAAACATGGTAATGACACCGATATAACCCTGGTTGATGGTGAAAAGTCCGCTGAAAAAAATAAATACGATAACCAGTACCCACCAGTATTGGGATAAAAGATTGGCAAAGTCCATAATAGAAGGTTTTGAATGTAATTTACGATTTAACAGCCATTATTGATTACTAATTAATCATTATTATCATAAGTGAACAGAAAATCACTGTATTGACAATCACACCAATAATTAATAATCAGTAATTAATAATACGGCAGCATCCGGTACGAAGGAAAATCACACTGCCTTTTCTTCCCATATCTGTGCCAGGTGTACCATCATCTGTACAGCTTTGTTCATATCCTGTACGCTGATATGTTCCAGTTTGGAATGGATGCCCTGTTCACCGGCAAAGAGGTTTGGACAGGGTAAGCCCATGAAGGAGAGCCGGCTTCCGTCGGTACCTCCCCGTATGCTTTCCATTTTGGGAGTGAGGCCCGTGCGCAGAATAGCTTCTTTGGCATATTCCACCACATGTGGATGGAGATCCAGTATCTCTTTCATGTTGCGGTATTGTTCCGTAACACGAAACTCGAAACTGGCTTTGGGGTAAGTGCGCATCCGCTCTTCGATCTGTGTGCGCAGGTAATCTTCTTTTTTGATGAGTCCGGCTGTTTCAAAATCGCGGATAATAAAATCAAGGGTGCATTTTTCAGCAATGCCCTCTACACGTACGGGATGAATAAATCCCCGTTTACCATCGGTGGATTCGGGAGAGAGCCGGTCTTTGGGTAATGCAGCCAGTATTTCTCCGGCAATCTTGAGTGCATTGATCATTTTGCCTTTGGCATAGCCGGGATGGGAGATCACCCCATGTATGATCACCTGTACCCCATCGGCACTGAAAGTTTCATCTTCGAGGGCACCGGCATCGCCGCTGTCGAGCGTATATCCGAAATCGGCACCCAGTTTTTTCATATCCACTTTGGCCGTTCCTTTACCCACTTCTTCATCGGGTGTGAAAAGTAATTTGATAGTCCCGTGTTTGATAGCCGGATGCGTGGTGAGATAATTTGCAAGGTCCATGATTTCTGCCACACCTGCTTTATCATCTGAGCCAAGTAAGGTGGTACCAGATGCGGTAATGATATCATTACCTATCTGTGTTTCCAGATAGGGATATTCGCTCATGCGCAATACCTGTGTGATATCATCGGGCAATACGATATCCTTGCCCTGGTAGTTGCGGTGCAGGATGGGTTTTACTCCGGTACCGCTGCAATCGGGCGCGGTATCCATATGCGCACAAAAACAGATCACTGGCACCTTCTTATCTGTATTGGAAGGAATGGTGGCATATACATACCCCCATTCATCCATATGCGCATCGGCAATACCCATGGTCTGCAATTCGGATGCAAGCAGGCGACCGAGGTCTTTTTGCTTTTCGGTTGTTGGATAGCTGTCCGAGAGCGGATCACTCTGGGTATCAATCTGTACATACCGCATGAACCGTTCTGCAGCAGTGAAAGCGTATTCGGAAAACATAGTTTTATGAGCTTTGAGCTACAAGCTGCGAGCTACGAGCTTTGAGCTGCGAGCCGTCAGCTACAAGATTCAAGCAGATTTAATTATTAATTCAATTCACCAGTTTATCGACATCTCCACATTAGCACATTAGCAAATTATCACATTATCTAATTAGCTAATTAATTATGGCATAATGATAATCGGGCTTCCGCCAACAATTTCCACAAGTTCGAGATCGAAGACAAGGTCCTGACCGGCGAGGGGGTGATTGGCATCGAGCATCACCACTTCTTCCTGAATTTCGGTAACCACTACCTGAAATTGCTGACCATTCTGATCGCTCATACCCAATGGCATACCTACTTCAATTTCCATGTCTTGCGGAAAGCGTTCTTTCGGCATTGGAATGATCATTTCCGGATTTTTGGGGCCATATGCTTCATCCACAGGTATATGAATTGTTTTCTTCTCTCCCACTGCCATTCCGGTCACACCTTCATCAAAACCTTTGATCACCATTCCGCTGCCTACTTTAAACTCAAGGGGTTCCCGGCCTGCGGATGAATCGAAGGTTTCTCCGGATGTCAATTTACCATGATAGTGAACTTTAATAGTATCACCACTTTTTACCTGTGCCATTACTTTTTATTTAGTTAAAGGATAAAAAACAGGGTGCAAGGTAGGCTAAATCGGTCAATGCAACCGTTTAAATATTTGAACCAGTCTCTAATAAGATTTTGTGTATTTTGAACAGGAAATAACCCATTGATATGAAGCGCATACATTGTTTTTTCATTGTGATAGCATTGCTGGCTGCAGTTCCCCTGCCCTCCATGGCACAAGTAACCCAGGCCCCTGCAAAAGTATTGGCCGGGGCAGACCGAATCAATGTGTATCTGCCACTCATCAAAGGACGGAAAGTGGGCATTTTTGCCAACCAAACCTCCATGGTGGGCAGTACACACCTGGTGGACACATTGTTAAAACTGGGTATTGATATACGGGTAATATTCGGGCCGGAGCATGGCTTTCGTGGTACGGCAGATGCCGGCGAAAAAATAGGCAACAATACCGATCCGAAAACGGGTATTCGCATTGTTTCGTTGTATGGCAGCAAACGAAGACCATCTGCGGAAGATGTAAAGGATGTGGATGTGCTGCTATTCGATATACAGGATGTCGGTGTTCGCTTTTATACATTCATCTCGTCGCTCGAAGAATTTATGGAAGCGGCCATGGATCTGGGCAAACCCCTGATGATACTCGACCGGCCCAATCCCAATGGCCATTATGTGGATGGACCGGTGCTGGATAAAAAGTATAAATCCTTTATTGGCATGCAGCCGGTACCCGTGGTGTATGGTATGACCATCGCGGAATATGCTATGATGATCACCGGAGAAAAATGGCTGAGTGAAAAAGCCAATGCGAAGTATGCGTATTATCAAAAGGCACAAAATTCACCCGACACCCCTTTTCATTTTCAGGTGATCAAATGCAAGAACTACGACCATAATACAAAATATGTTTTGCCGGTAAGACCCTCCCCCAACCTGCCTACTATTCAATCCATCTATCTCTATCCTTCCACTTGCTTTTTTGAAGGCACCGTATTGAGTGAAGGCCGCGGTACGGACAAACCCTTTCAGGTGTTTGGCCACCCTTCCCTGCCCAAAACGCTGTATGCTTTTATGCCCAATCCCAATGAAGGCGCAAAGAGTTCAAAACTGTACGGCCAGCAATGTTATGGATGGAACCTGTCCGGCACTCCGGGTGAAGTATTGAAACTGGTGAACAACCGTATTCAATTGCAATGGCTTTTGGAAGCATACAAGTTATTCCCCGAAAAAGATAAATTCTTTCTGCTGCCCAAATCAGGCACGATGGAAGGTTCATTTTTTAATAAACTGGCAGGCAACAATGATCTCTGGCAACAGATCGTAGCTGGTAAAACAGAAGATGAAATCCGGAAAAGCTGGGAGCCGGGATTGACTGCTTTTAAACAGATACGGAAGAAGTATTTACTGTATGATGATTTTGAGTAACGCCGTCTGGAATAATTCGATAGTAAGAAATTAACTTCTATATACCAGAACCAGGAATATGTACGTTCTATAATATAAACGCCATCGCCATGAAATACGTTTTTACATTTTTGCTATGCATGCTTTTTGCTACTGGTAATCATGCCCAATTAACGGTAAATGAAAAATACGAACGTGCAGACAGTTTACTACAGGCCGGCAATATGCAGGAAGCCTATGATCTTTTCAAAGAGATCAGCCCCTTAATAAACCCGAAGGATACATTATACAATTATGTCGCCTGGTATTATACGACTGCCGCGTCTGCAATGGAAAGCAAATTCCGTATAAAGGAAAACTTTTCGAAATCCCTCGAATATGGGCTAGAAGCACTGGCGCTTATCCGCAAATATAAGGAGCGCTTTGACGCACGATTTTCGGAAAGAGAACAATGGATGATCAAAAACATCATCGTGTCCTACCATGGCTTGGGTAAACTGGAAGATGCAAAACCCTTTCGGGCGCTGTTGTATGAAGGGTACCGGAATAAAACCCTGCCAAAGGGTATTGACCAATATTTCAACTTTGATTTTTTCGTACTGGACGACAAAAATGTGTGGGGTTATGAATGGTTTGAAGAATTGCCCAAAGACCGGTTTTCCAAAAGTTTTACCAAGATCGTTTATTATGTATACAGCCGCAAACCAGATGGAACAGATAATGAACAATTATATCGATTACATGTATTGATGTTTCATAAAATAGATGAAAAGTCGCCCGACTATGTGCTCACTCTTAAACGTACTGTGGGCCAATCCGAATCATCGCGCACACTCTATGACTATTTCTATACCGCTGATATCGATTATGTGAAGTTGAAAGCGGATATTAAAACCGTTGTAAAAACAGTCAACCTGACCGATGCTGTCAAAACGCCCGGTAATTAAACAGAATTTACTCACACTTAGCTTTTTCACCATTGAAAGGTAGCTGTATTTGACACACAGCGTGGGATTCATTAATTTTAACCATGCGCTTCCGGCTCCTGCTCCTTCTTTGCTCACTGTTATGTATAACCGCTTTTTCACAGGGTGGTAAATTCAGTTTTGTCAATTACAACACGTCACAGGGGTTGCCGGATAACAATATACAGTCACTTAAACAGGATAGCCGTGGTTTTCTCTGGGTAGGTACCCTGGAGGGGCTCAGCCGTTTCGATGGCAAAACATTCAAGAACTATTTTGCCGGCAAATCCGACACGGTGGTAAAAGCCAATGATTTCAGCAATATCTATGAATATAAACCGGGACACCTGGTGATGAACAATTACACACGGGTGATCTGTTTTAATACTTTCACCGAAAAATTTTACCTGCCCGATTTCCCGGCCAAAAACAATATTTCAATCCGGCGAACGCCCGGACAAAAAGGGTTTTACTTAATTTCCGTCAACAAAGCCTATATACTCGATGAAGGATTGCGTATCACAGACAGTATTTATAGCCCCCCGGTGTCGAATCTCAACGTACACCTGGGCCTAGTCTACCTGGTCGGCCGCAAGGAAATACTGGTGCAGTACGGCGTGGATTTTTTCCTGTACACACCTGCCACCCGCCATTTTGAAAAGATACCCGTACAAATCAAAAACACCAACAATTCATTTGCCTTTTTTCGCTATTACGATCCGGAAAAACAGGAATTATATTTCAGCGATTATTTGCTCGGGCTCTACCGTTATTCGCTGGTGACCCGGATAACCGAAAATCCGGTAAGAGCTGCTGACGGTTCCCTTTATGTGAGCAGTTTTGTATATGAGGTGGTAAAACAACGGGATGGTTCGCTATGGTTTCTCACCGAATATGGAATCAATATCATAGATCCGGGGGGTACTACTGTAAATAAAATCCAAACGATACCCGGCAAAAACAATTCGCTGATCAGCAATGTTTGTTTTACGAGTTGTACCGACAGGGAAAATAATTTCTGGATCGGCACCACGAATGGTATCAGTAAATTAAGTGCCAGTTCACAAATGATGCGAAGCTGGTCAGAAGGTTTTGCCACCAGTCTTACCGGAGGTCTTATGAGTGTGGTGAAAGGCCCCGATGATATGATCTATGCCTCGGTGTATTTTGGCAAAGCCTACCAGCTCAATCCTGCAACCGGTAAAACCACCGAATGGAACCATCCGCTGAATAAATACAACTGGAATCTGTTTGTTCGGGGCAATGAAATTATCCGCACCGGTACCGGCAATGAATTACTCAGTTACAACACAGCCACCGGCCAGTTGAAAGTGCTTGACTTCCTGAAACCTTATTATCCCGATGTGGAACTCGTAGTTATGGGTTTTGTACATAGCAATGGTGATGAATGGTATAGTGCCAACCGCGGTGGAGGATTTGTGCGAAAGCTTGCAGGCACCAATACCTATAAAACCTATCGCAAAGATGATGGCATTCATCATTTCAGCAATGGCTATTATACGAGTCATACGGAATCACCAAACGGGGACCTCTGGTTCGGCGTAAACAAAACTTCCTATTTACTCCACTGGATCGCAGCTACCGGCAAATTTGAAGAGATTGATTTTGCCACCACTTCAGGTACACAAAACAGGGTCTTTACCGGTATCAACGCCGTTGCACATGATGCACAGGGTAATATTTGGGTGGCATTCAACGGCGCGGGGCTGGTAAAATACATGCCTGCCACCCGCAGTTCTGTTATCTACACCATCAATGACGGCCTGCCAACGAATTTTATCAGCGGACTCGTGTTTGACAATAACAACCGCTTATGGCTGAATACCTTCAAAGGACTCAGTTGTTTTCTCGTGAAAGAAAACAAATTCGTAGTCTTTAAAAAAGAAGAAGGATTGCCCGATGATTATTTTTCTGACTACTGCATTTACTTCGACAAAGAAAAAAATGAGTTATGGACCGGGTCAAACAGTGCACTCATTGCACTCAACCCCGATGAGATACTCAAGATCAGCCGGGAAGGATTCCCTGTATATGTAGATGAGATCTATATCAACAGTATCCGGTACAGAGATACATTGCAAAACGGATTATCGCTCGGCGCCGGAGAAAATAACCTGCAATTCCATTTTACAGGTGTGGACCTGAGCAAAGGGAAGGATATTGATTACAGTTATAAACTGATCGGCGCCGATGCAGACTGGATCAACACTGGTACCAGTCAATCAGCCTCCTACAGCAACCTGAAACCGGGCCACTATACCTTCCGGGTACGAGCAAGGCACCGGGGTGATAACCGTTGGAATGATATTCAAGAACCGTTGCAATTCACCATTGCCACTCCCTGGAATAAAACCTGGTGGTTCCGGGCCATTCTGATTCTGGTGATCAGTCTCGTACTTTGGTATATGATCCGCTCGTATTACCGGCGGCGGCTGGAGAGACAAAAAAACCTGCTGGAAAAACAACAGGCTATTGAAAAGGAACGGACACGTATTGCCACAGATATGCATGATGATTTCGGAGCTTCCCTTTCTCGGATAAAATTTTTAAGTGAAAAACTGCAACTGCTCACTCCCGCCGACCCATCCGAAAGAAACGATCTGGAGAAAATTTCGCTGTACAGCGATGAAATGGCAGAAAAAATGAATGAGATCGTATGGGCCCTCAACCAGCGGTATGACTCACTCGGCGACCTGGTGAGCTTTTGCCGCGCCTATGCCTCTGAATACCTGCAGGATAAAGATATACGACTCCATTTTTCGGAAGGCGAACCCAGCGAAGAAAAGATACAGGGAGAAGTACGCCGTAATACCTTTCTGGTAATGAAAGAAGCATTACGAAATATCGTAAAACATGCGGGAGCTACAGCAGTGTCCATCCATTTTTCAAAAGGCAATGCCGGGAAAGAACTGCGCATGATCATTTCCGACAATGGTAAAGGAATTGACCTGAATAATGTGCGCCCCTTTGCCAACGGACTGGAGAATATGAAGAAACGAATGGCTGATATTAATGGTGAATTCTCCATCAATACCGAAAACGGAACCCGTATTATCATCACCGTGCCGGTATAAAATCAGGCAAAATGAGGTCTATACAACAAAATACCTATATGCTTGTATCCGCTTACCTGTAAATTTGTATGAATGCCAGCCATCAAATTAGTCATAGTAGAAGACCTCGAGGAAGTTTCGGAAGGATTAAGTGAATTCATTCGCCGCGACCCGGCGTTGCAATTACTGAGTACATTCCGTACCGCCGAAGCGGCTTTACTCGAACTGCCCCTGCTGAAACCGGATATTGTGATCATGGATATCAACCTGCCCGGTATGACCGGCATTGAGTGCATCCGGCAAATGAAGAAGACATCCACACCTATTCAGTTCATGATGTTTACCGTATATGAAAACAATGATCAGGTATTCGAAGCACTGAAAGCAGGCGCCAGCGGTTATCTGCTAAAAAAAACACCGCCTTTGCAAATCATAGAGGCTGTAAAAGAATTGCACAATGGCGGGTCGCCCATGAGTGCGTCCATAGCCCGTAAACTGGTCACCATTTTCCAGGAACAGCAATCCGGCTCCGGCTCTGAAGCCTCGGTATTAACGCCCCGTGAAAAAGAAGTATTAGAATACCTGGCCAAAGGCATGCTGTATAAAGAAATCGCCGATCAATTGGGCATCAGCTTTCATACCGTTCGCCAGCATATTGGAAAAATCTACGAAAAACTCCACGTACAGAATAAAACCGAAGCGATCAATAAAGTGTATGGGAATAGGATAATTTGATAATTAAATAATTAGCTAATTTGCTAATGTGCTAATCACTATTGTCCGGGGAAAAGTACTTCATTTTCTTGAATGTTTGATAACGAGTCTTTTGCGATTTATAAAATAATGGTTTTGATTGGGTAGGTGCCTAATCAGAAGAGCGTACCCTTTTGGACACTAGGCTCTCTATAGT
>JAPLEH010000040.1 GCA_026391455.1 Bacteroidota bacterium
CAGCAACAAAATAAGAAACCAACGTATTTTTAAAACTGATTCAAGCTCTTATTCATACTATTCTCGGGACCGCAATAATCCACTCCACAGTGGGGTGGGTCAACATGCAGGAATGGTGGGTCAACATGACAGGAATTTACAATTTCGATTATATTTATCACAATTTTACCCCTTTTAATTACGAAATTAAGTTGGGTTAGTTTGGGTGTTGAAGAACCAAATCAAATCGGCGATACCTTGGGTGGCATAATGGGGCCAGTTGTTGCACTTCTAGGTGTTGGTCTAACTTTCCTGGCTTTTTGGGCACAGTATGTAGCTAACCAAGAACAAAGAATTCAATTTTTTACCTCTTTGGAAAAACAGGATTCTGACAAGAAAGAGCAACAATTTGAAAGTCAATTTTTTGAAATGCTAAGATTGCATAAAGAAAATGTTGATGAAATGTCAATTGCACCTATTGGTTCTACCGATGGAGAAATAGTAACAAGGAGGCGCGTTTTTGAAGTGATGACAAAAGAATTTAATGAGCTATTAGAGCATTGCTCTTTTGATTCCACCTTAAACATTGAAGAATATGAAGCTGGTTATAACATTTTCTTTTGGGGTTTTAGTCATGAAGAACTCGAAAGATTATCCCCCTCTTCGCAATCATGGTTTAAACGAGATTTTCACCCAAGTATTTTAGGTGTTAATAATTATCGTTTACATTCTGGATATTCTGGTCAGTTGGGACATTATTTCAGACACTTATACATGATGGTTAAATTTGTTGTTAAAAGTGAAGTGATTGATTCTTATGATCATAAGATGAAATACCTAAAGATGTTGCGAGCGCAGTTAAGTAATCATGAGCAGATAATGTTGTTTTATAACTGGCTATCTTCAGGTTATGGAGGGGACTGGGAGCATAATAAGAATCAATATTTTACAAAATATAAAATGATTCACAATTTATGGATTGGTGAATTGTTTCAAAATCAATTCATTGTGGATAAGGTTAACGGATTAATTGATAAATACAACTTGGACCCCAAAAAGAAGCCGTTGTTTGAATTTCAACGTGACGATTTTAATAAGAAAATGAATGATATTAAACCCAAGCCTTTGAGTGATCAGAACATAAATTGATCTTATGTAATCTTCGGTAAATATTTTTAAATATTAAAATTTGCAGATGAAGGAGATATTAAACAGCTATTTAGTTCCATTAGGGGTAGTTTTAACATTTATTGCTTCACTTTTCGGGATATTCTATACAAGACGAATTGCTAGATCAACAAAGTATATTGACACAATTACAAGTGAACGAATTAAATGGAACGAAAAAGTTAGAGACGAAGTTTCAGAGTTAAACTCTATTTTCTTAACTATAATTAAAAATACTCACATTATCACGGAATTGGAAGATTCTGAAGAAAAAACTATTAACCCATTTACATTAATTGATATTTCTGTAGCTCAGAATAAGTTAAATAAAGAGATTGATAGTTTTTCAAAGACCGAGATTTTGAAAAAACTAATTACATTAAGATTGAGGTTTAATCCAAATGAGCATCAATCTATACTTAGTTGTATTTATGAATTGACTAGCTTCACATTGGGTCAGAAGCAAACAAAAGAGTCAATTCAAAAAATATGGGAAATAAATAATAAACTTATTGAAGAAGCACAGATTATTTTAAAAAGTGAATGGGAGAAAATAAAGAAAGAAGTAATTGTTTTATAGTTATGAAATTTTTTTTTCAACAGTCTCACCTTTTATCTAGCCTATAGTTAGTTAAATTTATTTGAAATATTAATTTTTTCGGTTCCATTTCTTCCTATTTATTTGAAATATGCCTAGCCATTCACTTCCAATTTTAAAATTCTACATCGGCAATACCGACTACGACTGGTTTTCTTTCTTATCCCAACGCCAACCCGAAGATGTAAACTTCTGGCGGCCGGGAGGCAATACCAATTTTAAGGTACTATCGCCGGGGGCTCCGTTTCTGTTAAAGCTGAAAAGCCCCTATAATGCTATTGCCGGTATTGGCTTTTTTGCAAAGCATACTCTGTTGCCTGTTTCCTTTGCCTGGGATACCTTTCAGGAGCGCAATGGCTGCGAGAGTTTTGAAGCACTGTTGAAGAAGATTTCCGGCTACCGGCGAGACTGGTGGGATCAGAACCCGCAGATCGGCTGTACGGTATTATCCAACCCCATATTTTTCGCTAAAAAAGATTGGATACCCGCACCCGAAAACTGGGCAAATAGCATTGTACAGGGTAAGTCTTATATTACCGAAGAGCCTATTGGCTTGGCCATTTGGGAAAGGGTGCAACTTTTGCTGGATGACTATTTTACCATGCATACCGGAGAAGTAAAATCTACCCAGCTCATACTGGATAATAACAGCGATGCCCGTTACCGGGAAACTGTACTGTCGAAAGTACGGGTGGGGCAAGGGGCGTTCCGCTTATTGTTAACAGATGCCTATGCCAGAAGATGCGCCATTTCGGGAGAGAAAACGCTGCCCGTGCTGGAGGCGGCACATATTAAGCCCTACGCCCTTTCCGGCCCGCATCTTATCTCCAACGGGGTTTTATTACGCTCCGACCTGCACAAGCTGTTCGATACCGGCTATATCACCATCACCCAAGAGTTGAAAGTAGAGGTAAGCCGCCGAATAAAAGAAGAATTTCAGAATGGCAAAGAGTATTATCAGTACCACGGCGCAGTATTAAAGCAATTGCCCAACCGGAATATGGACATTCCGGCTACACTGTTTACGGAATGGCATAATAGTAATGTGTTTAAGGGGTGAAGGTGCAATAGGATTTGATAATTTTTTGAATCATAAAACTAACTGTATCATATGAGCTGGGAGCAGATTCCAGAAATTGACCTTTATTCAGATGGCGGGGCAGAGCCCAACCCCGGAAAAGGTGGATTTGGTGTAATAATGGTTTATAAAGGGGCTAAGAAGGAATTCAGTCAGGGCTATCGGCTTACTACGAATAACCGCATGGAACTGTCGGGGGTGATATATGGGTTGGAGCGATTGAAAACGAAATCGAAAGTGAATGTCTATACCGATTCCCGGTATGTGGTAGATGGCATTGAGAAGGGCTGGGCCAAAAAATGGAAGTCGAAAAACTGGTACCGTACCCGAACACAAAAAGCCGTGAACTATGACTTGTGGGCCAAGCTGCTGGATCTTATCGCTGCCCAGGAGGCGGTACGTTTCAATTGGATAAGGGGGCATGTGGGCCATCCCGAAAATGAACGATGCGATGAACTGGCCAATTTCGCCCTGAATGGCGATAGCCTGCTGGTGGATACTTTTTACGAAGAGACGATGAACACGGAAACAGGTGAAGAAAACACCACTACTACGCTCTTTGGAACGGAGACCACAGCCATAACAGCAGCAAATCCGAATCTTAAAATTACTAATGCGGGCGACCCCTGCCGCAAGTGTGGCACTGCCGTCATCCAGCGACCAACCAAAAAGAAAGAACTAAAGCCGGAGCAAACATATTATTTCGAATACTTTTTTCTTTGCCCCAAATGTAAAACGGCTTATATGGTGGAGGAGGCGAAGAGGTTTTTGTAAAACCTTTTTTCTTTGATTCTTAATCGTAAAAGTTAAGGATGGTGTGTTAAAGTAAATCATTTGGGTGGTATATTATTGAAGAATAAATGTGCTGATTATTTTAATAGATGTAAGTACCTTTATTTGAGTATGAATGAGCATTACAAACTGTGGTAGTTTGAAAATAATATTCTAATCATGGAGAATAATAATATGCAGGGGTTTGACCTCAGATTGGATTCATATATTCAAAAATGCTGTGATGCTGTAATATCCATATCAACACACCTAAAGAAAGTAATTGGAATACTTTCGATTGTAACTATTTTCTCTTTTTTGGCTTCATTTAATAGTCAAATGGACTGGTCAAGTTCCATGATTACATATCATAAAGCCCAATTAAATCAACTCAAGGATAGACTTAGTACGGAAAAATTATCTCTGGTAGATTCTACATCGCTTAGGGATTCGATTGAAATGAAGGAAAAAGTAATCTACGATTTACGTCGTGATTTGGTATCGAACTATCAGGTAATTCACATACCAATTGTTGGGAGTGTTATACATATAAATAATTTATGCTTACTTGCTGGATTAGCTTTTAGTAGTTTAATGTTAATGATTTTTTATTACTTAAAGCAGGAAAAAAATAATTTGTCCAAAATTCTGAAATTAATCTCTATACGTTATTCTGAATTTGCAGACAAAGAAGATTTTAAAAAAATTATCAAAAACAATGCCTTTTTTAACGACATGAATAAGTATCACGCTCTTTCTGAAATTAATAAATTACGAAGGGCCTCTCATTTCGATTTTTTGTATTTGCATGAGTTGTTTAATTATCTAAACATCTTTTCGTCTAATATGAAATACTTTGCAAGAGATATTAGGATTATTTATACAACATACTTGATTCCTTACTTTGTTTTTGTATATATTTTTTTATATGATATTATTACATTCCGCATTGGGTTTAATATGAATTCGAATATGACTTTTGTTTCCTTAACTTATTCTTTATTTTTTTGTATTTTTTTGGGATTCCTGACAATGAGATGCTTGAGAGAGAAGAAAAAAATATTATACATGTATCGCAGCTTTAAAGAGAATGGCTACAGATATGTTGAGCGTATTATAAAATAAATATTAATTTCTTATATTATTATGCCATAGACAACGGTACGACTCTGTGCTTTATTTGACGTGTTTACCAAACTGAGCCTGGAAAAAGGCCATGTATTCCATTCTCGAAATATTGCATTAAATTTTGCAATTTTTACTCATAATTATTTAAAAAAACCACTATTCCATCTCCAATTCAAACATCATGCTCGACACCGAAACAGACGGCTCCATACCCGTTGATTTTTCAATCAGCACGTAAATTGGTGTTTCTGCTTGGCATACACCAACAAAAGCTCAAAACGACTTATAATGAAAATACCATGTTTTAGGTATTTTTTAATTTGATATGTTTTGTAATTTGGTAAAAAAAAAACATATGAGAAAAATCATTTTGACTTTTTCGCTGATGAGTTTATTTTATTATTCAGAAGCGCAGACAAATAAAAGTTGTGATTGCGTTGCTTTAACGCTTAATGACGCAATGGGTATGAAAAGTATGACAATTTCAGAAAGAGCGGATTACCTGAATAATCACTGCTATGTGATTGGCCGATCCTCTGGAAAACAGGGCGATTTGACATTTAAAGAGTTTACAAAATGTAATCTGGTTAAAGTAACAGCTGATTCCGAGAATCAATTTTACCGAGGCGATTATACTGTTAAGCTTTGGAGTGATAACTCTGTACAGTACACCACTACATCTGTTACAAATTATCAATCGATAAAAAAAATTGTAGGTAAAGATGGTCAACTAAGTAGTAGTAATTTAGATTTGGATGTATATAGTTATAAGAACATAAGCATATCATTTCAGGCCACTACAAATAAAGATGGGAAAACTATTTATATTATCATTTATACCTTTTAATTGGATTTATTGAATTTGTGCACCATATCCGATATGTATATAACGGAGGCACTTGCAGTATCCGGCTTCACCCGGGAAGAAACCCTGCAGTTTGATGATCCCAAAGAAGTGATGGAACGGTTTGCGCATTTGATCAGCGAGGTGAGTAAAGACCGCCCGATGTTTAACAGCGACAACAATGGCTTCGATTGGATGTTTATCTGCTTGTATTTCCATCATTTCACTGGCAGAAATCCGTTTGGCTTCAGCTTACAAAATCTCGGCAGCCAGTACAAAGGGCTGGCGAGAGATACTTTCGTCAACTTTAAGCATCTTCGCAAAACCCGCCACACCCACAACCCCGTAGATGATGCCCTGGGCAAAGCGGAGGCACCCTTGCATTTGAAGCAGGAGTATGGTATGAATATGAAGTTGTGACCTGGGCTACTCGCCAGTCAAATCTGCACACAACCTATATTAGGTAATAATGCATCTATTCATACAATAAGGACTTTGTGGGAAAAATACCATGTTTTGGGTATTGTATGTTCTTGCATTTTATCTATATTACCGGTTACATTAATGCCATCACTACTTATACAACTTATGAAAAAGATCATTTCAATATTATTTTTTTGTAGCTGGATAAATTTGCCTGCACAAAATGAACTTCGGAATGATACTTTTCATCAAATAACAAGAACCGACACCGTATTTATTAGTAAGGAACGACCGATAGATAGTGTACTATCAAACTATCAGCAGATATTGGAGAAGACTAATAGTCAATTGGGGATGTGGTCAAATCCATATGGAATTTTAATAGGATGTCTGGGTGTTATGATCACTCTGCTTGGAATTGGGGTGGCTTTTGTAATATACAAACAAGGTAAGGATGCGAGAGATTTGATAAAGGAGTCTTTGAATAAGCATGAGGTTGAATTGGATAAATTGATTAACGAAAAGAATAACTATTTCAAAAATTTTGAGATTTCATTAAATAAGTCAATTCAGGAGTATCAGGAGAGGTTATCTCGTTCACAGAATCTTGAAAATAAGGAGCAGATTTTGGAGTTTATTTCCAAATTGGAGGAGCAAAAGGATATTATGGATTTGAAAATTCATACGCATTCCGGGTATAGCCCTCAGGATATTGCTGAGAATTATATCATTTCTGAAAGTACTTTATTCTACACAAAAATCAACTTAAGTAACCCTAACCAGTCATTCATTATATATCTGCGAATCGTCGCTTCTGATGGGAAAAAGTATTGGTTGGGATTTGGAGGAAATATTAAAGATACACCAGGTAAAACGAAGTATGAGTACACCTCACATAGCATTTACCCAACAAAAAATCCAATGATTCAGGAAAAAGTACTGGAAACTTTCCGTTTGGGTTTTCCTGAGTTAAACTGTTATCCGATAAGAATTGATAACATTAGGCTTCGTGGCAGCGACACTGATTTGGGACAGATTACGTTCTCATATAAAATTACCTAAATCCTTTCAATTTAATTTGGGGTAACCTTACACTTACGCTATGTAGTTATGTTAAATAAGTGAGATGTTAAACAAACGAATTATTGTTGGACACTTTGTCTAATCAATTTTTCATAAATATCTACCACGCATTTTAGTAGCTTTTTGTTCTCAATGATTATTTGCAAATTTCTAAAAAATGAATATTGTCGGGTATATGTATAATATTTTTTACCGAAAGCATATAATTTATCTGTAGGACTAACTTTATTTGTTTCGTTTATTAAATCAAAAATGAAAAAAGCAAAATTCAAAATGTAAGATCCGTCTTTATTTTTTAAATCTTTGTTTTTTATTTTTTTTGAGTGGAAGTGCCTTAGTGTTTCAATTTTTATAGAAGAAAAAAGAAACTTTTGGTCATGATTATGACTAAAGAATATCCGGTCATTGTTTTTACAATGTATTATTTCTGAAAAAGAAAGAGAGTTTATTAGGAGCCTGGAAAAGGTTATTTCCAATTCTCTTATATTATTAGTAGGGGATTTGCATAGCTTATCAATAATATAATTACCTGCTTTGTATTTAAGACCTGATTGCTTGAAATTGATAATCTTCTCTTTATCGCCTTTCGTAGGAATTTTTAAATATACTACTTGTGGATTTAAATATGGTAGCTTGTCGTCTATTTCCTGTTTATCATTTTCAATTAAATAGGAGAGAATTAGTTTTTTTCCAAGTTTTCGGATATATGTTAGTGCTGCCAATAGTCCTTTGTCATTTTCAAGAAAATGAGCGTCATCAATTAGTATATAATCGTTTCTGAAAACATATGAAAAGAATAGATTCATCTTCTTTTCATAAGAGCATTCACTAATAAATAAAGAAAATTCCGCAGCGTCAATGTAATTTAAAATTACATTTTTTTCTTTTGTGATCTGATTGCTTATTGCTGACAGTAGATGTGATTTTCCTGATCCGGCGGTTCCCTTAATTATAAAAGTGTTCCTTTGGGGGCTACTATTTAGGTTATGCCAAATATTAAATTCCTTAATTGCATATTCGTTATTGTCACATTCTATTAAGTTTGAAAAATTAAAATACTTATTTGTGTCATAATAATCTTGATGATTTTTGATTTTGAAAAGACTTCGTTCCGATGAAATTTGTAGCTGTTCTTTAATAATTAGTCTTTTGCATATTTCATAAAATCCAATGAATTTAACGAGTGTTGCTTTAAGAATTGGCTTGTATTTTTTGATTTCGATATTAAACTCATCATACATCAGATTTTTAAGATAAATGATCAAATGGTCAGCAAAGTAGTTTTCTACTAAATCGCTATTAAATTCTAAATACAATGTATCGTCTTCAAATTCTTTTGCAACAATTAGTTGCCCCCATAGTTTAATAGTTTCAGGGAAAACATTTTCTAATTTATCAAGGCACTTGCTCCAATAGTATTTAGCTTTAATAAGGTTATTACTATGATCTGAGTTTGTTATATCTGAATCAAGTGCGAATTCTCTAATGAAATCTACCAATTGTTCTTCTAGGTAAGAATTGATTTCTATGCAAGGCAATTTATTTTTGAAAAATGATGCTAATTTCCCAGATTCTTTATATTCTATATTGTCTTTCCATTTGAACCCAAAAAGGCATTCTTCACCTGCAGATTTTTCGATAGTTGTGTTTATGGGGTTTATTTTTGAATGTTGAAAATAAATAGGCACTATGACGAAATCTTGAATTGTTTGATTATTGTCAGTTACCTGCATAAACAGATTCTCACCGGATTTGAATATAGGTGTCACGAAGCCGGTTTCATAATCAAGGGCTTCTATGGAACCATAAAGCTTATATTTTTGATTAGGCTTCATTGAGATAATTTCTTTTTATCAAAAATTGTTTTGCTAAATCTAAAATTTGGGTATAGTAATAATGAGATGCAATGCCATAAGAGTTATATGGGATAATTTCAACCTTAAGTTCCTTCACAAGTACTTCCTGGACGATTTCAGCAACACATAAATGTTTCGGCAGAATTACAGCCATCAAGGATTTTTCTGTCAATTCCAAAGGAGCAGACATTTGAATTTCGATACTTGCTTTTCTGTCATCAACTACGCTTTTGCCTGCATCTCGGATTAATTTTGAATATGATTCTTTAGGGAAGTCCAATGGGTCATAATCCAAATGTTGAGGTATAACCCCATTGAAATAGTTAGCGTTGTTTTGGAAAAAATACCCAATCATCCTGATAATAGAATTCAGTTCAGGTTTCAAAAAAAACTGATTGATTTCCATTTTTGAGTGTAAGAAATCTGCATACAAACCGTTGGTAAACGCACCTGAATCAAATGGAATTATTCTTTTTATATTATTAATGATCCCTGGATTAATAATAAAACAAGCCGGAAGATAGGAGGTTAAATCAGAATTTTCTGTTACTGATGATCTGTATGCTGGTCTGCCATAAAACAAATACAACAACTCTTCATTTAAAAAGTCCTTGCATGTTTGTAATTGAGGGATTAATTTTTTGTGTCGAAGTATTTCGTTGAGATAGTAGGACTCACAAGTGTGAAAGATAGGTAGCAGATCTAATCCGCTAATATTTGAATTTAGTTTATTATCGAAGTATTCGTTTGTCAATACACTTGATAATTTTACACAATTTAAATTATCCGATTAGCAATGCAAAATATCTTTTTGAATACATGTTGCACTCCTGGTTTTAGTGTATAGGAGTAAAGTATTGTCAATCAGCTTTTTCTGTTGCAAAGTTTTAACTTATCGGCAATTCGTTAGTTAAGAATTACGGTTTCCCATATATTATTTCTCATTAATTCTCTGCTCACACAACACCAACATTGGCACTTTTTTCATCCAAATCCTACATACTTTCATTACTAAGGTCAAACCCCTAACGAGTTAAATTTCGTTTCCTAAAACTTGTTGAATTCAAAATCACCTTGTATGTTTGAAACATCCGTCATATAAATGATACGGATCATCTCAACAATCTAACCGAACACTTCCTGCTTCGGTTTCTATTTCTCCAAAGAAATACTTATAGCTGCAAGCATAAGATGGGCATTCCTAATCGGGGTGTTTGTCCAACATAATGTATTTAAAAATTAAAAAAGCGATGCACCTTAAGTACAGGAATTATTGGTTAGTAAGTATAGTAATCTTGATCGGGTATGCAGCCTGCCGCAAGGCAGATGCGCCGCTTACGCAGGAGCGGGGGCAATCGGCCATTACCCGGTTTTTTTATGAGCGGGCACCGGCTACACCATTGGTGCAATCCATTCGCGATTACGCCATCCGGGAGCAGGCCAAGGCACCGTTTGCAGAAGCGCTCATCCGCCAGATCGGCTATCCGCAATGGAATAAGGCCCTTACGATAGCCGGTGCTTCGCCATCGCGGTCGGGGCGGGGAGCTGAAGATTCGGTGCATATTACCTACGTACCTTTTGTGAGGGATAGTCAGCAGCACGTGAATGCCACCCTGGCGGTAGCCACATCCCCGGGAGATACCTCGCTCCGCATCTTCTGCGACTGGCAATATGCCGATACCACGGCCACCGGCCTCAGCAAGGCGCAATTTGCCCTTACTATGATGGCGCTAGATGAAGCCGTATTTGGCAACCGCCTCTACCAGCTTACGGATACCACGATTTTCCACCACCGGTCGCGCTATATACGGCCGCATGCACCGGGTAGTGGTGCAACCAAATCATTGGCCACCGCTTCCTCCTCATTGCTATCCTGGTTGTATACCACTACCATTTGCTGGACAGAATATGTACCCCTGTACCAAGGCCAGGTGGTGGGCTGTGATCCTGAGACAGATTGTCCATTCTATACCGCAGTGCAAGCCTGTATCGAAATCATCTGGAGCAGCAGCGGTGGCGGTGGTGGCGGAGGAACTTCGGGCCCTATTGGCGGCACGGGAGGCGGAGGAGGCTCCGGCAGTGGCGGCGGATGGGTACCCCCCAATAATCCGAACCCCTGCGGCGGCGTAGCTTCGCTCATAGAAACACAGGTAGGCTGTGGTGTGGGCTGGGTGCCTGTGGGAGGGGGAGGAGGGGCTTACAATCCCTATGCCGGAGCTGCCATTTTCAATAACTCAGAAGTTTCTGTACGTGATAACAATAAGATTAATTATTGGAAAACAAATAACCTGGATACATTGGGGTTAGATAGCTGCAGGATGCAACTGCTCAATAAACTTATCAATACTTTGGGACAAAGTCCAATTGGAGTTTTCTTATCAAAGCTTGATAATGCGATTGGAATACCTAATACAATTGACAAATTCAAAATTCATTTCTTAACTCGGCCAATGATTAACTACGATGCTATTACTGAACATGCTATTTATGATGAAATTTCAAAGGAATTTGAAGTCGATATTGTGCTTGATTCCACAAGGGCAAAAACGGCTACTGATATTTTTATAGTAAATACATTATTTCATGAAATAGTACATGCATATATGACATTCATTTGGAAGAAGTTAAATCAAGGGGCCACACAACAGCAAATGGATAGCCTGAAATATGACCAGATATTTAATGCTTATGTAGATACGCTTCGTATTCGGGACTCCCTTAACCCACAATTAGCCATATTGCAAATGGAATCAATTCAACACAATTATATGGCAGATCGGCTTATTGAATATATAGCGAATACGGTCAAGATTTATGACAATAAGCCGTCGACAAATGATAGTTATTATTGGTATTTGGCATGGGCTGGACTTACCCGAAAACAGGTGAGGACATGGAAGTCACTTTGGCCTAATTTCCCTTCCTGGCCTCCAACGAACCCTGCTACATCTGAAGCTGACAAAAGAGGATTAAAATATGCCCTGACACTATCCCGGATTGATTCAATTTATAACGTAGTATTGGAAAATGAATCAAAAGGATTACCAGGTGCTAAGGGTAGAAAACCAGTAGTTGGAGGTTGTTATTAACAACGTTAATTTTATCTTATGCGAATAACCTTAATGCTATGTATTTTCTTGTTAATAAGTCAGTTTGGGTTCTCCCAAGCTGATTTAACACAAACGGCTTCACGAATTGTACATTTTATTGAACGAAACCTGAAGATTGAAGAAAATAGCAACAATGAACCAGTTTATGATTTTTTTGTCTATGACATTTCAATCGATAGCTCGGGCAAAATTTCTTCTATGCATACCCTGATATGGGATAGCATTAGTTGTATCAAGCGGGTAAATGAACTTGCAGATTCTATAAAAGTTAATTATTCATTTCATAAACCGAGATGCTATAAATTTTTTGTGCCGGTATTAGTTGTATCTGAAAAAGGTCAGGAAAATCAAAGAAAGGATTTAGAAGCTTTAGCAGAAACAATTAAATTTTTCGGTTTGTTTAAAGGTCAGCAGAAGAACGGAGTGTATGTAACAAGATTGGCGACAGTGATGGTTTTGGCAAATTCCGGGAAAAATGATTTAATTAAAGAGTAATTAAGTTGCTGAAATGAAGTATATGCTAATGCTATTTACCCAGGCATTAATACTTATAATTGAAAAAAATACTTATTGCCAAACATCAGATACAACCCTAAATAAGCTTATAGCGATTAATGAAACCAATTATAGGGGAAAGCCACTGGATTCAATACTATCAGTGCTTCCGCCAGAATTTATACAGATGAAAGTGGTGTCAAGCCACCACCGTTATACAGTTCGGTTCTTAAGGGTTAAGTATGCAAATGACGTTTGGATTGAACTCCACGTAAGGGAGTTTACGCATATGAATCCGGTCGATAAAAACTATAATTGGGATATGAATCTGATGAAGAAAGAGAAATTATACCGGGCGGTGATATATCAAAAGAATGACTGTTTTTTGAATTGTGAAGTTTGGTAGTTTTATTTAGAAAGCGAAAGGATGTATTTAATGGTAATAATGAAGATTTGTAAGATCGTTTTATTGGCATTCTTTTAAGACTCCCGTTAATTTCTCCTGTTGAGCAGCCATGTATTTCAATTCCCATTCGCGCTGAAAGTGCGCCATTACACTACACCACGAAACCCGATTGCCGTATTACCTGATTCAGGCTAAAGTTAAAATCACGATTCATTGATTAAATACACTGTTTTGTAGGTAAAAATTAACATCAGTGAATTGTGGCAATCCGTTGGGGCATTTGAATTGACTGTGAGATCTTTTATACTTAGTTTTGTATAGATTTTTTTGTGTCTCAGGTGTTTATCTTCCACTGACCCTCACGTTACTTCCCCTTCCATATAGTATAAAACTATTGGGTAATTGATCATTACCCATGTTCATATATTTAATTTTTAAACCAACATCTCATGAAAACAAAGTCACTACTTATCATTTCTTTTATTTTTTTCTGTTTCTCTGTTTATTCAGCCAATGCACAATGCGGCGTTAACATGCTCACCAACCCGGGATTTGAAAGCCCGGTACAGCCCGTAATTGGTGAAAACCACACGGGGGTATCCGCCTACGGCGGGTGGACCAATACCAATGCAGCTCCTTTTGTTATTGTTAAAACAGCACCTACTTATCCGAATGGGCCCGATAATGCATACGATGGTATCCAGTTTCTTGATGTTCAGGGCGCTACAGCTACCATTTATCAGGATTTCACCATAAGCGGATCTACAAAGTTTGTTTCCTATGGTGGTCAGTTTTCTTCCAGAGGCCCGCATCCATTCTATAGTAATTGGGTTGGTTCAGTAAGCATTCAGTCTTTGCCCTCCATGACGGTAGTCGCCAGTTCCTCTACCGGTCTTTTTCACAATGGGGTAAATCAGGAAATCTGGTCGCCCGCTGTTGGAATTACCAGCCTGCCTCCGGGCAACTACCGGTTCTCCGCTACTTTTGGTGATTTTGGAAATTTTGATGGAGCCTATCTTTATCAGGATTGTGCGTTGCCGGTAACCCTGCAGTATTTTGAAGGAGATTATAAAAACAATGAGGTGGCATTAACATGGAAAGCGGAATCTGTTTCCAACTTTTCCCATTTCGAAGTAGAAAAAAGCACCAACGGTACATTGTTTGAGTCACTGAAGCGTGTGCCTGTTTCTGATACAGCTATCTACCATTGCACGGATCGGGAATTGACAAAAGCCAGTACTTATTATTACCGGCTTAAAATGGTGGATGCAGATGGCAAATTCGTTTATTCCCGGATTATCAAAATAAACACAGGCGATAACAGCACATTTACCGTTTTAAAAAATCCGGCCAGCAATACACTTGCGCTGGCAGGTATGCAGGCAAATGGAATCATACGTGTAATGGATATGTCGGGTAAAATAGTATTACAGCAAAATGTGCAAAGCCAGTCGCTGTCTGCCGACATTTCTTATTTACGAAAAGGACTCTATATAGTACAATACACCCATGGTGAAACCACCTCCTCCAGAAAGTTTTTGATACAATAATGTAAATGCTGCTTCAAACGATATGCAGAAGACCCTGTCTTTTCAGACAGGGTTTTTTATTTGGCTGCAGGTGATGTATTTGAGTAAAAGCACAATTACATGTTAGTCGGCACTTTTTTTATTCTTGCAAGCGGGTACTTCGTACAGCTTTGATCAATGGAAATAAATTAAAATATTTTACTTTTATCCGGGCTTTTCAAACGACGAGAGACCGGTTCACTAAATACCACCATAAATAAAACAAATGTCCATCACGCCCCCGATTCAAATATTTTTTGCCGCAATGGGCACCATCCTCCTGATCGATTCAATAGGTTCGGTATTATCAAGAAAACTTGGTTTTTACTATGGCAGATTGGGATACCTTTCCTTTGTAGTCTATTTCTTCTTTGGATACCTGCAGGGGGCACAAAGTGATTTTCAAACTACGGGTATCCTGGCAGCTTTGCTGGGTTTTGTGGATAGCACATTGGGTTTTCGGATTTCCAGGGTACTCAAAGCCAATTATGGTAAATATGAGGATAGGATTAAGGAAGGATTGACTCCTGCCGTTGTCTTCATCGTTGCTTTCCTTTCCTTTGTAGTAGGTAGTATCGGATACAGCCTTTCCTGATGGCGTAGCAGCCGCGATACGCCGGTTTTCTTTACGTTTCCTGCAATGATCGGGTAAGAGCTATTTACGAATATGAAACGAACCCCGTGGATACCATATATCAGTATCACTATAACAGGATTGATTCACAGCAATAACAATCATGGATGGAATTAGTGCCTTTCATTGATAACTGAAAGTACCTGTCAATATCCCGAAACCAGCCCCGCGATAGGCAAAAAAAATCCTGAAAAAGCAAGAAACCGCTGAAAACCCCTTTTTTACGCCAAAAAAGGCTAAGTAAAAACCTCAGTTCCGTGTTTCATTTACCACATTCATTTGCAAAAAAGGGCATTTACAAACTACAGCCCTTTGGGGCTAGCTAAATACACTTAAGTATAAGTATCCCGATGTAATTTGCACCAGCAACAGAATGAAAGTGTTGCTGCCAAATGTTCCCGTTTTTAAATATCCTAATAGAAAATTGTCTTATGAAAAACCAACTTATTAGCCGCCTTACAGATTATAACACTGTACCGGCCCCCGTATCCAAACCTGTAAACCGTTTCAAAGCCACGTCTTCAAATTTTACCGCCTTTCCTTCGGCGGTTTGTCCAACGGGTATGTCCGCCCAGGCTTTGCTACTTGTGCCGCATTCGCCCGCCCGGGCAATGCTGGCACAACAGGAACTGATAGCTCACAAAGCTTATTCCGTATCCCGTGTAATGGCCTGCTACGCACTCGACCTTACCGACGATGCCTTATGCGAAGCCATCACCATTTCCCGGGCCGAACTGGTGCAGGAAAAGCCGCAGCACCTGATTATGATCGCGGCCAAACTGCTGGCCAAAGCCCACACGCTGCTGGATGAACTGGAGCCCTATGGCCTCACCAGCAATCAACTGGCTGATCTGGATGGAGAGATCAGACGACTGGTGAAAATGTGCAAGTCCAACAGCCAGGCTTAAAATGGATGTCCTTGTTTTTTAATTTATAGCAAACCAACCCTGCCTTTCCAGGCGGGGTTTTTTATTAACAGTACTACAGCAAACCTCCTCAGAAACATCCATACATTTGCTCATAACTTGTAAACTTTCCTGCTTATGCCACACAAGTATAGCCTCCTCAGTTTCTTTTTCGTTATCAGCTTTTCCTGGTGTACCGCACAAAGCAAACAGGATAAACCAATCATTAAGCAAATCGATGAATTGATTACCGCCCGCCTGGGCCGGATCGCACCGGGCTGCGTAATACAAATTACCCGCAAGGGACAGGTCTTTTATCATAAAGCGTTTGGTATGGCCAACCTCGAACTTCAGGTGCCCGCCAGCCCCGATATGGTATTCCGGATCGGATCCATTACCAAGCAATTCACCGCAGTTGCCATCCTGCAATTAATGGAGCAACAAAAACTTGCACTTACCGATCCCGTACAACGTTTTATACCTGATTTCCCTGACAAAGGCCATACCCTCACCATCGAACACCTGCTGACCCAAACCTCCGGCATACCCGACTACCTCAACCTGGAATTTAACCTGCCCAATCCCTTTCGGATAGATATTCCCGCAAAACAAATTGTAGACAGTATTAAAATACAAGCCCTGGGCTTTGTACCTGGCTCTAAATTCGAATACAGTAATTCCAATTATTTCCTGCTGGGTTATATTATCGAAAGAATATCGGGTATGTCGTACCCCGATTACCTGAAAGAGCATTTGCTGGATCCCATCGGGCTTACACATACCTATTACGATGCACCGGCCACCCTTATCCCCAACCGGGCGAGTGGCTACGAAAAAGCCGATACCAGCTACCGCAACGCTGATTTTATCAGCATGGCGGCCTTTTACAGTTCGGGTGCTTTGCTCTCCACCACCGCAGACCTGCTGGCCTGGAACAATGCGCTATACAATGGTTCTGTATTGAGTAAAACAACCCTTGCTAAAGCCCAGCAACCTTACCGGCTGGCAGATGGTACATTCTCTGAATACGGATACGGCTGGTTTATCCGCAAGATCGAAGGCTCTCCGAGCATTGAGCATGGTGGCAGTATATTCGGATTCCGGGCGCAGGAAATCTATTTGCCCAATGAGCAATTGTACATCACCGGACTCTTTAATTGTCGCCAGGGGAATACCGATGAGCAGCAACTATGTTATGACCTGGTTCGCCTGATGCTGGGCAAACCACTTTTGAAAGAATATCCCGTGCCGGCTGATCTGCTGGCCCGCTATGCCGGTACCTACAAGAATGACCAGTATAAACAATCCATGACCATTCAACTGGCTGGCGATGGCCGGTTGTACTGCACCTTATCTAACGGAACCGGTACCAATATGTATATGCTGGCACAATCGGAAACAACATTTTTGTTGCCCGAAGTAAAACGCATCCATACCACATTGCAGTTTGTAATGGAGAATGGAAAATGCACGAAGGTCGTTTGGGGGCAGGAGAATAGCGGGGCGTTTATACGGGTGGAGTAGGGGCGACACAGAATTAATTTGATAGAACTGTATTTAAACCAGAATAGCAACATACATGGCTTACATCATGGTAGATGTGGAAAGTGACGGCCCGATACCCGGTGATTATTCGATGATCACTTTTGGAGCGGTATTGGTGAACGAACAGCTTGATACTACGTTTTATGGAAAGCTCAGGCCGATATCGGAGCAATACATTCCCGAAGCGTTGGCGGTATCCGGTTTTTCGCGCGAAGAGACACTTCAGTTTGAAGATCCGCGTGAAGTGATGTTGCAATTTGACCAATGGCTGAAAGCAGTTTGTAAAGATCGTCCCATTTTCATCAGTGATAATAATGGTTTCGACTGGATGTTTATCTGTTGGTATTTCCACCACTTCATTGGGAAAAACCCCTTTGGATTTAGTTCGCAAAACCTGGGCAGTCTGTACAAAGGTTTGGAACGCGACACTTTCCGCAATTTTAAACATTTACGAAAAACCAAACATACGCACCATCCGGTAGATGATGCGAAGGGAAATGCGGAGGCATTGTTACAATTGAAGAATGAATTTGGGATAAAGATGAAGCTCTGAGAAATGACAGAAGCGAACCGCCATAAAAATATATATAAGGATGGGTAGGGTATAGTTATTTTTTATTTTCAATAATATTCGTTCCATGCTATGGGAAAAGAAATCGAACGCAAGTTTTTAGTACATACTGATAAATGGCAGGCACTCACAAAGCCCGAAGGACACCATTACCGGCAGGGCTATTTATTAACAGATCCGTACAAAACCATTCGAGTCCGCGTTACACCCACCACGGCCTTCCTCACCATCAAAGGCCTTTCCGTAGGTGCCACCCGTACTGAATACGAGTACGAGATCCCTGCGGACGAAGCCACTGAGCTACTGGACCAGTTCTCACTTTCTGAACTGGAAAAAACCCGTTGCCATATTTCAATGGGTCAGCACACCTGGGAAGTGGATGTATTTGCGGGTGATAATGCGGGACTTATTGTAGCTGAAATAGAACTCACCGGTGAAGAAGAGACTTTTCCCATTCCCGAATGGATCGCTGATGAAGTAACGGGGGAGGATCGCTATTATAATTCTAACCTCACGATACATCCGTTTAAAAATTGGGATATATAAGCCGCCAACTAATTTTTATTATATTATTTGAAGCCGATAATAGTGATCATCCGTTTCGCAAAAATCGTTTAGAAAGAAGAAATCCTAAACAAATCCACTCCCGGCTTGTTATGAGAGGAAACAATTAACCGAAAAAAATCCACGGATGCGTTTCCTTTATACCCTTGTCCTCAGCCTGTTTTTCAGTACCTTTTTCTCCAACGGGGCAGAAGCCCAGTCCAATGGCCGTATTTCCGGAGTAGTATCTGATAAGATCACCCAGCAACGGCTTACCGGAGCCACTGTTACCCTGGTGGGTACCAACAACCGGGTGATCACCGATACGGCCGGGGCCTTCCGTCTGACGGGCATTCCGCTGAATACCTATACCCTGGAAATATCCATGGTGGGGTATAAGAAAATATCTTTATACAATATCAATATCACCGCAGGTAATGAGACCAATATATCCATCGAAATGGAGCCAGATGCTCAGCAACTCACCGGCGTTACCCTCAAAGTAAATAAGCGGACCGTACGTGCCGCTACACTCGAAACACCACTCAGCGTACAGCGCCTTACCACGGAAGAAATAAAAAGTAACCCCGGCAGTAACTTCGATATCAGTAAAGTGATACAAACCCTGCCCGGTGTGGGTGGTGGGGCACAGGGCGGCAACTTCCGCAACGATATTATCATCCGTGGCGGTGCGCCCAATGAAAATGTGTTTTACCTCGATGGTATCGAAATACCTGTTATCAACCATTTTCAGACGCAGGGCAGCAGTGGTGGTCCGCAGGGCATACTGAATGTATCATTCATAGAAGATGTGAAACTGAGCACATCGGCCTTCGATGCCCGCTACGATAATGCAATGAGTTCGGTGTTTCAGTTCAAACAAAAGAATGGCAACCCTAATCGTTTCCAGGGCAATGTTCGCCTGAGTGCCACTGAACTGGCTGCTACGCTGGAAGGCCCGCTGTCGCGCAATAAAAAGACTACGTTTCTGGCATCAGCCCGGCGTTCTTACCTGCAATTATTGTTCTCTGCACTCGATCTGCCCATTCGCCCCAACTATTGGGATTTTCAAACCAAGATCACCCACCAGATAGATAAGAAAACAACACTTTCCTTTCTGGGTATCGGAGCGATCGATGAATTCCGTTTTGCTCCCATTAAAGATGCCACACCGGAGAAAGCCTATATCATCAATTCAAACCCACTCATTAACCAATGGAACTACACGGCTGGGGTAAGCCTCAAACGTCTGATCAAAAACGGGTTTATGAATGTGGCCATCAGCCGCAACAGTTTTGATAATGATATTCAACGCTACGAAGACAACGAAGCACAAATTGCTTCCCAGCAGACATTGAACTACCAGTCACGCGAAACCGAAAATAAATTCCGCTTTGATGTCAATACCAATGTGAAAGGATGGAAACTATCATACGGACTGGTGGCCCAGTATGTGCAATACGATAACAATACATTCAACGTGATCCGGAAGGAAATACGGGATAACAGTAATAACATTATTCAGCCGGCGGTAACGGCCCGTTTCGAAAGCCCCTTGCAAAATTTCTGGCGCTATGGTGCTTTTGTACAAACCGGTAAACGCTTTTTCGACAATCGCCTCGGGGTAAGTGCAGGTATCCGTACCGATATGAACTCCTTTACTACGGACGGCAATAATGGATTGAAAACAATTTCACCACGGATCGCATTCAGTTATGTACTGGCCGATAAATGGACACTGAACGCATCGCTGGGACGTTATTATAAACTGGCACCCTATACCATTCTTGGTTTTGCAGACAATACAGGCCGCCTCGTCAACCAAAACAGTAAATACCTGCAAAGTGATCACTATGTGACTGGCATCGAATACCTGCCCAACGATGGACTGCGATTTACGCTCGAAGGGTTTTATAAAAAATATGCCAACGTACCGGTATCTGTACGTGATGGCATTTCTCTTTCTAATCTGGGCAGTGATTTCAATGTGCTCGGAAATGAAGCTGTGGTAACCAATGGGAAGGGAAGGGCCTATGGCATAGAACTGTTTGCACAAAAGAAACTGACGAATCGTTTCTTTGGTATTTTCAGTTATACCTTTTACAGAAGCCAGTATAGTGGTAATAATGCGGTATTCATTCCCAGCAGTTGGGACAACCGGCATTTACTCAGTGTGACCTGGGGGTATAAATTCCCGCGCAATTGGGAACTGGGACTCAAATTTCGTTACCAGGGCGGTGCCCCCATTACGCCCTTTGATGAAACAGCCTCCCGTATCAATTACCTGAGTCTCGGCCAGGGTGTACTCGATTATTCACGATTGAATACCACCCGGCTCAATGCCTTTCATGCCAGTGATGTGCGTATTGATAAGAAATGGAATCTCCGCAAAATCACCCTCGATCTTTTTCTGGATGTAACGAACTGGTACCTGGCAAAGAGTCCGGCACAGGAGAGTTACACCTTTAAACGAAATGCCACCAATACCGGTTTTGAAACCACAGACGGACAGCCCATCAAAGCCAATGGATCCAATGCCATACCGGTGCGCCTCGCCAATGATGATGCACAGGCTACGCCCTCTATTGGATTTATAATTGAGTTCTGATTGGGTGCCTTGCATGCGCGTTTGAATCGTATCTTTAAACGGTAAGTAAATCAGCAATCGCTTATAATCTTGTTGATTTGCATCACGTTTAATTCATTTCCATGTCAACTCCATCTATTTTATTAAAGAAAACAGAACCGCAGGATCTGCATACTTTATTTGAATTTCAAACGGAGCAGGAGGCGATTCACCTGGCAGCCTTTACACCCAAAGACCCGCATGATAAACAGGCTTATCTGGATAAATACACTCCCTTTTTATCGGATCCCACCAAAATATTTCGCACCATTTATGTGAATGATGAAATTGCCGGCAGTATATCCCAATTCATTTTGTACGGCGATGCAGAGATTACTTATTGGATCGACCGGAAATATTGGGGGCAGGGTATAGCCACGGCTGCACTTCGTGAATTAGTACAAATCGTTTCTATACGCCCGCTGTATGGACGGGTAGCATTTGACAATATCGGTTCACAAAAAGTATTGGAGAAATGCGGCTTTGTAAAAACAGGTACCGATAAAGGATTTGCCAATGCAAGGCAGGAGGAGATTGAAGAGTTTATTTATGAGCTTTCAGCGTAAATGATGCATCTAAACAGGAAAGAATAATCACAAACTGATCATATGATACGGAGTGCTGAGTTTTTCCAATTGTGCGGCTAATCGTGTTTCATTTGTATCTGTAATAAAAACCTGTCCTTCATTTTCCACACATACCCGATGTAATAAATTGCTGATCCGGTCTTCGTCGAGTTTTTCAAATACATCATCCAGCAGCAGTAGGGGAGGAAATCCCTTTTCTTTTTTCAATACATCCATTTCGGCCAGTTTGAGTGCAAAGAGTAAACTTTTTCGTTGTCCCTGCGAAGCAATATTCTTAAAGGGTTGTTCCCCTGAGCGAAGCAATAATTCATCCCGGTGTACGCCGGTGGTGGTACGTTGTGCCAGGCAATCGCGCTGCCGGTTTTGTTGTAATAAAGCTGCCATACTTTGTTGCTCTAACTGACTTTCGTAGAGCAGTTGCAAATCTTCCCTTTGGATTGTGGCAGCATCCGCCGCATTGGCACCGGCGATAGACTGATAAAGATGTTTGACCTCCGGTAAAAAACGAAAGAGGAAATCCCTTCGTGTCTGATAGATGCGGTCGCCCGGCTTAATAAGCTGTTCGTCGAGTACATCAAGCAGGGAGTAGTTGCGGCTGCCGCTATCGGCAAATGATTTGAGGGCGGCATTGCGTTGATCCAGTACTTTTTTATATACGATCAATTGCTGGAGATAATCGGTATCCAGTTGCGAAAGCAGGGCGTCGAGGAAAGAGCGGCGTTCGCGGCTGTCGCCCGTAATCAGTTCGGCATCATCGGGCGCGATCACCACACAGGGGTATCGTCCAATATGCTGGGAGAATTTTTCATAGGCATCGTTATTGATGGAAAATTCCTTTTTACCGGTTTCCCGTAAAATGCAAACGGCTTTTTCCGGCTGTTCACGGTATAGGAAATCACCTTCAAGCCGGAAGCCATTATGGCCATGCCTCACATTGTTGGCATCCAGCCGGGTAAAATAGCTGCGGGTAAAGCAGAGATAGTGAATGGCATCGAGGAGATTCGTCTTTCCCACGCCATTTTTACCGCAAATACCCACGATCCGCTCCGCAAAATCGAAGGACCGGTGCTGGTAATTCTTGAATTGAAACAGCGATATCTGCCGCAGGTGAAACATGGGTGCAAGATAAGTCGGAGAGACACAAATTTGATAATGTGCTAATATGCTGATGTGATAATGAAACAGCCAGTTCGAAAGAAGGCAAGACTCTATTGGGGAGCATCGAGCCGCCTGCCCCTTTGGGGTGAGCTGCGAGCTAGCTGCCCCTTTGGGGCAAGCAAACAGCCAGCAACCCGCCACGGTTTACCTGCCGTAATGAAATACAGGTAGGCGGGCAGGCCAACAAGCAACCGTCAACCAGCAACCCGCAACCTTCCCGACTTTCGGTCTTCCTGTCTTCCGGTCTTTCCGCCACGGGCGGACAAGCCGGACTTGTATTCTCGGTCTTTCGGACTTTTCCTCAATCAGTTAGGCTTAAAATTTACCATTCAGGGAGGGGGAAACTTGATAATATTCCCTTATTTTTGCGCTCCGTAAAATCGGTTACGAAACAACAAAATTTTGGCCTGTGGCTACCAAATTTTCGAAAGAAACCTATCTCTACTGGTACGAACTGATGCAACTCATCCGCCAGTTCGAACTCATGGCAGAGGAAAAGTATAAAATGGATGGAAAGATCCGTGGGTTTTTCCATGCGTACGTGGGTCAGGAAGCGATCGCTGCCGGATGCAGTACCGCCACCCGTCCCGAAGACCTGATGATTACCGCGTACCGGGATCACGGGTTGGCCATTGCTAAAGGTGTTTCTGTAAACAGTTGTATGGCGGAGCTTTATGGCAAAGCCACTGGTTGTGCCAAGGGAAAAGGCGGCAGTATGCACTTTTTCGGTAAAGAAGTCGGATTCTTTGGCGGACATGGTATTGTAGGCGCTCAGATCGGCACAGGTGCTGGGCTGGCATTTGCAGAACAATACCGGGGTACCGACAACGTAGTACTTACTTTCTTCGGCGATGGAGCAGCCCGTCAGGGTATGTTGCATGAAACCTTCAACCTGGCCATGCTTTGGAAATTGCCGGTGATCTTCATTTGTGAGAATAACAATTACGCGATGGGTACTTCTGTAGAACGTACCTCCAACGTGATCGATATCTATAAACTGGCCGATGGATACGAAATGCCCGCCGATACGATCGATGGCATGAGCCCCGAAGCCGTACATGAAGGCATCAGCCGGGCTGTAAAAAGAGCACGTGAGAAGGGCGGACCTACTTTAATTGAAATTAAAACATACCGCTATAAAGGCCACTCAATCAGCGATCCGCAAAAATACCGGACCAAAGAAGAAGTGGACGAATACCGCAGTAAAGACCCGATCCAGATGGTGTTGAAAACCATTATGGATAATCAATTTGCTACCCAAGCGGAGATCGATGCGATCAACCAGCGGGTGGATGAAATGGTGGTGGCTTCTGTAAAATTTGCTGAAGAAAGCCCCTGGCCGGATGACAACGAAGTATTGAAAGATGTATATGTGGATCAGAACTATCCCTTTATCGTGGATTGATCTCTTTTTAACCAAGCAATTTTTTTAACCAAGAAATAAAAACAATGTCAGACAAGAAAATCGTGCAGGATGTGGATGCAGGTGAAGCAGCGATAGCCAAAGCCAAAGATTTTTGGGGTAAATACGGAAAGGTTCTTTCCATAGCCAGTATCGTTGTTATCCTGGGTATTGGTGGCTGGTATGGCTACAAACAGTTTTTCAAAGGTCCCAAAGAAGCGAAAGCTTCAGAAGCCATTTTCAAAGCGGAAGAGTATTACCGTATGGATTCAGTGAGCCTGGCGCTCAACGGCGATGGTACCCATCCCGGATTCCTGAAAGTAATCGACCAGTATGGTGGTACAGAAGCAGGTAACCTCGCTTGTTTCTATGCCGGTAGCTGCTATATCAAAATCAATGAGAACGAAAAGGCCATCAAATACCTGAAAAAGTTCAGCACTTCTTCCAAAGCCGTACAGGCCCGTGCTTACAAATTGATGGGCGATGCATATGGCGATCTGAGTAAATTCAAGGAAGCTTTTGACTATTATAAAAAAGCTGGCCATGAGTTCGAGAAAGACCAGTCTAATTCGGCTGAATACCTCTTTATGGCAGCTTACCTGGCTCAGCGTACGCTGAATGATACCAAATCAGCTACTGAACTGTACAAAGAGATCAAAGAAAAATATCCGTTTACACAACAGGCCAATGATGCCGATAATTACCTGGCACAAATGGGCGTGTACACCACCGATAAATAATATGGCAAGTGTAAGCAACAGCAAATTACTTGAAACAGGTACAGGCATTCTGAAAAAGGATGCCTGTATCGTTTTGGTAAAAACAGAATGGAATAACGCTATTACCGATCAACTCGAAATGGGTTGCGTGGCCGAACTGGAAAAGCAGGGCGTAAAGCAGATCACCGTATTGACGGTGCCCGGTGCCATCGAAATCCCGTTTGCCATACGCAGTTGCTGGTCGAAGGCCGGTAAAAAAGAAAGGCCGGATGCCTTTATTGCGCTCGGCTGTGTGATCAAGGGCGATACGCCGCATTTTGAGTATGTATGCCGTTCAGTAACCGATGGCATTACCCAACTCAACCTCACGCTGCCCGTACCGGTGATCTTTGGCGTGCTTACCGTCAATACAGAGGAGCAGGCAATCGAACGGATAGGGGGCAAGCACGGGCACAAGGGCGAAGAAGCCGCCATTACGGCATTGAAAATGATCGCCATTAACCGACATTAATTACGTAAAAACGAACTGATATTCCCGGGGCATGAACGTACAGCTATTCATACCATGTTTTGTAGATCAGCTTTTTCCCGAGACGGCCTTTAACATGATCAAAGTGCTGGAAAAAGCAGGCTGCACCGTTTCCTATAATGAAAAGCAAACCTGCTGCGGTCAACCCGCCTTCAATGCTGGTTATTGGGATGAATCGAGAAGTGTATGTACGAAATTCATTAAGGATTTCAGTGGTTCGGATCCCATTGTGACACCCAGTGCCAGTTGCGCCGGTTTTATCCGGAATTATTACAGTAAACTCTTCGAAAATTCCTCCGTTCACAATGAAGTAAAGGACCTGGGCAACCGGGTATTCGAATTCTCTGAATTCCTGGTGGATGAGTTGAAAGTAGAAAAGCTGGGAGCCGTATTGGCTGGTAAAGCTACCTATCATGATAGTTGTGCAGCACTACGTGAATGTAAGATCAAAGCGGAACCCCGGAAACTGCTGGCCAATGTAAAAGGACTTTCTCTGACAGAAATGAATGATGTGGAAACCTGCTGCGGATTTGGAGGTACGTTTGCCGTAAAGTTTGAGCCGATCTCCATTGCCATGGGAGAACAAAAAGTAGAAAATGCCATCGCTACCGGTGCTGAATTTATCATCTCCACTGATCTTTCCTGCCTGATGCACCTGCAGGGCTATATCAAACACAAAGGGCTTACCATAAAAACGATGCACCTGGCGGATGTGCTGGCATCGGGATATTAGAGAGTTAAGAGTTTCCTTAATGTATAGTTACTGGCAAGTGATCTGGAACCAGAAATTGCAAACTGATAACTGATAGATGATAACTGAAAACTGATAACTGATAGTTGATAACTGAAAACCATTATAGTCCGGGGAAAGTTTTTGCAAAACCCTGAAACATTGCCCCAGAGCGGGTTCTAGCCCCTCTCCTTTGGGGTTTCTGAGTTCGCACAACGTGCGGATGAAAGAAACGCGCGTAGCGCTTGGGGAGGGGTCTGAATTGATTTTCAAACTAATAAATAGTTTTACCGGACAACAATAACTGAAAACTGATAACTATGCCTGAATTACAGTAGGGAAATTTACACAATCGGGAAGGCTGTTAACTGAAAACTGTCAACAGCTAACAGCTAACTCCTCACAACCTCACCACTTTCTTCGTCCGGATATCTTTCAGCAGTTTATTGAGTAAGATGAGATCTTTTCTTTTCCGATCAAGATCTTTTATGGTAATGTCTGAATCGGGAATACCGGATTCATTGTGCTGCAGCATTTCTGAACGGGCCATATCAATTTTGGAGATTGCTTCGGCATATACACGCTGGAGACTATCCATCCGAATCACACTAACGGCGTTGGCCAGTTGTGCATTTACGTTTTTCCAATCTATATTTTCATAGCTCTGGCGGAGTTTGGTCTCCCAGCTTTTCCAATCGAAGCGGCTGAGTGCTTTTTCATAAATAGATTTCAGTTTCTCTTTTTCTTTCTGGCTGAATACTTCCGCGATCTCGCTTTCTACATTTTTCCATTCTGCTTCTTCGAATATGCGTTTAGAAGAGGATACGGCTTCCTTTATCTGGGCTTCCTGTTTTGCATTGAGCAACTGGAGTTCACAGGTGGCCATATCCAGACCGGCCTGTATGATCTCCGGGTTCACAACAACGGGTAGTTGCGGAACATTTCGTATTTCCGATTCGATTTCTGCTTCCGGTATATCCGGTATATTTATCTCTATGGGTAACTCTTGTCTTGCAGCAGCCATACCTTCTTCAGTGCGGCCGGTTTCCTCATCACTGGTACCGGTGGCAAACATTTCGGAAGGTGAATTCATTTCTGCCAGGGATGTATAACCGCTTTGTAAAGCAGGCTTTGAAAGAATCAATAAGGCATTCAATCCGATGATGCAAAGGAGGCCCGCAAACACACCCGCCAGTTTATGGAAACTGATGACCGGCTTTTTTTGTACACCAAGTATCGTTTCAATCCGGTGCAGCAGGTCATTACGTTTGCCATTCGCTGCTATAACAAACCGTTGTTGAGCCTGGCTTGATTTTTCCAGCAGCAGGAGAGCGGCTGCATACTCATGGGAGTCGTATTGAAACTGCAATACCAGTTCATCGCAACTTTTTTCACGTTCGCGCTCTACCGTCTTCACCAGTTCTTTTACGAAGGGATTAAAGTATAAAACAGTCTGTACAATATTGATCAGCAGGTTTATCAGGTAATCAAACCGGCGTATATGCGAAAGTTCGTGGAGCAATACCGCTTCGAGTTGTGCAGGGGTGAGATGGTTCATGGCTGCCATCGGTATCAGCACCACCGGTTTCCAAAACCCGATGGTAACCGGAGAAGAAACATATTCAGATACCCAGGCGAGTACCGGTTTTTTGATACCCATCCGAAGGGCGGTGCGGTTTACAAACAGGCGCCAGTCTGCCGGAAGTTTAGACAATCCATAGCGGCGTATCACTTGCACATAGCGGTAATTGCGAATAAAACGAAGCACCGGGAAGATCAGTAATACTAAATAGATTACCGAAGCGGCAGGCAACGTATTCATCAACCATTGGCTTACCGAGCCGGAGGTATCAGGAGAAAGTAAAATGGATGAAAGATGGTTTTCTGAAGTTCCTCTTGTAAACGAAGAAAGGAAGGTATATACAAACCAGGCAAAACCAGCGAAGAGTAAGGTGCTGGCAAGAAAACTTTTCGCTGCAGGTCGGGTCTTTCGTGCAGCGTGAGTTATTAATTTATAAATCGTCCATAGCAATGCGAATTGCCACAAGCTGTTCAGTACAGCCCATCCCAAAGATTGCAGTAAGTTGGCCTGGTTTCCCATGCAGGTTTATTTTTTTAAGCTATCGAGTAATGCCTGGATTTTCTCAATTTCTTCTTTACTGGCTTTATGGCTTTCATCGCCGAGCGCCTGTATCACCAATTGGGTAGGAGAGCCACCAAAAAGGCTGTCGATCATTTTGCTCAGGATGTGTTTTTGTGTTTTTTCCTTGTTCACGGCTGCCTGGTACACATGGGTGCGCATCGAATCATCTCTTTTTACTATACCCTTTTCGTGCATGATCTGCATCAGTTTGAGGGTGGTGGTATATCCCACGTCCTTTATCTGGGCGAGTTCTTCATGTACTTCCCGAACAGTAGCCAGGCCTCTCGTCCATAATATTTGTAAAATCTCCAACTCGCTTTCGGTGGGTTTTATCATTTTGGGCGCAGTCATAGTACTCATTTTATACCCGAATATACGACTGATTTCGTAAATGCCAAAAATGGAGGGGAGTTTTAGGATTTTTTAACAGAGTAGGGTTTAGGTTGTAAGTTTTAGGTTTTAAGTTTTAAGTGGGCGTGTTTTTATTTCAACTCATTATAATCCAATAATGCGTTGAGCATATGGAGTTTTAAGTCTATATAAAAAAAAGCCCCGTTGTGGAAACAACGGGACTAAATAATGGTTCTGATTAAGCTTTTATAAAAAGTTCGTGAGATCAGTTCATGTTGTAATCTACACTATTTTTTGTTGAATTCGCGGCTACCGGCTCTGTTGCTTTGATCACCTTACCGGTGGGAGCAGCAGAAGGAGGCAGGGGTTGTGGTACTTTTTTCGCAGCGATCTGTGCCAGTGTTGGCGCGATCACCAGTGAAACGATGGACATCAGTTTGATCAGGATGTTCATAGAAGGACCAGAAGTATCTTTAAAAGGATCACCCACTGTGTCACCTGTTACCGATGCTTTATGGGGTTCTGATTTCTTATAATACATCTCACCATTGATCTCCACACCTTTCTCGAATGATTTCTTCGCATTATCCCATGCACCACCGGCATTGTTCTGGAACATACCCATCAATACACCGCTCACGGTAGCTCCGGCCAGAAAACCTCCGAGTGCTTCTGCACCCAGACCAGGCATAAAGCCAATGATAAGGGGAGATACGATAGCGATCGCACCGGGCAGCATCATTTTCTTCAGTGAAGCTGTGGTTGAAATGGCTACGCATTTATCGTATTCCGGTTTACCGGTACCTTCCATAATGCCGGGAATGGTTTTAAACTGGCGGCGAACTTCTTCCACCATTGCCATAGCAGCTTCACCCACGGCACGAATTGCCAGTGAAGAGAAGATGAATGGGATCATGGCACCTACAAACAAACAGGCCAGTACATTCGCTTTGTAAATATCAATACCGGTGATACCGGCCACACCTACGAAGGCAGCAAATAATGCCAGCGCGGTTAACGCAGCAGAAGCAATGGCAAAACCTTTACCGGAAGCTGCCGTGGTGTTACCCACCGCATCCAGCACGTCAGTTTTTTCACGCACCTCTTTGGGAAGCTCACTCATTTCAGCGATACCACCAGCATTATCTGCAATAGGACCGAAGGCATCGATCGCCAATTGCATTGCAGTAGTGGCCATCATACCGGCTGCAGCAATTGCCACACCGTAAAGACCAGCACACTCATAAGAACCCCAGATACCACCTGCCAATACCAGAATAGGGAGGAAGGTAGATTCCATACCAATGGCCAAACCACCGATCACGTTAGTAGCGTGTCCGGTAGAAGATTGGCGAATGATCGAGTTCACGGGGCGTTTGCCCATGGCTGTATAATATTCAGTAATGATACTCATTAAAGCTCCCACAGCAAGACCCACACCAATAGCGCCCATTACGCCCCATTTGGTAAAGATCACACCACGCAGTTCCATGGCTTCGGGAAGCAACCAGTAAACCAAACCGCCTGCAGCAATAGCTGTAAGGATCATGGAACCCCAGTTACCCATATTCAATGCGCTTTGTACGGTACTGGTATTGATACCGGCCGTTTCGCTGATACGAACAAACAGTGTTCCTACGATAGAGAATAAAATACCCATACCTGCGATCAGCATAGGCAGGATCACTGGTGAGAAACCTCCCAGTGCATCCATATCGCTGATGATAGTTGTTTGTTGTCCGAGTACGATGGTAGCAAGTACAGTAGCCACATAAGAACCGAAAAGGTCGGCACCCATACCGGCTACGTCACCTACATTATCACCCACGTTATCCGCAATGGTCGCAGGGTTACGGGGATCATCTTCCGGTATACCAGCTTCTACTTTACCTACGAGGTCAGCACCTACGTCGGCTGCTTTGGTATAGATACCACCACCCACACGGGCGAAAAGAGCAATCGATTCAGCACCCAAAGAAAAACCGGTCAGTACTTCAATGGTACGTACCATTTCCTCCGAATTGATAGGAGCATCGGCGGCAAAGAAATGTTTTAAAACGATGTATAAACCTCCCAGGCCCAATACAGCCAGACCAGATACACCCACACCCATTACAGCACCGCCCGTGAATGATACATTCAGGGCTTTCTTTAAACTGGTACGGGCAGCCTGTGCTGTGCGAACATTGGCTTTGGTAGCGGCTTTCATACCGATGTATCCGGCTAAAGCACTCAATACCGCACCTATCACAAAGGCAATCGCGATTGACCAGTGTGAGTGAGGGTTAGCGGAAGACATCACGGCGAGCAAAACGGCTACAATTACTACGAAATAGCCAAGTATTTTCCATTCGGCTTTCAGAAAGGCCATAGCTCCTTCTGCAATGTACTGGCTGATTTCTTTCATACGGTCAGTACCGGCATCCTGTTTGGAAACCCAATTAAATTTAATAAGGGTATAAAGCAGTCCGATAATGCCCATCGCGGGAACGAGATAGATCAATTTGTCCATAAGCGTTGATTCTTGAATCTTAGTCGTTTAGTAAAATACCCCGGCCAGAGGCCATGGGCTAAGGGCGGCAAAGATAGGGGAAAATGGAGTTTGAAAAGAGCCTGAACCCGCTTTCCTTTTTCGGTTTTTACGCAAAAAATTATGAGAAAAGGGCAGCGCATTTTCTATGGCAGGAACGGGTGATAGGAAAGGTGCAGTATCAACCTGCCAGCCCATCAGCCGGAAAGGCCGGCGATTTGAGAAAAAGCCTGACCAAAACAGGCCAAAATATCACCCGCAATCAATGATTCCTGTGATGACTGTGCTGCTGCCAGGTCTCCGGCCATGCCATGCAGGTACACGCCCAGTACCGCCGCCTGCTCCGAGGGATACCCCTGGCCCAACAGGGCAGTAAGCAAACCTGTAAGTACATCGCCGCTGCCACCGGTAGCCATACCCGCATTGCCCGTACCATTAAAATAGCCCTGACCACCCGGTGTGGCAATAAATGTATGGTGACCTTTTAAAATGATAACGGCTTTCAGTTCCTTTGCTTTTTCCAGCGCCAATGCGATCTGGTTAAAAGCATTGTCCGTAGCGCCCCACAATCGTTCAAATTCTTTAGGATGCGGAGTAAGAATCGATCCGGGTGGTAGGTCTTTCAGTAATTGCGGTTGGCGGGCCATCCCATTTAATGCATCCGCATCCACTACCATCGGTTTGGAATAATTTTTCATTAGTTGATGCAGCACGTGTATAGAAGCTTCCGCAGTACCCATACCCGGACCTATACCAATCGCATCATACCGGGACAGCCCGGCAGTATCCACCGATAATGCTGTAAGGATATCTTCATCGGGGTCTGTCATCACCATGGCTTCTGGTACGGCTGTTTGCAGTATCGTATATCCGGATCGGGGTATATGACAGGTAACCAGGCCGGCACCACCCCGCAGGCAGGCATGGGCCATTAATACGGCTGCACCCATTTTTCCATAACTGCCACCTGCGAGTAAAATATTCCCAAAGTCGCCCTTATGCGAAAATCGCGTCCGGGGCCGGTAGATCGCATGTATGAGTTCATCATCGGTGAGTTCATAATTTCCCGCAGGAGAGGGTAAAAAACCAGGATGTAATCCAATATCGAGTACTTGCACTTGTCCGATGGCCGCTTCATTTTCGGCTACGAGGAAAGCCGTTTTCATACATTGAAATGTGAGTGTATGGGCAGCCCGGATCGTCAATTGCCCCCGGGTGGATGTATCTGCAAATAACCCGCTCGGAATGTCGATAGCTATGATGATACACGCTGACGCATTGATGTACACCACCAGTTTTGCGGTGAGTCCGTCCAGGTAACGGTTGATCCCTGATCCCAGCAATGCATCAATGATGATCGTGCCAGGTGACAGCGGATGAAAATGGGCTTCGTCCTGAATGAAATGGATAGCTGCTCCCGGCATTTTATGCAAGCGGGCGAGGTTTGACTGAAATTCTTCAGTACCCTTATGTCCAAACTCCAGTATAAACACACTTACTCTATAATTATTTTCCAGCAGCAAGCGGGCGATCACCAGCCCGTCTCCACCATTATTTCCTTTGCCACAAAAAATGGAAAAGAAGGGGGCGTCGGGGTATTGTTCCATCAGCCATTCTGCACATTTTCCGGCTGCCCGTTCCATCAGGTCGAGCGGGGAGATGGGCTCAAGTGTGATGGTGTACTGGTCCCAGTCACGAATTGCCTGTGCAGATAATACTTTCATGGATCAAATGTTTTTGAAAAAGCAGCATGCCCCTTCGCACACTAAAGTTGAGAAACAATTTGCAGAAAACGTATATGATCTTAATACGTGGTATCAGCGCTTTTTCTTTTGCTTCATTTCCGGAGCGGGACTTTGTTTCAGGCTATCGGATTCTTCCGTATCACCGTTTTCCCCCTGAAGGTATTCACCGAAAATATCATAACAGAGCGTGGCAGCTCCATATATGTATCGGGTAAAGCGGTTGCCAATGATGATAATGGTAGCTTTTTCATCCATCAGCCGGGCAAAGGCCGCATTGGAACCATGCCATTTCCCAAAATGATAGACCACTTTTTTCCCATTGGGTAATAATTGCAAACGCCAACCGAGTCCGTAATTATGAATGGAGGGTTTCTCAAAACTGTATGGAGCGAAGGCCGAGTCGAGCCAGGCTTTGGAAAGCACCTGATCGGTATACAGGGCCTGGTCCCATTTGAGCAAATCGCGCGGAGTGGTATAAATATTCTTATCGCCATACGTGGCATCCAGAAAATCCCGGTCCCAGTATACACCCCGGTTGGTAAAGGATGGAGTGGCAGTGAGGGTATCCTTTAAGGTAAACACATAGGTATCGTTCATTTGCAGCGGGGTGAAAATATGTTGCTGCATGTAGGCGGGGTAGGGTTGCCCGGTTATTTTCTCAATGATCAGCGCCAGTAATACATAATTGGTGTTGCAATAACTGAATCGCCCGTCCGGGTTGCCTGTTTTGTCAGGATGGGTATCGATCATCATCTGCAGTACATCTTCGTTAGTGGCCATTTTCTTATTCCATTTACCATCCGGCCCCATGCCCCATTTATTATTACTCATGAAGTACAGGTAATTCGGAAGACCGCTGCGGTGATTGAGCAGCATTTTCACCGTAATGCCGGGGTAGGGCAGGCGGGGGAAAAATTTGGCGATGCTGTCATTGAGCGATAATCGACCCTGCTGAATCAACCGCAATATGGCTACGGCCGTAAAGGTTTTGGAGGTGGACGCAATATGAAACGGTGTGTGGGGCGTGATGGAGTCTTTTTTACGGATGTCAACTAACCCGTTATACTTTTCATAGATCACAGCGCCTTCGCGGGCAATGAGGATGCCTCCGTTGAAATTCTTATTGGCCGTCAATGCCGTGTCCAGAAATCCGGACAACTCCCGGTATAAACGTCGGAATTCATACTTGTTCAGCGTACCCGGTGTGGGTGGGTAATAACTCAGGGAGTCATCCACCGTGGTCTTATCCCCGGATGAAGGATTTCCGCAGGCGAATAAGAAGGCAAGCAAACATATATAGAGGAAGGTTTTCAACAGGTCGATGGTTTGTGTCAAAAATAGACAGGTGTAAAGGGGAAAGGTATCAATAGTTTTCCCCAACTGCAACGAAAATGTGGAAAGAAATCTTCGGAGTACATTCCACACTTTCGGTTGTTCGTATCACGGAGTTTTACGGGAGCGATATATCATCTGCTTTATTTGTCATGTATATTTGCACTATGGCAAAAAGCGATAAAACAAGTTATCCCAAAGAGAAGATCAAAATACTTTTTCTCGAGAATATCAGTGATGTGGCGGTAAAAAATTTTCAGCATCATGGTTATGAGCAGGTGAGTAAGATATCCAAAGCGCTTACGGAAGAGCAACTGATGGACGAGATCAAAGATGTACATATACTGGGTATCCGCTCCAAAACACAGATCACCGCCAATGTTTTGAAAGCCGCCAAAAAATTACAGGCCATTGGCTGTTTTTGTATCGGGGTAAACCAGGTTAATCTCAAAGCGGCAACGCAAAACGGGGTGGTGGTATTCAATGCCCCTTATTCCAATACGCGCTCGGTTGCCGAACTGGTGATCGGCGCCTCCATTATGCTCATCCGCCGCATACCGGATAAAAACAAAGCGGCCCACGAAGGCATTTGGATGAAAGATGCCAAGGGCAGTTATGAATTGCGGGGAAAAACGCTCGGTATCATCGGCTATGGCAATATCGGCAGCCAGGTAAGTGTACTGGCTGAATCACTGGGGATGAAAGTGCTTTTTTATGATGTGGAAACCAAACTACCATTGGGTAATGCGGTGGATGCAAAAACACTAAAAGAATTGCTTAGTAAATCGGATGTGGTTACCCTGCATGTTCCGGAAACTTCCCAAACCAAAAATCTGATCAATAAAACCAATCTCAAATATTTTAATAAAGGATCCATCCTCATCAACTATGCCCGGGGAGAAGTAGTGGATCTGGATACGCTTCGCAAATACATTCTCGACGGACATATCGGAGGCGCTGCTGTGGATGTATACCCCTGGGAGCCGGAGAAGAACGGCGACCGTTTTCAAACGCCCCTGCAGGACCTGCCCAATGTGATCCTTACGCCACATATCGGGGGTAGTACAGAAGAAGCGCAACAAAATATCGGCGAAGATGTAAGTGTAAAGCTGTTAAATTACCTTGAGAAGGGCATCACCTTCGGATCGCATACGGTACCGGCCCTGGCATTGCCGCCGCAGGAGGGCAGTCACCGCATTTTGCATATCCACTACAATGTACCCGGTGTACTTTCACAGATCAACACCCAATTATCCAAATACAAAATCAATATTCTGGCCCAGTACCTTAAAACCAATGAGGAAATTGGCTATGTGGTACTTGATGTAGACAAGAAATTGTCTGCCCAGGCACTGGAATTGCTGAAAGAAGTGAAGGAGACGATCAAGGTGCGGATGTTGTATTGAGGGAATTGAAGAAATAAAAGTGATAAGTTAATAGTGAAATATATGTGAGATAACTAAAGCGACCGGGATTTTTCCGGTCGCTTTTTTATTTACGTATTATCGAAACTGACTTAACTATTCTATTTTGTACTCTCCAGTATTGACACTGTGTCTGCCGTTATCAGGCTGTCAGCGCATTGTTTTGGGATGATGATTTGTTCTTTTTCTTCAATACCAATATCGATACCTTCAATATTCTCGGTGTATAGAAACTTTCGTATCTCTTCTACATTTGTCTCATGAATCATTACTTTAATTTGCTGACTCCGGGTTGCGTAAAACGTCGAAATACCGTAATACATTTTACCCCCCTTACTGCCGAAAGCAAATGCCAGTACCCGCTCACCCAGATATAGTGGGATACCCCCATTGATTTTTATAAATGTATAAACAGCAGTATTCTTATCGTAGCTTACAGATAAGGTTTTATTGGAGGGACAAAAGAGGTACACATGCAAATTCGATTCCATGGGGCCTTCCGCAATTACTTTCACATCTGTAATCACCGTTCCGGCATACCCTTCTACTTCCGCGTCTATATTGTACCAGCCCAATGTTTTTATTTCAAAATCATACATACCATCCGTAGGATTTGGATCTGTAAATCCGTTTCGCAAGCCTTCCATTGATTCAGCTTTTTTGGGAAGGGTATCGGTTAAAAGTTGATTGATGTCTGATAAATTGACACCTTCTAGCATGGTATTTTCTTCCGTACCACTTTTACGAATATAGATTGTATCATCATTACATGTCCTGGAAGCGAGTGCCATCCCTTCGGTTGAACTAGTATCCTGATTTAATTCAGCGATGGACTTTGCCAAAAGACTATCCCGTTCTCTTTTTTCGTCAGCTTCTGCACCCGGTCTTTTCGTTTCACTATTGATATAGGCGAGTATTGCGTCCAGCCCTTCTTCATTTATATCATTGAATGCGGTCATCATTTGCCCGCCATATGCGGATTTCAATTTAAGAACATAGTTGTCTTTTTCCATCCACCCTGATGGATTTCGTATAAAACTTAGCAGATTCTTCCTGTCATTCCATTTACCTCTGTATTCAACATTTCTTAATGAAGGCCCGGTTAATGATTTAAAGATACCATGACAACTGGCACATTTACCCTTGAATAATAATTTGCCCATCAGGTATTTCTGTTGCTGCGGTGTACTGTCCAGTGGAACGGGATCTACCCAATTAACCGTACCGCTATCTGTCTCCACCCCTTTATACAACTTCATCTTTTCATCAAAATAAGCATTGGGTACTGATACATTAATAGGTTTTACTAACGAAAGTTGTTTGTCCTTTTGTTTCGCATTGATATAGATCATGCCACCCGTACGTAGCGGCATGCCATTCGATTCGGTGGTGAGGCCTGCGGCTAAAATTTCTGCCGGAGTGAATGCTTCTTTGATTTCGATACTAATGTCCCCATCTGTATTAAAGGTACCTGCTTTTATTTTGAGTAAAGATCCGTGCTTGGTTCGGATAGTTGTATCTGCCTTATCATTGATCACATAAGTTTGCCTGAGCAGCATTTCGTTGGTGAATAAAGCGGGGTTAGATTTGTTTTTACAGGAGAAAAGTATTGTTAGTTGAACTAACAAAAGGAAAAAGCATATCTTTTTCATAAAACAGTTTTATACATGGCTGAATGCGGATGCAAAGTTATACCCGTTTTATTTTATCAAAAAAATATTTATTCTTTTTCTGCTGAAATAATATAGTATCCAAAATGTTTCCGGTGCAAACCGAGCAGCATTCCGAGTACCGGTGCATACACATTGTGCCATCTCTCTTTTTCCATACGAAGGCTGCGGTTTTTCCAGATTTCATGTACAAAGAATTTGAGACAGGTCCAGGGTACATACGCTACGGATGGAGCAATGCGGTAACTGATCTCACGCACCGAGATGTTTTTCATACCGTATTTCTTCAGATTGGCCAACACATCCTGTATGCTGCCAAAACAGGGGAGGGCCCAGCAATGGATTATTTTCTGATAAATAGCATTGAAGAAACGGGGCAACGCATTATTATGTTTTAAGAATCCATCTGCTATACAGAATCGGCCTCCGGACTTCAGTACGCGGGCCATTTCAGCTATGAATAATTCTTTGCCGCTACCGTTGGCATGACAGGCACTTTCCACCGCATAAGCATGAGTAAAACTATTATTGGCCGCCTGCAAGCCTTCAAAATTATCTTTCATCAATTGTACGCGATCCTGCAACTGGTCGCGCTCAATCAGTTCGCGCCCCTTGTCGATCTGGTAATCGGAGATCGTAATACCCGTCACCTGTGCGAGGGGAAAATGCAAGGCAGCATAACGTGCCACAGTACCCACTCCGCAGCCAAGGTCGGCGATAAGGGCATTGTGGGAGGGAAGGAGTTGCAGTTCTTTCATCACTTCTGCATTCATGTTCATCAGCATACGCTCGAGGAAGAAGATATCAGTGAACTTTTTACAATAACCAAAATGCATATTGAAGTTGGGGCTCCACATTTCATAGTCCGGACCGGCCACATCATAATAAGTCCTGATATCCTTATAATCGGAAAGCGGTATTACTGGGGCGGGTGACTCCGGAACAGGGGCAGCAGAAGAGGCTGGTTTCATAACGTTGGGTTTGTTCCGGATGTAAAGCTATATAGAAATAATTAAATTTTCAGTAATTATTGAAAATTGTGTAAATTTGTGTTGTAAAAACAAATTATATGAAAGTCGTCATTGCAGGAGCCGGATTTGGCGGATTGAAACTGGCCCGCCTGCTCAACAACCGGGGCGGATTTGAAGTGGTTCTGATCGACAGGTTCAATTATCACCAGTTCCAACCTTTATTTTATCAGGTAGCTACCGCCGGTCTCGATGCCAGTAATATCTCTTTCCCGCTGCGGAAAGTATTTCAAAAGAGTAATAACGTAAAGATTCGCCTGGCGGAGATCAAAGAGATCCGCGCTGCCGAAAACGTACTCATTACCGATCAGGAACAAATATCCTATGACGTACTCGTGCTGGCCACCGGTGCAGATACCAATTTCTTTGGTAATCAAAACCTGGCCACTCATGCCTTCCCCATGAAGAGTACAGTGGAAGCGTTGCAGATTCGTCACCGCCTGTTACAATTATTTGAAAACGCCCACACGATACGTGATGCTGACACATTACAAAATCTGATGAATATCGTTGTAGTGGGAGGGGGGCCTACCGGTGTGGAAGTATCCGGTGCATTGGCTGAAATGAAAAAATATGTGTTGCCCAAGGATTTTCCCGAACTGGATTTTTCTAAGATGAACATCTACCTGCTCGAAGGCACTGCCAAAACCCTTTCGGCCATGAGTGAAAAATCATCCGCTCAGTCACGCAAATACCTCGAACGTCTTGGGGTAAACGTCATGACGCAGACCATCGTAAAGGATTATGACGGTAAACTCGTGCTACTCGATAATGGTAACACCCTTTCCGCCGCCACCGTTATCTGGGCGGCCGGTGTAAAGGGCAATGTACCCGCCGGTATCGATGCTTCCCTCATCACCCGTGGCAACCGTATCAAAACAGACCGGCACTGCCTGGTACAAGGATCTTTCAATATCTATGCTATTGGCGACCTCGCCTATATGGAAACACCCAAATATCCCAATGGTCATCCGCAGGTAGCGCCGGTTGCTATGCAACATGCGGCGATGCTGGCGAAGAACCTTCGCCTGATCGAACAAAAATCCAATTCCGACCGTTTATCCGAATTTGAATATTTCGATAAAGGTTCGATGGCCACCGTAGGTCGAAACCTCGCTGTGGTGGATATGCCCAAACCTAAACTGCATTTCGGCGGCTTCTTTGCCTGGCTGATCTGGATGGGCCTTCACCTCATGCTCATTCTCGGCGTAAAAAACCGGTTCTTTGTATTCTCCAACTGGCTCTATAATTATATCACGTATGATCAGAATTTGCGGTTGATATTCAGGGAGTTTGAACGGAAACGTTAATTAGCTAATTAGCTAATGTGCTAATTTGCTAATGGAATACAGGGGTCTTATGTATTTCTTTGCGTGCCTTTGCTGTCTTTGCGTGATTTATAATTTGGAAATGTGGAGATGTGAGAATGTGGAAATGGAATAAAGGATTCTTTTGTAATTCTTTGCGTGCCTTTGCTGTCTTTGCGTGAAATATAGGTTGCATAAGTTGAATAGGTTTCTTTTCTGCACAGCATTAACTATTACCGGCATTCTTTGTTAATTGTTTGGAATAGTTATTTTTCATTTATACTTTTTAATTTTTACCGTGAGTAAGAACGTTTTTTTAACTGCGGAATGGCGCAGGCTGATCATGGCGAATTATACCATCAGTCCGGACGTGTTGAAACCCTTTTTGCCGGCGCATACCGAATTGGATTTTTTCGATGGCAAATGCTATGTAAGCCTTGTCGGTTTTTTATTCCGCGATGTGCGCATCAAAGGCATTGCCATTCCCTGGCACCGGCATTTTCCGGAGGTGAATCTGCGATTTTATGTAAAACATTTCGACGGGCAACAATGGAAAAGGGGAGTGGTCTTCATCAGCGAGATCGTACCCAAGCCCGCCATCAGTTGGGTAGCCAATACCCTGTACAAAGAACATTACAGCACCCTGCCCATGCGCTACGTGTGGAAAGAAGAGGCTGGAGAATTATACACACAATACCATTGGAAGAAAAACAATGCCTGGCAAAAACTGGAAGTGGTAACCCCACCAGAGGCCGTTCCGCTCATCGCCGGCAGCGAAGAAGAATTCATTACCGAACATTTCTGGGGCTATGCAAAAGCCGGTGCCAACCGTACCAACGAATACCAGGTAGGGCACCCACGCTGGAATATTTACCCGGTGAAATCATATACGGTAGCATGTGATTTCAGCGCCTTATACGGGAATGCCTTTTCGGTGTTGCAGCAACAAAAACCGGCGAGTGTTTTCCTCGCAGAAGGCTCTGCGATAGCCATTTACAATAAGCAAATCATTGGCACCCAATAAGGTAGGACCCGATTCGGGCTCATTCGCTTTTTTAATAACAAAAAATATATGTATATTTGCATAACACTATTCCTTTTTTACACACTATTCCCTTTTAACTGACCTTCCTGCGGTTCATGTATTTTCATGAATCATATCAACAGCCGTATTGCTGCATGATGTTTTATTTACTTTAAATAGACATTAGTTGCATCATACTGTCTGTAAGATATATTCGACTCTGTTAATTCAAATACTTCCACACTCATTCCACCAATGGAATGGGTGATTCATTCATTTCAAGGATATGGCCGCCACTGGCAGCGGTATCCTGATCGGAATTCCGGTACGTATGAATGATTCTGTCAACATGAGCGCTTCTTTGATTGCATCAAAGTAAGCTCAGCATATCAGGATCTGCATACGTATCCGGATTGGAAAATATTTGAAACCTATGAAAAACGAACTGGAGCGATCCTTACAAAAAAAAGTTTATGCCGGACTGGTATTATGGTGGCTGATCAACCTGGTACAGGCCCATTTTACAGAAATACATCCGGATGAGGCCTACTATGCCTTGTGGGCCGAGCATACCGACGCGGGTTACTATGATCATCCGCCGATGGTCGCATTTTTCATCCGCATAAGCTCCTTCTTTTTTTCCGGCAACCTGGGTGTACGGTTCTTCACCGTATTGATGCAACCCATCACCCTCTTTATAGTCTGGCAACTATGTAAAGGAGAGGGTTCGGAGCAGCAAAAGCGGTTGCCTGTATTTTTTATCACTGGTGCAGCCATGATCATGTTCTCCGCATATGGCTTCATCACCACGCCGGATGTACCCTTACTATTCTTTACAGCAGTTTTCTTATGGGCCTATCAGCGATTTTTACACACCCGCTCCATTCCCATAATATTACTGTTATCGGTAGCAATGGCCGGCATGATCTGCAGCAAGTATCAGGGGGCGATTGTCATACTGATGCTGATCGTATCCAATATCCGACTCCTTACCGTTCCAACATTTTGGATAGCCGGCATACTGGCACTCGCCATCTGCACACCCCATTTTTATTGGCAAATTGAACATCAGTTTCCCAGTTTTAAGTATCACCTGACTGAACGCTCTGCCGGATTTCGCTGGAATTACTTTTTTGAATACCTGCCCAATCAAATGGCCACTTTCAACCCCTTTGTACTGGCGGCGATGGTATGGCTCGTAATCCGATTCAACATCACCAATTTGTTCGACCGGGCCCTCGTATTCATCATGTCGGGCATGGTACTGCTTTTCTGGCTGGCAACTTTCAAAGGCCATGCAGAACCACACTGGACCGTTGCCGCTTCCATACCGGCACTTATCCTCATAGTAAAATACAGTACGCTTAATAAAAGCTTTCTCCGCTATATCAGACGGGTAGTGGCTCCATCCATACTGTTGCTGATAGGCGCACGCATTTGTTTGATAGCTGGATGGGTACCCTCCAACCTGGAATTGACCGGCAAGCAAGCCAAGTACAGGGCTTTGGAAAAAGTGGCGGGCGATGCTCCGGTTATTATTGTGGGCTCCTTTCAACCACCCTCCCTGTATCATTATTTTACCGGCAGGGAGGCTATGGTACTGAGCAGTCTCGACAGAAGGCGCACCCAGTTTGATATTTGGCGCAATGATCGTGCTTTTACAGGGAAGAAAGTGTTTGTGTTGCTGGATATGCCCGACCGGTCGGTACAATACGACATCGGAGGGGAGCGGTTCTCCGGATTTTTTGTCAACCGGTTTCAATCTACGCATGATATATGGATCCGTTTTTTGCAGTCCAAAAGTGGAGTGGTTCATAAAGCGGGGAGGGAACTTGAATTGATACTGGAAGTGGAAAACAGGGGTACCCAGCCTTTTCTTTTTCAGCATCCGGAGTTGCCGGCCACTATCCACGCAGTATTATCCGGAGCAAAGGGCATGCAACTCATTCAGGGAACCTGCAGCCAACCACTTATCAGTTTACAACCCGGTGAAAAAAAGGAGACCGGCTTTCGGTTTGTATTTCCGAAAGGCAGTGAGGGTACGCAAAAATTGGGTATTACCTGTTATTCCATTTTCGGACCTGATCTCAACAGCGATTTTTTTACCATCAACATACAGCCATGAATCTTTTACTCATCAAATTAATTAAATATGGCACGGTAGGCCTGAGCGGCATGGCCTGCGATTTTGGTGTAACCTATTTTTTAAAAGAGAAACAGAAAATAAACAAGTATATCGCCAATTCGGTGGGTTTTATACTGGCAGCTTCGCTGAACTATACATTGAATAAATACTGGACCTTCGGCACCTCCAGACAGTCAGTACCTTTTGAATTCGGACTTTTCCTGCTGATCGCGCTCACGGGATTATTGCTGAATAATATGATCCTGCTCTTGCTAAAAGAAAAATGGAATGTCAACTTCTATCTCTCCAAACTGATCGCCATCGGGATCGTATTTATCTGGAATTTTAGTATGAATTATTATTTTACGTTTACGGGTGGGTGACAAAGTTGGGGAAGCAAAACCTCCTAATGAGCAGGAACAAATATTACAATTTTGCCAGTATCTTCCTCGCTCTGGATCGAAATGCCGGTGTTTCAAATTCCCAGCGGTTTTCAATAATGGTTTTCAATTCGGGTTTGATATCGGGATAGGTGGCGGATAAATGTTCAAGCACAGTAAGGGAAAAGGCTTTGATGGCGGCTTTTTCTGTGGGAGAGGAGATATAATCGAAGCAGGTATTCATGATCTCTCCCTGGTATTTGGCCGGAATGGCAATATCCTGCATCAGCCGGAGGGCGTTGCGCTTTACTGCATCATGCACACCCGGCAATTTCATTTTTTTAATAAGGGCTCCAAAATGTTTTTTGATCAGTGATGGCGTTTCGATCACCAGGTAGCTGATGGGCCAGGCCGCCCGTTGCACCACGCGGTACTCATCGTGGAGAAAGAGATGAAACAGTTCATCAAAACGGGCCTGATCCTTGCCTACCCAGCGAATGATTTTATCGCGGTTGGCTTTGCTGTGTTCCTTCAAAATTGTTTTTCGTAAATCCATTGTTGAGCTGCGAGCAAACAGGCCGTGTGTAATTTGGAAAAAAAATTGATTCGTCAATGTATAGAAAGAAAAAGCTGCGAGCATAATTTCGTAATCGAAAACCGCTCGCAGCCTTTAGCAAATAGCTTATCACTTTTATCTTCTGCTTCCGAACAAACGGAGCAGCATAATAAACAGGTTGATAAAATCAAGATAAAGGGTAAGGCCCGCCATGATGGATAATTTCTTCACGTCTTTTTCGATTACAGCGCCATTCTCATCCAGACCTTCGCCGATACGCTTGATCTTTTGCATATCATAGGCAGTGAGGCCGGTAAATACCAATACACCTACAAAGCTGATGATATAATCCATCGTATCATTCTGCATAAAGAAATTGATAAGGGAAGCGGCAAAAATGCCCCAGAAGCCCATCATCATTATCTTGCCAAAACTGGTGAGATCCTGCTTGGTGGTATAGCCCATAAAGGCCATGATTCCAAACATAGCGGCAGCAGATAAAAAGCAGGTGAGGATGGATGATTGTGTATATACCAGCAAAATAAAGCTGAAACTGATACCGATACAAATGGACCAGGCAATAAAGATGGCCAGTAATACAGGTACCGACATTTTATGAAAACCAAAATTTACGATCAGCATAAATGCCAGCGGCATGAACATAACACCATATAATAATAACTTATTAGTAGCTATGGTGAACATCAGATCGTAGCTATTGGTAAAGATGTACGAAGTAACGGCAGAAATGGCCAATGCCAGAAACATATACGAGAATACGTTCGCGATGAACGATTTGGAGCGCGAGCCCGTAGCCGCCTGGTTGGCAAATAAATGCTCCGGCGTGCTGTTTGAATAATTTCCAGATTCCATAAATGAATGGTTTTTTGTTTGAGATGTAAATTAGTAATTTATCGGATAGGGGATACTATATAAACCTATAATTTCCGGATTTCAGCCAGTTTCAGGCCGGTTAGCTTCCGGATATTGGCTTCAGCGGTTCCATTGGATTTTAATTCCTTCGCAATGGCGATCAGTTTTGCTTTATTGGCGGATCGTTCTTTCTCAATTTCCTGACGCATTTTTTCGAGTTCCCCGGCGGTTTTCTTTTCCACCAGTTCCCAGTTACCGCTGTGCTGTATCTCGTCCATGAGGCCTTCGTTGGCGAAGCTGGTAAATTTCTTTTCGGTAATCACCAGATGGTCCAGCACATGAATACGCAGAAACCGGCCGGCTTTGTACAAATAGTCCGTGGTTTCCTTATCCTGGCGCGATGCGACCAGGCTGCCGCCGGGATGATTGTGTACGAGCACGGCCTGTGTGGCCAGTTTGTAAATGGCCATCCGGAATACCTCGGGCGGCGCAAGGCTGGCGCGGTTGCTGGCGCCCAGGGCCAGCAGTTCGATAAATAGAATCTTCTGCTGGTCATTCAATCCCACGATCCAGAAATGTTCCTGCGCCCGGCTGAATTTATTTTCGCGCAGCAACACCTGCTGCATTACCTTATATATATCATTATATCATCCGGTTTGGAAACTCTGATCTTTTGTGTGGATCTCAGTTTTACGTTCATGGTTTCAAAGATATAAATTCAGGATGGTCTGTACAGGGCTGTTACGTAGTTCCCTGTATACTAATTTTTTAGCGGATTTATTTCTTATAATTTACATTATGTTAAACAGGCGCACAAAGGCCTGACACAGAGAGTACAGGGAGAGAAAAAACGGCCACGCTTCTATTCGTGATACGCGGTATAGTTCGCTACCTTCGGGGGAAACATTTTTGTATGGATTGCGAAACAATAAAAGAAACTATTTCAGGTAGTTGGGAAGATTCTAAGGGCGGAAGGTACTTATTCAGTACAACGTATGAAAGTGGTGGGATACTTCACTACACACCCAAAAATGAAGCAACAACAGAATTCGATTTTAACATAAAGGAAAACAATAAATCGTTTTCTATTGTTCTTTATGAGAAGGGTTCTCAAAAAACTCGGGAATTAATTCTTCAAGACTATTCACGAACTGAACTCCGTCTGGGATCGGGTCAAGAAATTCTTTTACGCCGAGTTTTATGAGATTCTCATTTCTCAGTTTTTCCTGCTCGGCTATCGCCTCGCTTTGTCCCTTTTGTTTTTTCTCTCCCTGACACTCTCCCACGCTGCCCCCAGCGACTTGCTTACGCTGCCTGTCATTGATTGAAGCAAACATAATCAATGACGGCTGCCCTACGGCTAACCTGTGTAACATAATGTAGTTTTGATATTCGAAACTGACAGGGAAAAGGAAAGATACAATTTGCGGTCAGTTTAAATATAAAATCTCTTTATGTTAAACAATTAATTAAGACTTGATACAAATTGCAAGGAGAAAAACGGCCTCGCTTCTATTCGTGATACAACGACCAATTGGGTACCTTCCGGGGAAATGTATTGATGAAATACCCTGGTACTATGGAGAAGTTTTATGACTAGTGAGTCTTTGATGTATTGCGATACGCAGATTAAAATAAAAAGCTACATATCAAGCTAGAGTAATTTCGTATTCTAGCCCAACATTAGGTAGAGGACTTTCGTAAACTATTTCTTTCTTGATTTCTGGATCAAGATCATCTACTGAATAATTCTCAATGTACTCCTTAATCAATTCAACATTTGCACGTCCAAATCCATGAATACTAAACTTAAATATACCGTTTAACTGACAGATATCTATCTTCTCTTTTACTAAATCCCTCAAAGCTAATATAGTCATACCTCCATGAACAAAAATTGCAGCAGCCTCTTTTCCAACTCTTAACTCATAATATTCTTTGAATCGCTCAATACTTAACTTATTCTTAGCAGCCTTAAAAGATCTTTCGAAATACCCAGCAGTACATAAGTTTGCTATATATGCACCTCTAGGGCCAAACGTTTCTCGAATTTCTTTTTTTAACGCACTGATATCATTACCCTTATTCTTTTCATCCCTCATAAATAAAGACATTTTTAAAGCGTCTAAATCGTTTGCTGGAATCGACGATGTAAAAAATTCAATAGTATCTTTATTAGGGTTTGCTTCTGAATACTCTATATATTCTTCTATTACTTGTTCTTGTTTATAAGGCAGTAATAACAAGTTTCTATTATGATACTCTTTAATTATGATAACTAACCCTGCTTTCTCTTCGTCATTTAAATTTTCTGGAAATACCGTAAGTATTTTGTCAGATGCCTCCCATGTGTATGGGAAAGGGCTTTCGCTGTCTGCATCAATATTAAAAGTAACCCCTCTTCCAAAAACTTTTGTAACAATAGGTTTAAGGGATGGGCAAACGTTTACCTGAACTTTTGATGATTTAGACATTAAACAGCAAAATTATAAGCTTACTTAGCAGGGTCGTACTTACCCTCGGTTAATTTAATTGCAGAAAGTAAGCCCTGTTTCATGAAGATTACAGAGCCCTTTTTAATACCACCGAAGTTGTCTTTATGAAGTTCATCACCTTCAGGTGTCAGAACGGGTTCGCTGGTTTCTGAATCTATAATAATACCATTTTCGGAAATGGTTTTACCAAATGCATCTAAAATATAAGGCAAAGCTCTAGGTGAAAAAATTAATTTGCTTGATTTGTTACTCATATAATATCCTCCTTTAGCTTTCTCACAAATTCTAATAGGTTGTTGGTTTATTACTTTTACAGGGTGCAAAGGTATCCTAAAAATATGATTCTAAAATGATACTATCAAAGAGTTTTTACTCTTTTTTATAATAAATGACCTGATTTTGATAAATTTAATACATTATTTGCAACTTTGCTTCAAAAAAAACATATTTTAACCACGAGGAGCTACTACCCCTATCTTCTTCACCGTCTTCGTAAAATTATATCCCATACTCAACCGGAAATTCCGTGTTTGTGCCGTGCTAAAACTTTGCACCGAAAAATTAGGGCCATAGGTATAGCTCCTGTTTTCCTGTAAGAACGGATCAATGATATTGGCAGAAATGGTGAGTTTTTTATTCAGCAGTTTGCGCTGCACGCCCAGGTTCATACTCCAGCTCCAGCGCGCAAAGCCCTGGGGATTGGCAAAGCGGTTGAAATTAAAACTGCCCGTAAGGCCCCATATATCCCGGGGGGTGTAATTCGTATTTACATTGGAGGTAAAAGAGCCGCCATTGCGAAAGAGGTTCACCGTTTTGTCAAATGTACTGTAGGCATTGTAGGTATAGCTGGCACTCAGGTTTACTTTTAGTTTTTGCGTAAGCGTAAGTCCACCCCAACTGCTCAGTTCATATTCCTTCCGTCCGCTGATATTCTCCCAGGTGATCTGGGTTTTCCCATCGGTGAGCAGGGTGCGTACCTGACTGAAGATATCTTCTACGATATTGTACCCCAACCCCAGGTTGAGAAAGTATTTCTTTTTGGTCTCCCCCAATACCAGGTCGAAATTATGGGCCGTGGAGGCACGCAGGTTTTCATTACCAAAGCGTACATTATAGGGATCACCAAAATCAATGGCGGGATTCAGTTCATTGATACCGGGCCGGCGGATGCTGCGTCGGTAAGCTAACGTAAGATTGTAGCGGTCGTGCCAGTTGCGGTTGATATTGGCAAAGGGCAGCCAGGTCCAGTAATGGTTGCGGGCATCGCGGTTCTCTTTAAATAGTTCAAACCAGATAGCAGTGCGCTCCAGCGAGGTACCGGCTGTAATGCTGAACCGTTCTTTCAATATCTGTTTTACCGAAGCGCGGTAATTGATGATGCCCTGGTGAAATTTGAATTCATTGCTCAGTGGTACGGAGTTCACCATGAATTGCTCCGGCTTTTTGAGGTAACTGGCATCCACATCCACATGGCTGTTGCTCCGGTTGTAATAAGCACCGAATGAAAGAAATGTTTTTTTATTGGCCAGTGGTTTATCATAACTTACCCGGAGATTATAACCCGTATTGCGGCTGTTGTTCAGTTGCTGCTGGGTGGAGTCGATCCCATTGGGTTGAAAATCGGGGTTATAATATTCCTGGAAGAAATCGCGGTCGGCCTCGTTCACCGATACATTTCCATTGGCAAAAACTTTGAACACCTCTCCTGCCCGTTTGGTCTTTTGGGTAAAGCTGAGGCTCATATTCGGATTGTAATTGCCGCCATGGTTTTCAATATCGCGTATACTTAACCGGTAGGTTTCACCAAAGCGGTTGATATTGCGGTATTCGGTGGAGTTTTGATTTACAAAATTGTTCTGGTTGTATTGCACCACCACATTCAGCGATTGCAGTTTGTTGAGGTCATAGTCCAGGTTGAAACGGAAATTGGGCCGTATATTTTTATTAAGATAATGATTGCGGGTATTGAAATTGTTGGATGAATCGGTATAAAAATTCGTTCGTTCGGAATGGCCATCACCGCGCACGCGGTTATAACTGGTACCCGCATTGATGCTGATGGAAAGGCCCTGCTTGCGATAGGTAAAACTGCCACTGATACCGGCCTCTCCCCTTGTGCCACCGGAAATATTGAGGCGGCCGCTGCGGCCCACTTTTCCTTTTTTGGTCACAATATTAATCACGCCTCCCTGTTCATTGGCATATTGGGGTGGCGGGTTGGTCATTACTTCTATTTTTTCGATGGAGCTGCCGGGCAAGGATTCGAGCAGGTCCTGCAGTTGCTGCAGGTTCAGCTCTACCGGCTTATCATCAATGAGGATCTTAGGCTCTTTACCCCGTACGGTTATTTTTCCATTGGGATCTTTGGCCACGAGTGGTACATTGGTGAGCAGGTCGCTGGCATTGCTGCCTGCAGCCAGGGCCGATTCACCTGCATTGAACGTGATATTCCCATCTTTGGATTCGATCAATGGTTTCTCTGAATAAATGATCACGGCCGCCAGTTCTTCGGTGCCGCTTCGTTTCAATGTAATATCTGAAAGATTAAAATCGGATCGTTCTGAACGAAAATGGATGCTGTCGATGGTCAGGCGTTGCATACCCACATAGCGGATCTGCAATTTGTAATACCCCAATGCAATCCCGGTAAAATTGAATGAACCGGTGCTGTTGGTGCGCAGGGATTGTTTTTGCAACGTATCGCGCAGGGAGATCAGTTCCACCGTGGCATCGGTCAATGCCTTTTTCTGTTCATCCATTATATTACCCGTAAGTATGCCCGCATTACCCCCCTGGGAAAATACCGGGCGGGAGATACAAAGCAGCAGGGAAAAAAATAGCAATATTTTCAAATCAATGCTTAAGACGTAAAAGTAAGAAAATGCAAGCGGCAAGCTATCAGCTACAAGCTACAAGCCATTGTTCTCCGGTAAAACTATTTATTAGTTTGAAAATCAATTCAGACCCCTCCCCAACCCCTCCCCAAAGGAGAGGGGCTAGAACCCGCTCTGGGGCAATGTTTCAGGGCTTTGCAAAAACTTTCCCCGGACAATAATGGCTACAAGCTGTTAGCTACAAGCCTTGAGCCTTTAGCTCCAAGCTGCATGCTACTTGCTTTAAGTACACTGCTTGAAGCTTGAAGCTCAAAGCTTGCAGCTCCCCCCCCCCTGTCATCCTGTCATAAATTCACGACTTAGCAGTATATTTGCAGTCCAATCGGACTTATATGCTTGACTACGTGACAGATAAACAAACGGCTACGGAGACCGACCGGCACGATGAAGCCCGGCAGGGAGAAGCCTTTGCCCCTTTTACCAACGACCCCAATCAATACAAAAAGCACTTTTATATTGAAAGCTATGGCTGTGCCATGAACTTTTCGGATAGCGAGATCGTGGCCTCCATCCTCAATGGGGTTGGCTATGGTGCCACCCGCAATGCGGAAGAAGCTGACCTGGTGTTGCTGAATACCTGCTCCATCCGTGAAAAGGCCGAACAGACCGTGCGCAAACGCCTGTCGGATTTCAAACGGATCAAAAAAACGAAAAAAGGATTGCTCGTGGGCGTACTCGGCTGTATGGCCGAACGGCTGAAATCGAAATTGCTGGAAGAAGAAAAACTGGTGGATATTGTGGTGGGGCCCGATGCCTATCGCGCGCTGCCCAACCTGGTATTGGAAGCTGAAAGCGGACAAAAAGGCGTGAATGTATTGCTCAGCCGGGATGAAACCTATGCCGATATTTCGCCCGTGCGTCTTGGCGGAAATGGCGTGAGTGCTTTTGTAAGCATCATGCGCGGATGTAATAATATGTGTTCATTTTGTGTGGTGCCCTTTACCCGGGGTCGGGAACGCAGCCGCCCGGCAAACAGTATTTTGCAGGAATGTACCCAACTCTTCAACGAAGGCTATCGCGAAGTAACCTTGCTGGGGCAAAACGTGGACAGTTATTACTATACGGCAGATGAAGACAATCCGAACAATGATTCCGTTACGTTTGCCCAACTGCTGGAAAAAGTAGCGCTGATCTCTCCCCTGCTGCGTATACGCTTTTCTACCTCACACCCAAAAGATATCACCGACGATGTATTGCATACCATTGCCCGGTATGATAATATCTGCAACTATATACACCTGCCGGTACAGAGTGGTTCCAATAGAATTTTGCAATTGATGAACCGCACTTATACCCGCGAATGGTATATGGCTAAGGTGGATCGTATACGTGAATTGCTTCCCGGATGTGGCATCAGTGCCGATATCATTACCGGATTTTGTACCGAAGAAGAAGCAGATCATCAGGAAACGCTGGCCATTATGGAATATGCACAATATGATTATTCCTATATGTTCTTTTATTCCGAACGGCCCGGTACGCTGGCGCAAAAACGCTATACCGATGATGTGCCTTTAAACGTAAAGAAAAGAAGATTGCAGGAAGTGGTGGATATGCAAAACCGCCTTTCTCTGGAAAGTAACCTGCGCGATATCGGTAAAACATTTAAGATTCTCATCGAAGGTGATAGTAAAAAAAGTGATGCAGACTGGATGGGGCGGAGCTCAGAAGGAAAAGTATTTGTGTTTCCCAAAGCGGGATATGCATTACAAAAAGGCGATTATGTTTGGGTGAAAGCGAATGAATGTACGCAGGGGACGTTGTTGGGAGAGATTGTAGTTGGCAGTTGATAGTTAGCAGTTAATAGTTAGCAGTTGATAGTTGGCAGTTGATACCCGAAAGATGTGTGGTTTGAATTAAGAATCAATGGTAGTAGGGTTTATCAAATATGCCTTTGATAAAATTTATTCGAAGAACATCTTTGTGGTTTGAGACTCCAAGCCCCCTCTCCTTTGGAGAGGGTTGGGGAGAGGTCTGATAAAAGATAATAATTTTCAGTGATTGAAGTAATGCTATGGATATACAAAGTATAAAGAACAGATTCAATATAATCGGCAATGCGCCGGCACTCAACTATGCGTTGCAGGTGGCGGTGCAGGTGGCCGCTACTGACCTTACCGTGCTCATCAATGGGGAGAGCGGTGTGGGTAAGGAAGTATTTTCCCAGATCATTCACTCCTTATCCTCCCGCAAACATAATCCCTTTATTGCGGTAAACTGTGGTGCGATACCCGAAGGCACGATTGATTCGGAATTGTTTGGTCATGAGAAAGGATCCTTCACCGGTGCGGTGGATGCGCGTAAAGGATATTTTGAAACGGTGAATGGTGGTACCATCTTTCTCGATGAGATCGGTGAATTGCCATTGGGCACACAGGCCCGCCTGCTGCGCGTGCTGGAAGCCGGTGAATACATTCGGGTAGGTTCATCCAAAACACAAAAGACGGATGTGCGCGTAATCGCCGCTACCAATAAAGATTTGTTGCAACTGGTGCAGTCTGGTAAGTTTCGCGAAGACCTGTATTATCGTCTGAGCACTGTACCCATTCGTGTACCATCACTGCATGATCGTCCGGAAGATATTCATTTGCTATTCAGGAAATTTGCTGCTGATTTTGCGCATAAATACAAGACCTCTCCGGTACAACTGGATGAGGACGCCAAAAACCTGTTAATAAACTATCCCTGGCCCGGTAATGTGCGGGAATTGAAGAATATTGCAGAACAGATTTCAGTTCTTTCTCAGGACAAGCAAGTAACGTCTGCCGGTCTCAGTAAGTTTTTACAACCGTATTCCAGCAATCGTATGCCTGCACTTGTGTCGCCAGCCCATACGAACACGCAGGATTTCAGTAATGAACGGGAAATGCTGTACAAGCTTTTCTTCGATATGAAGAAAGATGTGACCGAACTGAAACGGATGTTTCTGGAAGTATTGCAAAACCCGCAAATGAGTGCGCAAAATCAGGCCTTTATCAACCAACTGAAGGAGAATGATACCTACCGCCTCAAGGGTAATGAACTGGTGCCGGCGCTGAATCCTGTTTCCATCAGCAACTACGACCTTCCTCCTGCTGCGAATCATACACAACCAGTACTCATGAACAATGATATACATGAGCATGTGGAAGTGGAAGAAAGCCTGAATATCGTGGATAAGGAAAAGGAACTGATCATAAAAGCATTGAAAAAACATAAGAGCAAACGCAAGGATGCGGCCCTCGACCTGGGTATCAGCGAACGAACCTTATACCGCAAACTGAAAGAATACGATATAGAAGAATAATGAAACGGAAGTATAAAATAACCCTTTATCTCCTGCCGCTGGCCATTGCCGGACTGTTGTTGTTTACCCAAAGCAGTTGTGGTATTTATAAATTCAATGAAACCGGTTCGATACCTGATTCGATCAAGACGGTAAAAGTGAATTTCATAGAGAACCGGGCACAATATATCAATCCGCAACTGAGTCCGCGACTGACCGATAAATTGCGGCAAAAGATCGTGGGACAAACAAAGCTCACTCAAACCAATAATGATAATGCCGATTGGCTCATCAGTGGTTATGTACAGGAATATTCCTTTATGACCAGCGCCATCTCTGGTCAGCAGGGTGCCAACAGTCGCCTCACTGTGGCTATACATATTACGCTGGAAGACCGCAAAGAGGGAAAAACCACCGAACATGATGTAAGCCGGAGTTTTGAATTCAAGGGCAATAAGACCTTTCAGCAGGCCGAATCAGAATTGGCTGATGAAATGGTACGAACTATGACGGATGATATTTTCAATAAACTGTTTTCCAACTGGTAATTCAGTAATTTTGCCATCCCCGTTTTGCTGTTGTGGCAAATGCGGTTTTACTCTTATCTTGTAACGATGAATGCCCGGATCAACCAATTGGTAAAATCACTGCTGCAAAAAGATACGCTGGAGCAATGCAGCCTGCGTGAAGTGGAGCAATTTGCGGAACGGTACCCTTATTTTGGTGCGGCACAACTGCTGCTCACCAAAAAATTACAGGCTGAAAATTCTGACCGTTATGCGGCACAATTGCAAAAGACTTATTTATTCTTTCATAATCCGTTGTGGGTGGAACAATTGCTGAATGAAACCGGCAATGGTACCATTGTACAGGAACAATTGACCGAATTGACCGTACCACCCGTGGCTTTTACCAACACCCCGTCAGTAACACCTCCGATACAGGAAGTAGCAGCTCCGGCAGCTATACCCGTGGAAGAAATACCCGTGAATACAGCACCCGAGGTGATAAATACACCGGAAGAGGTGGACAATGTGGCCGATTTGTCGTCACCGGTGGAGGCTGTACTAACGCCTGAATTGATGATACAGGAAGTAGCGGCTCCGGCAGCTATACGCGTTGAAAAAATACATGAGGAAGAAATTCCCGAGGTTACTGCACCTGAGGTGATGAATACCCCGGAGGAGGTGGACACTGTGGCTGATTTGTCGTCCCCGTTGGAGGCTGTACTAACGCCTGAAGATATGCCCGAAGCAGTTGCTTTACCAGTGGAAAACACAACAATGGAACTGTCATCTTCGCCGGCACAGGAGGAAAGGGTACCAGAGGCAGAAACGCCTGCTCCCCTGCCCGAAATGGCATTGGTGGCCCCTGAACCGGAAAAAGCGAAAGAACCCGAACTTCCCGTTTTCAACCCCGGGATGCCGGATGCGGTAACAGGTGATGAATTGCTTTTCGAACCCTACCATACCGTGGATTATTTTGCTTCGCAGGGTATTAAAATGCAGGAAGAGGAAGCACCACGCGATAAATTCAGCCTGCAACTGAAAAGTTTCACCGGCTGGCTTCGCACGCTTAAAAAGCACCCTGCCGTGGAATTGGGGCGGGCTCCGGTTAGCACCGGCGAGCATAACGCAGAATTACTGGCACGGGATTCCCTCCAGGAAGGCGATGTGGTAACGGAGGCCATGGCAGAAGTATGGGAAAAGCAGGGCCACAAGGGCAAAGCCATTGATATTTACCGCAAATTAAGTTTGCTCGAACCCGATAAAAGCGCTTATTTTGCAGCCAAAATTGACGAATTAAAGAAATTAAACTGACATGACTATTCTTTTTATCATATTGATTGTAGTAGCATCTTTAGCGCTTACTTTATTTGTATTGATTCAAAACCCCAAGGGTGGCGGGCTGGCTGGAAATATTGCTGGTTTTAGCAACCAATATATGGGTGTAAAGCAAACTACGGATGTACTGGAAAAAGGTACCTGGGTATTTGCTGGACTCATTGGTCTTCTTTGCATTATAGCAGTGATTTTTATTCCCAAGCCTGTAAACTCTGCCTCTGGCAGTACGAATAAGGCGGAAGGTTTACCCGCTCCCGTACAGAAGACAACAGCCCCTGCTCCCGGAGCTAATCCCGGAAATGTGCCAATGCCTTCTACCACACCCCCGGCAACAACTCCTACTACCCCTAAATAAGGAAATACGATAGTAAAATATGCCCCGTGTCCGTTCTGCAGACACGGGGTTTTTATTTATATTGTGAATCATCTATGAAAAAGAAAATAATCATCGCCATTGTATTGGTGCTTTTGCTGGCAGGAGGTTTCCTGGGTTATAAAATATTGGGTCCCGCTGTGCATGTTTCAGACAAGAAATATTTTTATATACAGGATGGTGCCACTGCAGATCAGGTGAGCCATGCGCTGTCCGAACAACAGTTTATCAGCAGCGAAGCCTGGTTCAGCCGGGTGGCTGGATGGATGAAGTACCGGTCTGTAAAGCCAGGCCGGTATGAATTAAAGAATGGAATGAGTCTGATGGACCTGGTAAAAATGTTGCGGGCCGGAAAACAGTCGCCCGTAAAACTGGTGATCATTAAAGAGCGAACCAAAGAACTATTTGCCGGTAAAATGGGGAAGAAATTTGATACCCAGTGTGATTCACTTCGCATGATCCGTTTTCTGAGCAGCAATGATTCGCTGGCCCGTTTTGATGTGGATACCAATACGGTTATGTCAGTTATCATGCCCTATACCTACGAAGTGAACTGGAACAGCAGCCCGGAAAAGATCATGCAGCAATTTTATACGGCGTATAAAAAATTCTGGAATGAAGACCGTAAGTCTAAAGCCGAAGCGCTGCAACTGACTCCCCTGCAGGTGATCACACTCGCATCGATCGTGGAAGAAGAGACCAATAAGAAAGATGATAAATTCAAAATTGCGAGTACCTATATCAATCGTATCCGTCAGGGCATGAAATTACAGGCAGATCCTACCGTGAAATTTGCCATGAAGAATTTTGCGCTCAAACGCATACTCGGCGTACACCTGCAGACCAATTCTCCTTATAACACGTATATGTATGCCGGTCTTCCTCCCGGCCCCATTTGTACGCCTACGGCTGAAACGATTGATGCAGTATTGCAGGCACCGGTTACAGATTACCTCTTCTTTGTGGCTAGTTATAAATTCGATGGTACCAGTATATTCACGAGCAACCTGTCGGACCATTCCCGCTATGCGAAAATGTATCAGCAGGAACTTACCCGCAGGATGGATTCTGCTAAAAAGGCCAATGCCGGAAAATAATGCCTTTGTTTACACAAATAGCGAATAAGATCACTTCATCGGCACCGGCCCGGATCATTGTACATAAAAGCAAGAACACGTCGCTACCCGGATTTCGTCGTATTCCGATCTATGATGTGGTGAAATTCTTTATTGGCCAGGTAAAAACGGTGGGCATGACCGAACGGGCCTCTGCCATTGCCTATAATTTCTGTATGGCCATTCCGCCGGCCATTATCTTTCTGTTTACGCTGATCCCTTTTTTGCCCATTTCAAAGGATTTTGAAATGAGCTTGTACAGCCTGATACGTGATGTGATACCCGGGGAAAAGAATAATGAAGTATTGATCCATTTTCTGCAGGATTTTATCAATAAACCCCGCAATGGGTTGTTGTCACTCGGTTTTCTATTATCCCTGTTCTTTTCTTCCAATGCCATGATGGGTATCATGCATTCATTTGACAAGAACTATATCGGTTTCCGCAAGCGAAAGGGTTGGCAGAAAAGGCTGGTAGCTTTAAAGATCACCCTGGTATTGTTTGTATTGGTATTTGCCTCTATCCTGTTGCTCATAGGGCAAGCCAGGGTGCTGAAATTTTTCGGGATTCGCGATACCACGGTCCTTTTTATCATTGTGAATGCAAGGTGGGTCGTGATCATACTTTTATTTTTTGCCTGTATCTCTTATATCTATCGCCATGCCCCGGCAGTGCATAAGAAATGGAAAATGATCAATCCGGGTTCCATACTCGCCAGTTTTCTGATGTTGCTGATGACCTTACTGTTTTCCTGGTGGGTGAGCCGTTTTGGAAATTATAACCAGCTTTTCGGATCCATCGGTACGGTGCTGATTTTGATGATCCTTATTTTTATCAATTCCCTGGTATTGCTGATCGGCTTCGAATTGAACGTAAGTATCTCCTCCCTGCAGAAAATTGCAGACGAGCGGAAAGAAAACCCTTCGGATGGGACGGAATCTTCGAAATAATGTCCGAATTTGGTAGTCACAAAAATCAATTGTATGAAATCATTCTTTTTTGCAGCCCTGCCTGTGCTGGCGCTTTCCCTGATAATCAGCAGGACGAATGAACCCCTGCCGATCGGGGCACCTGTTCCCAATCCGGATACCAAAATGATGGATATTTCGGGTAAAGAAATTGCCCTGAAAGATGCCAAAACCGAAAAGGGATTGCTGGTGATGTTTAGTTGTAATACCTGCCCGTACGTGGTAAAGAACCAGTCGCGTACTTACGAAGTATGTAAATATGCACAGGGCAATGGTATTGGCGTGGCCATACTCAACTCCAATGAAGCCAAGCGGGGTGATGATGATTCAATGGAGGAAATGAAAGCTTATGCCAAACAGCAGGGATATAATTGGTATTACCTGGAGGACAAAAATTCGGCGCTGGCAGACGCTTTTGGTGCCAACCGTACGCCGGAGTGCTTCCTGTTTGATGGTTCGGGCAAACTGGTGTACCATGGCGCAATCGACGATAATCCGTCGGATGCTTCGGGAGTAAGCCGTAAGCACCTGATGGCAGCCATTGATGAAATGAAGAATGGAAAAGAGATAACGGTGAAGGAATCAAGGTCAGTAGGCTGTGCGATTAAGCGCCTATAAACCTGTTTTTTACCGCATGAAATACCCCGGCAAAGGCCGGGGTATTTTTTTATAAATAATTTATGGAAAATTTTTATGCATGCATCTAAAAGGTGTAAGACCTTTATTTATACACAAAAACCGCAGCTTATGTTTTCCCGCACTATCATCAACCGGCTGGTTATATTCAGTTTTTTAGTATTGGTGGGTTATTGGCTGGCCAAAGCCTTCTACCATAAAAGTGTATTGGGTGTCATACTTGCCCTGGTAAGCCTGGGTGCCGGGATATATTTCCTGTATATACTGGCATCTGCCCGTAAAGAAATGGAGATGGAAATGGAGGCGGAAAATATTAATCAGCACAGTTAGCATTCCCATTGAAACGGTTTGCCTTTTTTCTGGTTGCCGCAGTCCTTACCGGATGGTCCTGTATGCAGCGGGCAAATATCGAACCTTCATTTAGCCTGCAACCTACACCTACAGTCGAAACATCTGAAAGCTCAGCCGACATTGTTAAAACTATTCATGTTTTTGTCCCCTTATGCGATAACAAGTATCAGGGAATAGTACCGGTACCCGCTAAAACCGGTAACGGACAAGACCCTGGAAATAATCTTTATTGGGGCTGGAGTTATGGCATTCGTACTTACTTTAAGAAAAGCAGGGAGTGGATTTTCATCCGTTCGGTAAAAGTAAATGATACGATACCCGAGCGGCTATTGTTTCGCCACAGGGATCGATCTTTTTTCCTTATCGCTGATGCGTATGATGGCAGATATATCAAATCCTGTACAGTGGATTTTCTAAAGGGATTGGGTGGTGTAATGAAGGACACCATGATGGCGGAAGGAAGAATTGCGGGTTTATATGGCAACGCATCGGCATTGGCGTATAACGGGCATAATGGGTTAATGGATGTGGATGTGCCGGTATCAACGGTGAGTGCAGATGGTATAGAACGGGATTGTTTTATCCTGGCATGTATCAGCAAACCTTACTTTTCAGGACTGATTCAAAAAACAAAAGCAAGGCCATTATTATGGACATCGGGTTTGATGGGGCCGGAAGCCTATACTTTGCATGATGCGCTGACGGGGTATATAAATAGTGAGAACGGGGAATCTATCAGGATGCGGGCTGCAAAAGCGTATTCAGGCTATGCCAAATGCTCAGTACAAGCTGCAAAAAAATTATTATTAACGGGGTTTTGATCTGTTTATCTACTTTGAAGTAAAGCCATGATCTCCTTTTTCAGTTCTTCTTCGGAGAGCTGATCTTCGGCAAATTTCCGGTAGCCCGTTTTACGATTGATAAAAAGGGTTGCCGGAATAGCCCCGGACCAGGTACTGTCTATTTTGGGACAGAAATAATCCGCATTCGTTTCATCCAGCCAAACCACTTCTGAAGTAATCTTTCGTTTCTTTATAAAGGAACGAATACCGGCGGGATAATTTTCTTTAAAGTCGAGACTCACCAACAGGAGTTGCACACTATCTCCTTTATGCGCCGCAGCCTGTTGTTGAAAATAGGGAATCTCTTCCACGCAGGGTTTACACCAGGTAGCCCACATATTGATGATGAGCGGGTGTTTGCTTTCAGCAATGATCGTTTCCAGCTCCTTGATCTTCACCCGCCTTATCACCTGCGCCTTTCCAGCAACCGCCATAAAAAAACCGACTGTAATTATCAAGAATCTTAACACAAGCATTATTTAAAAACTATTTGTATGTGGGAATCAAAGTATAAACAGCAACTATCATCTTTCAACTACCTGCCTGCCGGCAGGCAGGTCATCTATTCACTCTCAAACCCCCACTCTTCCTGCAATTTCGTATACCGTTGCTCATCCAGTCCCCGCTTTTCATAATGACCTGCATTGGTCTTTTGCCGGAAGGCTTCATACAATGTAACTGCACAGGCTACACTGATATTGAGTGATTGAATGATGCCTACCTGCGGAATAATGAAATTGCCGTCGGCCAATGCCCGGATCTCTTCGCTCACTCCGCTGTGTTCGTTGCCAAACACGAGGGCAATGGATTGGGTAAGGTCAAGCTGGTGTAAACTTACTGCATCACTGCTGAGATGGGTTGTTAAAATGGTTGAATAGCTTTTTCGAAGGGATGAAAAGCATTCTTCCGCATTATCAAACTGATGAATGGTCAGCCATTTGGCAGCACTCGAGGAGCTTTTGGCCCCCCATTTTTTATGGCGGGGGATTTTCGTGTTCAGAATATAAATATCCTGTAAGCCTACTGCATCGGCGGTGCGCATAACGGCAGAAATATTATGCGGATCGAACACATTTTCCAATACCACGGTGATATTGCTTTGTCGTTTATCGAGTACCGCGGTGAGGCGGTTATATCGTTCAGGTGTCATTGTAGATGATTAGCAACAAATATAAGTCAGACGGATGAAAGCATCATAGCATACAAATGATCGGGATCATATCGATGTGATTGTATAAAGTTGTCCTGAAAATTCATTCAACCGTTGAATTTAATTATATTTAACAAGGAACTAATCCTTAATTATTTGTATATATGAAATATCAACCCGTACAGAACTATATCAATGGACAGTGGGTGAATGCTGCTGCTGCTGTTACGCTCCCCGTTATCTCTCCGCTGGATGGCCAGCAATTATCAACAGTTCCGCTTTCCACTGCTGCCGACCTGGATGCCGCGGTGAAAGCCGCCAAAGCTGCATTTCCGGCCTGGAGTAAAATGCCGATCAAAGACAGGGTGCAGGTCTTTTTTCGTTACAAGACATTGCTCGAAAAGCACCTGAAAGAACTGGCCGAATTGTGTAGTGAGGAAAATGGAAAAACGTATGGTGAATCGGTGGCGGAGATCGAAAAATGTATCGAACTAACGGAGTTCGCCACTTCCCTGCCCCAATTGGTGACTGGTGAAATACTGGAAGTAAGTAAGGGCGTGGAATGCCGTACTGAACATGTTCCCCTGGGTGTGGTCGCCTCAATTGTACCATTCAATTTTCCGGCGATGGTACCCAATTGGACCATTCCCAATGCGATTGCACTGGGGAATTGTATGATCCTTAAACCTTCGGAAAAAGTTCCGCTGAGTTGTGGACGCATTGCTCAATTGCTGAAAGAAGCGGGACTGCCTGATGGGGTGCTCAATATTGTGCATGGTGATGTGGCTATCGTAGAAGCTATTTGCGATCATCCGGGTATTGCTGCCGTATCGTTTGTAGGATCGACCAAAGTAGCGAAGATCGTGTATCAACGGGCCACGCATCATTATAAACGTTGCCTGGCATTGGGTGGTGCCAAGAATCATTTAATGGTATTACCGGATGCAAAACCGGAGATGACGGCTCAGAATGTCGCCGCCAGTATGAGCGGCTGTGCCGGGCAACGCTGCATGGCGGCCTCTGCTATGGTAGCGGTGGGCAATGTGGATCATATCATTGATAAAATATGTGAGGAAGCCAGAAAGATCATTCCCGGAGAGAACCTTGGTGCGGTGATCAGTAAAGAAAGTAAAGAACGGATTGAAAACTATATTACCGAAGCAGAGCAGAATGGTGCAAAGATTTTAGTGGATGGTCGGGGTGCGCAAGTGGCCGGTAAAGAGCAGGGCACGTATGTGGGCCCCACCGTGATTGATTATGTAACGCCCGGCATGAGTGTGGCGACGGAAGAGATATTCGGGCCGGTGATCTCCATTATGCGTACCCAAACGGTAGATGAAGCGCTGGCTATTGAGAATGCCAATCCTTATGGGAATGCCGCTTCGGTATTTACACAAAATGGCGGGTTGGCGCGGTATATTATTGAAAGGGCCAGTGCTGGTATGATTGGTGTGAATGTAGGCGTGCCCGTACCCCGTGAACCATTTTCATTTGGCGGGTGGAATGAAAGTAAGTTTGGTGTAGGCGATATAACGGGAAAAAGTTCCATTGAGTTTTGGACCAAACTGAAAAAATCAACTACCAAATGGAATCCGGAAGCGGGGGTGAATTGGATGAGTTGAGTTTTTATCTGGATAATATTAACTGGTTTACTTATTGCGGATTTTTTTGCACACGGGATGATATGGCCAGCTTACGTCGCGGCAACTGGATTTATTTGGATTTTTTCTTTTGCGCAGAAAATGGGGGTATTGGTATAAATGAGTGAATTTGTCTGTAAGAGGTAAATGCAGCACACGGATGATACGGTTAGCTTATTTCGCGGCAACTGGATTTATTTGGATTTTTTTCTGCTGCGCAGAAAATGGGGTAAGATACAAAGGTGTTGAAGGTTTATACCTAACAACGTAGTTGCATCTTTTTTATTAATCTTGTAATTATTTTAAGATTGATAAAGTACCACCTTATGAAACATGAAAAAATTACTGAAAAGATCATTGAAGCATTTTATCGAGTTTACAATACGTTAGGATATGGATTTCTTGAAAATGCTTATTCTAATGCGATGTATATTGAATTAACTAACCTGGGTTTAAAAGTAGTAAAAGAACAAAAAATTGTAGTTTATTATCAGGGACAGCCTATTGGTCACTATTATGCGGATTTAATAGTAGATAATCAGGTAGCAGTAGAATTGAAGGCAATTGATACACTTTTGGATAGAAATGAACGGCAGTTGATCAATTACCTGAAAGCCACCACGCTGGAAGTAGGTTTATTATTAAATTTTGGAGTAAACGCCCAGATAAAAAGAAAGGTCTTTGATAACGATAAGAAGCCAATGCTACGTAACCAGCAAAAGGATAACGGCCTTTAAATCTCTGCTTAGACTGATCCAAATTTCTGCGCAGCAGAAAAAATCAGTTCTTATCCATTGCCGCGACGTAAGCAAACCGTTTGATTCGTGTGCCGAACTACGCAGAAGTAAGTAAAATCGCCTGAATACTCTTTGAATGATAGTTGGCGGATCCAAATTTCTGCGCAGCAGAAAAAATCAGTTCTTATCCATTTTCCGCGACGTAAGCAAACCGTCACATCCGTGTGCCGAAATACGCAGAAGTAAGTAAAATCGCTTGAGACAGGGTTGAACATTTTTTGGCTATCCAAATTTATGCTAAGCAGAAACAAAAGTTCTTAATCAGGCTGTAAAAAGAAACAAGGAAAGATTTCCATCTGATTTCATGTTCAAGCTTACCAGAAAAGAAGCCCAAGCTTCAAGGTCACAAATTGTGACTTTGAAAAAAGGACAGAATATCAAATATCTTCCTTAAGCATTTACAGAGCAGGGAATTGCGATGATAAGCGGTATTCTCCGCTCCGACAAAGCGATAAAAATGAACATCGCAATTATGCGTGCCTTTGTGGAGATCAGGAAAAGTATACTGCAAATCAGAAATATTGTGAGTAAACTCAAACAACTGGAAGATAGATTGGGTGAACATGATATTCAATTGGGAAAAATATATGATGCCATAGAAGACATGTTGGACAAGAAAGCAGATGAAGAGAATTGGCGTACAAGGCGAAGAATTGGTTTCAAATAAAATTTTCATTTATCTAATTATAAAATTTATTAGTCATGTCAGTGAAAGCAATGAGTGAAACAGCGGAGATAATTCAAGACAACCTGGATTATACCCTCTTTTCCTGGAGCATACAAAAAGGTATAAACCCTATCGCCATTCAACGCGCAGAAGGGGTATACCTCTACGATTATGAGGGGAAAAGGTATCTTGATTTTTCATCCGGACTGATGAATGTAAATATTGGTCATGGCCACCAAAGGGTTACGGATGCAGTGGTAAAGCAAATGCAGGAAGTGAGTTATGTAACGCCCGCTTGTGTTACTAAAGTGCGTGGTGAACTCGGCAAAAAAATCGCATCGGTAACGCCGGAAGGAATGAGCAAAACCCTGTTTACGGTATGTGGTGCTACAGCCATTGACAACGCAATCAAACTGGCACGCCTCTATACGGGTCGGCATAAGATCATCGCGAAATACCGGGCCTTTCACGGAGCTTCTTACGGAAGTATGTCGGCTGGTGGTGACCCAAGAAAATTGCCGGCTGATAGTCAGCAGGCTCCCAATTTTATACATATTGAAGACCCGTTTTGTTACCGTTGCCCCTTTGGACAAACCTTTGGCAATTGCAAATACGAATGTGCATCTCATGTACAACGGGTGATCGAATTTGAAGGTCCGCAGAACATTGCCGCCATATTATTGGAAGGAGAAAGTGGCAGCAGTGGTTGTATAAAGTATCCACCGGATTATTTTAAAAAGATACGCGCCCTTTGTGATCAGCACGGAATACTCCTTATTGTGGATGAAGTAATGAGTGGCTGGGGACGTACAGGAAAATGGTTTGGCATCGATCATCATGGCGTAATGCCTGATATGATCGCAACGGCAAAGGGAATTACCTCCGGTTATATTCCCTTTGGTGCATTGATTGTGAGTGATACGATTGCCAAACATTATGATGATAATGTATTGTGGCTGGGCCTCACCTACTCGGCACATGCAGTGGGATGTGCGGCTGCGCTGGAAGTGCTGAACATTTATGAAGATGAGAACCTGATTGACAATGCAGCCGCTATGGGAAGGTATATTGATGAACGGGTGGAGGCAATGAAAGCGAACCATCCCTCCATTGGTGATTTCAGAAATACGGGATTGCTCGGTTGTTTAGAATTGGTAAAAAATCGTGAAACAAAGGAACCGATGGCACCCTTTAATGCTAAGCCCGATGAGATGTTGGTCATGAATAAAGTGGCAGCAAAGATCAAAGAACTGGGTATGTACACCTTTGTTCGCTGGAATTATATTTTCATTGCACCACCGCTTTGTATCACTAAAGAGCAGGTGGATGAAGGATTGGCCATCATCAGTGAAGCCATCCGCATTGCAGATGCACATACGGTGTAGGAAACAAGCATGATAGCGATACAGGCAGAGTGTGATCTTTATTAATGGATAAATCATAAACGATAATTTTCCGTGAATGAGTGAAACAAAATTCATAGCAGATACATCCCTCATCAATGAAGACCTCGCACCTGTACCCTTGTCCAAAAGAACCTGGGGCACCTGGAATTATGCTGCCCTCTGGATCAGCATGAGTCTTTGCATTCCCACCTATACCATGGCCAGCTCCATGATCAACAATGGAATGAACTGGTGGCAGGCTGTACTCACGATTTTTCTTGGAAATGCCATTGTATTGGTTCCAATGTTGCTCAACGGACATGCCGGTGCAAAATATGGTATTCCTTTCCCGGTATTTGCGCGGGCCAGTTTTGGTACCAAAGGCGCCAATATACCCGCATTATTACGTGCTATCGTGGCCTGCGGATGGTTTGGTATTCAGACGTGGATCGGTGGCGAATCATTGTATCACCTGATAAGGGCCTGGAATCCTTCGCTGGAGGCCATCAATACCAGTTCGTTATTTCCACAACCTCTCCCCTTATTATGTTTTGTCGTTTTCTGGCTGCTTAATATGTTCATCATTTACAAGGGTGTGGAAAGTATCCGTAAACTGCTGGTGTTTAAAGCGATCTTTTTACCTATTGCGGCCATTGCTTTGTTTTGCTGGGCGGTAATAGCCGCCAAAGGATTGGGGCCCATACTCCGGGAGCCTTCCAAATTTGCAGATAGCCGTTCCTTCTTTGCCTTTTTCTTTCCGGCATTGACAGCCGTCGTGGGCTTTTGGGCTACGCTATCGCTGAATATTCCCGACTTTACCCGTTATTCGAAAAGCCAGCAGGCACATATCCGTGGGCAGGCGATCGGCCTCCCTCCTTCTATGACATTGTTTGCGTTTGTGGGTGTGGTAGTTACTTCTGCATCGGCCATCATATATGGCAGCCCGGAATGGGATCCCGTAAAACTGGCCAGTCATTTCAGTAACAAATTGATGGTGAGCTTTGCCATGATCGGTATTCTAATTTCGACGCTCGCCACCAATATTGCCGCAAACATTGTGAGCCCTGCTAATGATTTTTCTAATCTGTCGCCGAAAAAAATCAATTTCAAGATGGGCGGGTATATCACAGGTATCATTGGTGTACTCATCTTCCCCTGGAAATTGTATGCCGATCCGAACGGTTACATTTTTGCGTGGCTTATTGCCTACTCTGGTTTACTGGGACCAATTGGTGGCATTATGATCGTGGATTATTATATCATACGAAGAAAAGAGCTTGTGGTGGACGAACTATACCGTCACAAGGGCAGGTATTATTTCAATAATGGGTTTAATAGGTACGCAATTTTAGCCTTACTCGCCGGCATTATTCCGAATATTCCCGGTTTTCTCGTTTCGGCCAAACTATTTACACTGGATCAACTTCCGGAATCGATACCATCCTGGCTCTATGGCATGTATCATTATGCCTGGTTTGTTGGTTTTTTTGTCAGCTCTTTTGTATATTGGATATTGATGAAATTGAAAAAATAATATTATGTCTGTACTGATCCGAAACGGGAGAATCATAACGGCCACCGATGATTATATCGCTGATATTTTCATAGAAGGCGAAACCATTCAGGCTATTGGAAAAAATCTGGACATGGTGGCTTCTACCACTATCGATGCCAGTGGCAAATATGTTTTTCCGGGAGGAATCGATCCGCATGTACATCTGGATATGCCTTTCATGGGTACATTCAGCAGCGACAATTATGAAACAGGTACCCGTGCAGCTTTATTTGGCGGCACCACGATGGTGATCGATTTCATTTTGCAAAAACAGGGACACTCACTCCGCAGCGCACTCGAAGAATGGAAAGGGAGAAGTGATCATAATTGTGTGGGCGATTACAGTTTTCATATGGCCGTCACCGATTTTAATGAAAACACCAAAGCGGAGATTCAGGAAATGATCGAACAGGAAGGGATCACTTCCTTTAAAACCTTTATGGCCTACAAAGGGGCTTTGATGATCGATGACCGGCAAATGGTGGGCTTGATGCAGGAAGTAAAAAAGCATGGAGGGCTGATCAATGTGCATGCCACCAATGGTGATATGATCGATTACCTGATTGCCAAACACAGATCTGAAGGAAAGCAGGCCCCGCTGTATCATTATTTGTCACAACCTGAGGTTACCGAGGCAGAAGCCAGCGGAAGATTTGCCGATATGGCCAATTATACTGGTTGCCCGGGTTACATTGTACACCTTACCTGCGAAGGGGCATTGAATGCCGTTCGCAATGCCACCCGACGCAATCAGAAAGTATTTGTAGAAACCTGTATTCAATACCTCCTTCTCGATGCATCGCTCTATGAACAAAACTTTGAAGGAGCTAAATGGGTGATGAGCCCTCCCCTTCGTCAGAAAAAAGATCAGGATACATTATGGGCAGGTATCAACCAGGGGCTGGTACAGGTGGTGGCAACGGATCACTGTCCCTTTATGTGGGAACAAAAACTAATGGGTAAAGACGATTTTTCTAAAATCCCCAATGGTCATCCGGCGATTGAAAACCGTATGGAATTGTTATACAGTGAAGGGGTGCATAAAGGAAAGATCACCCTGAATAAATATGTGGAGGTAGCTTGTACCAATCCGGCAAAAATTTTTGGCATGTTTCCGCAAAAAGGTACCATTGCTGTTGGCAGCGATGCAGATATCGTGCTCTTTGACCCCAATGAAGAACATACCATTTCTGCGGCCACCCATCATATGCACGTGGACTATTCCGGATACGAAGGCTGGCAACTCACCGGCAAAGTAAAAACGGTACTCCTCCGCGGTCAGGTGGCGATTGATAATAATGTTTGTTTGTTGGAGAAGGGGTATGGGAGGTTTATTAAACGGAGTCAAGTTTCACAAATGATTTAGTTCCGTGGAAGGGTTTATCCTCCGAATTGGGAAGTAGAAAAGTCGGAAAGTCCGGAAGACCGGAAGACGGAAAGTAAGCTTTTGGAATTAGAAAATTTCCTACTCTCTTTACGTAACAGTTTTATTAAACAACTTAATACTTACAACTTAACCTATGGCAAGAATCATCAAATCAGGACTCATTCAGTTATCGCTGCCGAAAACAGAAGGCGAAGGAACAATTGCAGAGATCAAGGAAGCGATGGTGCAGAAACATATTCCATTAATAGAGGAAGCGGGCCGGAAAGGTGTGCAGATTCTATGTTTTCAGGAAATCTTCAATACCCCTTATTTCTGTCCGGGTCAGGATAAGGCCTGGTATGAAAGCGCAGAGACGGTGCCCGGACCAACCATTGAACGCATGCAGGAGTATGCAAAGAAATATAGTATGGTAATGATCGTACCGGTATATGAAAAAGAACAGGCCGGTGTATTATATAATACGGCCGCGGTTATAGATGCGGATGGCAGTTATTTAGGTAAATACCGGAAGAACCATGTCCCGCATACATCGGGCTTCTGGGAAAAATTCTTTTTCAAACCGGGCAATCTGGGTTATCCGGTATTTCAAACCCGCTATGCTAAGATCGGTGTGTATATCTGTTATGACCGGCATTTTCCGGATGGTGCGCGCATATTGGGTTTAAACGGAGCTGAGATCGTGTATAATCCTTCTGCAACGGTGGCTGGGCTTTCGCAGTATTTATGGAAACTGGAACAACCGGCTCATGCTGCAGCGAATGGTTACTTTATGGGATGTATTAATCGGGTGGGCACAGAAAAGCCCTGGAACCTGGGTAAATTCTATGGCAGTTCGTATTTCGTGGATCCGCGTGGACAAATATTTGCACAGGCATCGGAAGATAATGATGAATTGCTCATTGCCGATTTTGATCTTGATATGATTGAGGAAGTACGAAGTGTATGGCAATTCTTCCGTGACAGAAGACCGGAAACGTATGGAAGACTTACTGAACTGTGAAAATAATGTGCTGATGTGATAATTAGCTAATTTGCTAATTTAATACAGGGTCGTTTTGATTAATTAGTACATATTTTATTGATTTTTTTTTACCATTTCCGGTTTTATAGCGAACTATAGTTATGAAAAGAGCAGAAAATAATCAATGAACCATTATTGAATTTTACTAATACTCTATTAGCACATTAGCTAATTAGCATATTAGCTAATTATCGAATTATCAAATTAATCACTATGGCAATATCGAATCACAAGCTTCCGCCGGAACAATATGATATTAACTTTGCTGATATACATCCGCCCTATGAAAGTAAAACAGCGGCGCAGGTGGATGCCAATCATTGCCTGTTTTGCTATGATGCCCCTTGTACTAAAAGTTGCCCCACCCATATTGATGTACCAAAATTCATCAAGCAAATAGCCACCGATAATATTAAGGGTTCAGCACATACTATATTTTCTTCCAATATCATGGGCGCAGGATGCAGTAAAGTATGCCCTGTGGAAAAACTCTGTGAAGGTGCCTGCGTGTATAACCTGCTGGATGAACCACCCATACCTATTGCCCGTTTGCAGCGTTTTGCCACAGAAAAGGCCATGGAACAAAAATGGCCCTTGTTTACACGTAAACCCTCGACTGGGAAAAAAGTAGCCATTGTGGGTGCGGGACCTGCCGGATTGAGTTGTGCGCATATACTTGCCCGTGAGGGTGTGGAGGTGAACATTTTTGAAAAGGAAGGAAAAGGTGGCGGTCTGATGACCTATGGCATCGCCGCTTATAAAGTAACACCGGCCTTTTGCCAGGAAGAAGTGGATTATATTTTATCCATTGGCGGCATAACGATCCAGTATAACCGGGAATTAGGAAAAGATATCACAGTAAGCGAATTACAGACACAATATGATGCGGTGTATCTCGCAATGGGTGTGGGTGTGGCCCGTCAGTTGGATATACCCGGTGAAGAACTGGAAGGAGTGGAAGATGCGATACGCTTTATCTATGATATCCGTACCAAGGGCTATCCGGCCGTACCCGTGGGTGATAAAGTAACGGTGATCGGTATGGGTATGACGGCCATTGATGCGGCCACACAGGCACGCAGACTTGGTGCAAAGGAAGTTACACTGGTTTACCGGAGAACAGAAGCTGAAAAGCCCTGTACCGATGTAGAGTTGAATATTGCCAAACTCGATGGTTGCGAGATCATCTGGCTGGCTGCCCCTAAAGAAGTGATTGGAGAAAATGGGAAAGTAACGGCACTTCGCTGCAGTAAAATGAAATTGGGAGAACCGGATGCTAGCGGTCGGCGCTCCCCTGTTGATACCGGTGAAACCTTTGTTTTGGAAACCGATATGGTAATCAAAGCGGCGGGCCAGGTTCCTTTTGAATCATTGATCGCAGCCGAAAAACTGGCCAATCAAAAGGGACGCATCACCACAGATGAACATGGTGCCACGAATATTACTGGTGTATTTGCAGGCGGTGATGCCGTGAATGGTGGTAAAGAAGTGGTGGATGCGGTGCAGGCGGGGAAGATGGGGGCGCAGGCAATACTCCGGTTTCTTCGCCATTAATAATTAGTGATTAATAATTATTAGCTAATTGTTTTAATGTATTTCTTAACTGCAAAGTCTTCCGATTGTCAGAATAATCAATAATCATTAATAAATAATTTACAAATTCCAAATGGCAGATATAACCTCTAATTTTCTCGGCATAAAATCTCCCAACCCTTACTGGCTGGCGAGTGCCCCTCCTACAGATAAAAAATACAATGTTTTGCGGGCCTTTGAAGCCGGCTGGGGTGGTGTGGTTTGGAAAACTTTAGGTTCGCAGGTGAAGAATGTGTCTTCCCGGTATTCTGCTGTCGATTTCAATGGCGGCAGAGTGATGGGTTTGAATAATATAGAACTCATCAGTGATCGCCCGCTCGATATCAACCTGAAAGAGATTGCAGAATGTATCAAACTCTTTCCGGACAGGGCGATGGTGGTTTCCCTGATGGCAGATAATGACAGGAAGAGCTGGCATGAGCTTATTAAAAAAGTGGAAGACACTGGCGCACATGGTTTGGAATTGAATTTCGGTTGCCCGCATGGAATGACAGAACGCGGGATGGGAGCCGCAGTAGGACAAGATCCCGAGATCGCCTGCATGGTGGTGGAATGGGTAATGGAAGCTGCTACTATTCCCGTTATTACCAAACTCACGCCGAATGTACATTCAGTAGTTCCAACGGGGCGTTCGGTGGTGAAAGCCGGATCCAACGGATTATCGCTTATTAATACGATACAATCCGTAACAGGTATTGACCTCGACACACTGGTACCGAATCCCTATGTGGCTGGTAAATCTGTGTTCGGAGGGTATTGCGGCCCGGCAGTAAAACCCATTGCGTTAAAAATGCTCACCACGATTGCGCAGGATGACCTCACCCGAACGGTTCCTATTTCCGGTATTGGTGGCATCAGTACCTGGAAAGATGCCGTGGAATTCATGTTGCTTGGAGCCAGCAATGTGCAGGTATGTACTGCGGCTATGAAACATGGGTTCCGTATTATCGAAGATTTGTGTGAGGGGCTTAATAACTGGATGGATGAAAAAGGCTATGCCACGCTGAATGACTTTATTGGTAAATCGGTGAATACGATCACACATTGGGAAGATCTCGACATCAATTATCATCATGTCGCGAAGATCAACCAGGATAAATGTATTCATTGCGGACTTTGTTATATCGCTTGTGAGGATACATCGCATCAATCCATCCACCTTGAATATGGAAAACCGTATAATACCTATACTATAAAAGAAGAAGAATGTGTGGGTTGTAATCTGTGCAAATTGGTTTGCCCGGTGGATAATTGTATTACCATGGAAGAACACCGTGTATCTTCGGAATATGTGAACTGGATTGAGTGGCAGAAAAGAGGTTTACCATTGAATGATCATTGATAACATCATATAGCCATGTCTTTATTTTACAAACACATACTGCTAGCGGTATTTTGGGTGGTGCCCGTTCTAATAATTGCGCAATCCAATAACCGGCGGCCGCTCACTTACTATGAGGATTTCAACATCACGACGTTACGGGCTGAAAAGCCACTTACACAAATGCCGGTAGATTCCGGGCGTAAGTACATTGTAAGTGATGGAGCGAGGGAGAAACGCGCTCCCTCCTTAAAATTTGCAGAACAAAGAGGCAAATACCTCTCCCCTTTCCGTACTGCAAAATTGTTTAAAACCAGATTTGGAATTATTATGGCTTTCAAAGTATTGATATCCGATGGATATGAAAAAGTGGCCATTTTTGGTGACCGGAATTACACACGGGATTCACTATTGATCGCTAATGATACATTATTTTTTAAAGAAGTGGATGATGACCAGTTGAAATTGAGAATTGTCTTCCCACAGATAGGTGATACATTGAAAATATGGTATGGGTATCGCAATATCCGGTATGACTTTTTGAAAAAAATTGTGGTTAACCCGCCGCTTCGTGATAATAAATATTGGATGACGGATTATCCGCTGGATCGTACAGCAATCTACACATTTATAAAGTCCGGCTCCGGGTATCGTATAATGGATAATGCATATTTACCGGATAAATCCAATGCCAGTCGTGTCGATTATCTCCGGCAATTATACCAAAAGTGCAGCAGTCCTTTTTGGGCAGCGTTGGCTGAGCTATCGTTTTGAATGGAGCGGCAGGATGTGCTGAAAGGCCTGGAGCAGCAGACTTAGTTTTGTAAAAACCAAATTTGATAATAGCGACAAAAAAAGCCAACACTTTTTGAATGTTGACTTCTGGTCGGGATGACTGGATTCGAACCAGCGACCCCTACGTCCCGAACGTAGTGCGCTACCGGGCTGCGCTACATCCCGCGAAATTTCCGGGCCGTAAAAATAATAAAATCCGGTACATAAATGTACCGGCTATGCATTAGAAATTATCGGAACCCTGCGTTTTTTGATGTATTTTCTCCAAGTGCAATATGGGGCAGTTTAATTTTTGGGGTCAATAACTACCTCCTTTTCTTCTTGATACATTAAACGGTACTTTCCTATACAACAAAATGAATTTGCCGGCGATGCATTAGAAATTATCAGGAGCCTGCGTTACTTGATGTATTTTATTCAGGTGCAAAAAGAACAGTATGATTTTGAGGGGCAATGACTGCCTCTTTTATGGTAGATACTATTTCCGACAATACCTATACTGCAAATTGAGTGTACCGGCTATTCATTAGAAATTATCAGGAGCCTGCGTTACTTGATGTATTTTCTTTAAGGCAAAATGGAACCAGATGATTTTATGCCAAACACTCAACCTCTTTTTCCAATTAATGCATAGCCAACACATTTATGTGTTGGCTGATGTCGGGACGATCCCGTTCGTACGGGACGACCCTCCCGCCCAAAGCGCGATGCGCTACCGGAATGAATGAGTTTTGGGAAAAAAGCGGAAACTTGATAATGCTAATAAAAAAAAGCCAGCACATTTATGTGCTGGCTAATGTCGGGAGTAAACATTCAATTACTGACGCTACCGGTCAGTTTGCTGACTGGCAAAGCCTTGTCAGCACTAGCAACCTGCTATATCCGATGGTTCGGGATGCGCTACCGGGGAGTAAACATTCAAATTAGCGACCTGCTAAATCCGATGGATCGGGATGCGCTACCGGACTGAATGAAATCTGCAAAAAAAAAGCAGAAACCTTGTAACGCTAATGAAAAAGCCAGCACATTTATGTGCTGGCTAATGTCGGGACGACTAGATTCGAACTAGCGACCCCTTGCACCCCATGCAAGTGCTCTACCGGGCTGCGCTACGTCCCGAACAATCGAGATTTCTCTCTTGGGGAGTGCAAAGTTAGGGATTTTGAACATTTTTCTGAAACAAAAACAATCTTTATCTTCGCCGCTTAATGAAAATACTCATTAAGCAGGCCGTTATTATTGATCCCTCCTCTCCTTTTAACGGCGGATTAGCTGATATATTTATAGAACATGGAGTAATCCGGCAAATTGCCCCCTCCATTTCCACAGAGGCCGACCAGATAATCGACCAACCCGGATTGCATGTCTCTCCCGGATGGGTTGACCCCTTTGCCCATTTTGCCGACCCGGGCTATGAGTTTAAAGAAACCCTGGAAACCGGGGCTGCGGCGGCTGCCAGTGGGGGATTTACCGACGTTTTTGTGATTCCAAATACCAACCCAGTATTGCATAATAAGGCGGCCGTAGAATACATCGTTCAAAAATCAACTGCATTACCGGTACGGGTACATCCTACCGGGGCAATAACTCGTAATACGGAAGGAAAAGAACTGGCCGAAATGTATGATATGAAGAGCAGTGGCGCTATTGCCTTCAGCGATGGAACCCATGCCGTACAATCGGCGGGCCTGCTGGTTAAAGCCCTTCAGTATATCAAAGCATTCGATGGTATCATCATTCAATTGCCCGACGATAAAAGCATCAATCCACATGGACTGATGCACGAAGGCATAATTTCCACCCAACTCGGCCTGCCTGGTTTACCTGCTATGGCTGAGGAACTCATCGTAGCCCGCGATATCAAACTGACCCGCTATGCGGATTCCCGCCTGCATTTTACGGGTATCAGTTCACCCAAATCCATCGAATACATACGGAGAGGAAAAGAAAGCGGCGCCTCCATCAGTTGCTCGGTAACGCCGCATCATCTTTTCTTTTGTGATGAAGACCTGCAGGGATATGATACCAACCTGAAAGTAAATCCCCCTTTGCGCGATCAAGCGGCCCGCACAGCTTTGCGTGAGGCCGTGCGCAACGGATGGGTAGATTGTATCGCCTCACATCACCTGCCGCATGAATATGATAGCAAAGTGATGGAATTTGAATACGCTAAACCCGGTATGATCGGCCTGGAAACAGCTTTCGGGGCCATCAGCACCGCTATGCCCGATATGACGCCAGCTCAATGGGTACAATTACTGGCCATCAATCCGCGTAAACTGTTTGGTTTGCCGTCAGCCAGCATCGCCGAAGGAGAAGCGGCTTGCATCACTTTATTTGAGCCCACAAAAAAATGGACCGTACTGGAAAAAGATATCCGGTCCAAATCCAAAAACACCCCCTTTACCGGAAAAGAACTTACCGGAAAGCCGTTGGGCATCATCAGGGGTAATCATATAGTTCTGAACTGACCACAATGAAATTATCTCCCGCAATTAAAGGTCTTATTACAGGTGTGCTTATGATGGCAATCGTACTCATCACCTATTATTCCGGTATGCCTCCGGATGCTCCTTTTCAAAAACTGATCTATATCATCTATGCATTGGGCATTACCTGGACGATCGTTGCCTACCGATTGTCGCCGGCCTTTACCGGTAAATTCTGGGATACATTTCTCAATGGGTTCCGTTGTTTTGTGGTGACCATTTTATTCGTGACCATTTCCACCCTTGTGTTTTCAATGATGCATCCGGAATTTAAAAATGAATCATCACAAACATACCGGGAGCAACTGATTACTGAAAAATCCAAGTCGCCCGATGAGATTGAATCGGCTGTAAGTACCTATAAAAAGAGGTATCATGTCATGCTCGTTTATGGGCTAATTGTCGGATATTTGATCATTGGCACGGGCATTACCGCTGCTATTTCAGCCTTTATTCCAAAAAGAAAATAAGATTCATGGACCTGTCCATTGCCATACCATTGATTGATGAAGCGGAATCGTTGCCTGAGTTGACCGAATGGATAGTACGTGTCATGAATGAGCATCATTTTACCTACGAGATCATTTTCGTAGACGATGGAAGTACCGATAATTCCTGGGAAATCATTGAATCCCTCCGGGCCGCCAATCCAAATATCAAAGGCATCAAATTTCAACGTAATTATGGTAAATCGGCCGGCCTCTTTGAAGCGTTCCGTGCCGCATCCGGCGATGTGGTGATCACTATGGATGCCGATCTGCAGGACAGTCCCGATGAAATACCCGAACTGCGCCGCCTTATCATCGAAGAAGGATATGACCTGGTAAGCGGATGGAAAAAGAAACGGTATGACAATACCCTCACCAAGAATATACCTTCCAAATTTTTCAACGCCGTAACCCGCCGTGTTTCGGGTATTAAATTGCACGACTTCAACTGTGGCCTCAAAGCCTACCGGTTGAAAGTAGTAAAGAGCATCGAAGTATATGGTGAAATGCACCGATATATACCTGTACTGGCCAAATGGGCCGGTTATAAAAAGATCGGTGAAAAAGTGGTGGAACACCGCGCCCGGAAATACGGTACTTCCAAATTCGGGTGGAGACGATTTGTAAATGGATTCCTGGATCTGCTTTCTATCACTTTTGTAGGTAAATTTTCCAAGCGCCCTATGCACTTCTTTGGCTTATGGGGATCCCTCTTTTTTCTGGCCGGACTGGGCATTTCCATCTACCTGATCATATCCAAGATCATGGACAGTCATTTTGCCCTTACCAACCGCCCCGGATTCTACCTGGCGCTTACCTCCATCATCATCGGAATGCAATTATTTCTGGCAGGATTTATCGGCGAACTCATTTCACGTAATTCTTCCAACCGCAATTCCTATTTGGTAGAAACAAAACTCGGTTTTTAAATGGCGAAGATCGTCATCATAGGCCCTGCACACCCGCTGCGGGGAGGCCTCGCCACTTTTAATCAGCGGCTCGCCAAAGAATTCAATGACCAGGGGCATGATTGCAGTATTTATTCTTTTTCACTACAATACCCTTCTTTTATTTTCCCTGGCACCACCCAATACACTAATGAACCGGCACCGGAAAACCTGACCGTACATACGGTGATCAATTCGATCAATCCGTTTAACTGGATCAAAATCGGTAACCGGTTGAAGAAAGATAAACCAGATCTTGTTATCGTTCGTTTTTGGCTGCCCCTGATGGGCCCTGCATTAGGCACCATCCTGCGCCGGATAAAAAAGAATAAACATACCCGTATCATTTGTATTGCAGATAATGTGATACCACATGAAAAAAGGCCGGGGGATAAACCCTTTACCCGCTATTTTTTAAAAAGCTGTGATGCTTTCATTACCATGAGTGAAAAAGTAATGGCCGATCTGCGCCTTTTCGAAAAGGAGAAGCCGGCCTCTCTGGTTATGCATCCGCTCTATGATAATTTTGGGGCCATCCTTTCAAAAGAGGAAGCCCGCACACACCTGCAAATTCCCATGCAGGATAAAATCATCCTTTTCTTTGGTTTTATCCGCAATTATAAAGGTCTCGACCTCCTGCTCGAAGCTATGCCTTCCCTCAAAGGCATACGACTGCTTGTAGCCGGAGAATTTTATGAAGATGAAAAGACCTATCAGGAACAGATCGATCGTCTTCAAATAAGAGATCAGCTCATTCTGCGTACCGATTTTATCCCGGATAGTGAAGTGAAATATTATCTCTGCGCCGTGGATGCCGTGATACAACCCTACCGTAATGCCACCCAAAGTGGCGTAACACCCCTGGCCTTTCATTTTGAAAAACCGATGGTGGTAACTAATGTGGGCGGATTGCCGGCCATGGTCACCCACAACGAAATAGGTATCGTAACCGAACCCGAACCTGCAGCTATTGCCAAAGGGATCGAAGCATTTTATGCTGCCGGTGAAGCACATTTCATTCCTTTTATCAGGGAAAAAAAGAAATCCTTCTCCTGGCAAAAGATGACTGAGCATATCTTTTCCCTCTATGAAACGCTGCAACACTAATCAGGAAAACAGTTTATTACTTCATACAATATCCTAATATCTTTGAGACTGATTTTAACCTGTGAATCATGATCTATCGCAGTATTGCCCCTTTACGTATTGGTCTTGCCGGTGGTGGCACAGATGTAAGCCCTTATTGTGATCTGTATGGCGGCGCTATCCTCAATGCCACCCTTTCCCTGTATGCTTATGCAACTATTGAGCCGCTCACCGAGCCACGTATCATCTTGCAGGCCACTGACCGCCAGGAAACCGAAACTTTTGACTGGGCAAAGCAATTACCTATCAATGGGAAACTGGACCTGCTGAAAGGGGTTTACAACCGTATTCAAAAAGATTATGGTATTGCCCCACAGGGTTTTCGCCTCACCACTTTTGTAGATGCACCCGCAGGCTCCGGCCTGGGTACTTCTTCTACCCTGGTGGTGGCTATATTAGGTGCCTTTGTGGAAATGCTGCGGCTGCCATTGGGTGAATATGATATGGCCCATTATGCATATGAAATAGAAAGAAAAGACCTGGGATTGGCGGGAGGCAGACAAGATCAGTATGCTGCCACATTTGGCGGAGTCAACTTCATGGAGTTTTATGCCGGAGATAAAGTAATTGTAAACCCGCTCCGGGTAAAAGAGCAATACCTTTTTGAACTCGAAAATAACCTGTTGCTTTATTATACTTCCACCAGCCGTGAATCAGCGGAGATCATCAAAAAACAAAGTAAAAACGTAACGGATAATAAAGAAAAATCCATCGAAGCCATGCACCAGCTCAAACAGCAGGCACAGATGATGAAGGAGGCATTGCTGAAAGGCCGCTTACATGAGATCGGCGAGATTCTCGATTTTGGATTTATTCAAAAACGCCAAATGGCCGAGGGCATCAGCAATCCACAAATGGAGGAGATCTACGAAGCAGCTAAAAAAGCCGGTGCTACCGGAGGTAAAATATCCGGGGCAGGTGGTGGTGGCTTTATGATTTTCTATTGCCCGGGCACTACCAAATACCAGGTAATGGATAAACTCTCAGCCTTCGGAGGTATTCACCGAAATTATCAGTTTGTGGAGCATGGGTTGAAGACGTGGACGGGGAGGGAGGTGACATAGGTTTCATAGGTTTAAGAGGTTCAATAGGTTTAATAGGTTGTTGAGGCCTGCTGCCTGAGCGTAGCCGAAGGCAGGTTGCATAGGTTACATAGGTTGAATAGGTTCAAGAGGTTCAATAGGTTTAATAGGTTGTTGAGGACTGTTGCCTGAGCGTAGCCGAAGGCAGGTTCAATAAGTTTAATAGGTTGTTGAGGCCTGCTGCCTGAGCGTAGCCGAAGGCAGGTGACATAGGTTACAAAGGTTGAAGAAGTTCAAAAGGTTTAAGAGGTAACATAGGTTGTTGAGGACTGTTGCCTGAGCGTAGTCGAAGGCAGGTTACATAGGTTTAAGAGGTTCCATAGGTTGCATAAGTTACTTAGGTTGAATAGGCTTGCCCTCTGTAGCTTTAGCGAAAGAGGGTTCAATAGGTTGTTGAGGACTGTTGCCTGAGCGTAGTCGAAGGCAGGTTCAAGAGGTTTGAGAAATATATAATAATTAGTTTTGGGTTATGGATAAGATTAAACAGATCATACAGGCTTCGATTGATACGAAGCAGCAGGTGTTACAGGATGAAGCGTTGCTTTCCACCATCGGAGAAGTGGTGTCTGTTATTACGACTGCTTTTAAAAACGGTAACCGGGTTTATTTCTGTGGCAATGGTGGCAGTGCGGCCGATGCCCAACACCTAGCCGCGGAGTTTTCCGGTCGCTTTTATACCGACCGGAAGGCCCTTCCTGCGGAAGCCCTGCATTGTAACACGTCTTATCTTACTGCTGTTGCCAATGATTATGGCTATGATGTGGTTTTCTCCCGCATGATCGATGGTATTGGCGAAAGCGGCGATGTGCTGATCGGACTTTCCACTTCCGGCAATTCCGTGAATATCCTCAACGCCTTTGATACGGCCCGCAAAAAAGGCATCATCACCATTGCATTCACGGGTGCATCCGGTGGTAAAATGAAATCGCTCAGCGATCACCTTATCAATGTTCCCTCCAATGATACACCCCGTATTCAGGAGAGCCATATCACGATCGGGCATATCATCTGTCAGTTGGTGGAAGAAAACTATTTTCAATAATTCATCCCTGCCGGGCAGGTAATATTTTACATGATCAGAGAAGCAATCATACTGGCAGGAGGATTGGGCACCCGGCTCCGGGAAGCTGTTCCCGATCTGCCCAAATGCATGGCGCCGGTGGCCAGCCGACCCTTTTTATTCTATGTGATCAATTATCTCCGAAGCCAGGGCATTGAGAAGTTTATTTTCTCGCTTGGATATAAACACGAAGTGATCGAATCATATCTCTCTTCACAGTTTGCCACCCTTTCATACCAGATCGTTGTTGAAGATGAGCCACTGGGTACAGGCGGGGCCATATTGCTGGCCTGCTCAAAAGCTACCGAAAAAAATGTGGTGGTGGCCAATGGTGACACGATCTTCCGGGCCAATCTGCATGAAGCGGCTATGTTTCATGAAAG
>JAPLEH010000032.1 GCA_026391455.1 Bacteroidota bacterium
CCCGGCAATGCGTGGGTTACGGTAAAGGCCGTAGGCAGTGGGCTCTTTGCTCTAGCCTGGCTGCTGGCTATTGGCTGGCTGGTAAAGCTTGCTGCCTGGTGGTGGCGCCGGGTAAAATGGAGAAATGCATCGCTGGCCAGCGTCGTACATGCGCAGCAGGAGGTAAAAATGACATACGATGCAGATGGGTTTCGCTTTGAGGGCAATTATTTCGACAGCGGGTTTAAGTGGGAGCTTTTTGAGTATTACACTGTACACAAAGGTTCGCTGTATCTGTTTACCATTCCCGCCCTCTATGAAAGCCTTTTCTTTGCTCCGCAAGAAGTGGGAGAAGAGCACTATCAGGCGCTGGTGCGGCTGGCGAAGGAGCGGCTGAAGCAGTTTCCGGTCGGGTAATTTTATAGCTTGCAAATGCACAAGCAAGACAGCCGCATCTTTTTTCTACAAGCCGGTAAAAAAAAATCATACTATCATTACGATTTTCATCCGGGCTACACATCAATCATATATATTTACCCCGATAGTTGCACATCGCTATGGCTGCCCGGCCATACACACTTCCCGGATGGCAGCAGGGGGTAGGCCTGCCCATCTGTTTTTTACCCGGCCTATAGACGGTAAGCAGATAAGTGCTTAAGTATTTACCAAGCGCCCCAACAGGCCAGTGTATTCCTATGCAGCCTGCTCAGCATGCAACCCGTATTTAACGCTCATTATTCGTATGCTTATGAAGAAAGACAGCAGGAAGTATGTCTTATTGTATGTAATGGGGGGAGTGTTGCTGTATGCATCCTGCCGTAGTACAGTTTCGGGCATTGCAATCTATAAATCAACAAACCCTGAAAAAACCAAATTCATTAAAATCTATTAAACGGAGTACTATGATAAAAAAACTGATTCCTGCTTTCTTCATATTCTTTGCCTGGAGCAAATGCAGTTTTGGGTTCAACAATTTTTCCCAATACGATAAAGTGTACAAATTGCCAACCCATGTAACAGATACATTAGTGCCGTTTTTCACCGGCCTGAGCTTGCAATACTTTTCCGGCAAGCCCGTTGACACATTTTTATCGAAAATACCGGTAAACTATGCAGAAATGAAAATAGGCCCCGGAGACCAATTGAAAAAAGCCCACTTCCTGTATATCCGGTATAGCATTGGGGTAAGTCTAGCCATTTATATTAAAGAGTTTAATTTCATGAAGCCCCATCCTCCGGCAAGCAACTGGAATATTACTTTGCTTCGAAAAGAAAGTATCGACAGAATTGAAATTTATAATGGGGTGAATTGTATCAACGGATGCCAGTCAATAAATGCCGGTGCCTATTAGTTGATTTTAGTCTGGAATTAATCATAGCTACCCGCCCGGCAAAACAATAATGAATGGCAACCGGCTTTTGAGTGCCAGGAGAAGAAATCATTGGTTGCCTGCTATTCGTGTTTCAACCGCCTTTCTCTTCATTTACTTTGCCTCTCTCTTTCGGCAATTTGTCAGGCAGTATAGCTGCTTCGCCTTGCTCATTTTTTCTCCGGCGTAGCTGATTTTATTTATGGAGGGTGTAGCTGCTTCATTTGCGGGGGGCGTGGCATGGTTGGCCTTACTAATTTTTCTCCCGCGCTGCTCTTTACATCCTTCACGGTGCTGATTTATTTTATGGCATTGCTACTATCATCCCCCGCGCAGGTCAGGGGTTCTCCCACGTCTCTCATCCCCTTTCTGCCGATGCTCATCTTTTTTTACGGATTGCTGATTTTATTTCCCGCATTGCTGTTTCTTTCGCTTGCGCTGGTCATCGTTTCGCCCATGTATGTATTATTATTTCCCGCGTGGCCCAACGTCTTTTCCGAATTGCTGTTTTTTTTCCGGCGTTATACTTCATTTTCCACGCGTTGATCATCGTTTGTCCGGCGTTGCTCTTCGCTTCCTGCACACTGCCTGCCTCGTTGTATGCGGTGCTGTTTTTTTTCCGGCGTTACGCTTCTTCTCCTTCACGTATCTCTTTACTTCCCCCGCGATGCTCTTCACCTGCTTCGCGTTGCTAAAAAAAATCTGGCGTTGCTCTGTACACTGTAATTGGGTGATTTTCAATGGTGGGGTGACGTTTTGTCTCCCAAAGGAGGCTTGCCCTGCGGAGTATTTCCCAAATAGGAGTGGCCCTTGCTGACCATTCCTATTTGGGAAATAAAAACCCGGCCAGGAATGGCCGGGTGAGATTCCTATGAACAATAATCAACTACTTATTTCTCCAGGGCAGCATTTTGCAGCAAAGCCTGGCCGCGCTTTACGATTACCGTTACCTCCAGCGGCTTATACCCTTCCTTTTCAAAGAGGATCACCAGCGGTACCGCCGGCTGTGCATTGAGATAGTAGCTGCCATCTGTTGCAGTAAGCGTGGTAGCACTGGTACCTTTGAGCGATACCAATACACCCGCCAGTACACTTCCACCGGCCTTATCGGTTACCACTCCCTCCACTCGCGTTTTGCGGCGGGCGGGATTTACCACCGCACGCTTAATGAGGTACTGCGCATAAAAATCCGGATACTTGTCTTTAAAGAGCAACATCATCCCATCTAACTGGCCATTGAAAAGATCGGTAAGGCTGCGTAAATTGTCTGACACCAACTGACCAGCCTGCTTTCGCTCCGCAATAAAATTGCGCGGCGCATTGCCGGTATTGAATTGCTCCAATTGCGCTGCAAAATCTGCCAGCAACGATTCATTCATACCATGCGCTTTCAGCGGCTCCAGCAGCTTCTGCGCCTGCGCCAGTATATTGCTGGCTACCGTGCTCAACTGCAAGGGTGTGGTGCCAAACACTTCGCCCCGGCTCAGGCTCATTGCATTACGCAAGGCCGTATCCCCGGCTTTTTCGGCATAGCCCTTCATTACTGCCGCTACAGAAAAAGTAATTTCTGCAAGGTCTTTCCGCTGATCGTTGCGCGTGGCAGTAGTAGCCGTTACTTTACTGGTTCGCATCGATTCTGCCGCATCTATCCTGTCGAGCAGGGCTTTTGCTGCCTGATAGGCACTGGCAAATACGGGTTCTTCATTGGTAATGGCCTCATTGTTGGCCAAATGTGCAAGTGCAAGCTTATACGCTTTGTACTTTGCGGTTTCGACATTCGTCATAACATATTGTTTTAAAATAAAAAAAACGTACGGATCTTACCGGTTGCCTTTAATAGCAACGGATAGCGAAGTGTAGTATCAAAACAGGGTATAGTGGAAGTAATTTCTCTTAAACGATTGCAAGATAAAATGTATTTGAAGCTACTTATACGTATGTAGTTAGCCGGGTGCTAACCGCATTAATGAAAAATGTATTCAAACGATGAACGTTGAATTTTGGGGTATGAAAATGGTTTTATTTCTTATTACGTAGTGGTGCTAAGGGGAAAGCCTTAGTTATTGTGGCAATCATTGCCGAAGGCAATAGAATAATACTGCGCGACTACAAGTCGCGCAGAGCGGAGCGGAACTGCATCTGTTAATCAAATACAATTATTCATCTCAAAATAAGTAGTGCGCCTTACATCACCCTGCAAAATGCGACTCCGAATAGAATTCATAATTATCCGCATTTTTGATCGCCTTCTGTGGTTTTGTTTTTGCCAGCCGGATACAGCTTTCTAACGAATAATCATAATCATCGGTACCCCCGGAAGCATGGCTGTGCTCGTGTACCAATGTGCCTGCCTGCGATGACAGGCCCGTATGCGGCGCATTCCAGAATTCTGTGCAAAGCCAGATCACACGTCCGCCAATTGTAGTGTATGCATAATCGCTGTCGGCACAATCGCTGCCATTGATATGATAACTGAATTCGGTCCGCTCCATCCGCTCACGCATTTTTCCTAATACCGATGCTGCATGCCCCGCCCGCTCTTCGGTATATACTCCAAACCATTTTTTATAGCGGTTGTCTTTCCTGAATTTGCTCACCGCCCGCTTCAGGTATTTGTAACAATTCTTATGTGCTTTGCCGATCACTTTCTTTTGTGCATCCGTACCCCCCACAATTTTGGCTTCCCGCAGTATGCCGGCGGGCAATTCCGCCAACTCCGCCATCATGTCTTCCTGCTCCATACGCAGTTGCTGTCCGATTGTTTGTTTTCCTGCTTCTGTTACAGTGCGTATTACAGCAGCCTGCTGGTTATCGGCCACGATTTCTGTCTGTACTGTTGTTATTCCAAACAATTCCGGTTCCGCTTCATCACGTTCCGGAATGATCACCAGTTGGCGGTCATCAAACTGAATGGAATATGTTCCCGGTTTGGATACATCATACGCATTACTGATATCCACCTCATGAGAAAGGGTTTCATCTATATTCAGCAGGATATATTCGGTGGGTTTGGGCAATGCCCGTTTCACCAAATAGCCATCATAAGGCACGCTCATCCCATCTACTTCCACTTTCAGGCAATCGGACCGCAGCCCTTCCAATGGCGTATTCCTTTTCAGCACCATAACGGCTGTATCCGAATGGTTTGTTATGCTGAAACGAATGAGCAGCATTTCAGCTGTGCTGGACAGTATCGTGATGGAAGTGGTCACTGAAGTCATGGCAGGAGATTTTATGCTGAATAAATATAACCTTTTCCCATACTATACATTCAGATCAGAAGATAAACTACCCGTTTTTTGGCAGATGGATGCGATTTTAACGAATCATCAGTTTATCTTTTCAACTCCTGCATTGACGGATTATCGCTAAAGATTTGATGAATTATCGGTTGATAATATTGCATGTAAAACTCACTATGTAAAACAAGAACAGCATTCGCGCTTATCCATGCTCTAATCATTAATATTCTCTGGGTAATGCAGAGATCATACCTGACCGATAGCCCATCAAGATAATCAACAACAACATGCGATCAAATCCTGTCCTTTCTTCTTTGCTTATCCATAATTGTCGTTTCCACCGAATCCGGCGCATCCGGGTCCATGCGTTTTTTATCCCGTCTGTTTTTAAAAAATAACAATACCATTACGGTTAAGGTAATGATGGCAATCAGCACAACAGACAATGTATTTGACATATCCATTTGGTAAAACCGGTTTAAATAACCCGGCTTCCCATCTGTAAGGTACACTTATAATCAGGAGAACGGTGTACAGAAGAAAAGGTGGTAGCGCAATAACCCACTGAAAACCCGGGCGGTTAAATGCACCTTTACTATATTCTTATAATATTGTATATTACTGTTTAAACCAAAAACTACACCCGTTATGCCAGTAACCACCCTTCCCCGCCCCGCCAAACGCCAGCAAAAAAAATCGGTTTTAAAAGCCACACCGACCGGATCCCTTATTGTAGCCAATGAACACCTGCCGCATGCGGGATGGGGTGCCTGCACCTCAAAGGGCTGCACCTGCAAACAATATGTACGATCAGAAGTCCGTGATCAATTCTCTTCCACAGGCCATCAGCCCAGCCCCTGTGCTACCTGCGGGCATGATGTACGTTATCACGCTTAAGTAAGCTGATAGTTTTTGCCGTGAACAGCTTACAGTGAGCGGATTTACCTTTTTCTAAAAAAATCGGGTGATCCTGTCCGCCCATGGAATGCCCGTTCGTCATATATCCAAACAAACTATTTTTAAACAACAAAACAGTTTTTATGGAAAAATTTATGCTGATCTTTCATGGCGGTATACCTACCGATCGTTCACCCGAAGAAATGCAGGCCAATATGGGTAAATGGATGGCCTGGATCGACAAACTTGCCAAAGCCGGCAAATATGTATCCGGCGAACCCCTTCACCCCGGTGGTAAACTGATCAAAGGGAGTGCTACCAACGTTACCGACGGTCCCTATACCGAAGGAAAAGAGATTGTTGGCGGATACTTTATCGTGAATGCGGCAGATTATAATGAAGCTGCAGCTCTTTGCGCGGATTATCCCGACTACGAAATCGGCGGCAGCATACAGGTGCGGCAAGTAATGAAAATGTAAGACAGATAGATAATATCTACCCGATTGCTATCGGGTAGTGAAAAAATAATAAGAGACCTCCCGCTCGTACTGTGTGCAATACGGAGTACCTGACTTATTTTCACCTGTTGATCTATAACTTTTAATTACATGTCTGGCGCTGTATCTGTCAACCAACTGGTCGATCATCTTTTCCGGCAGGAGTCGGGAAAGATGATCGCCATTTTATCGAAGCTGGTGGGTTTTCAAAATCTGGAAACTGCACAGGATATTGTACAGGATACGCTCGTGCAGGCCATGTCAGTGTGGAGCTTTAATTCCATTCCCGACAATCCTACAGGCTGGCTGCACCGGGTGGCCCGAAACAAAGCCATCGATTATATCCGGAGAGAAAAGAAATTCCGGACCATCAGCCCGCAATATGCTTATCTGCTCGAATCAGAATGGGCGCTTTCCTCTACCGTTCACCAATTATTTCTGGAAAACGAAATACACGATAGCCAGTTGCGGATGATGTTTGCCTGTTGTCATCCCTCCATTGCTCCCGAATCTCAGGTAGCACTCATCTTAAAAACATTGTGCGGCCTGAGTACCTCCGAAATTGCCCGCTCCTTTTTAACCGGCGAAGACACCATTACCAAGCGCATTTACCGTGCCAGGGAAAAAATCAAATCAGAAAAAATAGAAATGGACGTGCCCTCCGGTAATGAACTGGGAGAACGACTGGATGCTGTGTTACGCTCCTTGTATCTGTTATTCAATGAAGGATACAATTCTTCTCATCCTGATTGGCTTATACGGGAAGATCTGTGTCAGGAAGCCATGCGGCTCTGCCTGCTGCTCACCGAACATGCACATACCGGTTATCCCCGGGTAAAAGCATTATTATCACTCATGTGCTTTCAGGCCTCCCGCCTGCCGGCACGGCTCGATGATAAAGGGAATATTATTTTACTGAAGTACCAGGATCGTGAAAAATGGTACCGGCCGCTCATTCAAAAAGGATTTGAATACCTGGATGACTCCTCTCACCCGTTTGAAATTTCTCCCTTTCAACTGGAAGCCGCAATCGCTTCCTTACATGCCGCAGCACCGTCGTTTGAAAAAACAGACTGGACGCGTATTCATCAGCTCTATGAATGGCTGTACCAATTGCAACCCAATCCGGTGGTAGCTATGAACAAAGCTATTGCAGCAGCCTATGCGATCAGCCCGCAAGAATCCCTTCGCTTATTACAGGAAGTACAGGGTCTTGAAAAAAACCATATTTATCATGCCTGCCTGGGTGAAGTGTATCTGGACTTGCACAACGGACCGCAAGCCAAACATTCATTTGAACAGGCATTAACCCTTACCACTTCGCGCAGCGAACAACTCTTATTGCAGCAAAAGATCAGCCTTTGTTGAAAGCCACGGTTTCTTACATTTGCTCCATGCAATTGATTGAAGTCACCACCCCGCAACTGGCCAGCGAATTTCTGCTGGTCAATGTGGCGCTCAACAGGAATAACCCGGCCTATATCCGCCCGCTGGATAAAGATGTCAACGAGGTTTTTGACCCCAAAAAAAATAAAACCTTCCGCTCGGGAGAAACTACCCGGTGGATACTGAAGGATGATCAGGGAAACTTCATCGGGCGTATTGCAGCATTCACCAATAAAAAATATAAGAATAAAGGCGATGACGGGCCGGTAGGTGGTATCGGTTTCTTTGATTGTGTGAATGATCAGGCCGCCGCCAACCTATTGTTCGATACTGCCAAAGAGTGGTTGGCAGCCCGGGGTATGCAGGCCATGGATGGCCCTATCAATTTTGGGGAGCGTGACCGCTGGTGGGGGTTGGTGGTAAAAGGCCATGAAAATCCACCAATGTATGGTATGAATTTCAATCCCCCCTTTTATCAGGAATTATTTGAACAATATGGTTTCCGGAATTATTTCAACCAGATCTGTTTTGGTATGAAAGCCAGTAGCCGGCTGCAGCAAAAATTTTATGACCGCCACGCGGAATGCGCCAAAGACCCTCATTACAGTTCCGCCCATATCAAAAAAAATCAACTGGATAAATTTGCGGCTGATTTTACCACCGTCTACAATAAAGCATGGGCTGGTCACGGCGGGTTAAAACAACTGGAAGAAAAAGTAGTGCGTAAAATGTTTCGTTCCATGAAACCCGTCATGGATGAACGCATCAATTGGTTTATCTATTACAAAGGCGAACCCGTAGGCATCTGGATCAACCTGCCCGACCTGAATCAATGGTTTAAATACCTGAACGGTCAATTCAGTCTTTGGCATAAACTAAAATTTCTCTGGATCAAAGCCACTAAAAAGAATAATAAATTCACCGGACTGGTCTTCGGCATTGTACCCGAGCACCAGGGACGCGGTGCAGACAGCTATCTGATCGTAGAAGGGTGTAAAGTGATACAAGGATTGAAAATCGTAAATGGGAATTATGAATTGGGCAAGGCGATCTATGAAGACTATGAAATGCAATGGATCGGCGAATTCAATCCCAAAATGGTGAATGTGGCAGAAGCCATTGCCGGCAACCGCAGCCGTATGCTTACTACCTACCGGTATAATTTCGACCGCACCAAAGAATTCAAACCACATCCGATATTGTTGTAGAGACGGGAATGGCGAGTGGAGTCAACCTGCCTTCGGCTACGCTCAGGCAGCGTCTTGAACCTGCCTTCGGCTACGCTCAGGCAGCCCAGTGGCAAGCGGGTGTCAACAACCTGCCTTCGGCTGCGCTCAGGCAGCGGGCTACGATCAGGCAGCGGGTGTCAACAACCTGCCTTCGGCTACGCTCAGGCAGCCAAGTGGTAAGCGGACCTTTTGAACTTCTTGAACCTATGGAACCTATGTAACCTATGCAACCTGCCTTCGGCTACGCTCAGGCAACAGGCTTTTACAACCTATGTAACCTCTTCAACCTCTTGAACCTTTTGAACCTTCTTCTGTGCAAAACCTCCTAACCTCCAGATAAAAACTTTGATTATTATTGCACCCTGAAGTCTATGGAGAAGTTTATTGTATCAGCTAGGAAATACCGGCCCCAAACCTTTGATACGGTGGTGGGACAATCGCATATTACGACCACGTTGCGCAATGCCATCCGTCATCAGCAACTGGCACATGCTTTTTTATTTTGCGGACCCAGAGGAGTGGGCAAAACCACCTGTGCCCGGATATTGGCAAAGACCATCAATTGTGAAAACCCCACCAAAGAAGGAGAAGCCTGCGATACCTGTCAGAGTTGTACCTCGTTTAATGACGGCGCGTCGATGAATTATTTTGAACTTGATGCGGCATCCAACAACTCCGTCGATAATATCCGCGACCTGGTGGATCAGGTACGCTTTGTACCGCAAACAGGTAAATACAAAGTGTATGTGATCGACGAGGTACACATGCTCAGTTCTTCCGCATTCAATGCATTCCTGAAAACGCTGGAAGAGCCCCCCTCCTATGCCATTTTTATTCTGGCCACCACGGAGAAACATAAGATACTTCCCACCATTCTCAGCCGGTGTCAGATATTCGATTTTAAACGCATTACCACTGCCGATACGGTGCATCATCTCGAAGAGATATGTGGTAAAGAACATATTACTGCTGAAAAAGCTGCCTTGCAGGTAATCGCACAAAAAAGCGAAGGCTGTATGCGGGATTCGCTGAGTATACTGGATAAGATCGTAAGTTTTACCAATGGTGAACTGACCTATACCAATACCCTCGAACACCTGAATATACTCGATGCGGAATGTTATTTCCGTTTACTCGAATGTATGCAGCAGCAGGATCTTTCCGGGGCTATGCTGCTCTATGACGATATCAACCGGAAAGGATTTGAAGGTGACCTGGTGCTGAATGGCTTTGCCGAATTCATCCGCAACCTGCTCGTATGTAAAGATGAAAAAGCGGCGGTATTGCTGGAAGCGGTGGATAGTTTCCGTGATAAATATATCAGTACGGCCAAAAATGCTTCATCAGCCCTGCTCATCAGCGCGCTGAATATTCTGAATGAAGCAGAGATACAATATAAAGCGGCCCGGAATAAACGCCTGCATGTGGAACTGGCCATCATCAAATTATGCTACCTGCAGCTAGCTATTTCCGTATCCGCTGAAGGAAGCGGTATCACAAAAAAAAAACTGATTGACGCACCGGTTGCTTTCCGGGCATCCCCTATTCGTGAATTTTCGGGCACTAAACAGCAGGCAGCCATGCCGGTAGCGCCTGTTGCTACCCCGGCACAAAGCGGGGCCAAACTGATCATCGAAACGCCACGGCAAACTGCTACGCCAAAACCAGTACCAGTTACAACTGAAGCTATCGGCACCCCAGTGGCTAAACCGGTAACCGGTACCAAACTATCGGCACTGGATAAGATCCGTAAACAATACCAGGGCAATACTAATTTAGCAGCAGAGCAGGTCAATCTGCCATTGGAAATGGAATCCTTGCAAAAAGCCTGGACTGCTTTTGTTGTGAAACTAAAAGATGAACGTAATCCGGCCGCACAGAGTTTCGACCTGGCCTTGCTGCGCATTAAAGATGAAAACAGCTTTGAAGCGGTAACGGCTAATAATATTGAACAAAAATTCATAGAGCAGGACCGTAACAAACTTTTCGCTTTTCTGAAGGAAGAATTGAAAAATAAACAGCTTCAGTTTACCGTATTGGTGGAAGAAAAAACGGCCGACCGTCCCAACATCGAAATGACACTAAGCTCCAAAGATCAATACATCAAAATGGTGGAACAATATCCGCTCATCAGGGAACTCAAAGATAGGCTCCGACTGGAACTTGATTACTGAACCCGGTATGCCAACTGGTCGGTGAGGATTTGTTTAAACTGTAAGAATATAAAATTGCTGACAGCCGCCCAGCTTTCATTGCACAGGCTGTGTAATTCCCGCAGTTCTGTTTCCATAAATGATGTTTCGCCAAAATACACGTAATCGGCTTCCCGGAAAGTCCGGATCCGGTCAGCGAGTTCGGGGCTTTCTGCAAACGCACCTTCTTCCTCCCATACTTTCAGTTCATATTTAAAAGCCCCTTCATGTTCTTGTTTGAGCTGGCTGATCATTGAACGGATGGTTTCGATCTGCATCGTTTGCCCTGAAAAAACAGGTGCCAGTACTTCCAGCATTTCATTCATGCGTTTCAGAAAAGCATCGGCTTGCTTACGATACGAAAAGTATTTATTATAACGCCCTTTCAAGATGGCCGCATTCTCAGCCGATACATCTGTGGCTTTTTGAATAAAATACAATACAGCCTGTTTATCCAGCCGGTTGAGCGCTTGTTGCATGCCTTCGTTTTCTTTTTCCAGATTACCGATTATTTCAGGGGCCTGGTCACGATGGTATTTCACCCCATCGAAATCAAAGGATTTGGCATCGAGGTTCCGTTCGTTGATGGCTTTCAGTATGGCAATATCATTGGCAGCCGTATTTATTTTCTTGGATAAGGCGGCCGATTCCGCATTAAACAGCTCATCGAATTGCAGGCCCTGGTCGGGTGCTTCCTCCATTTCTTCTGCGGTGAGTAATAAAGGCTGACGATTGTCGTAAAATCCGTTATAGGCTTCGGGAAAGGTATATTTGGCGGCATCCTCTTTTAGTTTTTCATGGAATTCAGCCTCTGTTACTACAGAATGGTTTTCGGGCAATTGCACCTGTTCATAGATCTTGGCGGTCAGTTTTTCCTGCCATTGTTCCAGGTTGGTAAAAAGTATCCAGGCTGGCTGCTCATTGATCTCGGCGGGAATGGCCAGTTCATTGAGGTGTTTGATGCGATCTTCCGTAGAAGGGTGTGAAGCCCACTGATCTTTAAAATTAACCCGGGACGTATTGGCATTCTGATAAAATTCATCCGTGATAACTGGGAATCCATTTTGTATGGGCAATTTATATTGTTCGGCCATTTCCTGTATCACACTTTTTTGCTGCGGATAAATATTGGCACTAATCTTTTTTTGTTTGTAGAGTTCATCACATTTCTGCAGCGTGATCTCATAGCAGGGGGCCGCCATTTCAATACGGCGAAGCGCCGTGTCGAGGCTGCTGCTCCCGCTTACACTGGCAGCCACTGCATCAGCATGAAATTCCATTTGACGGGAAAGGCTCATGTATCGTTTATTGATGAGACCATACATGCCTTTTAAAATGGATTGAATACCCTGCGCGATACCTGCGGTAATGCTGGCAAACAGCGCGAAAATGCCATCAATATTGGCCCAACCCTGCAGAAAGCTGGCATACCCACTGTTGTCGTACAGCATATTGTAAATGATCTTATTCACGTTGTACACAAAACTGCCAAGCTTCATACTACGCTGTGAAAAATGTCCGAATTCATGGGCCATTACGGCTTTGAATTCGCTTACGTTCAGTGCATTTACCAGACCCAGTCCGATCTGGAGGTTCTTTTTCACCGGGAAGAACATACTCCAGAAACTCGAATCATAAAATACACAGGCGTTCACATCGGCAGAGAGATAGATCTTTCGGGGAAATTTTGTTTGAGTATCCTGAGTCAATTGGCGGATAAAACCAAACAAAGCCGGCTGGTCCGCCTCTTTGATCTCGATGATATGCGAACGGTCGTATTTAGATACAGAAAAAATGAACTTTACCAGGAATACAAAAACCATGACCCCTACTCCGATCAAACCTATACCGGCAACGATTGTGATGAGCCGGGGAATATTGGTTATGATCGCAATACCGGCATATACACAACCCACTACCAGGCCCGTTGCTATCAGCAGGAGCAACGCGTATACGATAAAAAAGAAAACAATGGACCCCATTACACCGGCCACTTCTTTTTTGAATGCTGGTGTGGGAGCTGTTATTGCATCAGGCACATTGGAAGGGGTGGGCGGGTATACAAAATTCGCCGGCATATACTCTATTTTAAGGCAAAATAGACAAAGCCATTCAAATAAATAAATCGGAATGCAGCGGTTATCGTCAGGTCTTCAAATTGCGCATTTTACCTTAATTTCGGCCAAAATTAAAAGGCAATGGCCGAAGTGATATTGATGCCGCGACTCAGCGATACCATGACCGAAGGGGTAATTGCTGCCTGGCATAAAAAAATTGGAGATCCGGTTAAAAAAGGGGATCTGCTTGCAGAAATCGAAACGGATAAAGCCACCATGGAACTGGAAAGTTACAAGGATGGCACTTTATTGCATATCGGAGGAGATAAAGGCGCCAAGATACAGGTAGATCAGTTATTGGCTATCGTAGGTAAACCGGGAGAAGATATATCCGGGTTATTAACGGGTACTGCCAGCAATGTGCAAGCCTCCACGACGGCCACACCTGCTACAGCAAGTACAACCACTACGGAAGCTACGCCAGTAACCAGCAATCCGCAACCGGCCACAGTGGCCGCGCCCGCTTCAACGGCAACGATGGATATTTCCAAAATGGAAGAAGTGGTACTGATGCCCCGCCTCAGCGATACGATGGAGGTAGGTGTAATAGCAGCCTGGCATAAAAATGTGGGCGACGCGGTAAAGAAAGGGGAAGTACTGGCAGAGATCGAAACAGATAAAGCGACACTGGAACTGGAGAGTTATAAAACCGGAACGTTATTACATATTGGCGCAGCTAAGGGTGAGAAAATTCCCGTGAATGGATTGCTCTGTATCATTGGCGAAAAAGGAAAAGTGGACGTGGATGCTATTGTAAAAGCAGCCAGTGGCGGGCCTGTTGCGGCATCAACTGCATCCGCAGCACCTGCGGCCGAACCGGCTGCGACCAATACCGGACATACTGAAAGTACCAGTCAACCCGCATCGGGGAGTCTGGAAAACGGTCGGGTAAAAGCCTCTCCGCTTGCAAAAAAATTAGCGGCTGAAAAGGGAATCGATATCAGGGCAGTGAATGGTACAGGCGATGGCGGAAGGATTATAAAAGCAGATATTGATAAATTTAAACCGGGTACGTCAACCGTGGCCGAAGCGGTAAAAACGACCACAACTGCTCCCGCATCAGTACCTGCGTTTACAGCCGGACAGGAGGGCTACACAGATATTCCCAATTCGCAGATGCGCAATGTGATCGCCAAGCGATTAGGTGAAAGTAAATTCAGCGCGCCGCATTTCTATCTTACGATGGAGATCAATATGGACAATGCGATGGCCGCCAGGACACAATTGAATGAGATCAGCCCGGCAAAGATCAGTTTCAATGATATGGTGGTGAAGGCTGCGGCACTGGCATTGCGCCATCATCCGGCTGTAAATGCATCCTGGATGGGCGATAAGATCCGCCGCTACAGTCATATACATATTGGAATCGCAGTAGCCATTGAAGACGGATTGATTGTACCCGTAGTACGTTTTGCAGATCAGAAAACCTTACCACAGATCGCTGCGGAGAGCAAAGAACTGGCTGGTAAAGCGAAAAATAAAAAATTGCAGCCCAACGAATTCAGCGGCAACACGTTTACCATATCCAACCTGGGCATGATGGATATCGAAGAGTTTACGGCCATCATTAATCCACCCGACAGTTGCATTATGGCGGTTGGCCGGATCAAAGAGATAGTGGTTCGGAAGGGTGACGGATTCGACGTTACCAATGTAATGAAAGTAACACTCAGTTGTGATCACCGCAGTGTGGATGGCGCATTGGGTGCAGCGTTTTTACAAACGTTCAAAAAATACCTGGAGAATCCCATTACCATGTTGCTTTGATGCAATAATGGAAAACTAATAAATGAAAAGCTGTCTGATAAGGCAGCTTTTTTCGTGCTTATACCTATGGATTTTATATCGCTGCTATTTGGTATTTCTTACAGCCACTACGTACAAAAACGTAAGTTGGTAAAATTCCGGAACAGGTCATCGTTGATATCACATAGTATGTATTAATTGTGTTCTCAAAGTCAATACTATGGATGAAAAAAACGACTGGTCGGTGTCACTTCCAACCATTTTTTTTGTAACAGCTTTCTCTTTTTTAATATTCAATTTTGTGACTAAAATATTAGAAGGCAGCTACGCCCCTCTTTTATTCCGGATAGCCTTAATTGCCGGGGGCCTGGGTATCATCACCCTCATTTTGAGCCGTATCACGGTTACAAAAAAACAAGGCGATACCACGGGGTAAATTTGTATTTTCAATAAATTTTGAAAATTCGGAAACTGTATTTAGCTTTGTGAAATGAAACTCACCGAAGCAAAGCAGCAGTTTATCAGCAGTTGGGGTGCTTTTGGCACCCATTGGGGTATCAACCGTACCATGGCGCAGATACATGCCCTTCTGCTCGTAAGCCCCGATCCCCTTACACAGGATGATATCATGGAAGAGCTCAACATCAGCCGGGGCAATACCAATATGAATATACGTGAACTGATCAACTGGGGGTTGGTGGATAGAGTATTACTGCCCGGTGAGCGGAAAGAATATTTTACCGCCGAGAAGGATATTTGGAAAGTAGTGAAGCAGATCGTAAAAGAGCGGAAGAAAAGGGAACTGGAACCTATGCTGCAACTGCTCGACAAGCTGGAAGAAGTGGAAGGTGATAAGCGGGATAAACATGTAAAATCATTTGTGGATACCGTTAGCGGGATAAAAAAACTGGGGCGGCAGGCCGATAAAACGCTTGATACCCTGGTAAAGGCTGAAGAAAGCTGGTTTATCAGTTCATTAATGAAAGTGTTTAAATAAGCGATATGCATTTTTTCAAATCCATCGATTTCTGGGTACAGGCGGGACTGATCCTGCTCACAGGAGCCGCTTTTATCATGGATGATGTATCCGTGCTAAATCCCGGTGCCACGATCCTTGCATTTGCAGTCTGGCAAATCCTCAGTCTGCTGGTCAATGTGGTGGCAGGGCCCCAACCCTGGAAAATGAAAAACTGGCGAAAGTATCATTTACTCGGTATCGGGATCGTGGTATTGCTAATTATCGTCGCCGCCCTCCAGAGTGATGCGTCCCGCACAGGCGATAAAGATGATAAATACAGTATGGCCGGACTGGGTACCGCCATATTCGCCCTGATACCTGCGATACTGATCAGCTTATTTTATGTGCTGATCACATACAAAGAATGGCAACGGATAAAAAAATAATAAGCTGAACATACAGCCGGTTTATACCGGCTTATTTTTAATCGATTCCTTTCATATATTTCTGAAAGTTTGAAACAAATACCATGAAAAAATTTAAACACGCCGATCTGGTTTTGCAGGTACTCGTATTGGTGCTGGGCTTTTTGGCTAACAGTATTGATTCAGAAGTTTTTCCCTTGGTCTATCTATATTTCGTAGTGGGCGGCTGGCAATTGATCAGCTTCCTCATTCACCTGTTCATCAACGATAGCTGGAAAGCCACCCGTGAGCGCACCGCATACGCAAAGACATTGGTGTGGATGATCGGAGTAGGGCTTTTTTGTCTTTTGTTACTATTGGCCGAAATACCTGTGTTAATTCTTTACCTGTTTGCCTTACTTTTCGTATCACCGGTCTTAGCGATTTGGTATTTCAGTATCTGCCAAACAGAATGGCGCATCCTTAAACGGAAAGAACTGATCCATCTTAAATAAGGGAAACCGCTTTTCGGGAGCGGATTTTTCGCCGGCTTGTAATTGCCCTGTTGATTTGTATGAATGCTGTAGCTTTATGGTATGAAACAAAAGAAAACCCTGGTACTGGGTGCATCCGACAACCCTTCCCGTTATAGTTATCTCGCCGTTCAGCGTCTTCGTCAGCACGGACATCCAGTAGTAGCCATTGGCAGAAAACACACATTGGTGGGCGATACTACAGTAGAAACAGAAAAAATTCCCTTTACGGATATCGATACGGTAACTGTTTATCTCAATCCGGTTCATCAGCAGGAATACTATGATTATATATTATCACTGAAACCCCGCCGGATCATTTTTAATCCGGGTGCGGAGAATGAGGAGTTGGAAACGCTGGCCCGTCAGCAGGGGATTGAGCCAATAGAAGCTTGCACACTTGTTTTGCTAAGTACAAACCAATATTAACAGGTAGATTAACAATTATCTAATCGAAGATTTACGAATACCCATACGGTAGTAATCCTTTTTTTTACTTTTTTTTTGCCTAACTGTTTGGAAAGCGGATAAACTTTTCCAAATCTTGCATTACCAATAGAACGAGACCCTAAACAGGTTTCAGGCCCAACATCCTAACGTTAAAAACCAGTACTAATGAAACACTTTCGAACCGCCGTGTTGTGCATATATATATGCATGACCTCATCCAGCGCTTTCGCGCAAACATCTGATGCTCCACCCATGCGTGAGCCGGATTACAACAAACCCAAATTATTTAACTCCTTACCCGAACAGATCCCCGTGGATATCGCTGTGTTCAACAACCTGCTTTCGAGTCCGGTAGGCAGCGCCATCGATCAGAATTTTGGCGCCGGCACTTCGTTTCGCTTTGCAGGTCAGGTTGTGTCTGCCGTATCCAAATACGAAAACCGCATCAACAGTGTGGTGATCCGTTCTACCAATTTCAATGGTGCAAGGTTCAGTTTTACCCGCACACTGCTTGAAGATGGCAGCATTACCTACACCGGACGCCTGATCAGCAAAGAACATGGCGACGTGTATGAATTGCAAAAAATCAACAACAATTTTGTGTTAGTAAAAAGAAATTATTTTGACCTGGTGAACGAATAATTATTCGTCGCTGTCCCGTTTTCTATCCGTATCCCCCAATCCTGTCAGTACCTATTGAAATTTAAAATCCTTGTTATGAAAAACCCTTTGAAATCACTCCTGGCCCTTGCCATGTGTATTACCAGTACACAATACAGTATAGGCCAGATACCTGTTTTAAACAGTAACCCTTCAGCCGCCCCTGTCATTTATCTCGACTTTGATGGCCAATACCTCGATGGTACCGCCTGGAACTATAATGGTCCCATGACATGTGCGCCTGCTGATGTAACCAACGAACAGATCAACCTGATCTTTAACCGGGTGGCAGAAGACTACCGTCCGTTTACTGTGAATATTACCACTGAACTTGCTAAATTCCTGGCCGCGCCGCTCAACAGGCGTATGCGGGTGATCCTTACCACCACCTGGGAATGGTATTCTGCTGTAGGTGGCACATCCCTTCCAGGCACATTCAACGATGGAGATGATACCCCCTGTTTCGTTTTCACTTCGCTGTTTTCCGGCGGCTTAGCCAATCTTACTGGTCGCCCTAAAAATATTGCCGAAGCGGTTTCACACGAAGTGGGCCATACACTTGGCCTTTACCACCAGGCAGCCTATGATGCCAATTGCGTAAAGATCACCGATTATAATGGCGGAGCCGGTGGCGGCGAAATCGGCTGGGCACCAATTATGGGAGTAGGCTATTATCAGAACCTTACTGTATGGCACAATGGACCAAATCCTTATGGCTGTACCAACTACCAGAGTGATATGGAACTCATCACCACTACGGATCCTTTTGCCACCAATGGCATCAGCTTCCGCACCGATGACCATTCCAACGCATACGCGAGTGCAACATCCCTTACATTCACAAACGGTTTGTTTACCACCAGCGGCGTGGTAGAACGCAATACCGATATGGATGTATTCCGGTTTACGATGGCCACCACCGGACGTTTTCTCCTCAATGGTAATCCGTATAATGTGGGCCTGTACAATGCAGGTTCCAATCTGGATATGCAGGTCACCATTTATAATGCAGATCAGTCTGTATCCCGGGTATACAATCCCGGAACACTGCTCAGCTCCGTGATCGATACTACCCTTACAGCCGGCACTTACTACCTGAAAGTGGAAGGACGCGGTAATGCCTACGCCCCCAACTATGCGAGCCTGGGTTCGTATGTATTACAGGGCCAAAACAATTTTGGTAACCCGCTTCCGCTTCGTGTACTGAAATTGAACGGGCTGGTAAATGGAGATAAACATCAGTTCAACTGGGTCATTGATGCAGATGAGCAGGTAACCCGCACCATCCTGGAGATATCCACCGATGGTATCAATTTCCGTCCGGTAACCGAACCCGGCAACAGTGACCGTGCCTTTATTTACCGCCCCAATGTGAGCAGTAATGCACAGTACCGGCTGAATGTAACATTCGATAACGGCAAGCAGTATTATTCCAATATTATTACGCTGCGCAAAACCGGAAACACACAAAGACCCCAGTTGGTAAGCAATCTGGTAGAGAATGGTGTGGTAGGCGTAACCAGCCCCGGCAACTTCGGCTATATGATCTACGACCTGAATGGCAAAACCATCCGCAAAGGCCAGTTGACCAACGGATACAACACCATCAATACCGCAGGTGTAACCGGAGGTATGTATATGATCCGCTATACAGGCAGCACCGAACAATGGACCGACAAACTCATTCTTCAATAGTTTCCCGTTCCGGACGCCACTAAGCGTTAACGGAACAATAATCCGTACCCCTTTGCAGTATAGAGGTTTTCCTGTAACTTAGGAAAACCTCTTTTTTTATGATATGGAGAAAATTTAATGGCGACCCGATTGAACAACCGATTCTGGATGCTGTTGAAGAAGCCATCAAAAGAGAAACCAAAAAAGGTTTCCGGCTTAAAGTCTGCATCGGCACCGACTCCCAGGTAAAAGGACAGGAAACAGAATTTGCCACCGTAATCGTTTTTCTGCGTGAAGGACACGGAGGCTTTATGTTCATTCACAATGAAAAAACCCGCCACCAGTTTTCGATCAAAGAACGAATGCTGATGGAAGTGGCAAAAAGCATTGAGATTGCGTATGAACTCTGTAACCTGTTTACTGTTTATAACGTGGAGATGGAAGTGCATGCGGACATCAACACCAATCCCAACTTCAAGAGCAATGATGCACTGAAAGAAGCCATGGGATATATTCTGGGTATGGGCTTTGCCTTCAAGGCCAAACCGGAAGCATTTGCCAGCAGCAGTTGTGCCAATAAAGTAGTGAACTGATCTTCTCTTCTGCGTAGTGCAGTTTACGGGGTAAATGCCCCGTACGGGAATCCTTCCCCCTATCCTATCCTTTCTTCTTTCGCATGAATCCCAGGATCAATACGATCAACATCATTACACCGATACCAATACGGATATAAGCCTGGTTCTTTTTCTTCCGGTTATTTTCTTCCTGTAAACGGATTATAGTATCCATGCCAGTAATCACCTGCTGACGGATGGCGGCCGTATCAGACAATGGAAGCGGAGTTGTAATTGAAGATGTATCAGGAGGCGCTACTGTGTCGGCTGCGGGCACCATGATCTTCTCGTTGCTCTGTGCAGGTACCGGAAGAGGTGCGCAGCACAAAAACTGGATCAGCAGCAGTGATGACACAACTTTGCGAATCATAGAAAAAATTTATCGGGGATCCGAAGGGGGTAAATTATTTCACCGCAGCCGTCGGAACTTTGAAATCAGTCTGAGCTGGTTGGGTAGCCTCCGATTGCAGGGCAAGGTTTCTGGAGACCGAGCTTACGCTGGCACCACTATATTTCTGTTCCATTTTCTTACTGTCTTCCTGGGCCAGTGAAAAGGTGATAAGTACCATGACAAAAAGTATTACCACAATATTTCTTTCGGATAAGAGTGATCTCATAAGTGGTTCGTAATTAGGTGCAAAGTAAATATTATTTATCAAAAAAATAATACCCCATTTTAGGTATTTTTACTTAATTCATTGAAAAACTGCCATTTAACTCCCCGATATAATCCAGAATTTCTTTTTTCCCATCTTTCTCCAGGGCTGAAGTGAGAAAATATTTTGGCACCGCCTCCCAGGTCTTCAGCATGGCCTGTAAAAACTCATCCACATGACGTTTTACTGCCCCCGGCTTGCTTTTGTCCGTTTTGGTAAAGACCAGTACAAAAGGTACGGCCCATTCGCCCAATTGGTTCACAAATTCCAGGTCGATGGCCTGTGGACTATGCCGGCTGTCGATCAGAACAAAGAGGCAAACCAGGTTTTCCCGCTTCCGGATATAGGACTCGATCATATTCTTCCAGTTATTGCGGGATTTTTGTGATACGGTTGAGGCATAGCCGTATCCGGGAAGGTCTGCAATGTTCCATTTGAGGGGTTTATTGCGCTTTTCTTTTCCGGTTGAAGAAATGACCTCAAAATGATTGATAAGCTTGGTCTTTCCGGGGGTGGCCGATGTTTTGGCCAGGTTCGTTTGCCCGGTGATCAGGTTTATCAGCGATGATTTTCCCACATTGCTCCTGCCAATAAACGCATACTCCGCCTTATCGGCGGGTGGGCATTGCTTGTAGGTGGCGCTGCTGATGATATAACTGGCCGAAATAATATCCATTATCATGCAATTTAGTGGGATTGTGCTGCGCATGGATTATTTATTCGTTGCGATTGATTAACCGGTATTATTTTGGGGAAAACTATTTTAAAATTTCCAAACTATCCAGTTGCATTGAGTGTACGGCAAGGTAAAAGAAGGGAATGGCCCTTTTTACCAGATTTGTTAAGTTTTATCTTTTCATTATTATCTATCACCCAGTTCATAACTTTGCAGCCGCATGTCAAATCCATTACCGCACGATACTATTATCCCCTTTAAAGAATCCGCCAAAGGCAAAAAAGAGCAGGTGGCGGAGATGTTTGATAACATAGCGGGAAAATATGATGTGTTAAACCGTTTTTTATCTGCCCGCACCGATATTGGCTGGCGCAAAAAAGCCATCCGGCGCTTTAAAAAAGACAACCCTCAACACATCCTGGACGTGGCCACCGGTACTGCCGATATGGCCATTATGGCCTGCCATATTTTGAACCCGGCACAGATAACAGGTATAGATATTTCGGAAGGTATGCTGGAATTAGGACGAAAAAAGGTTGAAAAAGAGGGACTTGCTAGTAAGATCCACTTACATACCGGAGATTCAGAAACAATAAAATTTGCAGAAAATACGTTTGATGCCGTGATGGTGGCATTTGGAGTACGGAACTTTGAAAACCTGGAGAAGGGGCTGTCAGAAATGCTGCGGGTGCTGAAGCCCGGCGGACAACTGATAGTGCTGGAATTTTCGAAACCCAGGGGCAGGGCTGTTAAAGGATTTTACAACCTGTATATGAAACTCGTGGCACCCCAGGTGGCCCGCTGGTTCAAGCAAAATAAGGAAGCCTATCAATATTTGAATGAATCGGCTAACGCGTTTCCGGATCGCCAATTATTTACTGACATTTTAAAAAAAGTGGGCTACACTGAAACGGATTGTACCCCCCTCAGCTTTGGAATATGTTGCATTTACTCCGGAAGAAAGCCCGCTGTATAATTTCACTCCGTGCATTTGTGATCGGATGTGCAGCCCTGTTGGTGGCAAATAATGCCCATACACAGTTTGGCAAGCGCGAATTATATATGTCGGATCATGATGCCAAGCCTTATTACTTTGGTATTACCCTGGGCGCCAGTTCCGCCCGGTTTCAAACAGAATTTCATCCCCGCTTTTTGCAATATGACAGTGTGCTGGTGGCTGAGCCGGTCAATTCCGGCGGGCTTGCTCTTGGACTTCAGGCCACGGCCCGTTTGTCTGACCGATTCCTGCTCCGATTCAATCCGCAACTAATGTTCATGGAGCGGAATATTTTTTACCGGCTTAAATACCCGGACTTCGATGGCAAGTCCGAAATCACCAAAAAAGTAGAATCCATCATCATCTCCTTCCCTGTTCAGTTGAAATTCCAAAGCGACCGGATCGGCAATTTCAGGGTTTATACCCTCGCCGGCTTTAAGGCCGATATCGATATGGCCAGTAATGCCCGTGCTAAAAAAGCAGAAGAACTCGTGAAGATCGCGAAATATGATTTCGGCCCTGAGTTTGGAATCGGGTTCAACTTTTATTTTCCCAGCTTTATCTTCTCCCCGGAGATCAAGATCAGCAATGGCATCAAAAACCTGCATGCCCGCGATGAAAACCTGAAATTCTCCAATGTGTTTGACAAAATTCAATCGAGGATGATCATTTTTTCGATACACCTGGAAGGGTAATGTGCTAATTAGCTAATTTGCTAATTAGATGATGTGATAATGTGATAATGAATACAGGTTTTAGGTAGTAGCAGGGCAGCTCATCGGGTGAAAACATCTTTATCCTATTTTTACAGAGCAGTTATTGATTATGGTGTGGCATCACCTGAGCTGTAATTCCGTTTCTTCTCCACACTTGGGTTTGATGTGATTGCTGCCATCCCACATCCCTAACAATAAAGGCACATTTAATACTAACTAACATGGCCTTTAAAATTTTATTTTGTCTGGGTATGCTTACCCTCACTTGTACAGCTACTGTCAGCGCACAAGTAAATGATAGTCTGCGGATCGACTCCATTCCACATACACTGGTATGGAAAAATAAGCCCGCAAAATTTTCCCTGAAGAAAGGCGGCTTCATTATTACGGCAGGTCCCAAAACAGATATGTTCCGCGACCCGAACGTAACTTATAATACTGACAATGCACCCAAACTCTTATTCGAAGCAGATGATGATTTTGTACTTACAGCAGGTATACAGCATTCCTTTCAGCATAAATGGGACGGCGGTGCCATTGTATTGATCGAAGACAGCCTGAACTGGATCAAGTTTTGTTTTGAAAAGGATTACACCGGTGCCAGACGGGTGGTTAGTGTGGTTACCAAAGACATTTCAGACGACTGTAATTCTGCGGCTATACTCACCAATAAAGTGTTTTACAAACTGGCAAAAGCAGACAACGTGATCACCTTGTATTATTCCACGGATAATAAAAAATGGCTGCTGGTAAGACACCTCCAGTTCAACAACAAAAAAAAGATCAAAGTCGGGTTTCTGGCCCAATCGCCCACCGGTGAAAAATGTGAAGTAATATTTTCAGATATACGGTATGTGCAAAAAAGGATCAAAGACCCCTATGCAGGGGAATAGCGCCAGAAACTATTTCTTACAGATAATAGCCATGTTTAATTAACCTTCAAATGCTCAAATACCTCCTCTCCCTCTTTACCACCGGCATTATTACCGGACATGTATTCAGTCAGGTACCCGCCGGAGTGGCCGCTGGAATGGCGGATATGCAAAGGACACTGCAACAAAAAAATTTTACAGCTTTAGAAGCCAAAATGAAAATAATCGGTGGGAATTGGGAAACATTGCGTGAACTTTTACCCGGTGTACAGGAGGGCGTGTTGGAGTTTGGGTATGCTGTTAGGGATACGATTTATAAAGAAATGGCCACTACGTTTAATTTTAAAGTAACCCTTATCGCAGCATTTAACCAAATTATTAATTACACGCTAAGCGAGAAAAAATACAGAAAGGTAGAGGACGATTATATACCATACTATGTTGTAATTGACTCTGTACGCATAGAACCGGCTTATGATTCCCTGAAAACAGCGTTCCAGCTTTTTTATGAAGAACCGCTATTGGAAGCCGATCTGTTTATGACAGACATAATTTATGGCAGAAGCTGTGGATTTGCGGGAATGCCACCCTCACAGCGGGAAACGATTGACACACTCGTAAAAAAAAGGGATCAGGCTACATTGTTGAAATGGCTCCGGTCTGCGAATACGGAAAAACAATTCTATGCAGTGGATGGGTTGTACCAATTAAAAAAAGCCGGCATACAACTTACAGAAAAAGATCTGCAGTTGATTCGCTTTGTGCTTAACAAAAAAGGATTCATACAGGTATGTTCCGGTTGTATTTTCTCCTCGCGGAAAATAAGTGAACTGGCTGAACGATTGGACTTCCGATAATACAAAGCAGTATGATCTTCGCTACATTAATAAAATCAAAGCAACCTTTCATACCTTTATCACCTGCATCGGTAAAAAAGTTATAGCTATGAAATTTATACTCTTACTACTTTTAGTAATCACGCAGCAGTTGCACGCACAGGATGAAGCCCTCCCCTGCGATTATAAAATAGAAAAGATCAGCGAAGGACAGTATAAGATACAGGTATCCGGTTTTGACAGCCTGAACACCATGGAAAGCTGTTTCCTGGGCTGGATGAATACCGGCAAAGGCAAACCCGATGGAAAACTGTTCGTATACGATGAACATGGCAACAAAAGAAGGATGGCCATTTATAAAGGAGGCATCCGTACCGGTAAACACCTCGAATGGTATGCCACCGGAGAACTGAGCGGAGAAATTGTTTGGGAAACGGATTTATACTTCCACAGCACTGATTATTATAAATCCGGTAAAATAAGAGCCCGGGCCGTAAATGGTAACCGGGAAAATGCCGTCTATACCTCCTATTATGAAAATGGGAAGATTGAAAATGAAACCAACGAGGCACAGCGTATTGAAAGAAGTTATTACGAAACCGGACAACTCAAAATGGAAAGGATGGAGCTCCGTCGTACCTATAAAGAATGGCATGCCAATGGCAAACTGAAAATAACCGGTTCACTTGGAGAAGGAGGCTGGACACGTACCGGCAAATGGTTGTATTACGATAAAAACGGGAAACTGATCCGGGAACTATGGTACAAAGAGGAGAACGAAAGCTGGTATGGAGGAGAGGAAGGCTTTTATAAAGAAATCAGGTTTTAAACCAGGCGCCTGCAGTGCGGATATGTTTTCCCAATACTGGGCCCTGTCTGCTAACTTAGTGCTACTCTTGCTTTAAACATCCGCCGCCCTGCAGTTATTTGTTTACCTTTAACTATGCCTGCTAATCAATACAACATAGAAGGATTAAACAATGAGCAGGTAACAGCAGCCCGCGAAAAATTCGGGCCGAATATCCTTGCCTATAAAAAAGAGAATAGTTTGATTGATACCATCAAACGTATCGGGAAAGATCCCATGATCATTCTCTTATTGGTGGCAGCCGCCATCTATTTTGTAAGCGGCAAAACAGGTGATGGTATTTTTCTCTCGCTCGCTATTGTATTCCAAACTTCGATCTCTTTGTTCCAATACTCCCGCTCCAAAAATGCGCTGGAAAAACTGAAAGATTTTTCGCAACCAAAATGTAAAGTGATCCGTAACAACCTGGTGCAGGAAATTGTAAGCGAAGAACTGGTTGCAGGCGATACCCTGATCGTGGAGGAAGGAACTTCAGTAATGGCCGACTGTATCATTGTAAAAGCCAATGATTTCTCCATCAACGAATCAATACTCACCGGTGAATCGATGGCGGTGACAAAGGATGCCAACACGGAAGACAACGCAATATTCCGGGGCACCACGGTCATCTCCGGTTTGGCCATTGCCACCATTACGGCAGTGGGCAATGAGACCCGACTCGGAAAAATCGGTTCCAGCCTCGAAACAATCAAAGAAGAAAAAACACCACTGGAAATACAGATTGGAAATTTTGTAAAGAAAATGGCAATCGTTGGTGCCGTGGTATTTGTAGTTGTATGGGGTATCAATTACTGGCATACCCATCTTTTAATGCAAAGTCTTCTGCAATCACTGACCCTGGCTATGAGTATTCTTCCGGAAGAAATCCCGGTCGCATTCACCACCTTTATGGCCCTGGGAGCATGGCGCCTGATGAAAATGGGAATTGTAGTTAAGCAAATGAAAACAGTGGAGACACTGGGCAGTGCCACCGTCATCTGCTGCGATAAAACAGGTACACTTACGGAAAACAGAATGACACTGGCTAAATTATTTACCCTCAAAACGGGCGCGATCACTGATCCCGGTGCAGATGGAAAGGAAGAAGAAAATAAACTGATCCAATCGGCTATGTGGGCCAGCGAGCCGGTGCCTTTCGACCCCATGGAATCGGCCTTACACCAGGCCTATACGGATTCTCAAAAAGAAGATCAGCGACCCTTGTACAAACTGGTTAAAGAATATCCGTTGAGCGGCCATCCCCCGATGATGACACATGTATTTGAAAACAAAAACGGAGACACCATCATTGCAACCAAAGGAGCACCGGAAGCAATTATGAATGTGTCTGCACTCAGCGAAACTGAAAAGACTGCAATAAAAAAAGCGATTCAAACACTGGCTGCCGATGGCTACCGGCTGCTGGGTGTTGGGCTGTCAACATTCAAAGGAACCGTGTACCCGGAAACACAACAGGAACTACCCTTTGAATTGAAAGGGATTGTTGCCTTCTATGATCCACCCAAGAAAAATATCCGCGAGGTACTGGAAGGTTTTTACAAAGCGGGGATTTCAGTCAAAATCATCACCGGCGATAATACAGCCACTACCACGGCTATTGCCAAACAAATAGGCTTTAACGGTTACGAAAAAAGTATCACAGGTGCAGAATTGATGAAACTGAATGAAAATGAGTTAAATGATTGTGTGATGAACACTGCTATTTTTTCGCGCATGTTTCCAGATGCTAAACTTAAAATTATTGCAGCTTTAAAATCGAATAACCAGATTGTGGCCATGACCGGTGATGGAGTGAATGACGGCCCCGCCCTGAAAGCAGCCCATATTGGCATTGCCATGGGTAAAAAAGGTACAGAAATCGCGAAGCAGGCCGCTTCACTGATTTTACTGGAAGACGATCTTTCTAAAATGGTGGATGCAGTGGCTATGGGCCGAAAGATTTACGCAAACCTGAAAAAAGCTATTCAATATATCATTTCCATTCACATTCCCATCATACTCACCGTGCTGGCACCACTGGCATTGGGATGGATATATCCTAATATTTTTTCGCCGGTGCATGTCATCTTCTTAGAGATCATTATGGGACCCACCTGTTCGATTATTTATGAAAATGAACCGATGGAAAAAAACACAATGTCGCAAAAACCCAAAGCACTGACCACCACTTTCTTTAACTGGAAAGAATTATCCGTGAGTATTGTTCAGGGATTAGCTATTACTGCAGGTACGCTGTTCATTTATCAATACTCGGTACAAAACGGATACGGTGAAGCGCTTACCCGTACCATGACCTTTACCGTTTTAATTGCCGCCAATATCCTGCTGACTTTAATCAACCGGTCTTTCTTTTATTCCATATTTACCACACTGCGATATAAAAACAGGATGGTGTGGTACATCATTCTTCTTACGATTGCCGCTACGGCACTCCTGCTTTTTGTAGCACCTCTTACTGCCTTTTTTGAATTTGAACAATTAACCACCCGCCAGTTACTGATTTCCATTGCCACAGGATCCTTGTCCGTTATTTGGTATGAAGGAATAAAATGGGTGAAGCGGTACCGTCAGCGCAAACAGGTTCTTCCGTTCAGTGCCTGATTTTCTTTATAGTTACTGGCCACGAAACCTGCATCCATCACCCAACCAGATAACGAATCTGGTCAATGTGAAAATAATATTGATCTCCCGGATCATTTGCTGCACCTTATTGTGGAGAGATCAGATACCAGTCTGGAATTATATGTACCTCACCCGGAAAAGAATTGACCATCATTGCGCGTCCAAAGGGTTTTCACCTGATGTCGCTTTATAAAAAAAACCGGCGAAGACAAGAAATCAATTCTTTTCACCATACGAAAAAATCAAAAAGAAAAATGTATCCGATTTTTCACTAAATTTCTGAAAGAAAAAATTCATTGCGGAATAAAGATCATACGGTCCGGAATTCATTTATGGAAAAAACGATTCTTACATACAACAATCAACAGACAACCGATGACAAAGCCATTTGTGACCAACTGGCTGAGATCATCCAGGGTGCATTACCCACCGCAGAAAGCATGGTCTGGCATGCACACCCTGTATGGTTTCTGGATGGAAATCCGATCGTAGGCTACAGCAAACAAAAACCCGGCATCCGGCTGATGTTCTGGAGCGGTGCTGATTTTGAAGAAAATGGTTTGCCGGTATTGGGAAAAAAATTCAAAGATGCTTCCGTGTACTATACCTCCGCTGAAGAAATAAATACCAAAGACCTGAAGCGCTGGCTTCGCAAAGCGAAGAGCATCCAATGGGACTACAAAAACATCGTAAAAAGAAAAGGCAAATTAGTAAGATTGAAATAAATTGCCATTTATAAACAACCCATTTATGCCTGCTACGGCCCATCATGATGAACGTATTGCCAAGATGACCTTTGCATCGGTATATCCGTATTACCTGTTAAAAGTGGAAAAAAAAGGGCGTACCAAAGCAGAATTACACCAGGTAATCAACTGGCTGACCGGCATTTCGGAAAAAAAATTGCAGCAACTCATTGAGAAGAAAGCAACATTCGAACAATTTTTCAAAGCGGCCACAATTCATCCGCATGCATCACTCATTACCGGAGTGATATGCGGGTACCGTGTGGAAGAAATTGAAAATCCATTGACACAACAGGTACGTTGGCTCGACAAACTGGTGGATGAATTAGCGAAAGGAAAGGCGATAGAAAAAATACTGCGTACCAAATAAAAATAAGAATGACTCATTTTGACAGCATCATGATAGGTAAAGGGCTGGTGGGCGCTGCCGCCGCCAAATATCTCTGTTCACTTCAGCAAAAAGTGGCGGTTATAGGACCAGACGAGCCGCAGGAAAATGACTCTTTTCTGGTTTATGCCAGTCATTACGATCAGGCCCGGGTACAACGTATCATTGGCAAAGATGCCAACTGGACCCGATTGAATGCATATGCAACAGCCCAATATCCGTCTATACAAGCACAAAGCGGCATTCACTTACATACAGGGGTCGGCTGTTTATATATGAATCCCTATGGGAAAGATAGCTATCTCACCAACTTGCCTGCATTGGCCGATGAATTCGGAATAAACACGGAACAGTATACATTGGACAAAACCACCACCATAAAAGGCTTTACGTTTCCGGCCGGTTCAGCAGGCATGTTTGAATCGGCCCCTTCCGGGTATATCAATCCGAGAATGCTGCTGCAGGCACAATTAAAATTATTTGCAGCGCAACATGGCACTCATATCACTGATACCGTTACACGACTGGTGCCACAGGGTGAAAATCAATTTACCATCTATACACATAGTGGCCAAAGCTATTCTGCGGCTAATGTAGTGGTGGCTACCGGTTCATTTATGAATTACCTGGATGTGCTGCCCCAAAAAATTTCGCTGCAAACCAAAAGTGAAGTGGTATTGCTGGCCAGCGTTGCTCCAACTATATTGCCACAATTTGCAACACTTCCTTCCTTATTGTATGAACTGGATGAAGATGGTTTGGAAGGCATCTACCTGCTTCCTCCTGTACAATACCCCGACGGCCATTATTACATAAAGATCGGGGCTAATACTCCTATGGATATTTTCTTTACAGAACTGGCATCGATACAGGATTGGTTTCTCCATGCAGACATATCCGCCTATACAGAGCCATTACTACGGGCATTGAAAAAACTATTGCCTGCATTACCGGATGATAAAATAATGACTAAAAAATGTATCATCAGCCGTACCCCACATGGAAGGCCCTATATCAGTGAAACTACCACAAAAGGTCTTTACATTGCCGGCGGATGCAATGGGTATTCTGCCATGTGCTCCGATGCAATGGGATATGTGGCTTCACAACTGGTACATACGGGTCATTTACCCGATGGTTATGCCCCGGATGCTTTTGACATTGTATATGACCCTGTATAAGATTTTTTTATGCGGCAAATGAATGAATGTGCTGCACATTGCTTTGGTATTATTAATTAAACACCGCGTGCCGCAACTACTACTATGCTACTCATTACCTGGAACTGCAATATGGCTTTCCGGAAAAAAGCAGACACCGTTCTTGCTTACGATCCGGACCTGCTGATCATCCAGGAATGTGAACACCCGGATAAGATCAATTTTCAGCAACACCGTTCTGTGCCCACTTCTGTAATCTGGATCGGCGATAATGCCAATAAAGGCCTTGGCGTTTTTGCCTATCATGGGTTTCAGCTTACACTGCACCAATCACATAATCCGGCACTAAAACTCATTGCACCCGTAATAGTTCAATCAGCCACCGAAGATTTTCTTTTATATGCCATTTGGGCAAATAATCCGGCGGACAAAGATGGCCCCTATGTAACGCAAATATGGAAAGCGTTGGCACATTATCAACGCTTAATCCGAAAAACGAAAACCATTCTGGCAGGCGACTTCAACAGCAATACCATTTGGGATAAACCCCGCCGCGAAGGCAATCATACCACTGTAGTGCAGCAGCTCGCCAAAAAAGGGATACACAGCACGTATCATCATTTTTTTAATCAGGAACAGGGGAAAGAAAAACATGCTACGCAATACATGTACCGGAAACAACATTTAGCTTACCATCTTGATTATTGTTTTGTGTCGTCTGATTACCTGCAGCGGTTGCAATCGGTAGAGATTGGCGATCCTTCCTTTTGGCTGAGATATAGCGACCATAGCCCGGTGATCGTAAAATTGAATAGAGAATCATGAAGAACCATATCATCCTTGCCTCTTTCAGCAGCCCTTAACGTTGCACATGTTCTATTTTCAATTTCACTGTATCTTGCACCACTAATTAATTTTTTTCTAACCGTTTCACATGTCGTTCACGCTATCCGGATATTCAACTGCTTTATTCTCCACCTGGTATTTTATAGAAGAACTTGGTTTGCTCTTCGATGCAGGTGATGGGGTTATATCTTCCCTGCTGCAAAAAAGCCGGAAGGTCAACCAGGTATTTATTTCCCATGCAGACCGGGATCACCTGACCGGATTGTTTCAGTTCAACCAGTTGAATGCTCGGAAAGGCTTACCGGAAATCTATTATCCGGCCGATTGCGGTTCATTTCCTGCGTTGGAAAATTTTACCAAACAGTTTGACCCGCAGGTGAGTGGCACACTATGGAAGCCGGTTCAAAGTGGTGATTGTATTTCGATTCGTAAAGACCTGGAAATCCACGCCTTTGCCAATAATCATGTGCCGGCAAAACCTGGCCAGACAAAAAGTCTCAGCTATAAAGTGGTGCAGGTACGTACCAAACTCAAAGCCGAATTTGCTGCACTTTCCGGAAATGAAATAAAACAACTGATTGCCGAAAAAGGAAAAGACTTTGTGTCAGAAGAAATAAGAAATACGGTGCTCAGTTATTCCGGCGACACCCCGGTGGATGAATATCAAAAATGGGACAACTCCGCCATCCTGATTCATGAAGCTACATTTCTGCACAAAGAGGAAGAAGTAGCCAAAGAGGCGCACGGCAACAAACACAGCACCCTGGAAGAAGTGATGCAAATGGTAAGTGAGATTAATGTCGGAAAGCTGGTGCTTGGCCATTTTTCATCCCGCTATTCAGCACAACAGATCCGGGAAGCCATACAGCATTATTATCATTTATACCAGTTGCAGATACCTGTATATGGTGTGCTGCCGGGGCAAACGGTAATGAATATCCTGCAAACAGATCCGTTATGCGGGTAATATTTTTTGTTAGCACCAGATAGGTTTGACCCGGAAACAAAATATTAACTTTATTGTTATATCCCACAATACTATTATTTTAAATTTATGACAGACGCCATCATTGCATTGATCTCCCTGATCGCACTCGAAGTCATTTTGGGTATTGACAATATCATTTTTATCTCCATTCTGTCGGATCGGTTACCCGATCACCAGCGAAACAAACTCCGGCTATGGGGTCTGGGGCTGGCCATGGTCATGCGGCTGGTCTTACTGGCCTTTATTTCCTGGATTCTACGACTTGATAAGACGCTTTTTACCATTGCCGATATTCCCTTTTCCGGAAAAGGGATCATTTTATTGCTGGGAGGCCTGTTCCTGATCTGGAAAAGCACCAAAGAGATCTATCATAAAACGGAGATGGCCAATGCGGGTCCGGCAGCCACATCCAAAAAAGCCAGTTTCGGTAAAATATTATCAGAAGTGATTCTGCTCGATCTGGTATTTTCCGTTGATTCAATTATTACTGCCGTAGGCATGGTGCAGGAATTGTGGGTGATGTATACGGCGGTGATAGTAACCGTGATCATTATGCTGATCGCCTCTGCGCCAATCAGTGCGTTTATCCGCAAGCATCCCTCATTTAAAATTCTGGCGCTTTGTTTTCTGATGATGATCGGCGTATCCCTGATTGCCGAAGGTCTGCGTTTTCACATTCCCAAAGGCTATATCTATTTCTCCATGGGCTTTGCATTCCTGGTGGATGTAATACAAATGAAAATACTAACTCCAAAAACTAAAACGGAGGATACTCCAACCTGATACTATGTTTGACAGTGAAGTAAAGCCATCCCTCCACCCTAACTTCGCTTCGCCGCTGATTGTGAGGGCTATGGAATATGCAGTAGATTGTCATATCACTACCAATCACCGCTACGACGGCCAGCCATACTTTATACACCTGCAAATGGTGTATGATTTTGGATGCCGTTTTCATTCTTTACTCCCTACTGATCAGGTAGAGATTGCATTGGCCGGCTGCTGGGTACACGATACCATCGAAGATTGCCGGCAGACGTATAATGATGTGAAGAAACATTGCGGTGAAACCGTAGCAGAGATCGCCTATGCGCTTACCAATGAAAAAGGACGCAACCGCAAGGAAAGGGCCAACGATAAATACTATGATGGTATCCGGCAAACGCCCGGTGCCATATTTGTAAAATTATGCGACCGGCTTGCCAATGTCCAATATTCCCTGCAGAAGAGTAGCACCATGAAGGCGGTGTACAAAAAAGAACTTGATGATTTTGTTAATCGCTTATGGGATGATGCCTACGCCCCCATGTTCGGGGAACTGAAAGCACTGCTGGCCTGATCGGTCATTTGGGGCAGAAGATTGTGCTGATTTAAAAATCAAATTCCCTCCGGGCCATATTCCAACGAAGACCAAAACTCACCACGGTGCTGTTTCCGGAAATGATGGGCGCTGTTTTGGTATCGAGTTTACGGTACTGTGCGCTCATTTCCAGGAATAAGTTCTCTTTCCATTCGTACGACACAAAGAAAGAAGCCAGGAATACATTGGTCTTCCATCCGCTTCCGATATCAAAGCCATAATCCTTTTTGCGGAAAGGGGCTACATTGGGATAGAAGATATTGCTGCCAAAACTTTCAGCAGTGCTGTCACGCCCCTGCATATAGTAGATCATCTTTCCCTGTATCAGCCATCTTGGAGCGGGCTGATATCGGGCAATACCGACCACTTCACTGAAATTGGCTCCCAGCGGATGTGCGAGTGGCTGGTTGTAATGCGTGTAATTGGCCACCGAATCATTGTGGGAATAGGTAAAGGGACGTACACGGTTATGTTCCAATTGCAGATCCAGGTTGGAAATACCAAAGGCATCGATATATTTTGCGCCTACCTGTATACCGAATTTATTAGCCCACCAGCCATTACCGGCCCTTACTTCAGTAAGGTTGAACTCATCGAGCAATAACTGACCATAGAGCTGGATATTCTTTTTGAGGTTCACTTTGGCATCCATTCCCACTACGGAATTATCGAAAGACCCGTTCTGCTGTTCGATGGAACGGTAGAAGATGATGGGGTTGAGGTATCCAAAATCGAAACGGTTTTGCCGGCCGAAGATCACACCTTCAAATAATCCGATATTGAGCCATTTGGTAATATTGATATCCAGGTGGTGCATGGCGGCATATTTCTTCCCGATCAGTTTGTCCCCGCCACGGTTGTCTGCATTATGCAATTCCATGAAAAGATTCTGGTAGTTGAACCGCCATATTCGGGTATTCAGTTTTAAAAACAGGTTGCTGTTACCAAAATCGCTCAGGTACAGACTGCGGTACCCATTTCCGATAAAATTGCGGTCGTATCCGAATGCGACATCAATGTACTTTGTTACGTTGAAAGTGAAATAACCGCGTGCGTCAAAAAAATCATAGCCGGTGATTTTGAAATCTTTGAAGAAACCGGCCCCGGGAACAGCTCTCCGGGCGGTTACAAAATCACGTACATAAAAAGGTGTTTTTTCCTGGTTGTCGGTTATACTGGAGTAAAACCCGATCTTATTGGCCAGCCTGGCGCGAATAGACACGCCTCTTGTATTCAGATAAAGGGTCTGGTCATTATTGCTTTCCTTCGATACCGAAATATTGATGAGGGGATTGACAACAAGGTCGAAATCCTTTACATGCACTTCGTATAAACTTCCGGGAGTGGTATAAAAGTTTTTTAAAATGGGCTTTTTAGAGGCAAAGCTGGCGCGCTGATCGGCGGGCAGGTACTCCAGGTTGTTGAGCAATACCCGTTGTGCATTATAGGCATCCACCCGGGAAATACGTGTGCCAAAAGCCTGGAGATAATGATTTACCGCAGCTACGGTATGCTGGCGGTTGAAGGGCTTTACCTTGGAATAATTGAAAAAAGAATCCTGTCGGCTTTTAATTTCCATTCTTTCGAGCAATATATTGGCTTTATCGCCCTGGGGCAGGTAGGTAGCTTGTGAAAAAGCAGAAAATGGAAGCAGGATAAGTGATAGTCTTAGCAGGGTTTGTTTAAATTGCATGGGTATTGGCTTTGACTTACATTTTAAGCGAACAAGATATGCAAAATTACCTGATTAAGAATATACAGGTTGTCAACGAAGGCAGCATAACAGCGGCCGACGTGTTGATTTCCGGTGGCAGAATAGAAAAGATAAGACCGCAGATCAGCGAAAGACCCGCATCATACTCCGAGATCAATGGTGAAGGGAAATTTCTTTTTCCGGGCTGTATTGATGACCAGGTGCATTTCCGCGAACCCGGACTTACACATAAGGCAACGATCTATACGGAAGCAAAAGCAGCCGTAGCTGGTGGTGTGACCAGTTATATGGAAATGCCCAATACCATACCCAATGCACTTACCCACTCGCTGCTGGAAGATAAATATACCATTGCGTCCCGGCATTCACTGGCAAATTATTCCTTTTTCATGGGAACTTCCAATGATAATGCGGAAGAAGTATTGCAGGTGAATGAAAAGAAAAACGATATCTGCGGCATCAAGATATTCATGGGAAGCAGTACCGGCAATATGCTGGTGGATAATCCCAATACACTCGACCGGATCTTCCGGGAAAGTGAAGTGCTGATCGCCACTCATTGTGAAGATGAATCCATCATACACCGAAATCTAGACCTGATATCCCGTATTCGTGAATTGAGTCCGGAGGATCATCCCATCATACGGGATGAAGAGGCCTGCTACGAATCTTCGCTGTACGCCATTCAGATCGCCAAAAAATACAATACCCGGCTGCATATTTTACATATCAGTACGGCGAAAGAACTTCAGCTCTTTACCAATCTTTTTCCGCTGGAAGAAAAAAGAATTACGTCGGAAGTATGTGTGCATCATCTGCATTTTACCAGTGATGATTATGCAAAGCTGGGCTACCAGATCAAATGCAATCCGGCCATTAAAGCACCTCATAACCGGGAAGCGCTTTGGGATGCCCTGCTGGACGACCGCCTTGACGTAATCGCTACCGACCATGCCCCCCATACATTGGAGGAAAAGGGATTGATTCGTAATGTAAACGGCTTGCTGGTGCGGCCCGATGCAGCACCCACCCATTATAAATCGGCGCATGCGGGCCTGCCATTGGTACAGCATCCGTTGCTGCTCATGCTGCATTATCACCGGGAAGGTCGCATCAGCCTCGAAAAGATCGCGGAAAAGATGAGTCATGCCGTGGCCCGCTGTTTTCAGATCAAAGACCGGGGTTATATCCGGGAAGGCTATATGGCCGATCTGGTGATCGTAGACCCCATGCGGCCCGTGAAAGTGACCCCCAAAAATATATTATATAAATGCGGGTGGAGTCCTTTAGAGAATTTTCACTTTTCTGCATCTATAGAAAAAACATTTGTGAGCGGGCACCTTGTTTATGATGACGGGCTTTGGGACGAATCCCAGTGCGGACAACGATTGCGCTTTGAGCGCTAAGCTGAGAGCCGTGTGATTTGAGCGATCCCATTTTGACCATTCACCTTTGCCAATTCACCATTCACCATTGCCATGCAAATAGACAACATAACATTCAGCGATATTTCCGTCTTTCACCAGGAAGAGGAATTTTCTATTTTCAACAAGTTGAATTTTACACGTACCGTGGGCGGACGCGAATGGTTGCGTAAATTCTTTCATGAGCCATTCAATGATCTCAATAAAATAAAAGGTACGCAACGGGTGATCCGGACCTTTATGGAGCATGTACAAAACTGGCCCACCGATATCAGCAACGGGACGATATTGGTGATGGATAAATTCATGGATTATTCACTGGATGCCATCAGTGAATCGCCGGCATCTATCAACAACCTCCTCTACCCTTTTTTGCACAGCGAAGATTATTCGATGGTGAAATATTCCGTAACCCATTTCGCTGATTTTTACAGAGGGATTCGCCGTATTGCGCAATTACTTGATGGATTAGATCTTCCGATCAGCATCAGTTTATACATCGAGCGGATACAGGGTATTTTGCGCGAAGCCCCGTTACGGAAATTATCGGAGACCAGTCCCAAACAAAAATTCGGCACCCACCAAAACCTTTACTTCGGGTACCATTTACGTGGACGGTATAAACAAAGCACCCTGGAGCTGATTGATATTTATAGCCGTTTCGATGCCTGGTATTCCATGGCGGTGGCAGTAAAAACATACGGACTCAGTTTTCCTGAATTTATCGAACAGGATACGCCGGCGGTGGAAGCTTCAGGATTGTATCATATACTGCTGCCCAAGCCCGTGGCCTACGACCTGCAGATGAATCCCGATCATAATTTTCTGTTCCTTACCGGCGCCAATATGGCGGGAAAAAGCACACTCATCAAAGCGTTGGGATCGGCCGTTTTTCTGGCGCATATTGGTATGGGTGTACCCGCACAAAAGATGAAGCTTACCCTTTTTGACGGACTACTTACCAATATCAATGTGGCAGATAATATCGCCAAAGGGGAAAGTTATTTTTACAACGAAGTGCAGCGAATCAAAAACACGATTGAAAAAATTGATAATGGTAAAAAATGGCTGGTGCTCATCGATGAATTATTCAAGGGTACCAATGTGCAGGATGCCATGAAATGCTCCCTTACGGTGATCAGAGGTCTGCTCAAAATGAAAAATTCCCTGTTTATACTTTCCACGCACCTCTATGAAATCGGGGAAGAATTAAAGCAGTACCCCAATATTACATTCCGCTATTTTGAAACCAACGTACGGGAAGAACAACTCGAATTCAGCTATCAGCTCAAAGAGGGAATCAGCAATGACCGCATTGGTTATGTGATCCTCAAAAGGGAAAAAGTGGTGGACATGCTGGAAAAATTATAACCTGTTAAATAAAGGGCTGCAACCTGCTGACTGTTCTTCTCATCTTTCCACCATAGCAATAAATTATTTATCTTTAAAGGGCTCAATGGAAAATAAAAGACCACATATTATCAATACAGCCCTCTTGTGGGAATATGATCTGGAGACCTTCAATTACCAGCGACCCAATAAGATTGTGATTGAAAGAGTGCTGCAATTGGGAAACCTCGAAGAGTGGCGAAACATGATCAACGCTTATAGTAAAGAGCAAATACTTGAAACAATTGAATGGAGTGCCCAATTAGATGCACGGGATAAAGAATTTTCAAAATTTTTTCTCACTTCCGACCTTTTACATGTTGCATAAAGACCCATTTATCATTTCGCCTGAAAGGTTTCAACTCATTCAGGATTTACAAGCACGGACCGCATCCGGAAAGTTGCTGCCATATTTAATTAATACCAATGAAAAATATTATCATTTTTCTTCTGTCCTTTTCTGTTTGCCAATTGCTGTATGCACAGAGTCCGGTTGATGTACTGCATTACCAGTTTAGTCTGCAATTGAATGAAAAATCAGATACCATTTCTGGACTGGCAGAAATAAAATTTCTCGTTACCCAAAACAGCGACCAGTTCCGTTTTGATCTTACCAATATCAACGAAGAAGGTAAAGGGATGACAGTAACAGCAGCAAAGCTGAGTAGGGGCAATCAACTGGTAACAGGCGCCTTCATTCACGAAAAAGACGAAGTTTTATTTAAAGGAGCCTTACAAAAAGGCGATACGGCAGCAGTTATCATTCATTACAAAGGGATACCGGCTGACGGACTCATTATTTCAAAAAACAAATACGGACACCGTACATTCTTTTCCGACAACTGGCCCAACCGTGCGCATAACTGGATTCCCTGTGTTGATCATCCATCCGACAAAGCGGCGGTTCGTTTTACGGTAGTGGCACCCGCCCATTTTCAGGTTGTTTCGAATGGCATACAGGTGGAAGAGACCAATCTGCCGGATAACACCAAACAAACCACCTGGCAGGAAGATGTGCCATTGCCCACCAAAGTAATGGTGATCGGGGTGGCCGATTTTGCGGTGGCGAATGCCGGTATGGTGAATAATTGTATACCGGTGAGCAGTTGGGTTTTTCCGGAAAACCGGTCACAGGGATATTATGATTATGCACCCGCAAAAGATATACTGAGCTGGTTCATTCAATATATCGGGCCATACGCTTATTCCAAACTGGCCAATGTACAATCGAAGACCATCTTCGGAGGTATGGAAAATGCAAGTGCCATTTTTTATTATGAAAACTCGGTAACGGGTAAAAGGCAGGAAGAAGCCCTGCTTGCCCACGAGATCGTACACCAGTGGTTTGGCAATCATGCTACCGAGAAAAGTTTTGCTCATCTCTGGCTCAGTGAGGGATTCGCCACCTATCTGACGCATGTATATATCGAATCCCGCTACGGTACCGACAGCCTGAATAAACGCATGAAAAATGAACGACGAGAAGTGCTGGATTTTGTCAAAACCACCAATAGACCGGTGGTGGATAATACACCGGAACTGATGCAATTGCTCAATGCCAACAGTTACCAAAAAGGCGGGTGGGTATTACATATGCTTCGCCGTCAACTGGGTGATCCTGTTTTTCACAACATCATCCGGAAGTATTATGAGACCTATGCCGGTAAAAATGCGGACACCCGTGATTTTCAGCAGATCGCAGAAACCGTATCCGGAAAGAAACTCGGCACCTTTATCAACCAGTGGTTGTACACTCCGGAAAATCCAAAACTCGATATCATCTGGAAATACGATGAATCAAAAAAAACCGTATCCATCACCGTTATACAATTGCAGAATCAATTGTTTGAATTACCCCTTCAGATCGCAATCGGCAATAAAACTGAAACATTATCAATCAGCCGGAAAACGGAAACCTTTGTATTGCCGGTAAGCAGCAAACCCGCAACGATCATAGCTGATCCCAATACGTCGCTGCTCATTGATGCAAAGGTGAACCAGAGCAACTGATCTTGTTTTAAACGTTTTACGTTTATTTCAAGAGAATACCTGTAAACCTTTCCTGACGAACCGGATAACGGTTAGATTTGCAAACGCATATCCCAAACGCTGTAGCACTTCCGCATTTATTGATCAAACAACCGTACCCATGCTCGTCAAAACATTTGGCAGCGCCGTATTTGGCGTGGAAGCCATTACCATCACTATTGAAGTAAACTGGTTCACGACAGCCAAAGATCCCATGATCGTGGGCTTGCCGGACAATGCCGTGAAAGAAAGCCTGCAACGTATCGAAAGTACTTTTCGCACCAATAACTATTCAATGCCACGTACCAAGATCGTGGTGAACATGGCGCCGGCCGATATTCGAAAAACAGGAACGCCTTTCGACCTCCCGATCGCGTTGGGCATATTGGGTTCTTCTGCACAAATAGAAAACAGTGAAGCGCTGGCCCGCTATGTGATCATGGGCGAATTATCGCTCGATGGCGCCATACGCCCTATTAAGGGTGCATTGCCTATTGCCATACAGGCACGTAAAGAAGGATTCAAAGGATTGATCGTACCCAAAGCAAATGCACGCGAAGCGGGCATGGTCAACAACCTGGAAGTATATGGGGTATCGCATATTACCGAAGTAATCAGTTTTTTTGAAGACAACGAAAAAGGATTAGAGCAGGTGGTGATCAATACCCGGGAAGAGTTTTACAATTCACAGGCCGATTTTGAAGTTGATTTCACCGATGTGAAGGGGCAGGAAAATATCAAACGGGCGTTGGAAATTGCAGCAGCAGGCGGACACAATGCCATATTGATCGGGCCACCCGGTGCGGGCAAAACCATGCTGGCTAAGCGGCTGCCTACAATATTACCACCACTTAGTTTGCAGGAAGCACTGGAAACAACCAAGATCCATTCCGTAGCAGGCAAACTCGCAGAGAACACAACCCTTGTAGCCAGAAGGCCATTTCGTTCCCCGCATCATACTATTTCAGATGTGGCATTGGTAGGTGGAGGAGGTATACCACAACCGGGAGAGATCTCATTGGCCCATAATGGTGTATTGTTCCTGGATGAATTACCTGAATTCAAACGCACGGTACTTGAAGTAATGCGTCAACCGATGGAAGAGAGAAGAGTCACTATATCCCGGGCCAAAGTGGCCGTTGATTTTCCGGCTTCATTTATGTTGATGGCATCAATGAATCCATGCCCCTGCGGGTTTTATAATCACCCGGAAAAAGAATGCAGTTGTCCGCCGGGAGCTGTACAAAAATATTTGAACAAGATATCGGGCCCCCTGCTGGACCGCATTGACCTGCATGTGGAAGTAACGCCGGTTCCCTTCAGTGAATTATCGGCCGTGCGTGTACAGGAGAACTCCACCCAAATCCGTCAGCGGGTGATCGCGGCCCGTGAGCTACAGGCTAACCGCTACGAGGAGAATGGGGGCATATACTGCAATGCGCAAATGAGCAGTAAAATGCTCAAGGAAATCTGTGTGATAGATACTACCGGCGCTGCCTTACTAAAAGCCGCCATGGAAAAACTGAATTTGTCGGCCCGTGCGTATGACCGCATATTAAAAGTTTCCAGAACGATTGCAGATCTTGCCATATCAGCCACCATTCAGCCGGAACATTTGGCGGAAGCGATTCAATACAGGAGTTTGGACAGGGAGGGATGGGCGGGGTGAAAAAGGCAAATTATTGATTTTTAGTTGATTAATCAGAGATAAAATGGGTGTTTTAACGCTTTAAGTGGCTATGCTCCAGTTAGTATATTCATTTACGGAAATTTCATTCAATACTTTACTGAAAAAAATGATTAGTAACAGGTTCCCCCTTCCAGAATACAGTTACTAAAACCACCCGGTAGTTATGACAAATTTTATAAACCTTGATTTGTTGGATTATTTCATATCCAACCGTTCGCCTCAAACACCTATTGGAAAATTTAAAAAAGTACTCTCCTTTCTCGACGCTATTTTCCGGATGTTATGGATGATACTGAAGGATACTTTTATTGAGTTGCTGCTGGTCTTTATATTTGGAGTTGTGATTGTAAAAATGTCGCAAGGCAGAGACCTTGTAGTGAGTATGTTTGAGCCAAACGGAATATACGATATACGAAGAATTTTCTGGACGATACTTGCGGTCACCGCATTCTCAGTTTCCATGTGGATCATACCAGCCTTTTTATTTGAAAAAAGAAAGGACAGTTCAGGTAAGTCAAAAGATGCGGTAGGTACACACCTGTTTTTTGCCCATAGAGCCATTTCACAAATTCCATTTTGGCTGCTGGCTTTTACCCTGTTCAACGCATCGGGCTGGCTTTTTGTATTCTTTGGCATTCTGGAACTAGTCCTGCTGTCGTTCTTCAACATATATGTAACCAAAAAGAAGAAACGGTTAATAACGATGGCATGCCTTTTTGCAGTCTTTATCCTGTTGATAATCTATTTTTTGAGAAATTACCGGATTGAATATTTCCGAGTGAAACTTGCTTTAGCCGGAATACTCTACATTTTTTCAATATTTGTTTATTTGTTTTACCGCTGGCAGGACAGAATAATTCTGAATGAGCACTATTACGGAGATCCAAATGTATCTGCCGTAAAAAGATACAAGTTCAATTCCTTTACATATTTCACTTATTTTTTCATAAATCTCATCGCCTTTCTGAGTTTACTATTTAATGTTTTTAAAATTGCCCCGGAATCAATATTGTTGTATGTATTTGCGCTCTACATTTTCTTTATCGATATTATAACCTATATATTGCGATTAAATACATTCATAAAAACCAGCGGGGTTATACTTGCGATAACAATTTTATTGTTGTTTGTTCTGAATATTTTTAAGTTCACAGTAGAACACAATGCAATTGACAAACCCACCCTTTCTGAAAAATACCGCGGGTTTAAAATGCTAAGTTTTCAGGATTACTATGAAAAATGGAAGAAGCGGCTGCCGGATGACACGAATGCAGTTTATCCAATTATACTCGTAGCCGGTGAAGGAGGTGGTTCAAGGGCTGGGTTCTGGTTTAGCAAGAACCTGATAGATTTTGATTATCGAACGCATGGACTATTCCGGGATCACATTTTCAGCATTTCCACGGTATCAGGAAGCAGCGTAGGGCTGAGTACCTACTATGCTTATCTGGAATTACCTATACATCAAAAAGGGAGTGATAGCGCGATTCCGGCCGCTTATAAAGAAATTCCGAAAGAAATCTATAAAAGTAACTTTATCGGAAGTTCGATAAGTGGTTTACTCATCTCAGATTTGCTGAAAACAATATTTAGAACCGGTTCCAAAACTGATCGTAACAATATACTTATGGCTGAAGAAAAATCCTGTACCCAGGATGCCATTAGCCGTGCTCTCAATAACAGTGCATTTAAGGATAACAAGCTGCCGCAAACTTGCATGCTGGAGCGGGAATATATGAGCCTGTTTTATGACAGCACAGACAATTTCAAGTCATTTAGCATGAAATTGCCATTATCTTTCATCAATACCTGCAGAAGTAATGACGGGCGGCGGGGTATATTCTCATCCGTTAAACTTGAATCGTCATATTTTAATGACGCAATTGACATTTCTGCCTATATCTATAATGACCAGGAACTATTCAAAACAAATCAAATTAACCGCAGTACTAAATCTGAAATGGAGGGAATTTATCTCGGCCAAGCAACAGTCTGCAGTGAGTTATTTCCCATTTTCAGTGCCCCGATGTATATAGATAGTCTGGGGAGTTTTGTAGACGGAGGTTACCATGAAAACTCCGGATTGAAAACCACACTTGATATTTACAATAAGTTAAAAGACTTGCTGGATAATGATAAGAAAAAGAAAGGGAAATATGCGATTTACATTCTTTATCTGAAAAATGGTTCAGAAGACAAGCGTTTATATCAGCCCAAAAAGCCATCACTGGGTATTACTCAGCCTTTCAGCGCTTTACTGGGTCAACCTTTCAACGGAAGTGCTTCCTATTTTGAAGAAAAAGCCAGGTATATTGGCGATACATCAGCTCAAAAAGCCGTGTCGAAACTGAGAACATTTTTCATAAAAATTCCATTAGATAATAAAATTCCAAAAGATGAAATTTTATTAACAGACACAAGGGTCAGCAAAAGAATTCAAAAGGAAATATTTAATGATCTTGTTCAAAAAAATGATACTGGTTTCTTAAATTTCCCGCTTGCCCGATGGTTATCAGTGTCTGTAATTGACCATATGTCTGTTTATCAGAGCCGCTTCTCCGATAGTTGTAAACCGTTAAAATCGCTATTGGATCAGATAAAACTGGCACACCACTAAAAAATATGCTTTATATTATTCAAGATAACCTTTATTGCAAAGTATCCGATTGTTACAACCGGTGTATCATGGGAAAATATGCTTCGATATATATCAGCGATGAAAGGCCGAAAGAAATCCTGACTTTGGGGTGTGTATCCAGGGAAACTCATCGAAGATCAACACAAGTGGCCGGTCTTTTAATTGAGTAAGTAGAAAATCAAGGAGAAATATAAATGTCTGTCCCCAATTTTCGGGAGTGGTTGTTGGAATGACCGATCGCATGGCCTCCTGTAAGGATCTGCTGATATTTAACAATTACTTCGACAGACCGGCGTCATGTATACCGGTACATTTAAAAACCAATTGCTTGTGGAAAAAATTCCTGGCCAGAAACGTTTTACCAACCCGCTGCCGGCCCAATATCAGTATCAGCTCAGCTTCACTGGAGTGGAGGAGTTCTTTTAAAATTTTCTGTTCCACTTCCCGTCCGAAAATGGCATCCGGCATAAGCTATGGACCAGTTTAAATAATTATAATTGTCCGCAAATACATCCATCTATACACTTGTGGACAAAAATAAATTTCTATAACTGTCCATAAGTAATACTGACTTGAAGTAGCCCTGTAGTAAGAAGTTCCTTACTGAACAACGGATTGCAGCGTTGTTGTTGGAGGAAGTTAAACTGATAAAAAAAGTGGGGATGGAGACGGGCGGGTATGAACGAGGCGAAAAAAATATTGGTGTCCTTCACTCACGCAGAGCAAAGAACACCAATGGTACCATTAATTGCTGGTAAAAATAGAGATGCTCGTTCTGGTAAAATCAGTCGCGCAACCTCTGGTAATACAACCAGCAGTCTGGTAAATGATAGTGGTCCAACTGTCGCCATTGGCCTGAACCTGGCCTTGTGTAAGCCTTGATACGGTCTTCTTCTTCAACTCAAGTTTACGAACGGGTCTGTTGTTCATAATTGTTATATTTAATGGTTAACAAAAACATTGCTTGACAAACGAAAACCCGTTGATTAATGGCTGGTGAAAATGATAGAAATGCTGGTTCTGGTAAAGTCTGAACCGCAACCGTTGGTCACGCATCCGCCGGTCTGGTAGATGATCGATGTCCAGCTATCGCCATTGGCTTGTGTTTGGCCCTGAGTAAGGCGGGAAATGGTTTTCTTTTTCAGGTCAAGTTTCCTGACAGGTTTTTTTTGGAGTTCCATAATTAAAGTGTTTTTGATTACGGTGAAATTAACACAAGGGGCTATCCCGGCAAATACCCTAATCATGTTACCTAATAAGTGGTATCCCTGCAAAGTAATAAGGCCTGGCAATCAACCAGTAGCGGGGAATGACAATGTGTAGGCGGCCCCATCCAGGGGAGGTTGGGGAGCAGTCAGAGCCTCCGTTTTAGCTGCGAACGGTACCACGAACAAAGAAAATCATAGATCAGTAATTCATGTTGCCGGGGTTCTGACAGAAAAAGCCGGTTCAGGTTCATATGAATATACCCTGATAGTAACCCCTGTAAACCCGCCTCCTGCTGTACCTGTTGTAATGCCGTTGTAATGCTGGCAGCGGTAGCCTGGATTGATGGTGCATAGCGATCGAAAATTTCAAGTAAAGGCTGGCAGGTATTCTCCGGCATTACCGGGTATTCCATGATCTGCTGAATATCTTTCCGGTGTTCATTGTATTGCTGGTTCATCTGGCGGAAAAGCGCTTTATCGGCATGAAACTCGTCGGCAAATGATTGCTGAAACGCCTGCATGCATTCATATTTTTTCTGAAGCGGCAAACCAAATGCACTCAATAATTCATCCACGCCGCGCATACCCCATAGCCAGCGGTATCTTTCCCGTTCATCCCCCTCGGTGAGTTGAAGGAATTCCAGCTTCATCATACTGTCTGTATAAAAAAGGGATTCGGCCAGTTCGGTCAATACTTGCCCATAGCGCTCCAGTTCCCGCTGATAGGTATCCGTCTGCACTGTAATGATCAGCCCTTCGGCTTCGGGTTCACGTATGGCGTTCAGCAATAATTGCATGATCCGGCCTGTATGCTGCAGGTCCGCTATATGAAAGCGCACCCGTAAATGGAAATCCGGATCATTGTAGCGGATAAAAAACCATTTATCAATGAGCCCTTCGGCAATCAATGTTCCGGCGAGGGGTTCAATACTTCTTACCAGAATTTCGTCGGCCGTTTTGGTTCCGCAATATATCTTATAATATACCCATTCCGAGCCCGGCAAAAAACGACGCTGCACCGTTGCCTGAACAGGTGCGGCGAGTGCCTGATTTTTCGCATATACATGACCGTTATGCATCAGTATGGCCACCAACTGATTGCAATATGCCTGGCCCGATCCATTATGTATATCCCGGGCGGGAAGTGTAAATTCCTTTAGTATGATCTGCTGCCGCCCCCGGATGGCGCTGATAAATGTTTCCACCGATATGCGGCTGTCGAGATCCACCAGCAGCTCATTGTCCCCATCTGCCAATACCAGCCGCCGGGGCATCTGCCACTGTAGCCGGAATTGGGTGACCAAGGCTGGCAACCATTCCTTCATTTGCTGCAGCGGCAAGATGTCTTCTGCAGACAGTTGCCAGCATGCTTCCTGAAGGATCACGGATCGGTACCGCACCCGGGGCAGATACTTAAAATGGCGGGCCATACTTCCCCAATGGAATGATACACCGCCGGACAGTCCGAGCGTTTGCAAATCGGCCAGAAAATGATACACTGGTAAACTGGCATAACTGTAATTGTGCGCATTGCTCAGCCGGGGTATGATCTCCTGCTGGCTCTTTGCATGATACAGACGCACCTGTTTATCCTGAGAAACCTGTATCAGAATATCCTGCACTGGTATTTGCTTTTCAACAGGCAACGATGATTGCGCGAGGAATGGAATTTCGTATTCCCTGAAAGCTGGATGCAACAGGATATTACCCACCCGGTCTTCGGGCAGGTGAATGATCTCTGCAAAAAGTACTCCGGGGTTTTGTTGCTGTTCAGTAGCGGTGATCTGATTGACCAGTTCATGAATATGTTCGTCACCATGCGCAAAACGACCCAGCAGGTTGGCCGCACTGGAACCACTGCACCCACGAAAGATAAGCTGCCCGTTTTCATTAAGGCTGAATACAACAGGAAACGAAGGAGGAAAGGCCGGCAGATCTGCTGCAAAGGAAGCAGCCATTTTTTCATCCAGCTCTACTTCGGTTTTATCCCGATTGTTGAGCAAGAGTTGAAACAACCATTGCTCTGTTTTATTCCATTTGATATCATAACTATCCCGTTCGCGTACAGCGGGCATGGCAATGTTTTCCAGCAGGGGCGATAGATTTCTTCCGGATTGTGCAGTATAACCAATACCCGTTTCTGCATCCAATACCTGTAGCAGGGGTACGGCCTGGTCTTCATACCGGCGGCGGAACCGATCCGCGAATGCCTGCATGGTGTCATTGACCGGTACCGGAAATATGCGGGCCAGCAAATGAATGGCTCCCTTTAATTCTTGTTGCCAGCTATCAGATACCGATCCCTGTACCGGTTTTCCAAACATATCCACCTGAAACAACTTATTCAATTCGAATGAAACACCAGCATCCTGTAATCGTTCTGCGAGCTGGTCATATACTGTTGTATCGGTATGCGCCTGTTTGTCGATTTCTTCCAGCGCCCTCACCACTTGTTCCAGAAAAGGAATCAATTGTGTGGCGGGCTGCGGTTGTGGCTGCAAACTTTTTAATACCTGTAACAATTGGTGTATGAATTCTTCCCCGGTTATGGCAGGATCCAATTCACTGATGAGCACCTGTGAATCAATAAGGTCGTCTACAAATGCAGCCGCCTCTTCTTTCTCCACTTCTGCTTTTTCTTCCAGCATATGTATCAGGGAAGGAATACGCGCGCCTGCCGCTGCGCAGGATAATACCCACTGCAGGTATTCGGAATACAATACCGAACTGATCTGGTGCATGCGCTTTCCCTTCACATAGCGGTATTCGATATACCGCAGTTCCTCTCCCATTTTGTAGTGACTGTTATTGGGATAATACTTCAACTGTTCCCGTATTCCCGGCAGGGAAGAAATATGCTGTCCCAATGCACAGAGATAATGCATATCGAGTCTGGTGCTTCGTGAGCAATGATCGGGTGGCAATTCAATACCGGTATTACCTTTTTCCCATTGTACCACCGAGCAACCGGAGAATAATCCAAACGGTGTACAGCGGCTGTACATACGCTGGTAATACTTCGTAAGTGAGAGTTTTATTTTGGTGATCTCTTTAGCGTCGGTGAGTTCTCCCCTGCGCCATCGCAAACATTCCGCATGCAATACCGGCGAAGCCAGGTATACGGCTTCCATAAAGTTTGCATTATCCGGAAGAGCGTCCACCATTGCCTCGTCAATAAAGGATATAAAAGGCATGGCTGGCGTGCGCAATACCAATTCATCACGAAAATGGAACGGAAACTCGTTTTTTTGGGTTAGGCTCATAATAAAAATGCACGGCTCCAGGCCAGGTCTTTTTTAGTAATAGCAGACAGGTATACCAGGGCTATACCCGGCAAGCCGTTCAGCAAATCTGTTTCTTTACCTTGATAATATTGGCTGGTCAGTTCTTTCTCCAGGTACCTGCTCGTTTGCTCCAGCCAATGATCAGCGGCTTCGATACAGGCAGGGTTGCCCGTAAAACCAGCGATGATGCGATAGAAATGGGCCAGCCCCGAACTGCCATGGCAAAAATGGGAATCACTGATCAGGGTGCTATGGCTGTCCGTCCGTGTTAATGAATGTGCCAGAATACGGTCTGCTTCTGTTTTCCATTCTGGCATCTGCAAAGCATCCGCAGCCCGGTACAATATCCAGGCAATGTTAAGATCGCCATAGCACCAGGCCAGCCTCGGATTCGCATATACATGACCGCTATCTTTTTCATTGATAAAAAAAGGATACAGCGATCCGTATTCCGCCACCTGTTCTACCCTCAGCGGATGCGCGAGGATAAATTGAATACCGCTGGTAATAATGGCGGTCAGTTCGTTTTTCATGATACCGGCTTCCCATAGTTGCAGCAGGAGTAATAAAAATCCGGTATTACCATGCGACAGACTGAGATCGATCCGTTCTTTTTCATTTTTATCCAAAATAAAATTACGGAACCATGTACCGGTTTCATTTTGCTTTACCCGGGTAGCTAATACGGCAGTAATGGCTTCTGTATATTGATGGATAAACGGCTCGTCGTTGCGATGTAAAAAATATTGCAATGCGCCCATAGCACCATGCAGGTAATCGGTATGTTCTTCTACCATCAGTTGTTCCATGGCTTTATTGGCGATGGATACATCCATTTCCTGAATCGATTCGAAAATATCTTCTCCGATCAGTCCTTCTTTAAGTAAAACAGTGAGCAAATATCCCAATCCGGCAGTGCCGCTGGCAAAGCCGGTTCCATGGAGGGGTGCCATGGTTTCGTCGTCGCCGTTGAGTACCTCCTGAAGCAGGTCTATACAGCGGTCTGCAAGGGATTCATCCCCCCTGGCTTCATAGCAGGAAAAATAATACAGTGCCAGTCCCAATTTGCCCCCAAATAAGTAATTACTGGTACATACACCGGTTTCGATGCGGTGATGGAGCTGTGTAAACATTTCGAACGCTGATAGCTGAGTTGACTGATTTTCCACCGCGTCAAATTACCCAATCCTTTTTAATCCGAAAAATTCCAGATATCCCCTGATTGTGGTACCCGGCATCTTTGGTGGCTGCCACCCGCCGGAAAGAGGACTGTTTATTTGGCATATTCTGCAAATTTGTACGATGTTTGCACACTGATTCTTTTTTGTGGCGGGAACGGAGGATAAGAACAACATTTACTTTTTAAACGATACGGGGATTACCCGGCGAACTTTCATCTATGAAAATACTTATTCATTATCTCAAGCCTTATAAATGGTTAGTGGCGCTGGTGTTGCTGCTCGCGGGTGTCAATATTGGCTTTTCTTTGGTGGACCCAATTATTTTTGGCAAGTTGGTAAATCTGGGCAGTTATCACCAGAAAGTAGAACCCCTTGGCTGGAACGACTTCCTGTTTACCCAGAAAAACTATACCGATGTTACCATTCAGCCCAATGATGCAGGCAAACTGGAAAAAGTAGAAAAGATCAAAACCATCTACGGCGTTTTCTGGCTTTTACTGGCTTCCATATCAGTGGCTATGATAAGCCGTATAGCCAAAGCCTTTCAGGATTATTTTCTGAGCCTGATCACCCAAAAATTCGGGGCCACCATTTTTACGCAGGGTTTGCAGCATGCCATGAAACTCCCTTATCAGGAATTTGAAGATGCCAGAAGCGGTGAAACCCTCAGTATCCTTCAAAAAGTAAGACTGGATACAGAACGCTTTGTGGCCTCCTTTATTAATATATTATTTCCTGTCATTGTAGGTATCATCTTTGTCGCTGTATATGCCACTGCCATTCACTGGAGTCTTCCGCTGATCTATTTCGGTGGTATCTTCCTGCTGACCATTATTTCCAACCTGCTCAGTAAAAAGGTAAAAGTAATTCAGAAGAAAATCGTTGGACAAACCACCGCGCTGGCGGGTGCCACCACCGAATCGCTCCGCAATATTGAGCTGGTAAAAAGTCTGGGGCTTACCCAACAGGAAGTGTCGCGTTTAAATAAAAATACGTTTAAGATACTCGGCCTCGAACTGACCAAGGTAAAACGTATCCGCAGTATCAGTTTTATCCAGGGCACATTCGTGAATACCCTTCGCCAGGTGATTCTCTTCATGCTCTTGTTTCTCATCTTCCGCGGAAAAATGGATGCCGGTCAACTCGTAACCATGCAGATATTTTCCTTCTTTGTATTTGGCCCCCTGCAGGAGATCGGTAATATCATTCTCACTTACCGGGAAGCACAGGCTTCGCTCGAGAATTTCGACAACCTGATGAAGAAAGCACCGGAGCCGCAATCTGCTGATCCGAAACACCTGGGCGAGATTCAAACGCTGGAATTCGACCATGTGGCATTCAAACATCATACTGCTTCGCACAAAGCCATCAATAATATCAGCTTCAGCGTGAATAAAGGTGAGACCATCGCATTTGTGGGACCTTCCGGATCAGGTAAGACCACATTGATGAAATTACTGGTAGGTCTCTACCGTCCGCAGGAAGGGAAAATATTATACAACGGTATTGATGAAAATAATATTGACTTCGAAGACCTGCGCAACCAGATCGGCTTTGTGACGCAGGATACGCAGTTATTCTCCGGTACTATAAAAGAAAATCTGGTTTTCGTAAACCCTGATGCCACCGATGAAGACCTGGCCGATGTGTTGCAAAAAGCGTCTTGTCAGAATTTGTTGGCAAGGGCGGAAAAGGGACTGGAAACCATGATTGGTGAAGGCGGATTGAAATTATCAGGTGGAGAAAAACAACGTTTATCCATCGCCCGTGCATTGCTGCGCAAACCCAAATTATTATTGTTCGACGAAGCCACTTCCGCACTCGATTCACTCACGGAAGAAGAGATCACTGATACCATTCGTGATATTTCCCGGCAGGGCAGTCAGGTTACTATCCTGATCGCACACCGCCTCTCCACCATCATGCATGCCGACCGGATATATGTTTTAGAGAAAGGTGATGTGGTGGAAACAGGTAGTCACGACCAATTGCTTGGCGAAAAAGGTCTGTACTATGCCATGTGGCGCCAGCAGATCGGCGAACGCAAAACCAAAAACATACCGGCATAACGATGGGTTTTCTTTCTTTTCTTGGATTGGGCAACAGCAGCCTGAAAAATGCTTTGCGTAAAGGCGCTCTCATTGTAGATGTGCGCACTGCCATCGAATTTGACGGCGGCCATATCCCCGAAGCCTTTCATATTCCGGTCGATCGAATCAAAGTAAGTGCAGAACGATTGAAAGAAGCCAAACGCCCGATCATCGTTTGCTGCAATACCGGTCACAGAAGTGCCGATGCCCTGCAACTACTCAAAGCTAAAGGGTTGAAGGATGTATATAATGGCGGAAATTGGGAGAAGTTGCTTCAGTTGATGAAAGAGATGTGATGATGTGGAAATTCAGTTTACAGAGCATTGCAACTATCCACTGTATAATTCTGAATTCTGCATTTATTATTCTAAGCTTTTAACTACTTAGGACTTTCCGCAACGACGAGTACGCTATTCACCATTGACTATTCACCACCATCCCCCTTCCTTGAAATCAGATCTGTGAAGATATTGGATTTTTCCAGCTCTTCGATATCACTCAACTCCAGTTCAATAGCATTGGTACTTTGAATAATTTCTATCAGGGAGAAAATAAGCGATGACAATAAACTCAGCAGGCTCAATGCAAAAATATATTCTGCTGCCACGCCCCAGCCTTTATAGATGCTATACATACTGGCCACACAGCATAAAAAACTGAATACACCCAGCCCCTGCATATAGCGGATCAAGTTGATACGACGCCTCAGACTGTGTATCTGTCTCAGGAGAATTTTATTTTGCTGACCCGATGTGTATTCATCATGGAGCTTACGCACCAGGCTGGCCAGGGCCAGGAAACGATTGGTATAGGCCAGCAATAATAAACTGATGGCCGGGAACAGAAGGGCGGGGGTGTTGAAACTAATTTCCATACCGCAAATTAAGCCACGAATGGCACTAATGGCGCTAATAAATACAGATCGCCTGCCTGCCGGCAGGTAAACCTGCGGCGAAAACTTAGCCACAGATAAACGCAGATAGACACAAATAATACAGATCGCCTGCCTGCCGGCAGGTAAACCTGCGGCGAAAACAATGCCACAGATAAACACAGATGAACACAAATAATACAGATCGCCTACGGCGAGAAGGATGGCCACGCTTGCCTGCCGTTTGGTAGGAATTACTCTAATGACACTAATAAATACAGCTTAAGGCTGTATAGCTCCCAAAGCTCTATACCTCTGCGTGCGCACATCGCCTGCGGCGAGA
>JAPLEH010000068.1 GCA_026391455.1 Bacteroidota bacterium
GCTTCTCTCTGGCTGTTTTCTTGCAGCTTGTAGCTTGCAGCTTCTCTCTGGCTGTTTTCTTGCTGCTTGTAGCTTGCAGCTTCTCTCTGGCTGTTTTCTTGCACCTTGTAGCTTGTAGCTTGCAGCTTCTCTCTGGCTGTTCCAGCCTTATATCCTCCGCTGGCGCAGTTTATCAGCACAATACTACATTGGTACTAATGCCGAATAAAAAACAGAATTAAGTAGGTATTATTGTTTAAAGTAATGTTACGTGTTACCGAATTGCAAGGGCAGAAACAAAACTAAACCACCTAATGCGAACTGTATTCAACTTATGCAACTTATGCAACTTATGTAACTTATATAACTTCTTCAACCTATGTAACTCCTTCAACCTTTACAACTTCAAAAAAAACGAAAACCCCTTTACCAAAAATAACAACCAATATGAAAAAATCACTCCTCTTCGTAGCCGCCTCCCTCCTCTTTCTTCAATCATTTGCGCAAATACCCCTGACCGTATTGCCCAGTGGGGGCAACAAAAAAGCATCCGTAACGGAGCGGATCGGACTTACCGATGTAACGCTGCATTACGACCGGCCGGGAGTAAAGGGGCGTGAAGGAAAGATATGGGGACAGCTCGTGCATACCGGATTTACTGATCAGGGATTTGGTACGGCCAAAGCGGCACCCTGGCGCGCGGGCTCCAATGAGAATACCACGATTGAATTTACTACCGATGTAAAGATAGAAGGACAGGCATTGCCTGCGGGAAAATATGGTTTGTTTCTGGCCTATGATCCTGCTGAGTGTACACTGATCTTTTCGAAGAACAGCAGCTCCTGGGGAAGTTATTACTACAGTGATAAAGAAGATGCGTTGCGGGTAAAGGTAAAACCGCAGCCACTTGATAAGTCGGTGGAATGGTTGAAATATGAATTCATGAATCAATCGGAGAACAGTGCAACGGTGGCGTTGCAATGGGAAAAATTGTCGGTGCCTTTTAAAATAGAAGTGGATTATATCAACGATCAGTTGAACAGTTTCCGTCGTGAGTTGCGCAGTGAAAGAGGATTCATCTGGCAAAGTTGGGAACAGGCCGCGCAATGGTGTGTACAGCGGAGCGTAAACCTGGAAGAAGCGCTGCTCTGGGCCGACTCTGCTACCAGTGCGGGCTTCGGTGGCGACCGCGTATTTCAAACCTGGAGTACCAAAGCACAGGTATTGCAAAAATTGAGAAGGGATGAAGAAGCGGCAGTGGCTATGCAAACCGCCCTGCCCTTTGGAAGCATGAATGATGTGCATCAATATGGGCGTCAATTGCTCTCCATGAAATTGTACAAAGCGGCATTCGATGTATTCAAAACCAATCATGATAAATATCCGGGACAGTTCACTACCCTCATGGGATTAACCAGAGGCTATGCCGGTATTAGTGATCTCAAGAATGCATTGAAGTATGCACAACTGGCATTGCCACTTGCCCCGAATCCACAAAATAAAACAGCGGTGGAAGGAATGATACAGAAGCTGAAAGAAGGAAAAGAGATTAACTGATAGATGATAGTTGATAGATGATAGATGATAGTTTACTAAAGATCGGAGTTGGTTTGTGTTGATCCGGTCGTTTTGGTTCGTGTCTTTGTGCGATTTACGGTGTACGATGATCGATGTACGATGATCGATGTACGATGTACGATGTTCGATTTACGATGTACGATGTTCCGCATTGTCCGCTATGGTGCATGTCTCCACGAAACAACAAAACATTGTTTCCTATTCGCATATACAATTGAAAAGCCATTCAACAATGTTGGGCTATGAAGCCTGCCTAAGCAGCCCGCTCCTTGCTTTACGCCAAACGAAACAACGAGGAAAACGAAAAACTTCAACAACTGCTCGCCCCAAAGGGGCAGGCAGCTTGTTTTTCGATGTACGATGTACGGTATAGCCAACCAAAGAATTATGCTCCACTCTTTACGCAAAACGAAAAAATAAGGAAAACAATAAACTACAGAGACTGCTTGCCCCAAAGGGGCAGGCAGCTTGCAGCTTGTAGCTTGCAGCTTGCAGCTCGTAGCTTGTAGCTTTTCCCCTTGCTTCATTGCTAAAAACCAACATTCACAAACAAAAATGCACCCTTATCAATTTCACCCCTGCACGAAGCCGCCAACTACTTAGTTATTTACTCTTGTGTAGTATCTTGCAACCTGAATCCGAGCACTACTACCCTTTTTACGTACACTTCCCCCGACACATAATTCAGTACTGATTGTGTACTGTCTGAAAAGACAGTCTATATATATTTTTTTCATCAACAAAAACAACAAAAAAAAAATGCCCATGAAAGCATTTAAGTTAGCCAGGTACAAAGCGTACTCGATAGCACTGGCCTATCTGAAGGACAATGAGTCTGTAACAGGTACGCTCCCGTTGTTCACCACAGTATATAACAAAGCAAAGGCGCTGATCGATGAGATCGGCAATGCGGAAAACCGCCGGGCGGTGAACCTGCGAACCGCTTCGGGCTCGAAGCAGCAGCAGCATAATGAACTGGCGCGTTTGTCGCTCGTGTATGCCGCTATGTTAGTAGGCTATGCCAAAGACAAGGGCGATACAGCGCTGGCAGAAGCCATGGCATTTAACACCAGCGATCTGAAGCATGCCACACCGCATGAGCTCTCCACCCGCGCGGCGAACGTACTGGAGAAGCTGAATGCGCTGCAGACACCGCTGCAGGAATATGGATTGGCCGCAGAGCAGGTAACAGAATTTGCCAATATGCTCAGCCAGTACGGCACGGGCAAAAATGCGCCTCGCTCGCTGATTGCCGAGCGTAAGCAGGCAGGTATACTGGTGGAGGAAAACATGGCACAATTGGCTGATATTTTCAGCAATGAGCTCGATAGCCTCATGCTCTATTTCCGGGATACGCATCCGGAATTGTACAATCAGTATATCATTAAGCGCACCGTGGTACGCCCGGGCCGCCGCAAAACCCGTGTAGAGGGAGTGCTTACCGACGAGGCCACCGGCGCTGCGCTGGAAGGCGTATCGGTGTATATAAAGGGTACGGAGCTCAGCACGATTACAGAAGAAGATGGCGGCTACTACCTCAATACGCCATCCATTCAGCAAGGGGTTCTGGTATTTGAAAAAGAGGGCTACCAGACCAAAGAACTAAAGCTGAAAATAAAAAGAGGCCAGGCCCTGGAGCAAAATATGGCTCTGGTAAAATAATCGAAGTTTGTCGAGTGCAAAGTGTAAGTAAAGCCCGGCCTTTCCAGGTTGGGCTATTTTTTTGTGCTGCCGGCTGGCAGACGTAGTATCCCTACAGCGAACCCGCCCGCTCCCGCCAGCACCGTTCGACTTGCGTTTCCAACGAGGGGGCGAACACCAAAATCGGGCAAAAAACATATCCGGAACCGCGATTTCCTGCCAAACTGACCCTTTTATGGGGCTAATATCGAGAGTTGACAACTCAGGACGAAAAACACATCCTCCAGGACCAAACACTCAACGCCCAGGAGCACACACCGCATACCCGGGAACATAATCCCACACACCAGCTTGAGATACAGCACCGTTGGATAAATGAACCCCAACCCGCCGAAAAATAGCCGCAACCCCGGGAAAAGTATCCCCAACGCCAGGAAAACGTACCCCTTGCCCGGGAGATGAAACCCAACCCGGCGAAAGTATACCGCCCCTCGCCGAAAATGATCCCTAAAGCAAGGAAAATATGCCGCAACTCCGGGAACACGCTCCCCAACCCCCAATCAACGCACCGCAAACCGGCGAGCATACTACCCTACCCGCCGAAAACAAACACACCCTTCCGGAAAATATACCAACACCCCGGGAACATCTACCCATTGCCCAGATGAATAATACCGGGGATAACGAAGCTGATACCTGACAAAACGAATTGGTAACAGGTGGCGGCGAAAATGATACCGGGGGTGGGGAAATGGTGACAGGACAGGGAAATTGCTAATCAATATTTGAATAAATGGGTTCCAGCCAGAATGAGCGGGTAGGCTATCGAAAATGCAACGATGCCAAAGGGATGCAAGCTTTACTAACACTTACTATAATGCCATTGGCAAAAGACAAAAACAAGAAACTCAAGAATTGACTTTGTTAACAACCTCCAGCATTTTTTCCAACTGTTGTTTTCGTTTGGCCCGAAACGCTGGTTCATATCGATTTATAAGCACCGGAAGCAGTTGCCTGGTAATAGCGGTTTTGACCAACTGCTGAATATCGCTATCCATACCCCCTTCCAACACCAATTGGGCAAACCCTATTCCAATAATGGCATTATCCTGACCCAATAAATAAATGCCATTCATACCAGTCGAAGATGAAAGAAATAATTCTCTTAATTGCTTTTCATCTAAAATAATACCAGAGGCCTCATCGTTGTTTTTATTAATATCATTTAGCGTTTGAATTTGTTGCAGAATGTCTGCTTCACTAATCAAAAATCCCTGATTTATGTACGCTTCGATTTTTGAGGCATCTAATTCATTGTAGTCGAAAAAAGGGTATTGCCATTCTTCTATTAATTCTATTAAAAAATCGACTGGGCTTGCCTTTTTTTTGGAAACTCTCCAATCTCTGAACCCATAAGCAGCTTCCCACCCATCGTCGCTGCCAAATGGCCCGGTTTCTTCTATCGGGCTGAAATAAAAGTCTTCCTTCATTAGTGCCTGCGCATTGGGGTGTGCAGATGTATAAGTGTATTCAAAATTGTCCATAGAAGAGTGGTATTGCGGGAGTAAAAATCCGAAATAGTTTTAATACAAGCGCTAAATAAGCTCATAAAACATAGGGAAAAATACCACCGCTCCGGGAGCAACTACCCAATGCCAGGATGAATAATCGCGGGGATAACGAAACTGATACCTGACAAAAAGAATTGATACCCGGAGGCGGGGAAAGTGATACCGGGGGTGGGGAAATGGTGTCAGGTGAGGGAAAAAGTGATTTTGGTAAAGAAATTTTTCTTTACCAAAAGAATTGGAAAAGAATTACAAGATTAATAATAACAAATCATCCGATCGTGAACTTTAACTTGATTGACCGAATTTAAGGGGCGCTTACATAAGGTGTGGGGTGCCTTGTGGAATTATAATTTGAGGGAGATTGTAGCGGCAAATGAAAATCACTACAACCACACACAAGGCATGATGAATCCATTTATCAGAAGTATCCACATTGTATTGGCAGCCACTGTCCTGCTTAACGGGAACACCTTACTACCACAACCCCGAAATTCACCGGTTTCGTTCAATCCCGATAGCTATCGGGAGCTTCATTGTTGTTGCTGCGCAACGCACCCAACGAAGCCTTAACTGTAGTAAGCATACCCTTCCAGATGTCAAATTCATCTATTGCCTGGTAAGGATTACATCTTTTGGCATTGTTAGACCATACTGAAAATTTGGATCAATAAATGTACCTTCTGCCGTTTCCAAATGCCAAATTATTGTTGGAGGCGTACCATTAACATACTGTAAAAAGAGATTATTTGTTTTTTTCTTGGTCAAATCCTTGATGGAGCCGAACACCTTTGAAGTATCTGTGTCTTGATTTTGATAAAGCAAGACAGTACTCTTCTTATAATATAATACCATACTGTCGTATTTATTTAATGCATCATCCAGTACAAGCCCATTTTTAATATACTTATGTACGCCCAGCAGTACGTCTTCTGTATAATCTCCAAATTGTTTATTGATTTTCTTCAATTTTAATATTAGTGTATCATTGCCATTAACCCAATGCCATACTCCTTCAAATTTGTTGATGTTGTTATTAACAACATTGCTTCCCGGTGCCGGAGGTTGAGCAATCATCCTGCAACAGCCCGCCAGAATTACAGAAATCAGAACAAATAGTTTCATAACACTATATCTTTAAATTCGTTATTTTATATGCAATTATAAAAGATACTTGCTTTGGCAGATAACGAAAATACTTCAATAATACCATTCTATAGAGAAGACCAAATTGTGAGTTGAAATAGGGTTGACTGCAGCAGCATCTGGAAGCGGGTAAAGTTTGCATCGTTAAGAAATCAGTTGAAACAGAACACACCTGCAATTGTAGTCAAAACAAAACTGCACAGTTGTCCTCATTGCAAAACAGGTACCCTGGTTACCATTGCCCTCTTTGGCAAATATGGCCCGCCGGATCAGTACATATTGGCACAAAACACAATTTCCTGCTGAATGCGGGTAAGGGAAGTTTTGTGCCTGCTATGAAAAAAAGAAGAAAATTTTATACCAGTACAGCCATGACATGATGAACTCACTTTTTTGGAAGTACCCTCCTCTTACTGGCAACCCCTGTCCGGCTTAACGGAAACTCCACACTACTACCACAACCCCGAAATTCACCGGTTTCGTTCAATCCCGATAGCTATCGGGAGTTTCATTGTTGGTGCTGTGCACCCAACGAAGCTTTAGTTGTTAGCCGCCGTTTTGGTCGTCTGTGTCTGGCTTTAAAGTTTTCATATGTTGACTTGCTAACTCTTGCATTTCGTCAAAACGGTCATAAACCCAAGTCGCTTTACCTCCTATGCCTATTTCAATAGCACTTTTATAAGATGCTAAACTAATTTCTTCCAGTCCGCTTATTTGCTCAATAATGCTCCAAAGTTTTGTGTCAATAATTTGTCCAATGATGCAGGTTACGGACTTAATTTTCTTTATCAACTGTTGATTTAATATTTCAAACAATTCTTCGTCTTTGTGGGGTTGGTAAAAAATATAAAGTAGTCCAACAATTATTTTTTCGTTTTCCAACGAATTCAAGTATTCTGAAACAAGAGCATTGTCAAACTTGATTTGAAAAGAATTGAAACTTAAATCTTCGTCTGTAATTTTTCCTGGTCTAACCAGATTCTCTAATGCACTTTGACAATGTCCACGGATAAATTGCTCTTCATTGTCTAACCCCGCAATTATACTTGGCAGAATTTTCATAAGAGGGTAACTTCTGCAAGTTTCCAAAAAATTGTCAATACATAAGTAAGATGTAAATTTTAATTCTGGGTCATTAATATAGTTTAGAAACAAGTCAAAAACAACTTCGCCATTTCCGTCACTATAAGAAATGTTGAGTAAGGCGTGCCTCTTGTCATCAAGACTACCTGTCTGCAACGCAGTCATTAACTCATTGTCATCTTCAAACTGTCGTAAGAATTCATATTTTGGTTGGTCTGTCATTAATGGCGGCTAACGTTTTGCGGCTTGGCGTAGTGGCGGATTTTCACCACAAATGTTGATACGAAGCACTACTGTTTGTTGAACCACAAAACTGTCATACGAAGCACTGAACCCGCCATTACGCCAAACCGCTGTTATAAGCTGGCCTTCTGTCCACCGTTCTTGCAAACCATTGTCAATACTACGTTTCACTGTCTTTGTCGTGTCGGGTTGTGCGGTTGGGTATTTTTTATTTTCAGAAGGGAGGGAGATTTTTTTTAATTCAATTTTGTCAGGGTGGGAAAGGTGGAAGCTCTTTTGCAAGCTTTGCCCTGTGCTTGGGCTTGTGCGGCTTGCAAATGTGCTTACACCTGTGTGCTGGCTTATCCTTGTTACTTTATTCATCAATTGAAAGTTCTCTTATTAAGTCAACTATTTTGTTGTTGCTGAACTGTTTTCTAAATTCAATTTTTACTTGTCCGCCAAAGAATTTTTCTGCGTGTTTGATTTTTGCTTTTTCTTCTTCACGAAGACCGTCATCACTACCAACGTCTTTGGTTTCTACAATGAAGTTTAGTTTCTGTTTGCCATCTTTGAATTTTAAAACGTAAGCAAAGTCAGGCGAATAAGTCTTTCCGCCTGCAACAGGAATTTTGATTGAGTTTTTCGGGATTTTCGTAAATACAATAACTTCGTTGATTTCTGTTTTGATGTTTTTCATTTCTAATTCAGAATCGTAATACAATTCGTCAAAGAAATAAGACTTAGCCACGTCTTCATCTGAAAAGAAAATACCAATATCAGAAGCTGAAATTTCTGATAAAACATTTCCTTTTTCGTCTGTCAGTTTGGTTGGGTGAATGTTGTTTGAAACCTTTTTGTATTCAATACTGAATTTGTCAATTGCATTTGCCATTAGGAAATGGTCAAATTTATCTTTGATAATTCGCAATGTTGTTGGATTCAAATGTTTGTTTATGTCTGTTCCTGCATCAATAATTGATTGATGAATTGTTGCAAGATTGATATTTAAAATTTTTGAAAGTTCTTTTAGAAAGTCGCTGTATTTCATTGTTGAAATAGTTGCGACATTTCGTCCATAGATTGATTCTGCTTCGTTTACAACAGCTCTATCATCTTTGATTTCAACTTTTGCAACTCGTTCACTTACTCCGTCTATTGTAAAGTTGCCTTTTTGTGCTTTCAAAAACTCGGTAAACAGGTTTTTAAATTCGGATTCTTTATCAAACTTATATTCCAAAATAACTTTTTCATTGAGTTTTTCCCAAAGGTCTTTTAACTCACTGTATTTATCTGTTCTTACTGTAATTTTCTTTTTATCGTCTGTTGCTTTCCGAACTTTCGTGGAATTTACACCTTCAAAGATTTTCGGATAATTGTGTTTGATGTAAGTGAAACCATTTTCTTTAAAATCGTTGTTTCTTTTAATTACATCATTGTCGTCTAAAACTTGCAATAGGTCTTCTTCAGTTGTTTCGTAGAGTTCGCAAATCTTTTTAATCATTTCAGCAGAAAGTTTATCAGGCGTTTGTTCCATTGAAATTGCACCTGATTTCGTGTTGATTTCATTTACTAGAGAATCAACAAAATCACTTTCGGTAAAGTCAACAAAATAGTTGAGATAAAACTGTTCATCTTTTACACGATTACCGTATTCATTTACTGGTAAACGTAAGCCACGCCCAACTTCCTGCAGTTTTGAAATTTCACTTCCGCTGCTTCGGAGTTTGCAAATTTGGAAAACATTTGGATTATCCCAACCTTCACGCAATGTCCATTTTGAAAAAATAAAACGTCTTGGATTTTCCAAACTCAACATTTCTTGTTTATCGTGCAAAATCTCGTTTATTTCCTTTTCAATTACTTCGTCTTTTTCGCTGTTGTCTTTTGAGAAATAGCCACCGTGTATGGCTGAAATATCAGTCAATGATTTTTCAAGAAATGCTTTATAATAAACGTCTTGCTCTACTTTCAGCAAATTTTCAATTTCAGCTTTTGCTAATTGCTCTACCGTTTTTTTGATGTAACCGTCTTTATTTCGGTATTCATCAATATTGTCAATAAAAAAAAGTGTTAGCGGTTTTATTTTTACATCTCTCGTTAAAAACTCTTTTTCGAGTTCAAAATGCTTTTGAATGGCTTTTTGAATCATTGTTTCCTGCAATTTTTCGGCATATGAATAAGGATTAATTTTATCACCCTTTTTCATTTCCAAACCGTTTGATAAAACAACCGTGCTCTTGTTCAAATTTTCAATAGTCAAATCACTCATTTCAGAGTGAATCGTTTGTAAACTGTCTTTCTTTTTAAGCTTTACCGTTTTGCGTTTATCATTTTCATTTAATTCAAAACTTGCTTCTGTTCCGTCTGAATCAATAAACTTTACAATTGCATTTTTACCGCTGTCAAATTCTGTAATGTGTCCGATTACGCCTTTTACTAAATTTCGATTGAACGAATCAACGGCAGTTAAAGTGTAAATCAGATTTTCATAACCTTGAAACGTAGCACCATAACGTAAAATAAATTGCGGTTTCATTTTCTGAATGTTCTCCCACGTTTTGTTGCCTGTTCCAAATTTGTGTGGTTCGTCAATAATCAAAAACGGTTTGGTTGCTCCAATGGCATCAAACGGAACGGTGTATTTGTCAAATAAACCTTTGTCAAAACTTTTTTGCATAGTATCAGAGTTTATCATACCTGCGTTGATAATCAAAACTTGAATGCTGTTTTTTTCAAAATTGCCTGAATTGACAAAACTTGTAACGGCTGGAGGAATGTATGACTTCTTACTTTTGACATTTTTTAAGCTTTCTACAACGTGCAAATGCAAGGTTTTTCCGTATTGCTCTTTAAAATGTTCACGACTGCTGTCTGATTTCAAAAAATCTATTGTTCCCGCTTTGATAGAAAGCGTTGGCACAACAAAAATAAATTTGAAAATGCCGTACTGTTTGTTGAGTTCAAAAATAGTTTTCGTGTAAGTATAGGTCTTGCCCGTGCCAGTTTCCATCATAATGTCTATGATGTTGCTGTCACGTTTTATTCTTTCGCTTATGCCACCGTTATTTTCCTTAATCGTTCTAATGTTGTTTGGATAAGTGTTTCCTGTTTGAAAATCAAATACAGGATTTATGTGATTTTTATCCGTTTCGGTTGGCTGAATAAGGGGAATATCCTGAAACACGCCAATAGTGCTATCTACTGCGTGTGACTGGTGGTTTAAGTTCTTTTCAAAATTAAATCCTTTCATTGCTTAATATCTTGTAATGAAGTCAATATCAATTTTCTTTTTGTTGGCGTATTGTTTCACGTTTTCCGAGAGTTCTCGCAAATTTTTACTTTCAAAGTGATAACCAAATGCAATGATTGAAGTAGGATTGAATGCTTTATCTGTATCAATTTTTTCTAAAACGGCTTTCAAATTTTCGGTTGTAAAGTTTTTGTGCAACAAATACAATTTTCCACTTCCATAAAAAGCGGTGTAACCGCCTAAATCAACAATTTCTAATTCTTGTGAAAGGGAAATGTTGTCATTTGTTTTCCAGGTAACAAGCAATGCCTTTATATCTTCTTCAGTCAGTTTCCCTACATCAAAAAGGGTTTGTGAACTGTCAAACTGCTCTGCTTCAAAATCATAATCTTCCCAAATAGGGGTGGTTTCAAAAATTTTGAATCCTAGGTCTTGTTTTTTTAAAGATGCAATTTCTGATTTGAGTTGTTTTATTTTCTCTTCTTTATCATCTAAATCTAATTTTCCGTCTAAAGCTTTTATTGCTTTTTCGTTGGCTTTTATTTTTACTTCAATATCTACTTTGATTCTTTTTGATGCTCTTTTAAGTCTCTCCTTTGTAATTTCAAAAATGGTAGGCTCAGCGTTTAGTTCTTCCTTTACAAAATCATAAGCAGCTTTATTTTTCTTTGAATTGATTGGTTCGGGTAGTTGCACCAAGACGAATTTTCTATTTTCACAGTCATCTGCATTTAATTGAATTATTGCATCGCCAGTAGTTCCTGACCCAGCAAAGAAATCAAGGATTATGTCTTCGGCATTTGTAGATATCTCAGCAATTTTGTGAATAAGTGAAATTGGTTTTGAATACTCAAAAACATTTTCATCAAAATATTTAGAAATGTCCTTTTTGGCATTATCATTTGAATATTTATTGTCTATAAACTCAAGAGAAGAAGTTGCTTTTTTTCTTTCTTGAATTTCAACATAATATCCATTTTTCTTATCCTTTTTAATCACAGCATTTTTATAGGTTTTGGTGTAAATCCTGTCATTCTTTACAACAACGAAACCTGCTTTTAGACCAAATTCAAAAAGGTCCCTTGACCATCTCCAACAAAAATCACTTTTTGGATTAGCTGCTTGCCTTGCCTCCATTTGTTCTTTTGTTGCGTTACCTGGCCTATAAATAACTCCATCCAATTTAATTTCATAATCAAGAGATTTAGAATACTGGATAGAGCCATAGTCAAGAGTTTGACTTAATTTGAAATTGCCCCTTTCTTCATTATGTTCATCAACTCCATCATATTTTAAATCTTCAAAAGAGTTTTTTTCTAAAATAACGCTATCAGTGTTTCGATAACAAATTAAATAGTCAGTGTTTTTTGCAATTAAGTCAGTCGTTTTGCCTGCTTTTTTTGTGATTCTTGGAAACTCCGCAACAAAATTTTCTTCACCGAAAATTTCATCCATTAAAAGGCGAAGTTGTGCAACTTCGTTATCATCAATAGAAACGAAAATCACTCCATCATCTTTCAGAAGTTGTTTGGCTATGTAAAGGCGTGGGTATAAGAAAGTCAACCAAGCAGAATGGCTATTGCTTTCACTTTGTGTAAAATCTAAAATGCGTTTAGCTTTCTCAGCATCAACACCAATAAGGTTTTGTAATTCTTTTGCGGTAAATTTTCTGTCATCATTATACACAAAGCCGTCACTTCCAGTATTGTAAGGCGGGTCAATGTAAATCATTTTCACTTGTTCGTAATAGGCATTGGCAAGGTGTTTCAGCACTTCCAAATTATCGCCTTTTATGAGCAAGTTTTCAGAATTAGCGTTTTCGGGTTTGCTATTATGAGTTTCGTCTGCTTTCAGCAAAGTGGTTGCAGGGTCGCTCGCCAAAAGCCGTGCATACGATTTTCCAAGCCAGTCTATACCGTAATTCTCAGTAGAAAAGTTGATTTCTTTTTCGGTCAAGTTGGCTTTAAACTTTTCCAATTGAAAATTTCCGTCTTTGTCAAAGCAATGAGGAAAATTTAATCTTAATGCTTCCAAATCTTTGTTTGGCACTTTTATGTTGTTCGTTATTTTTTGTTCATTGCTCATTTCTTGTTCTTTTTATTGTCGTTGTCAATTAAGAGGTCTTTCACATTTACATCCAATATTTTGGCTATGTCGTAAAGAACTTCTATTCGTGGTTGTTGTCTATTTTGCACATAAGCATTTACCATATTGTAGCTTTTGCCCAATTGCTCAGCAAGCCAAGTCTGCTTAATGCCTTTTTCATCCAACACTTCTTTTATTCTGTTCATTTGTTCAAATGATTCAAGTCGCAAATATAGTTTTAAAATATTTTGTATCTCATTTTGCAAGATAAAAAGTAATCAAAATATTTTCAACATTCTCAAAGGTGCGTTGGCAAAAAATGGCTCTTTGGCTTTTGCCGAAGGGTTGGCTTGTGCGTTAGGGGCAAAAGCCAATGTGCCATTTGTGCGGCTGGCTAAAATTGAATTAAAAAAAATGTGCGGTGGGGAAAATAAAAAATACAGAAGGGTCGGCAATGAGTGTCGGCTTACTCGTTGTCCGTTTGAAATATGGTCTGTATGTTGGTCACTTGTCGAAATGGTTTGCTTTTGTGTTAATGTTCAGTTTTTAGTCGTCTGTTTATGGTTGCACTGTCGTCTTTTAGGCTTGCTTATAACTCAAAAATATGCGAAAGTTTTTACCCCCACCAATTTCGCATTTTTTATAATACTAGTTTATAATCATTACGTTAGAAAAATATTTGCCATTGAATTTATTTGCGCAAATACCCGATTATAAACGACTATAAACGTTTATAATCGGATTTGCGTTTTTCGAACATACACCTCTTACCCCACCCCCACAATACCAAAAACATGGTATTTTTCATACCAGAAAATTTCTTAAAAATCTGCCTACGTAGTTTTTAAATTCATATCATTCTATTCCCTACTTTTACTCCGCGTTATATTCTTTCTGAGGTAGGTAGTAACCTGCCAACAATCCAGTTGCAGGCTTTTTTATGCCTGCAACTTTTACCGATATCGGTTCTGCACCCCCGTGCAGGTCAGTAATGGGCCTGCTGCCTCAGAAAGGTGTAACGCAACGGGACAGGCAGGACCGTATTTTTTTCTGCCGGTAAATACCTTACACTATGACTCGCCCCACCCCTGCCCAGGTAATGGAAGCCCTGCTCAATGGCAACAACGACCTGTTTGTAGTAGATAATATCATCGCCACCAGCAAAGCCATCATACACTTTGTGAGTATTTCCGATCTTGATGCCGACTGGAAATACTCCCTCCACGAACTAGAACAACGCTTACTCCTCTACACCCGCCTCTGGGAGTGTATGAACCCTCCTGTGGCAGAACCGAAATAAATCAGGTACTTTATGGCGTATGCTATTACCCATTCCGCATATCCGATCCGGCGGGAAAATACAGTATTCGGGTTGGTTTAGGTTACGGGAAGCCGTACTAGATGGAGTGCTAAAAAATGGGAGGAGGTCAATTCGTTTTTTACGCGGATAATAATATGTCTGTTTTTAAGAGTACTTACAGTGGGTAGAGCTTTCGACCGCTATTTGGCATTTACCTCAAGGCTTCGTTGCACCTTAAAACCAGCCTTTTTTATGCGGGCAATCGTCTGTAGCATGTTCTTTACTGCCACATTGCTCACACTCGGTATCATCCCTGAAAAAACCTTTTTTATGAGGACAATTTTCAGTGGAATGATTGTTACTACCGCATTGCTCGCATTCAGCATCATCTCTGAAAAATCCCTTTTTATGCGGGCAATTTTCGGTGGAATGATTGCTGCTTCCACATTGCTCGCACGCTGTATCATCCCTGAAAAATCCTTTCTTATGGGGACAGTTGTCCGTAGCATGTTCTTTACTTCCACATTGTTCGCATTCAGTATCATCCCGGAAGAACCCTTTTTTATGGGGACAGTTTTTGGTAGCATGATTGCTGCTGCCGCATTGCTCACATTTAGTTTCGTCAGTAAAAAATCCCATATAATGCTTCGTTAAATGATTATTCAATAATTATCATCCTTTCAAACTTACACACTGCCTCTAACACCACAATACCAAAAAAAGGGTATTTTAACTAAGCATACTTCATGTGTAATGCACATTAGCAGACCAAAGGGACTTTCAGCAGTACCACTTTTTTTCCCACCCATCAATACCTTACACTATGACCCGCCCCACCCCTGCCCAGGTAAAGGAAGCCCTGCTAAATGGCAACAACGACCTGTTTGTAGTAGACAATATCATCGCCACCAGCAAAGCCATCATACACTTTGTGAGTATTTCCGATCTCGATGCCGACTGGAAATACTCCCTCCACGAACTGGAGCAGCGCTTTCTGCTATATGCCCGCCTCTGGGAGTGTATGAACCCTCCTGTGGCAGAACCGAAATAAACATGGGACTATTTGGCGTTTGCTATTACCCTTTCCGTACATCCGCGGTAAAATACATTATTCGGGTTGGTTTGGGTTACGCGAAGCCGTATTTGCATGGGTGTGGGGTGGCAGATGGGGATAAATTTCAGGGTTTCTGAGAGTGCTAAATGAGCACTTATTACCAACACCACTACGAAGAGTACCGGTTTCGTACTATATAAAAGCTGTATTGCAGGTGCTTCGGGATCAATGAAGCCTTAGTTATTGCATGCAGGCCTGGTTGTTAGTAGGCATATTTTGATTTGAGAAGGGAATGATAGGTTACAAAATATGTTGCCAGCGACGCGTCTTGTATGTCTGCTCCATAAACTTCAAAGTATCTCATACCTAAACGAAGCCCATTCTTAATACTGCTGTCTAATACAACTTGTTTTGTATTTGGTAAAATACCACATTTATTCATTCTGTCGGGGCCATCCTGTACACTCCAAAGCATTTGAGCTCCCGTTCTTGTATTGTTTTGAGCCATCGTATACCATTGGCTTGTAGATTGTACATTGGGCTGTGGATTACAAGCCGATATATCTTCTCTCCAGCACCCAAAACGATCGGGATAATTAGTTACACCATAATTTACAAATTGTGTGCAGAGATAATTATTTGCTCTACCAGATGCTTTACTTTCAAATGACACATAATCAACAGAACACCACAAGGGGGTTTTAGGAAACTTTGTCATATACAAATCAAGAATAGGCTTCATCTTGCTGTAAACAGTATCTGCATTGTAGGGAAATACAGTCCAGAATGCCTTTGTACCAGATGCAGTAATTACAGAATCTGGAAGCCCCCTGCTAATTTGCCCTCCAATCAGATTAAAGTATGCAACAGTTGTATCAGCAGCATATTTTTCGGCAAATTTGCTGATGAGATTTTTAACCCTGTCTAAATAAATATTGTCCCAGGTTATTACATCTTTTAATGTATCAAGATAAGTGGTATGAAATGTATTTTTATCAATATAGCTATAGCTTGAAGCTCCTAACGTATTTATAACCCAGCCGGGGTAACCCAATACCTGTATTGATATTTTCTTATTATTTTGTTTTGCTTTTGCAAGTTCTCCATCAATAAAGGCCCAGTTATATACTCCCGGTGATGTTTCTAAATTTTCCCACTTAAATCTTACCACCACTCCGGCTAAATTAGAATTTGTATATGCAGAATTGGCTACTGCAATATCGGAACTGCCGAGAAAATAAATACCGCCTTTCCCCTGAAATGTTGTGCTTACAGGTATCTGAGGGTTTACAGCGCCATTCCCAATCTCCTGAGATTTTTTACAGGCATAGAATGAAGTAGAAATTAGCAACACAATGAGCAACTGGTATTTAGACATTTAAGTTAGTTTTGGAACCGTTTGACTCGTACAAAGTCGAAAAGTTAAAGCGGCTCTAAAAAAAGTGGTGCCTTAATGAAAATGCTGAAATCGGTGGGTGGGGTTTGGGAATAATTTTCCAGGGGCTAAGACCCCAAATAACCAAAAAAACAACTGCTTCCTTCTACATTAAGAATGCCTGGTCTTCGCAAAGGGCCGAATAGCGTATTAGTTGTAGCGGCAGGTCTTTCCCGAATCACAACGTATGTTAGCCTATTGCTGATTTTACATAGCGCAGGCCTGCTTGTGCGAATACTGTATTGTACGCTCGTACTATAAATCAATATTTTCTTTCAAAAGAATTTCCGGTGAACCGATACACCCCATTGGGGCCTCCTGCAAACCATAATTCACCTGATTTGCTTTTGTAAATCAGCCAGATAATACCACTATCGACACCATCTTTTTGGGTAAAATTTTTCAACGTCTGTCCGTTGTAGCGCCACACACCTGATTCGTTGGTTCCAAACCATATATTTCCTGTACTGTCTTCTCCGATAGAAAAAACTTTGTCCAGCGAATTACCACCCTTGGTGTCCTCTGATCTTAATTGATGTTCTTTGGTGAATTGAATGAAATTTTTTCCATCATACTTTATTACACCAATCCCACTATTCCCACCCCCGCAATTATTTCCAATCCACAGATTGCCCTTGCTGTCTTCCATTAAAGCCCTGATGTGAATATTTTCGCTTGTACCATTTAATCCCAGCGATTCATTATGATACGATATTAATTGCTTACCATCATGCCCAATTAATACACTATACCCACCAAACCAAACTACTCCATTTTTACTTCTCACAAAGTCGGTAGATTTTGCCCAGGGTATCTCTTGCCCTGATTTCTTTGTAACAGTAAAAGTGTGATAATAAAGTCGTTTTCCATCAAACTGATAGACTCCGGATTTTTTTTCAAGTGCGCTAGTTCCCATTGATGGATCACTTTTAAACCAAAGGTCACTATCCGATAGTATCACTGCTTTCACTGAATCATAATTTCTTTCTTCAAACACAGTCATTTTCCCCTCTTTATAAATACTTAACCCGATGCCACACTCAAACCAAATGATGCCATGTTGGGGTATCAATTTTAGCATGAATGTTTTGAGTTTGACTATTTGATTGACTTTTACTATTACAAGACAAAGTAACAGCCATCAAAAGAGTTGAAAAAAGGATAAACATGTTTTGATATATAAATTTTAAATTCATTGTCAGGTTTTTTAGTATGACGCACTACGGAGAGCATTACCGCAGGTGGGGTTTAAGGATTATGTCCGCCCGCCGGTCAAGCATATTAAGTTGCCCTTTTATAAAGTTAGTGAAAAGCTGATCGCCAAAGTAGATCTGCGAATAAATGACGAAGTATTCTTGCCAAGCCCCATTTAAGGCAATGTTTAGTTAGCATTATTGTCCGGGGAAAGTTTTTGCAAAGCCCTGAAACATTTCCCCAGAGCGGGTTCTAGCCCCTCTCCTTTGGGGAGGGGTTGGGGAGGGGTCTGAATTGATTTTCAAACTAATAAATAGTTTTACCGGACAACAATGTTTAGTTAGCATAAGTGTTATTCCTCAGACAGCTTTCCGTAATAAAGTAAATCAACAAGTTCTCCCGTTGTTGTTTTATAATCGCTGCGAAGTATGCCTTCTACTATAAAGCCACAACTCTCCGCCAGTTTTTTTGCCGAATGGTTACTTTCATGCGTTCTGAGAAATAATTTCTTAAATCCATAATTCTCAAAGCAATGGTCCATGAATAATTTCAAGGCTTTTGTAGCAACTCCTTCATTCACATAATCTTTATCAATAAAACAACCCAATTCACCTTTTGGAATATTCCAGTCAATATTTTTGATATCCAAAAATCCGGCTAACGAATTATTGTCTGTATTGATCACTAAAAAAGGCAGATAAATTCGCTGCTGAATTTTATTGGTTATTTCTACCAGGTATTCTTTAGTGTCTTCCAGGTTTCTTGTTTTTGAAACAGTCCCTGAAAAAAAGGCCTCCAGCCTGCTTCTATTGCGGTCTATCAGATTGTAAAATTCTTGCCCGTCATCAGCAGTTAAGAGTCGGATATGGAAATTATCAAAATTCATTAGCAAATTGTGTATACAAGGTTTCAAACATTTCAACCCCACTCAAAAATATGCGAAAGTTCGCGATATCTGCCAGCTTTCCTGTGTTTGAAACTCAGGATAGCTGTGCATTTCGATTTGTACATGGCTATTATCCATTCGGAAACTATGGCACCCCACTATGCACCGGCAGACAAACGGTGGAGCACATCCATCGCTTTGTCCGCATCTTTCTTGTCTACAAAAAGATGATCGTGGTAGTAGCCCGCCACTACATTGCAACTGATATTTTCATTTGCTAATGCAGTTGCAAATGCAGCCGTAAGCCCTACGGCTTCCAGCGAAGAATGAACGGTCAACGTGATCCAGGCGGCCACATAGGTGTAGGGTAATTGCAACCCTTCCGCCAATTCCTTCGCCAATACCACTGTATAGCCCTCTGCCTCGCGAAACAGAAAAATGATGTCAGACAGGTTGATCTGATCAATGTTTGCCACCGTACAAAAAACATAGTCGCCCTCCTGCAGTGCGGGCTTCATCGTTTGCAGCAATACCGCTATATTTTTTTCTCCTGTCATATCGTTTTCCTTTTGTAATAATGTACGAGCCCTATCAGCGACACCATCGTCCAGCAGCCTTCCAGTATAATGAATGGCAGGTAATGCAATAGCACCGATGCAAAACAGGCAATGCCTGCTCCGGCTGTATTTAACAATAAGTATAGCTGGCTGTCTTTATGAATAATATTTCGCAGATGGAGAAAATAGGCGACTAAGAGGATCGCCACTCCTATAAATCCTGTCCAATCAGTTATTGTCATGCCGGGAGTTTTATGTTACTGTACCCTATAAAATTACAAGAAAGGAATCAGGTTTTACCGGTTCCGGGTATCTGTTTCATGTACTGATGCACCCAACGCCAAAGGGCCGGCCCCGCGAAATGCGCATAGATTTTTTTAGCGCTTTATATACAAGGTCTTATTATCGCGTAAACCCAGCTATCCTGAGTTATTGTTGTCCGGTAAAACTATTTATTAGTTTGAATACCAATCCATACCTCTTCTCAAGCGCTACGCGCGTTTCTTTCTTCCGCACGTTGTGCGTACTCAGAAACCTCAAAGGAGAGGGCTAGAACCCTCTCCGGGGAAATGTTTCATGGCTTTTCATGCACTTCACGCACTTTAATTCCCCCGGGCGGCGCGGGCGTCCACCGGGGTCCTTTTATTATAGCACGTACTACTGTCTCTCCCATTCCATAACCCGGGTCGCTGATACAACGAACCTCGGCAACGCTGCCATCCTTTAACACGATAAATGCGACGCTAACGAAATACCTTCCCTTTCTGGCACCATTACGAAAAGGAAGGTCCCTCTCCAATCGTTTCTCCAATGAGTGTGTCCAGGCGGTATCGCCTCCCGGAAACGAACGCGTGATTTCTACCTTCGCATATATGCTCTTCGGCTTATTTGCTTTTATTATTTCCACCTTTATTTCTCCATAGCTATTGGCCACTGCTTGCCCATAGCCTTGGCCGGCACTGATACAAAAAATGAGTGCCAGTGCCCATCCGATTTGTTTGCTATTGTTAAGCATTTGGTTTTGATAAAATGCATTTTGCAAAATGCTGAGAACGTTAGCTGATAAGTACCGGGTATTGCTGCAAACCAAAAAAATTACAGATCAGATTTCGCCGAATAAAAATTCTATCAATACCGGCAGCCTGCCCTGTTTCCGCTTCCCTATTTTGAGCCGGTAATGGGCATAACCGCTATTTTTTAAAATGGCTTCCACAACCATTGTTTTGGGTACTATATGCACCCGCAGATCGAATATTGTTCTTTTCTTAATCATTTTAATCTCGGTAACCGTATAATAAAAACTGTCGGAAGATGCCTGCTTACTCCGCTGCAAACTGGCTGCCGTTAAATACTGTTTGAAAAAACCAGTATCCAGCGGCGCAGGCAGTTGGTGTACATTACTGATGGAAAAAGTATTGCCCAGGGTATCCTGGAAGGTGAAGTCTGCTTTAGCAGCCAGCTGTGCCATAGCGCTAGAAGTCACAAGCAGTAAGCAGGATAAAAGAGCGATGCGGTACAATGAATGTTTCATTAGCATGGGTATCTGCGGCGAGGCTCGTGGTTTTATGAGGCCGGGGAAATTCATTGTCCGGCACAGTTGATTTTAAAGATAACCAGGAATTTCCATGCTTTGATGCAAAACCCTCACAATTTCCAATTCACCGGAAGAAAACTTATAAAAATTAAAATGCGATTTAACATTGGTTGAGTAGTACTCTTCACGCAAATAGTTAAGGCTTTTGCCTGACTTTGGCTTTTTAGTTAAGTGCTCAATTTCCTGCATTATTAATTCATAATACCTGTCAGCTTGCTCCAGGGACCAGTTCTGATAAGTATAAAGCCAAATCCCTTCTATATCTGCCAGCGCCTCTTCCCGAAACCCAATTTTTAACTTCATAGATACTTTTTGTGAAGTTTTGCTAAGTGAGCGTTGGCATCCAGCTTTTCAATCTTTCGGGATTTTTCCCCTTTTATCAATGCTTTAATTAATGCTTTCCTTTTCTGTTCTTCCGTTTCCAATAACCGCAACGCGGTACGTACCACTTCGATTGCAGAACCATAGCGACCGGATGTAACTTCCATATGAATGAATTTCTCAAAATGTTCGCCTAAAAGAATAGATGTATTCTTTGCCATAGTTAAGAATTTTAGTCAAACATACCAATATGCGATATCAGATGTATGTTGTACGTTGTTTGATGTACGGTGTATGATGTACGTTGTTTGATGTACGTTGTACGATGTACGTTGTACGATGTTTGATGCACCAGCGGGATGCTTTGTGCTATACGCGGGGTGAAAAATGGAACCTACCAGATTTTCCACCACGGCTTCTTCGTTTCAGGTGGTGTGATATTGCCGGTGTTTGCTAAGGGCTGCTCATCCCCGATTGGATGCGGGGAAGAAGGGTCGAAAAAAAACAAGCCGTTATCATTCATCCCTATTGGAAAGCTGGTCCGTTCCAGCCAATCGCTGTTCTGCAATTCGGGTATCGGTTCCATTTTTCTATTTGCATCAAAATTATCGCGGGCTTTCTGAATGATCTCTTCTTCGACATTGGAAGTACCTTGCTGAAACAGATCAATCCCATGAGCAGGAATGTTCAACAGAAATACCTGGGTTGTATGATCCACGCGATATATATCCAATACTTTAAAATAGGAATTAGCTGTCAGTACAACATGCCCGACTTTGGCCGCGTCCGGGTTAAAAGCGGAGAGATCGGTGCCAAAAGCAGAAGCAATCAGATAACGAAGATTGGAGGTTGTACCGCCTCCCATATACGTCATATCCGTAAACCCGCGCTCCATGATTAATTGGCCGGTCTGGTATTTGCTGATCAGTTCATCACTCAGGTTGGTATCACGGTAAAAAAGTGTCAGTCCGGAAAAGGTCTCACTAAATATTTTTTCGATCTGGTTGTTGTCCATGTATTCAGCGTGTTGGTTAATCATGCTGGTAATTTTGAATTGCCTGCATAAATTGAAGTTTTTTCAGTTAGTACTGTGCTTCAAGCGAGCTATTGCTTATGGATTGATAAACCCAGCCAGAATCCCAATGATCAGGATCGCATCAATGGCGATTGCAACATATATTATCGCTGCAATCGTTTTAAATTTAAGCCCATATATTTTCATACCGGGCGTTTGGCTGTCTTTGTTTTTTAGTATCAACAAACAGGTAATCATCAGACCAATGCCAATCAAATAATTCACAATCGCCGCCATAGTGATGTATAAGAATTCTCTATACTTGAATTTTGTAGCTAACAGCTCGCAGTACACCCAATAGAGGCTTTGCCTTCTTTTGGGGCTTGCAGCTTGTATCTTGCCCCAAAGGGGCAGGCAGCTTGCAGCTTGTAGCTTGCAGCTCCTAATTGCATCCCAACAACTCGCACAGCTTATCCTGCAGCGCCTGACCGCGCAGGTTGCGGGCCACGATCTTTCCGGAAGGATCCACGAGCAGATTGGTGGGGATACTATTCACCCGGTATAGCTTGGCGGCTGCATTGTTCCAGAACTGGAGGTCACTCACATGCGTCCAGGTAAGATTATCTTCTTTGATGGCATTGAGCCATTTATCTTTTTGTCCGGGCCGGTCGAGCGATACACCCAACACGGTGAAATTCTTATTACTGAATTTATTATAATTCTCCACCACATTGGGGTTCTCACTGCGGCAGGGACCACACCAACTGGCCCAAAAATCCACCAGCACATATTTTCCCCGGAAAGAGGATAAAGAAACAGGTTTTCCATCCGTGTCATCCTGTGTAAAATCGAGTGCCATAGTACCTACGGCCCCTACTTTCTTTTCTGCAATAAAGCCTTCTAACTTCTTTCCGTATTCCGAATTTTTGATGGCCGCATCCAGCAACCCATATCTTTTTTCCAGCAACACCACATCTTCTTTGAACTGATAGGTTACTTCCAGTACAAAGGGGCTTACGGCAGATTTTGGTTTATTCTTAATGAAATCATCAATCACCTGCTGCAAACTGGCTTCCACTTCACCATGCGTCTTCACTAAATTGTCCCGCTCCGCACCGGGTGCTGTTTGATTTATTGAATTGCCCAGTGCAGACAAGTGTTGTGCCTTTGGCAAAAATGCATCGATGAACTCTTTGAAATCCTTATGCGATTTGGAACCGGTTATTTCATATTTATCAGGTGTGGCCTTATTGCCCTTTACCGAAATGATCGCATTCTCCACATAGATCTCAATCGGCTTCTGCACCCCATCAATTACGATAAAGCAAAGCTCCGGCTCATTTAACGATTCCTTAAGGATAAACTTTCCTTTTTGTATCTGCGCAGATACCCATTCCGTCTGCTGACTATTTCGGATGAGCGTTACTTTGGTACCATCTGCATACCCATCCAGCTTACCTTCTATGGTGAAGCCTTTTGCGGTCGTTTGTGACAATACTACAAGGGGAGCAAGGAGTAAGAAGACAAAAAGCGCTTTTTTCATATCTAACCAGGTTGATTTTCGTTGGCTTTGGAGCCGGTGATACGGAATGCCCGAACCAGTATACAAATTTAGCCAATCCGGGCAGATGGCAAAACATCAATCGCGTAATATGGACGAAAGGAATTGATGGGTGGCTGCATGCACATCGCTGCTGTGTTCCAGCGCTTTAATATAGGCACTGCCGATGATGCCTCCGTCTGCCATCTGACAAACGGCATCAAAACTGGCCTTATTATGAATACCAAAGCCCACCAGTACCGGATTGCGAAGGCTATAACTGCGAAGGCGGGCCAGGTAATCATCGATCCGCGGGGTCGCCGACTGGCTTCCTGTGGTAGACGATGAGGATACCGCATATAGAAAACCAGTGCTAAGCTGATCCAGTTTTTTCACCCGCTCCGGCGATGTCTCGGGCGTGACCAGGAAAATAAATCGCAGGTTGTATTTTTTGATGATCTCTCCATACTCGGTTTCGAATTCATATTCCGGAAGGTCGGGTAAAATCAATCCATCCACCCCCACCGCAGCGGCGGCTGCACAGAAACGCTCAAAGCCATATTGCAATACAGGATTCATATATCCCATGAGTAACACCGGTACATGTATGTGCTGACGAAAATCTTTCAATTGTTCAAACAGCACAGCTATTGTCATTCCATTCGCAATGGCCACACTGCCGCTATGCTGTATCACCGGCCCGTCGGCCAGGGGATCACTATAGGGCATTCCAAGTTCGATGATGGCCGCACCATTTTCCTGCAATGCCAGCATTACTTCCAGCGTGGAATGCAACTGCGGGTAGCCGGCCGTGCAATACACGTTGAGTATTTTCGCTGGAGGTGTCTGCATTAATGCGTCTAATCGGTTCATCGTGTTGGGGTATTCTTTTTATTACGAATAGCATATCCATTATAATGCCTGCATATACGTGGCCAGGTCTTTATCACCTCTGCCGCTTAAGCAGATCACCACCCTGTCTGTTGCAGCAAAGCGCATTTGGTGCAATGCGGCAATAGCATGCGCACTTTCCAATGCAGGGATGATGCCTTCCAGCTTTGCCAATTCAAAAGCGGCCTGCATGGCTTCCTCATCTGTAGCACTCAGGAAAGTGGCGCGACCCGTTTCAAATAAATGCGCATGCAGCGGGCCAATACCGGGATAGTCCAACCCGGCTGATATACTATGCGGCTCCACTACCTGCCCATCTTCGGTTTGCATCAGCAGACTTTTGCTGCCATGTAATATACCCGGCTTGCCCAACTGTGTGGTGGCCGCACTCAATCCGCTATGTACACCATGTCCTGCCGCTTCTACTGCTACCAGTTGCACATCTGCTTCATCCAGAAAATGATAAAATGCACCGGCTGCATTACTGCCCCCGCCCACACATGCGATCACATGGGTGGGATTGGACATACCGGTCTTTTCCACTAATTGTTTTTTTGTTTCTTCACTGATCACACTTTGAAAACGGGCTACCATATCCGGATAAGGATGCGGCCCAACCACACTGCCAATAATATAATGCGTATCCTGCGGGTGATTGATCCAGTCCCGTATCGCTTCATTCGTGGCATCCTTTAATGTTTTACTTCCGCTGGTAGCCGGTATTACCGTTGCCCCAAGCATTTTCATTCTTGCCACATTGGGTGCCTGCCGCTCGATATCTTTTTCTCCCATGTATACAATACATTCTATTCCTTTCAACGCACAGACCGTAGCGGTGGCCACGCCATGCTGCCCTGCACCCGTTTCTGCAATGATCCGTTTCTTGCCCAATCGCTGTGCCACCAGTATCTGCCCGATCGTATTATTGATCTTATGCGCGCCGGTATGACAAAGATCTTCGCGCTTCAGATAGATCGTGGTGCCATGCACTTCACTCAGGCGCTGCGCCAGGTACAATGGCGTTGGCCTTCCCACATAATCCCGCAGCAATTGCTGAAACTCCTGCTGAAATCCTTCCTCTGCTATCAACGACAAATAAGCCACCCGCAACTCTTCCACATTGCGGTGCAACATCTCGGGTATATACGCGCCGCCAAAAGTGCCGTAGTAACCGCGTGAGTTGGGTTGTTGGTAGGTTAGTTGCATAGGTTGTATAGGTTGTATAGGTTTAAGAGGTTTAAGAGGTTCAAAAGGTTGAATAAGTTACATAGGTTACATAGGTTGAATAAGTTGAATACAGCTCTCGGTTGTTGTGGGTTGTTAGTTGCTAGTCACTCGTTAATTGTTGTTTGGCGTACCCGCCTACCTACATTACATTACGGCAGGTAAACCGTGGCGGGTCGCTTGTAGCTTGCGTCTTGCAACTATTAGCTGGCTGTTACGCTTGTAGCTTGAAGCTAATAGCTTGAAGCTTGCAGCTCGCATCTGGCTGTTCCATTAGCAAATTAGCATATTAGCACATTAGCTAATTACTTAAGTCCAAGTTTGAACTGCAACACCTTACTCATATCCTTCACACCGGGTTCGGTTTCAAAGAGGCTGTTGATATCCACGCCAAAAAAATCCGGATGCTTGAAGGCTTTGATCTTTGCTGCATCACTCACACCAATTCCTCCACTGAGGAAGAAAGGTTTTTCGATCTTGGCTTTGGAGAGAATACTCCAGTCGAATTGTTTGCCGGTACCACCGAGGGATTCTTTTAATCCGCCGGTATCGAAGAGGTAATAATCACATACTGCATCATACGGAGCTACGAGTTGATCAATATCTTCATCGCCCGCTATGCGAAACACCTTGATCACTTCCACTTCTCCACTGAGGTCGTCGCACATTTCAGGAGTTTCATCCCCGTGCAATTGCACCACTTCCAGGCCGTAATCGTCTATCGCATCGAGCACATCGATCAATTCGGGGTTTACAAACACGCCCACTTTCTTCAGGTCAAAATCCGCTTTCTTCACGTCTTTCTTGGGCAGTTTATCGCCGGCATAGCGGGGCGATTCCTTGTAAAAAATCATACCAGCGAAATCAATATCCAATCCGTCCAGTTGCTGGAGTTGTTTCAGTTCAGTAATGCCACATACTTTTATATTCATCGTTGTATATTTGGGGGTTGCCCCCGGTTTATGATAATGGTTGTTGCAGACTTTGTATAAATGTTTCAAAAGCCTGCCCCGGATGTTCTTCTTTCATAAAATGTTCGCCGATCAGAAACCCTTTATAGCCGGCATTCCGTAGTTGATGCAATATTGCCGGGCTGCTGATACCACTTTCAGCAATGGCAGGTTTACCATCGGGAATTTTTCCGATCAATTGCAGTGACGTGTCCAGATCCACGGCAAAGGTCTTTAAATTCCGGTTATTTACACCCACCATGCTTACTTCCTCACAATAGTGACCCAGTTCTTCTTCATTATGTACTTCCAGTATGGTTTCGAGACCGATACTTTTTGCATAAGCTGCAAACTCCTTTACTTCCGCTGGTGTAAGAGAGGCAGCGATCAACAGAATTACATCTGCACCAAAAGCTTTCGATTCGGCAATCTGCCAGAGGTCCACGATAAAATCTTTTCGCAATACGGGTATATCCGTCAACACTTTGGTCTGAATCAAATCATCCATATCACCGCCAAAAAACTCATCATCTGTCAATACCGATATACCTGCCGCATGAGCGTTGTATTTTACCACCACCGGTTCCACTTCCAGTTCTTTTGTTTTAAACCATCCCTTGCTCGGGCTCTTGCGTTTGAATTCGGCAATGATACCGGTGCTGCCGGGTAATAATAAACTTTGTACCAGTGAACGGTTGCGTATTTGCCAAAAGAATCCTTCTTTTTCAAAACGCGATACCGGGCTCATTTGTTTAAATGGCGCTATCTCTTTTTTCTTAGCGGCTACAATAGTTTCGAGAATAGTTGACATATTATTGAACAGCGATCAGTTTATTAAAAGCGGAATAGGCATTACCACTTTCCAGGCTTTCCACTGCCACCTGGTAAGCGTTTTCATAATCAGCAAATTTGCCGGTGCAAGATAAGGCCATTGCAGCATTGGCGAGCACGACCGCATTTTGTGCCCAGGTGCCCTCCCCTTTCAATATCGTGATGAAAATTTTGGCCGCATCTTCTACGGAATTACCTCCTGATATATCGGTGGGCTGTACCCTTCGTTTGCCGAGTTCTTCCGGTGTCATAATGCGCTCCCCTTCCTGTGTGATTACTTTGGTATCGTTGGTGAGTGATATTTCATCGTATCCGTCGAGTCCATGAATGATGGTAAAAGGTTTATCACTCAATTGCAGCAGGTAATTATAAATGCGGGCCATCTCCAGGTTATATACCCCCACCAATTGATAAGCAGGATTGGCCGGGTTGGCCATTGGCCCCAGCATATTGAAGAAGGTACGCATGGCCAGATTTTTCCGGATGGGGCCTACCGTTTTCAATGCCGGGTGAAAGACGGGTGCATGCAAAAAACAAATACCGGCATCAGCAATTTCTTTTTCCAGTTTGGCCGTATCATTACTAAAACGATAGCCCAGTTGCTCCATCACATTCGATGCACCGCTGATAGAAGATGCCCCGTAATTACCATGCTTGGCTACTTTCTGTCCGGCACCTGCCACAATAAAACAAGCGAGGGTGGAAATATTGAAGGTGTTCTTACCATCACCACCTGTACCCACAATATCCATGGGTGTATAGGCCGAAAGGTCAGCTTTTATGGATAAGTCCAGCAATGCTTCCCGGAATCCCTGCAATTCAGCAATCGTAATACTTCGCATGAGGTATACGGTCATGAAGGCCGTTACTTCATGTTCATTGTACATACCCTTGCCGATACCGGACAGCACATCCCTGGCCGCTTCCCGCGAAAGTGTATTGTGTTCAAATAAATATTGCAATATCTTTTTCATAATTCATTTTATAAAAGCAACCGCCATTCTAAATTATTAATTCTAAATTCTAAACTATCTCCCCAGCCAATTCCTCATCATCTTCTCCCCATCCGGGGTAAGCACGCTCTCCGGGTGAAACTGCACCCCCTGTATATCATATTGTTTATGTTGCAACGCCATAATGTATTCGTTCTCATCGCGGGCCGTTACTTCCAGCGTATCGGGAAATTGTTCATCACTAACGATCCAGCTATGATACCGCCCTACAGCAATTTTATCGGGCAATCCGTTGAACAAATAACTTTCCGCCTGCAAAATGGGCTTGCCATTAGGGGGATTGCGCACCTCAATATCCGTAGCTACTCCATGATAAACCTTACTGAGGTTCAGGAGTTGTCCGCCAAAGGCTTCGCCAATGGCCTGGTGGCCGAGGCATACACCCAATATACAATGTGATGCCGCATATTCCCTGATAAGGGGCAATAAGAGCCCTGCTTCTCCGGGCACACCAGGCCCCGGAGAAAGAATGATCTTATCGTACTCCTTTACTTTTTCCAGTGCGATCTGGTCATTGCGGAATACATCCACCCGGGTATGGGTGATCTTTTCCACCAGGTGTACCAGGTTGTAGGTAAAAGAATCGTAGTTATCAAATACCAGTATTTTCATAATGTATGACCCGGAAGCCGGGAGTCTTTTCGTTTATACGTTACCGTTACATTCATTGTTCAAAGGGTGGCGGCCAGTTGAATGGCTTTTTTCAACGCACCCAGTTTATTATTCACTTCCTGCAATTCGCTCTCCGGATTGCTGGCTACCACCACGCCCGCGCCAGCCTGACAAGTGAGGGTATTTTTCCGGCTCAAAAATGTGCGGATCATGATGGCATGATTACAACTGCCGTCGAATCCTACAAAACCTATGGCACCCCCATAATATCCACGGGCAGTTGGCTCCAATTGATCGATGATCTCCATCGCTTTGAATTTAGGAGCCCCGCTCAATGTACCTGCTGGAAATGTTTTGGCGATCAACTCAAATGGATTACTGTTTGTCCTCACATCACCGCACACTTCACTCACCAGGTGTATCACATGTGAAAAATATTGCACCTGCCGGTAATGCGTTACTTCCACATTGTCGCATAAGCGGCTGAGATCATTGCGTGCCAGGTCCACCAGCATTACATGTTCTGCATTTTCCTTTGCATCCAGCAGCAGTCGTTCGGCTGCTTGTTTATCTGCTTCATCATCGCCGGTTCTTTTAAATGTACCTGCAATAGGATGCACTACGGCTTTTCCTTTTTTCACTACCAGTTGTGCTTCGGGAGATGAACCCATCAATTTATAATCACCATAGTCGAAGAAGAACAGGTAGGGCGATGGGTTGATACTGCGCAAGGCCCTGTATACATTGAATTCATCTCCGGTGAATGGTTGCTGAAAACGGCGGCTCAATACGATCTGAAATACATCACCCCGGTGGCAGGCGGCCATTCCTTTTTTTACCATATCCAGGTAATCAGCATCTGTCATATTGGATTCTTCTACACTGCTGGTGGCAAAGGGATACACCGGCACATCTTTACTCCGGATGAGCGATTCTATTACGGCCAATTCACTTTCCACACCTTTCACGGTATTTTCACAGATATATAATTCATCCCGGAAATGGTTAACTGCGATTACGTATTGATATAAGCGGTAGCGCATCAGGGGTACCGGGGTTTCTGCTGGGGTAATTGCAGGGCGTTTACGCAATTGAATAGTCTCAAAAAAAGCCACTGCATCATACGATGTATATCCGAATAAGCCTTGTGCAAATTTCCCTTCCTTCACTTCGCAGGGCTGTATATCGAAGCGCTGCATATATTCCCAAAGCAGGCCGGGTACATTAGTAGTGGCGGAGATGGCTATTTTCTCAGGGGGCAGTCCCGGAAATTTCTGTTCTACAGTATCAGCCGTTCGGATTTCAATTCCTCCTATGGCATTGATGCCAATAAAGGAATAACTATTTTCTGCCGAATGGTGATCGGCACTCTCCAGCAATACCGTATCACGAAACCGGTCGCGCAGCCGCAGGTAAATTCCCACGGGTGTAAACACATCTGCCAGCATGCGCTTGCAGGTAGTATGGATCGCTATTTTTCGCATAATTTTTTCTCGCTTCGGTACAAAAAAAAACCCGGACAATGTCCGGGGCTGATATAGTTGTAACAATACAGTACTGACATTACATACCCCGGAGAGTTATATGCCACCACCAAATATTGTTATTGATCATTTTCATTTCATTACAAATATAATCATGAAATAAGTCCGGCCAAATTTATTTTGCGGAAATAGGGAAAAATATCCAAGTGAGTTATTGAGGCTGGCCTCGGAAAAATGACGTTAAGAAAATTTTGAAAGAAGCCGAAAAAAGCCGGCGTTGTTTGAGCCATCAGTGTTCCCAATTAAAACGAATCTTGCGGCGAGTTCGCCGGATTTAGGCTTCTTTCAAAATTTTTAGTCATTTTTCCGAAGCCTTGACTTTTTTTGTTACTTTTTTGTGTCAAGGCAAAAAAGTAAAAACTCAATGTGAAATTGGTTTGAGATTAAAATAATTATTTCTATTAATTTGCTCGACTTTCTGGCAGAAGTTTTACACAACCGGCTTTGTGAAACCCCTCCATCATACTAACTTGTACAACTAAATTACCACCTATGCGCCATTTACCACTTCTGTTTTGCCTGCTGGCAATTACTGTATCGCATCACCTTTTTGCGCAAGACGATGTAGGCTATAAAACACCACCCAAAGCTATTGCAGATATGCTCCTGGCAAAAAAATCGCCGGCGGTAAGTGTGGACAACAAAGCCAACTGGATGCTGCTCTTGGAAAGCAGCAATTATCCCTCGGTGGAAGAACTGGCCCGGCCCGAATGGAAAATCGCGGGTCTTCGTATCAATCCCGCCAATTTTACACCGAGCCGGCAGAACTTTGTAAACAACCTGCTGCTCCGGCAGATCGCAACCGGAAAAGAGTTTAGCATCAGCGGTCTTCCCGCTCCCCTTTTTGCGAGCGCCATTCGCTGGAGTCCCTCTTATAAGAAGATCGCTTTCGTTCATACTACGGCCAACCGGGCCGATCTGTATGTAATAGATGTGGCAACACAAAAAGCGGTAAAGATCAGCAAAAGCCCGCTCAATACTTTGACAGGCACCTATTCCTGGCTCGATGATAATACCCTCCTGTATCAGGCAGCGCCAAAACCCGCTGCGGCTGCCCCTCCACGACCAGCACTACCCAAAGGCCCCACGGTACAGGAGAACGTGGGTAAGGCAGTACCCCGGCCCACCTTTCAGGATCTGATCAAAAGTCCCTATGATGAAGAATTGTTTGAATTCTTTGCCACCACCCAACTGGTTCGAAATACCAATGGCAACGAAACCAAAATCGGGCAACCGGCTATGTACAGTTTGGTAAGCCTGTCGCCGGATAAAAAACTCCTCTTGCAGCGCATTTTGAAAAAACCGTTCTCCTATTCTGTTCCCGCATCCGGCTTTCCTTCTTCCTATTTTATTACTGATCTCAATGGCCGTGTGGTAAAACAACTGGCCGATATTCCCTCACAGGAAACAGCGCCAGGTGGTAACGACAATGTACTGATGGCACCGCGTGCATTCGAATGGCGTGATGATGAACCGGCCACTGCGGTATGGTGTACACCTCTCGACAGCGGATTGATTAAAAAGAATGTGGAATATCACGATGCCGTATATGCGCTTTCGGCCCCTTTTTCCGGTGAACCCAAATTGCTTTTTAAAACCAAGATGCGTTATCGCGGCATCACCTGGGGCAATGCCGGACTGGCCATTGTAACCGAAGGACTCACCGGGAAACAGCTAACACAAATGGACCGTTACAATCCCATTACTGAAGACCTGGAACGGCTCATTACCCGCAATACCACCAATGCATATGCCAATCCGGGTTTTCCCGTTACCACCCGCAATCAATATGGTAAAGACGTATTGCTATTGACCGATAATGGCAATAAAATTTTGCTGAATAATCAGGTGGGCAGTTCATCCAAAGGAGACCTCCCGTTTTTATTATCGTATGATGTGCATACCAAAAAAGCAGATACCCTCTGGCGTTGCTCCGAAGGATATTTTGAAACGGTAACTGCCGTACTCGACGCGGATAAACTGGTGTTGCTTACCGAAAGACAGAGTGAAAAAGAAGTACCCAACTATTGGATCAAAAATTTACGGTTACGTATAGCCGACCGGCAACTTACTTTCTTTACCAATCCCTATCCGCAACTGGAAGGCGTGACCAAAGAAAAGATCAAATACAAACGCGCCGACGGTGTAGACCTCACCGGCGATCTCTATCTGCCTAAAGGATATGATGCAAAACGCGATGGCAAACTTCCCGTATTCATCTGGGCCTATCCCGCAGAATACAATTCAGCAGCCGATGCCGCACAGATCAGAGGCAGTGAACATAAATACCCGCTGCTCAACTGGGGTTCGCCGGTATTTTATGTGACTCAGGGATATGCCGTACTCAATAATGCTGAAATGCCCATTGTAGCCACCAGCAAAGACAAAAAACCGAATGATGATTTCATCGAACAACTCATGATGAATGCTGAAGCCGCTATTAATGCACTCGATTCATTGGGTGTGGGTGACAAGAACCGGGTGGCGGTAGGCGGACACAGCTATGGTGCCTTTATGACCGCCAACCTGCTCGCACATACCAAACTGTTCAAAGCCGGTATAGCCCGCAGTGGTGCGTACAACCGCTCTTTAACGCCCTTCGGCTTTCAAAGTGAAGACCGCAACTATTGGGAAGCGCCGGATCTGTACAACAAAATGAGCCCCTTCAATTATGCCAATAATATTAAGTCGCCTTTATTGCTGGTTCATGGAGAAATGGATAACAATACCGGCACCTTCCCCATACAGAGTGAGCGGATGTACAATGCCATAAAAGGCAATGGGGGTACAGCCCGATATCTAAGCCTGCCGTATGAAAGCCATGGCTACCAGGGGCGTGAAAATATTTTACATTTGCTGGCCGAGCAACTCAGTTGGCTGGATAAATATGTGAAAAATGCGCCCGCTACAACGAAAGCGGAAACGGGGGATGGGAAGAAAGGGTTTTAGTTAATTTGCTAATGTGCTAATTTGCTAATTTGCTAATGGAACAGCCTGAGAGAAGCTGCAAGTTTCAAGCTGCAAGCTACAAGCGTAACAGCCAGCTAATAGTTGCAAGCTACAAGCTATTAGCTGCAAGCTGCAAGCCTTGAACAGCCAGCAACAAGTAACAAGTAACCAACAACAAACAACCCGCAACAACCGCGAACTGTATTCAACCTACCTACGCTAAAGCTACGACAGGCAGGCAAGAAACAAACAACCACAACAACTGAAAACTGTATTCAACCTATGCAACCTATGTAACCTATGTAACTTATTCAACCCGCCACGGCGGGCACGCCTTTTGAACCTATGGAACCTTTTGAACCTATGGAACCTATGGAACCTCTTGAACCTATGCAACCTACAAAACCCATGCACCAACACATAGCCCATATCGCTTTGGTAGTCGCGGATTATGATGAAGCGATTGCTTTTTATACAAAGAAACTGGGATTTGTATTACTGGAAGATACGCCGCTTACGCCCGAAAAACGATGGGTGAAAGTAGCCCCGCCCGGCAGTACAGAATGTGCATTGCTGCTGGCACGTGCGGCCAATGATGAACAGCGCAGCCGCATTGGTAACCAGACAGGCGGTCGTGTTGGCTTTTTTCTTTACACCGATAATTTTGAACGCGATTATCAGCGATTGCTCGATGAACATATTACCATCGTGCGGCCTCCCGAGACCTGGCCCTATGGAAGGGTGGCCGTATTTGCCGATCTGTATGGCAACCTGTGGGACCTGATAGAGCCCTCAAAAAATAGCTGAGATTTGCCAGATTTTAACTTTCTGCCCGTTAACTTTATTGGATAATGCGTCATCTATCCGTATCTGGTATAGACTTAAACTAAATATTATGCGAACCCTTTTCTTTGCATCTGCGGCCTTATTGCAAACGATTTTATCCTGTGGCCAGGAAGCTTCCTACACCGTTTCGAATTTTAAATTGCCGGAGAGCATGAACAAACAAGTATGTATCTCCGGCATGAAATATATGGATGGGCAACTTTATTTTGCCTCCGAAAGGTGCCCCGTGATCTTTGCCTTCGATCCGGCCACGCAAACCATCAGCAAAACCATACCCCTGCAGGTGCCTCAGAATTTTGAAATGGAAGGGCTCACTTCCTACAAAGGGAAACTTTATCTTATCTCCGAAAATATATCTGCTGTATACGAAGTAGATCCGGTGACCAGCATACTGAAACAGGTGGAAACATCACAACCGCTCCCGCCCAAATCAAAAAGCGGCGATGGTACGGAGGGTATTGCTGCCAACGAAAGCAAAAACAAATTTTATATTCTCCGCGAACGGAATGAAGACATGACCCGCTCTCAAATTTTTACCTACAGCGTTGAACCGGGAAACGCCACCTCTCCTATCGTACTGAAATATGAATCCATGATTGAACTGCCACTCGAGAACCCGCAATGGCGTTATTCCGATATTTGTATAGATACGGCAAACAACAAGTTGGTATGCCTGAAATCCTATTCAAAAGGTAAACTCCGTCAACAATACCTGGAGTCAGTAGATATAGATGCCAGTGGAAATCTGCAGGCCGCTACACTAAAAAATATTCCGGTTGAAAATTTTTCAGCCATTTCCAGTACTTATAAAGATGAAGATTACAGCATGAACCTGGAAGGCATTACCTTCGATAACAAAGGGACTATCTATATTATCAGCGATAATACATCCGGCAAAGCCATGTGTGAAGAAATAGCAAAAGAGAAAACAATCTTGCTGCGGCTGAATAAGAATTAGCAGATCGTTACGGGCAGTGAACGTTAAAGAAAACAGAAAAGGTAAGCCCAGACAACCCAGTGGCTCAGATTTCCGACTTAATTAGAAGTATTATGAAAAAAGCTTTACTCCTTTTATTGGTTACCATTGCTGTATCACCGCTTTTTGCCCAAAAGGTGGACAGCCTTTTTTTCCACCTTTACACCGATAGCCTTAAAAAAGGCCAGCACAACTATATCAATGTGGATGGCAAATTATCCAATGGCAAATGGATGCCCATGACCTCCAAAGAGGTGCAGTTCAGTTGCAATGAAGCCGAATTCAAGGGCAATGAGCTGATCATACCGGATGATTTTAAACAGGACAAAGTGACGGTTCGGGTATTCCTGAAAGCCAACCCTTTTCTGGTAATTGAAAAAACGATCTGGATAAAGACCAAACCCGACGGGCCCTTGCCCACCCGGGATCAGATCATGAACACCCCTTCTACTCCTAAGAAAACGAGAAATAAACGCTAAGCAAAAAGTCCCGACCAAATGGCCGGGACTTTTGTTTATACGTAATTTTAGTTTATGCAGTCTTCTTGGCATCTTCCAGAAACTTGGCCAGGCCAATATCTGTAAGGGGATGCTTCAGTAATCCGAGAATAGAATCAAGGGGGCAGGTACATACATCTGCGCCAGCTTCCGCACAACGTACAATATGCAGCGCATTGCGGATAGAGGCGGCCAGTATCTCTGTTTTGAATCCCTGAACAGAATAGATATGTGATATCTGGGCAATCAGTTCGATCCCGTCCCAACTGCTGTCATCGATTCGTCCGATGAAAGGAGATAAATAGGTGGCACCTGCTTTTGCCGCCAGGATGGCCTGACCGGCAGAGAATACCAGGGTGCAGTTGGTACGAATGCCATTATCGCTGAACCATTTGATGGCTTTGATACCGTCTTTGATCATGGGCACTTTCACCACGATATTCGGATGGATGGCGGCGAGCTTTTTTCCTTCTTCCACAATGCCACTGAACTCGGTGCTGATTACTTCTGCACTGATATCACCATCTACCAATTCGCAGATGGTTTTGTAATGGGCCATTACAGCAGCTTCGCCTTTAATACCTTCTTTGGCCATCAGGGAGGGATTGGTGGTTACACCATCCAGAATTCCTAATTCATTGGCTTCTTTGATCTGGGCCAGGTTGGCCGTATCAATGAAAAACTTCATACAGATGTTATATTTATTTATTAAGATGAAATAGCAGGTCTCGTGGTTTGGAGGGCTTATTTGTTCAGAAGCGGCCCATTACCTTCTCCGTCTGTCCGCTTATTATTGAGCAAAATTCACCAGTTCGGGAGTTCAGCAGCAATGAAAAGGTAAGATCCGGCAAAAAATCAATATCTACCTCCAACGACTAAGAAAAAAAAATGGCAGGCTGATTACATCGCACCGCTCAACCACCTACTCTTGCTGCCTTCCGGCCCTGGGAGGGTTCAGCAGGAGCTGGTCGTGTAAGACCTGCCGGCGCAAAGATAAGGGTGCAGCGCCAAATAAACAGGTGTAAATTGATTTTTACCGAAGGAGAATAATACAGGATGCCTTATGTGAATAAGTTACCGTTGAAAAGCCGAGTTCACGCGGGTAAATCCCACCAGTTCATCTGCGCGGGCGCCAAACGGGCGGAAATAAACGAACACCATATAGCCGTTTTCTGTACCCCAGTAGTTCCCTTCCGTATTTTCCAGCGAAGGAATGACGCCGGCTTGTTTTTTATCAGTAAGCGTAACGTAAGAGTAATTATAATAGCCCTGTTTTAAATACAATTCTTTTTCATATACTCCAGTCTCATTATTGAATACCATTCTGGAATCATCATTCTGTTCATAATTGGTGAGTTCGCCGAATACATATACACTTCTGCCTTCATAGGCCCTGTTGCCCGGGGGCACAAAGGTAAAATGTACCTGTGCATAATCACTTTGCCATAGCGCATTGCTGTTGTCCCTGTTTTCAATGGTATAGATACCATTGAAATCCCGGTAATACACATATAACTGTTCCTTACGTTCCACATCGGGTTTGATATATACATCCACCCGTTTATTGGAATCACTGTCGGCCAGTTTCAGCATCCGGTCGCTCAGCAGGCGGAGGCTGCGAAGATCGATCCATCGCCATTCTTTACCGGCAGCAAAAGTGGTATTTTCTTCATCGTTGTATTCATAATAATTACCCCGGAAAATAGTGGGACGGTCCAGTACGGAAGCCCCTCTCCAGATATTATTCTGCACCACCACTACTTTCAGGTCTTGTGGTGAAAACGTGGTGATCTGGTTGGGCAATGTGGCTACGGATACCTGTACCCGCTGATGGGTGCGGAAAAAGTTGCCGTTGAAGGGTTGCAATACCTGGGCCGAAACCGTTGTTTTGGGATTGATGACGAGGAAACGTTTTGTAAACACCAGTTTCGAGGTATCATCATTCAAAAAGACTTTGAGCAGATAATTCCCCCCTTTGGTGGGTGCTGAGTTCCGCTCTGGCAGGTAGGCCTGGTAGTGGGTATACCGGGTTTGAACAATGGAAGAACCGCGATAGGTGCCGATCCGGTTGCTTTGGAAACCCCGGATATAATCAAAGCTCTGCACGTTAGCAGGCGTCCAGTCGGCATTGCAAAGCTGAAAACTGTAATAATAATATTTCACATCACCATCCATATCATCAAAGTGCAATTCAAGTTGGTCTCCGCTGTTGAGTTGAAATACCGGATAACTGTAGATATCTCCGGATTTGAACAATTTGACCGTCCGAATATTCGGTTTATAGATATGATCAGGCAATTGTGCATGGCTGCCGGTGGCCAAAAAGGTAATGATACTTAAAATGTTCAGTATTCGTTTCATGCTGTCTGCTGCGTGTTTATCCTTTGTACTGAATGAATGTAATCCTTACGGGAATTACATTTCCACTCAATATTTCCCAAATTACTGTAAAAAAGCGGAGAAATCTTTTAAGCGGCTTATTTTTGATGAAAGACAAACATTACAGCTTGAAGGTTGCAGGATTTATAGCGAAACGCATAGCATTTTCCGGTAAAAAAAACGGGGATACCGCTATGCACAGTTCCTTTTCCCGCTTCATTATCCGGCTTAGTACGGCCGCCACGGTAATCAGTGTGGCCGTGATGGTGATCACGCTGGCATTCGCCAATGGATTTCAGGAAACCGTAACCCAGAAAATATTCAGTTTCTGGGGCCATATCCGTGTACAGGAAAAACAACCCGATAAGACCATTATTTCTGAAGAATCGTCCATTGTGTCGAATCCTGCTTTGGTGAAAAGAATCGCCCAACATCCCGAAGTGGAAAGCATACATGCGTTTGCCACCCGGTATGCCATGATCAAAACAAAAGAAGACATCGAAGGCGTGCTGGTAAAGGGATTCGACAGCAGCTATAATTTCAAATACCTGCAACCCTTTATCAAAGAAGGAAGGGCCATTCATTTTCCAGACTCCGGTTACAGCCGTGAAATATTACTTTCTTCTTACACGGCTTCACGGATGAAACTGAAAGCCGGCGACAGCATTATCATGTATTTTATCCGCAAAGACGAAACACCCCGGCCCCGGAAAGTAATGATCGCCGGCATTTATAAAACAGGTATTGAAGAATATGATAAACTCTTTGCGATTGGTGATATAGCCTTGATCAGGCGGCTCAACAACTGGAATGAAGATGAAGTAGGCGGGTATGAAATATTTCTGCATGATTATACCCATATCGATGCGATGACAAAAGAATTGTATAATCTGGATGATTTCCCGGACACCTGGGATACGATCAGTGCCCGGAAAATATCGCCTAATATTTTCGACTGGCTGCAGTTGCAGGATAAGAACAGGCTCGTACTCATCGGCATCATGCTCATCGTAGCGATTATCAATCTCATTACCTGCCTCATCATACTGGTACTCGAACGTATCAAAATGGTGGGCATTCTGAAAGCGTTGGGTGCATCCGATTGGACCGTTCAAAAAATATTTCTCTGGCATACCGCCATCATTACCATACGGGGAATTTTATTTGGTCTTGCACTCGGGTTGGGTATTTTGTTTTTGCAGCAAAGCACGGGCTTTATCAAATTGCCGGAAGATGCCTATTATATGGATACAGCAGCGGTAAAGATCGTATGGTGGCAGGTGGGTGTGGTATGTGCAGGTACCCTGCTGGTATGCTTACTGGTACTGTTGATTCCCACGATCGTTGTAAAGCGTGTGCAGCCGGTAAAAGCGATTCAATTCAATTAGATAATTTGGAGATGTGGAGATGTGGAAATGTGGAAATGTGGAAATGTGAAAATGTGAAAATTAAATACACGTTGCTTTTGTATTTCTTTCTGCTGCTTTCCTGTCTTTGTGTGAAAAATGGTTCGATTTGGAAATGTGAAAATTAAATACACGTTGCTTTTGTATTTCTTTCTGCTGCTTTCCTGTCTTTGTGTGAGAAATGGTTCGATTTGGAAATGTGAAAATTAAATACGCGTTGCTTTTGTATTTCTTTCTGCTGCTTTCCTGTCTTTGCGTGAAAAATAGTTCGATTTGGAAATGTGAAAATTAAATACACGTTGCTTTTGTATTTCTTTCTGCTGCTTTCCTGTCTTTGCGTGAGAAATGGTTCGATTTGGAAATGTGAAAATTAAATACACGTTGCTTTTGTATTTCTTTCTGCTGCTTTCCTGTCTTTGCGTGAAAAATGGTTCGATTTGAAAATGATCAGTTTGTTGAATAATCCACTAATTGAGATAATAGTATGCCGGTGGCTACGGCCGCATTCAATGATTCGGCTGATCCTTTGCGGGGAATAGTGATCTTTTCATTTACCAATCCGGCAATATCCTCTTTTATACCCTGTGCTTCATTGCCAATTACCAGTATTCCTTCTTTTATGGCACCAATGGTATGTACCGGCTTTCCTTCCAGCATGGCGGCATAGACCGTCACATCCCGGTTTTGAATAAGCCATTCTTCCAAATCGGTATAAACGATATGCACCCGAGCAATGCTACCCATGGTGGATTGTACTACTTTGGAATTATAAACATCAGCACAATGACGGCTGCAAACGATCTGTGGTATACCAAACCAATCTGCTATACGGATAATGGTACCCAGATTGCCAGGGTCGCGGATATCATCAAGGGCAAGGGTAATTTTATTCTTTGCCGGCAAAAGTGTTTCATTATCGAATTGCTTTACCAGTGCCAGCACCTGATTGGGGGTAGTGAGTTGTGAAATTTTTTCTAATTCTATTTCCGTAACAGGATGTGCCTCCACATGTGTGAGCAGCGAATGATGCTCATTCAACCATTCTTCCAGTGCAAAAACAGCAGAAATATGACCAGGAACGACCTGCAGCAGCTCGGCAACCAGCTTGGGCCCTTCTGCTATGAACAGCCCTTCCGCTTCTCTGAATTTTTTCTGGCCTAAAGTTTGGATATATTTGACCTTTGATTTCGACAGCATAACCCGGTGTTAACGTATTTATGTCAGCAGGCCAGCCATTTTTTAAGAAGACCCATACAGTTGCAATCTTTTCATTATTGATCGCATTTACGCTCTATTCCTGTAAGACCCCCGTGATCGTAAAAAAATACCAGCCCGGCAAACCCTTCGTTTTCCAGACAAATATCAATGTAATTGGCAACTTTACAAACGAAGAAAAAGATAAGCTGGCTTCCCGGCTCAAAAGCCAGTTGGATGACAGTATGCGTTCCCGCGCTGTTTCCAAAGTTTTCTGGAGTGTAATGAAGACGCCTCCCGTATACGACAATGCCAATGCAAGCAAATCGATCATCTATATGCGGGCCTTGCTCGTATCGTTGGGGTATTTTAAAGATACGATCACCTATACCACAAAAGTGGACACTACCCGGTCTGACCAGTTGCGTACCACGATCACTTACACCGTAAAGCCCGGCAAACTGGTACATATTGATTCATTTCGGTATAATATCAAAGATTCCGCTTTACAGCAAATAGCCCTCGACAATCAGGACAAGGCCTTTGTAAAAAAAGGTTCCGCCTTTGCCAAGTCATCTATTTCTGCCGAACTTGACCGAATGGTTGAAATGTACCGCGAACGGGGCTATCTCCGTTTCGGGCGCGAAGATCTCTATGGATTATGGGACACACTCGATATTTCCCTGATCCGGCCCACTACAGACCCCTTCGAACAAATGGAATTGCTACAACGGATCAGGGCACGACGCGAAGACCCCAAGGCCAATCTGGAGATACGCCTGCGGGCCGACACGGACAGTAATAAACTGAAACGGTATTATATCGGCCAAATCACCGCCTATCCGGACTATACCCCCGACAGCCTCCAGCATAAAAGGGAAGAAGAGATCGTGAATGGTGTACGGGTCATTTCCTTCCGGCATCTTTTCAAACCGAAGATCATTCCGCAAAATATTTACCTGAAACACGGTGATCTCTACGACCAGCGCAATTATTTCCGTACCATCAACCGGTTCAATTCCTTGGGTTCCTGGCGACTGGTCAATATTGAACCTTCTGTTAGGCCGGGAAAGGATACTGTTGATTTTGCTGTTAAATTGAATCCGGCGGTGAAATATTCCTTTACCACCAACCTCGAAGGCAGCCGCAACCAATCGCCCTATTCCGGCAACCTCTTTGGCATAGCCATAAACATCGGTTTGCAAAACAGAAATTTTGCCCGCAGAGCCAATCAGGCCAATACCAATCTCCGCTTTGGCGTGGAAACCGGGCGTGATACTGCTACGGATATCAAATTCCTCCAAACCAAACAAATCAGTATCAGCCATAATATTTATTTCCCCAGGGCAATTGGTATAAGCCGTATCCTAAAACCGAAAAACCGGAATAATGTACGTTCGATCCTTTCACTGAACGGTTCCATTACCGAACGCAGAGAATTGTACAACCTGAACCTGCTCAACGGATCCTGGGGCTATGAATTTCAATTGGGGAAATGGCCACTATCTGTAAGAGCGATCAACATCGAATACACATCGCTTACGGCCAAACAAAAATTACTTGACATCTTTAACAACAATCCTTCCCTCAAACGGGTATTCAACGACGGGTTGATATCATCTATTATCGTGAATGCTGCCACTACCGGTGGAAAGAAAAACAATGTTAATACATTTAAAGTAAATGGAGAATTGTCCGGCTTCCCAGGTATCATCCGCAATAAATTCTTTGATGAGAATCTGTACCGCTTTATCAAAATCGACGGTGAATTAGTTCGCAAGATATCGTACCGCAAAACAGATCTCGTACTTCGTTTGTTTGCAGGTGCCGGTTATGAGTTCAATTCCACCGTCAATATCAACAAACGGTTCAACCTTCCTTTCTTCCGGCAGTATTTTGCAGGGGGCCCCAACAGTATGCGTGCATGGGCACTTCGTAAACTGGGCCCCGGTTCCGTGGTGGATGATTTTGGTATCACTGGTCAGCCCGACCGCTATGGCGATATGCAAATCGAAGGGAACATTGAATACCGTTTCCCATTGGCCAATGTGGCCGGTGTAAAAATCAATGGCGCGGTATTTACCGACATAGGTAATATCTGGTATGTAAAAAATGACATCTCCTTACCCGAGGGAAGTGTCTTTAAATTCAGTAACCTCGCCAAAGACCTCGCCATCGGAACCGGCTTTGGTGTGCGTGTGGATTTCAATTTCTTCGTGGTACGTCTCGATTTCTCCCATAAAGTAAAAGACCCCAGCCCTTCACCAGATAAGCAATACCTGCAGAATAAATGGTTTGGGTATGCGCAGAAAGATTTCTTTGGCGGCAGCCGTTTTCAGTTGGGGATTAGTTATCCGTTTATTTTGTGAGGTTTAAGTGGTAAGCTTGCCTGCCGACAGGCAGGTTGTAAGCTTGCCTGCCGACAGGCAGGTTGTAAGTTATAAGTTGGTGGTTGCTGGCTGTTTGCTTGCCCCAAAGGGACAGGCAGCTTGTTGCTTGAAGCCATTATTGTCCGGGGAAAGTTTTTGCAAAGCCCTGAAACATTGCCCCAGAGCGGGTTCTAGCCCCTCTCCTTTGGGGAGGGGTTGGGGAGGGGTCTGAATTGATTTTCAAACTAATAAATAGTTTTACCGGACAACA
>JAPLEH010000043.1 GCA_026391455.1 Bacteroidota bacterium
CGGGAGTAAGGAAAATAAATACCAAAAACAACACCGAAGCAGCCAGCAGCCCGATAATAAACTTTACGTACCGATGCTGCGAAATGAAATAATCCAGCCAGATGAGGTGATTGAGCTGCCGGCGGATGATGGTGGGGTGGTATTGGATGGGGATGGGGGACATGGGTATTGAATACTATACTTTCTAGGTGGTAATATAATCCAGTATAAAATTATGATTAATTAGTTATCAAAGATGTTTGAGCTATACTTTACATACTTTCTTTGAATGAATTATAAGATTTGAGCTAAAACTAATGTTGAAAAATCACTGTTGACCAGTATGCCAGACAACCTCGGAAGGATCGTTAAATATTGCTAGTCTACCTTCGTACTTGTTAACTACATTATATCCAACGACTTTTTTTTCATTCTGTAAGGAAGTGCCTATCTGTATATAGATGTAGATGGCTGTATCAGGACTTTCCATATAAGCCTTTTTGTCCTGTTTGTTTAGAATAAAGTTATTATTATAGAGATGGGAATTTTTTTCTTTAATTGCCTGCTTGTAAAGCAGTCCTGATACCTCTGATAATTCAATATTATGAATAGTATTATCAAGTTCACCAATTAATTGATTTAAGAAAAATCCGATTTTAATCGGCTTTTTAAGATTGTCATAATACCGGATTTTATAAGCGTCCTGAATAATATTCAGGAAAACAGGATCAATTTTTTTAGTAACATCATAATGATGTTTTTCTAAAAGAGCTTTCAATTTGCCGATATTGTCAAGGTGGTAGTTATACCTTTCCTTTTCCTTTAAAGAAAATACAAGTACAGCTTTAAGGTATTTTTCTATGGCTGTGCTCGCAAGAGTTAATCCTTGAACAAAAAAACCATTATTCAGCAGAAACCTGGCAGCGATATAATCTCTGAAACCAAGATCAGTTAACGATGATCCAATGGATTGTTTTTCTACCCATGATATATTTTTGTTCATATAAATTTCGGATAGGTTGATTTGACGGATATTTTTATTTGTTAGCCTATTTACTTCCGAGGATAGCAGCAAAAAGTAATACCACCCCACCTAGAACAACACCTTTTTCCAAATTTTCAACCTGTTCACTTCTGGGAACACCAGTTTGTACAAAATTTTTATAGTGTTCACAATTGTTCGATAAATAATTATAGTCGTTCTCCCCCAATTTGGATAAAGCTCTTTTTATTGCTTGATTTCGTTGCAACATTGTTCCGACGAAACGTTCAATTCTGTTGGGTTCAAGTGTTTGCAGAAACTCATTAAGTTCATTTTGGTCTATTAATCTTGTTCCTTTAGTATAATTGGCGGCAAATAAGGGTTCATTTTTGGTATTTCTTCCCAGGAAAATTGCAAAATGATCTACCATCCCAAAAAATTTTTTTTTCAGCACAATCACATCGGCCGGATTAAGTTTGTTTTGTCTCACTACTAATTCGATATAATTCATAAAAATTTATTTATTCAAAAGTAATACAGGGAACACCTGTTTTACCAAGCCAGCGACATTGTTACAGTTCGAATTACAGTTGGAAATACAGTAGATATTACCTGAATAGCTGTACCCATTTATCAATACGAGATTGATTCTCAATCCATTGTGTTTTATTTTGCTTGAGGGCATTTAAACGTGTGCCGGCTTGCTTATTATTCAAAAAAACTTTGTCGAAATCCTTTAAGTGAAAGCTCAGGACTTTATAAAACCCATCACAGCCGATATGGGTAACGAGTTTATGTTTTTTTAGCGTTGCGAAAAATTGTAAGGTCAGATTTGTAAGTGCAGGGTTGTATTCAAGGTTAAGGCAAGTATCTGGCTTTTCAAACAGTTTTGATAACCTAGCTTTCTTTAAAAACAGCTTACGCTCTATAAGAATATTTATCAATTCTGCCTTTTGTATTGGTTTTCCTTTCCAGATATACGAAGGTATTATATGTGGATTGAAAGCAACTTCTGATTGTTGAAGACTTCTCCTATGATAAAAAAATGATTCAAGTTTTAAAAACTTATGTAGCTGCGTATAGTCATAGTTGAATAGGTTACAAGTATCTTTCAGAGCAATTTCAATGGTACGGGTTAAAGCTACCGATGAGTCAATGAATTTGTACAGATTTTTCAAAACTTCAACAGATATATCACTGAGAAGATTTTCAATCAACTCTGCCTTTTCCAAATCCTTTTCTTCTCTGATCCGTTGATTCACAATGACAAGTAAATTGCTGGAAATATGTGCGATCGGTAGAATTTTGCATTCGTTGATTAGTTTATCTTTCTCATTAATATGTACATTTAGCTGTGCTACAGTCCTTGTAAGGGGTTCAAACAAATTGTATTCTTCCAACTTGGCTGATAGGTCAGCAGCTGATTTGTCGACGTATAAAGAGGACAGAATGGATTTCAAATTGATCATGTTGCGGAGTCATTAACTGCTTAATATATCTGAAATTCTATTTGTTGCTTTTTATAAGTTATTTGATATACTCTTTAAAAAACATCTGCCAAACTCTTTGCCTCTAGTAACCTGTCTATTGATGTGTACCTGGGGGCCTGCGGAGCAAGGCCTTTTTTGGACTTATCCAGGGGAATCGCTTTTATCTTAATTGCTTTGTCTTTGAAATACAAAATATACTTATTCGTGTCGTTCCACTTTTCAATTTTTGAAACCTCAGCATAATAGGTAATTGCCGATACAGGCGCTACCTGATATGCGGCAATGTATTTGATTTTATCCAGCATGGAGGCGTGAATCCGGATAGCGTACCAGCAATTCTTTTTTAAAAATTCTTGCTCAAAACCTTCCTCCCTAGCCGCCACCACAACGGTATTCAGGTCCTCTGCTTTGATGTCCGATTTGGAGGATTCTGTGAGTTCTCTGATATCTGCGTTAAATGGAGTGAATTTATGTATCCTGTCCGAACCATTGAAAAATGTCTGAAACTCAAGAATGTCTGTGTCCATAGTGAGCTGGCTCAATACATTTTCAAGTTCGGGGGTTGATTGGTCAATGATTACAATGGCCGCAACTGTTTTTTCAAAAATGATGCTTTCTAAAAAATCATCAATGTTTCTGTATCCGGCAGCTTTTAATCCCTTTTCCGCCTTCTCAAGAGCCGATTTATCTGACATAATATGCTCCAGTAGGAATGCTTTTATTTTTCTTCCGCTTGCTTTATATGAAATGGCAAATTTGAGTAGCTGAGAACCAATATGTTTATAGGGGTCGTGGCTGGAAAGCTCATTCTCAATAATATACAATCTTGGTTCTTGCTCGAACGAAAAATCTATCAGGTAGCCATCTGGTATGGTAATGATGCTGTCTCCAATTCTCTTTTTAATATCAATGTATATGGACTGATTGCCGAAGATATGCCGGGACTGCTGCACAATTACCTGTTCAAATTCTTTCTCTGATGGATACTCATAGTAAGAATAAGTGAAGTCGCTGTGTAAGATTTTTTCCATTATATTAAAATTCATTTGCCCAATTCCGAAACAGAAGAGACCTGTTTGTAAACAATGTCTTTGAATTGTTTAAAATGCTCGCTTCCGCATTTTATTTTCAGCTTCTCACTTCCCCTTAATTCCTGACCAGCACTCTTCGTTTCTGAAACAAAATATATTTTACTCACATCTTTAAATACCACTGCCCAATCGGGATTATATGTGCCTATAGGCGTGTTTATTTTAAACCAAAATGGTAGTTTAAAATAGAATTCTACATTTTCGCTACTCTCACAGTCCTTAGCAAACTGGCTTTCAACATCAGATTGCAAAGGAATCAGATTTTCATAAATCGTTTTTTCCGGCTCTGTTACTTTATGGGTGAATTTGTCAATGTATATTTCCAGTTCATTATCTTCAAACAATTTCATTTCATATACCTTGCTGCCAATTTTTTCATACTTGATTCCTTCAATCATTAATTCATATAGTACTTTACGTGTTGCCAATACCACATTATCCATGAATAATTGCGGATTAATCAACACTTCAGCAATCCGGCCTGATTTTTTTAATATCTCCAGGATAGTGGAACGTGTTAATTCGGTCTTTGATTGAATATAACCCAGCATATCAGGCATTTCTAAAGGTATGCCATAGTCGTTATTGCCGCTATCACTAAGCAATAAGCCTTTTATCCCTTCATCAGTAATTTTTACAAAATTTTTATTGCTGCGAATCGATGGCTTTTTAGTTTCTGGTATTTCTTTTACAGCTTTTGCTGCCAATGTAATTAATTCAGCAGTGTCGTAATTAACACTGTATTTGGTATGAAATTTTATCTTATCCCATATTTGCAAAAACTTAGGATCTGCTTCAAAACCTTTACGAAGCTTCACTTTTTGTTTGTTGCACTTATCTTTTATTCTTCCGCTAAAATCCACCCCGCAATCCTGTTCAATTTCTTTTTGCAGTGCTTTAGCAAATTCTTCGTAAGACTCATTGGCAACAACGGTGAGCCGGTTTATGCTTCTGTCAAAAATCCGCTGCCCTTCATTATTTACACTCAGACGCAGCCCCCGGCCAATTTCTTGCCGCTTTTTAATTTCAGATTTTGTTTCATTTAATGTACATATCTGGAATACGTTTGGATTGTCCCAGCCTTCTCTCAGCGCCGAGTGGCTGAAAATAAAGCGCAAGGGCGTATTTATATCAAGCAGCCTTTCTTTATCCTGCATGATGAGTTTATAGGTGTCATCATCCGCTTGTGTTTCGCCGCCAGTATCTTTTACTTTTCCTTTATTGTCCTGTGAAAAATACCCTTCATGCAGGTCTTCAACTTTGTTTGATATTAAATCTTTGAATATTGGTTTTGCAATTTCTTCCTGATATATTTCTTCAAACCATTTAGCGAATCTGCCCGGAACTTTGTTTCCATTGATATCGTACTCCCGGTAATTTTTTACTTTATCAATAAAAAATAATGAAAGCACTTTAATGCCTTTAATGCGCAGTTGCTTTTCTTTTCTTAAATGCTCCTCTATGGTTTTACGAATCATAAATTTCATGACTTCATCATTCATCCCCCCCTGGCTTTGTCCAACTCCTAATACAACACCGTTAGTTAGTTCTATGTGCTGGCTTCCAAAATCAATTTCATATACCTTCAATCCATCATAGCGGTCATTTCTCCCGCTTAATTCAAACAAATCATTCTTTTTAGCGTTTGCCGTAACTATTTTTCTCTTTACTCCATCGGGTGTATTTACATCAATCTTTATTTTGGCTGTAATACTATTTCCAGACCGGTTAACAGATTCTACTTGGATATAAGCACTGTTAAAATCGTTTTCACTTAATACTGAGTCAACTTCAATCTGTTTCACCAAACCCAGATCATATGCCTTTACAGGGTTAAGCGAATACATAAGATTATATAAATTGGTATGTGTGGCGGAGTAGCGAAGGGTGCAAAGCGGGTTCAGGTTTTCAATAGCTTTTTTCCTGATTTCCGTTTCCATGTTCTGAGGTTCATCCACAATCACAATGGGGTTTGTGCATTGTATAAACTCTATAGGTTTTTTACCTGTTAACTTGTCATTAGCTTTATTAATAATATTTTCGTCCTTCGCAAAAGAGTCAATGTTAATAACAAGAATCTGGATAGCATTGCCACTTGCAAAACCACGAAGGTTGGATACTTTTTTACTGTCGTACACTTCGGGGTTCACTTGTACTTTGTCATACAAGGTTTGAAAATGTTCATGGGTAATCTGCAGGTTTTTCAGCACTCCTTCCCGAATGGCAACCGAGGGTACTACAATGACAAATTTTTTAAAACCATATAATTTGTTCAGCTCAAAAATGGTACGGAGGTACACATATGTTTTGCCCGTACCCGTTTCCATCTCAACTGTAAAGTTCATTCCCTCAAGGGCTTTTTTATTATTCTTTATTTCATTGGCAGACTGAATTGTTTTTACATTTTCCCAAATCTGTTCTGCAGACAAGGTAAGTCTGTTGCCAAATCCATTTTCGGAATGAAGTGTGCCTGCCGGATTGATACTATATTCAAAATCCCCACCATTTAAAGATTGGCCTTCAAATATATCGGTGATGGATTTTATCGCATCCAATTGATATTCCTGGTTGCTATCGAAGTGTAGTTTCACTGTGCTGTTGCTTTTGCTATAATTGTATCAATCCAGTTTTTAAACCTTGGGCATTTTGCTAAAATGGGGGCTATCCCATTTTCAAGAGCAATCATTGGCCCATGGAACGGTTTTACATATTTCTTTGGTATTATAGTAAATGTGTCTTTCAGTCGTACAGATGGTGCGGTCGCTGCTCCGTCATTTATCATTTCAGGATTTGGGTACCGATTTATTACATATTGAATGTGATTTGTAATTTTTGGAAAATAGGTTTGAAAACCTTTAATATCCGAAAAAAGCAAACCTTCAAACTCATGAAGCTGGATATATGGAATCATTCTCGGATTATTTAAATCATTGCTTATTTCCTGTTCAATTAATTGCACACTATTATTTCTAAAAGGCAGGGCTAATGCGGCTGTATAGCCTGGAAAATCTTTCCGCAGTTCATAAAAATCTATTAAAGAAGTAACAATACAGGTTGGATCTGAAACTAAAAGGTTTGATGCATTGGCTCTGTATTTTTCATATCTGATATCCCCGCCGTAATGACCTGGGCTTGTTTCAATAGGTATAGGCACCGCATTAATTATACCAAAGCCGCTTAAATATGGTCCAATCAGGCTATTTACAAACTCTTCCTCGGTAGGGCCTTCTACAATTATATTGACTGTTCTCATCTTGGCCGCCCTCCCAAAATATTTTTCTCCCACAATTCTCCCAATGAATAATCTTTTAACCAAACAGCCAGTGACTCTTCGGTGTGTCTTTTGAAAACTGTTTCATGGTTGTTTTCTCTCTGTACTACTAAAATGTCTTCCGGAGCAAATTCATTAACCAGGTTTACAGACTGTGTGGAAATAATTATCTGTGACGTATCGGAAACACTTAGAAGCATTGCAGCTAACTTGCTAATAGCAAATGGGTGCAAGCCCAGCTCTGGCTCATCAATTACAATGGTGGCGGGCGGTTTTGGCTGCAATAGTAGTGTGGCTAAACAAATCATTCGTAATGTGCCATCTGATAAATTGTGTGCTGTAAACAACTGATCAAATCCTTTTTCTTTCCATCTTAGAAATATCTGTTCGGAATTAAGCTCATCAGGCACCAGGTAAAAGCTATCAAAGAAAGGTGCAATTGATTGTACAACTCTTTCAATCATCCTAAAACTTTCAGGGCTTGATTCCTGTAGCCTGTACAGAAATGCAGCTAAATTACCACCATCTTCCTGCAAAAAAGCATAATCAATTAGATTACAAGGCTGCTTTACTTTAGAGTTAAATCCTGTATCATGAAAGTGAAATAGTTTCAAGTCATTTAGATTGTCTCTTAAATAGCTGGATCTGTGCCATCTGTGATTTTTTAGTTCGCTTTCTAACCTTAAAGAGTTATCTATTTCAAGGTCTCCCTGAGTGGTATTAGTCCACTCGTCCCGAAAGATTAAACTACCCGTTAGATCAGGTATTAAAGTAAATGCGTATTCATTTTCATACTCATTATCAAATGTTATAGTTCCGCTTAAATAACTTGAATATTTACGTCCAAAAAATAGAAAATTATCAGCCCGTCCATTTTGAATAATATATGTTTGAAGTTGCCTTGTATAGAGTTTATTCAAAAATTTAAAAAAACTGATAAAATTACTTTTGCCAGCACCGTTAGCCCCAATCAATACATTGACCGGTTTTAATTCTACAACACCCGAATCCTTAATTGACTTAAAATTTTGTATGTGAATAGACTGTATGCCCATTTTGTAATGTTTAAATCGTTTTAAAATCTATGCCTGCATCTTTCATTTGCAGCACAGTATTTGTTTTCAATTGATCATTGCCGCTAAACAGATTGTCCAATGTGATAACTTTTTTTGGTTTTGCTGCAATAATCGCCTGAATTGTTTTTTCGTCTATTTTTTGTAATACAAGTATGAGTTCCCCGTTTGCTACAACAAAGTAAGCACCTGTTTGCTCTATCTTATCAGTAAGTAAATAACCTGCCTTCAACATCAGCTCATACAGTATATTCTGCTCAGCACTCCCTTCATGTACAGGGTTGGTGAATACATCTAATTGCTGCACTAGGGTTTCTTCATTAATATCGGCGCTTCGCCATATTTTAAAATTGGAAGGGGTGAGTTTGAATACCCGGAAACCTAAATCCTGTTTGCCAGTATCGAACATATCAGGCTTTTCGATTTTTTCTTTTTCAATTTTTCTTATTACTCGCCTGATTCGTTCTTTTGATATATCAGCAATTGTTTTAAATCCTGCTTTATATGCTTCGCTTTCTTCATCGCATATTTCTGGTAGTTGAACTAAAATAAACTTTCTTTTTCCGTTATTCTCCTTATTAAGTTCTAAAACAGCCTGTGAGGTAGTGGCAGAGCCACCAAAAAAATCCAGAATTATTTCCTCATCTTGGCTGTTTTTATCTAAACCTTGTTCTATTAGAGCTTTTATTAGTATGACAGGTTTTGGAAAAGGGAAGAAATTGCCTTCTAATAAATCGCGCAATTCTCTTGTGCCATTTAATGTATATCCAAGGTCAGTTGGAAGCAGAGATGAAAAGCCTGTATAATCGCTTTCTAACTCTGATAGAAATTTTTTTTCTCTAGGTCGACCATCTTTTTTTATCGGAAAAACGATTCGTTTATCAGCAATTTTTGCAGCCATTGTTTCTTTCGAATACCTCCATCCAGTTTCTGGAGGTGGTGAATAGGTAATATTTGTATCTGGGTCAGAAATTATATAGTGTAAATTTGGACGTTGCCCTGCTGTTGCCAAACCTAAAATACTATTGCTCATCCAAGGACCTCTTGAATCATTATCAGGGTTTTTATATTTAGTTATGTCACTTTTTTTGCCACGCAAAACTCCAGTATTCTTAGCAAAACAAAGAATATACTCATGATCATTAGAAACACCATTTTGTGTTCTGCTGTCTACAATTTGCCTACTTTTCCAAATAAATGAGGCAATGAAATTATCTTCTCCAAAAATCTCATTCATTAGTAAACGCAAATTATGTATTTCATTGTCATCTAAATGAACGAAAATTACTCCGTCTTCCTTCAATAAGTTTTTAGCTAGGAATAATCGAGGGTACATCATGCTAAGCCAGTTACTATGATAGTGCCCGCTGTCTTTGCTATTCTTGCGAAACATACCTTCTTTCATCAGATAACCTTCTTCGTCTTTCTCCCCGATGCGTTTTTCGTAGTCGGCTTTGTTCTCTTTAAATTTATCAGGATAAATAAAACTATCGTTGCCCGTATTGTATGGCGGATCAATAATGATGCACTTTATTTTATTGTAGTAGCTCTTTTGTAATACTTTCAGCACTTCGAGGTTTTCCCCTTCAATAAAAATATTTTCTGTTGTATCAAAGTTTATTGATTCCTCCGGCATTGGTTTTAAAGTGGCAGTAGTCGGCACTTGTAATATTCTAAAGGCATCGCTTTTGCCAGCCCAGTTCAATACATAGCGTTCATTGGAAAAATTGATATCATCGCTGAATGTGGCTTTCAGCTTTTCCCAATCCAATTTGCCTTCTGTAAACAGGGAAGGGAATAGTTCTCTTAGTTTTGCGAGGTTATCCTGTTCAATATTTAAAGACTCTCCGTTCATTTCCTTTCTTTTATTTTTTTTGATACTGATTTCAAAGCTTCACCAGCATAAGTTTCATTTTTCACCACATTATACACTTGGTCAGCGAGCCATACCGTCAAAAGCGCCTCTTTATCTGATTTTAATATTTTAGCCAGCTTTACTACTGTTTCTTTTTTAGGAATGCGCTCACCTCGTTCAATTTTGCTATATAAGGGGGTGTCCATTTCAAGCAGAGCGGCAACCTGGCGTTGCAGGAGCTTTTGCTGGCTTCTTAGTTCCTTTATTCTATTTCCGAGTTGAGTGCCCACTTTTGAGGTTTTGACTTGTCAAATTATGGTAAATGTAACTCATATTGTATAAACTATGAAAATTACAGTTTTTAGAAATTATCTTAAATTGTCCAGGAATTCAGACAGTTAGATACTTTTGCCTTTACTATGATTTGGCATTATAGTTATTTTAAATTAGGTATCTCCGGGGTAGTACTTTTAACCTTCATTGAATTTATCAGAAGGAGTAGCTGAATATGCATCGCGTACAGAAATATACTGGTATTATTTATAAGAATAAATAGTTTAGATATGTTTACTAGGGTTGAGTCCCATTTCAGTTAATAATTTTTGTACCTCTACTTTTATTTGGGTTTTCTTCGCCGGCCAAATTTTTTGTAAAACTTGTATAGTTTCATATGCCCTTTTACTTTCTATAGTTGCAGGCAATTCTCCCTCTATACTCGGTCCAGTTGGAAGTTCAACTTTTTTTCCGATTTCTGAAGCTAGCCTGTCAATTTCGGAGTTTAACTGATTTGATATTGAAATAAGTGACTTTCGCATGGCGTCTCTGGAGGATACTATTGCTCTTGCATTAATTAGTGCTTTTTCTGGTCCTTCGTAGACTCCATCTTGAATTAATTTATCCAATTCCTCTACATATTTTTGAGGAGCATTTCTTATTTTCTTCCTCCATTTAAGATTTGCGTATAACCAACCAGCAATTCCTATAATAACTGCCACTAGTAATGGGGCTATTATACTGTTTACAATATCCATTTTTTTTAATTCTGTAATTTGAATTAATAACGAATCGATTCTTTTACTAAGATTATCGTGCGTTGATAAATTGAGTGATGTATCTGATTTTATTATTATTGTATCATGGCCGTCATTTAAACTTGTGTCTTGTGCAATAGTTTTATTTTTAAACGGAATGAAAAAGATTAATAAAAATAAAATACGCATATAAATTATATTTAAGGTAGTTTCAAGTAGCCTTTTTGTAAATTTATTTTAATCCAAGCCTTTTCACAATACCCAAAACATGGTATTTCGTCCCTACAATCCGCCTGTTTGTCAATCAGCCTACTTAGTTTTTGCCTCCGAATCATATAATTCTCTACATTTACCCCGCTTTACATATTGGTTAGAGCAGGTAATACCTGCTACGACAAGTTGCAGGCTTTTTTATGCCTGCAACTTTCTAAGATACGCGGTTCTGCACCCCCGTGCAGGTCTGTAATGGACCTGCTATCTCTAACCAGATGTAAAGCAACGGGACAGGCAGGACCGTATTTTTTTCTGCCCCACCAAAAACCCTATTGTATGGCTACCCCCAACCCAATCCCCAACCCTACGCCCGAACGCATACGCGAGGCCCTGCTGGCCGGCAACAACGACCTTTTTTTGCTGGATAATCTTATTGCCACCGGCAACGCCATTATCCACTTTATCTACCTCACTCCCCTCGATGGGCCTACCAAGTATGCTTTTTTTGAGCTGGAAAAACGGTTTCGGATGTATGCGGAACTGCTGGAGAGCTAGTTATTAGTTAAAAGATAAAAGTTAATAGTTAAGAGTTGGGCGTGATGTGGTAAGTGGTTTGAATGTTTGCGGGATTTACCTTTGGTAGAAGTATAGTACTTGTGCTCGTTCGACCCTTAGGTAAGGGTAGCGAGCAGGTAATTCTTAACTTTTAATTCTTCATTCTTAACTTTTTCCTGCCCGCTCCGAAGAAATGATCGCCATCAAACTGATGGAAGGCGTCAGCCTTACCGGCGATGGCAGCCAGGAAAAGCCCTTCCTAGTTACCAGCGTTTCCGACGAACGGGATTTTTTGCAGCTGATCGAAGAAAAAGTGGAGAGCCAGTGCCTCTTATCCGTAGTTGGTAAACACTATGACCTGCTCACCACCGCCTCCGGTCGGCTGCTAACCCTTATGAAAAAGGGCGACATATCCCGCCCGCTCTGCGCGACTTGCAGTCGCGCAGTATTATTCTATTGCCTGTGGCAATCATTGCCACAGGCAATAAAATACGAGTGCGAGACTACAAGTCTCGCAGAGCGGCGTTAATAGTTTGGCGTGATGGGCTGAGGCTTTTATTGGATACCAGATTTCCCTTTGTACTTTTTTTTGGGGAAGTTGATGTGGATTTTAAACGGCTGCAGCGGGCGGGTAATTCATAATTCATAATTCTAAATTCATAATTCTTAACTCAAAGCCATTTCCGTCAACCGCTTATACACCCCATCATCAATTTCCACCAATTCATTGTGATGTCCCCGCTCTATAATGCGGCCATCGTGTAATACAATGATCTCATCGGCTTCTTTGATGGTGCTGAGGCGATGGGCGATCACGAGCGTGGTGCGGCCCTTCATCAGTTTGCCCAATGCCTCCTGTACGGTCTTTTCCGATTCGGTATCGAGGGCAGATGTGGCTTCGTCAAGAATAAGTATGGCAGGGTTCTTCAATACCGCTCGGGCAATGCAAAGCCGCTGCCGCTGCCCGCCCGACAAGCGGATACCGCGGTCACCGGTAATGGTGTCATACCCATTCTCTGTTTGCATAATAAACTCATGTGCATTGGCAATCTTCGCAGCCTGCATCACTTCTTCCAACGTGGCATCGGGCCGGCTGAGTGCGATATTATTAAAGATGGTATCATTGAAAAGAAAAATCTCCTGCGTTACAAAGCTCATCTGGCTGCGCAGTGACTCCATCGTATAATCGCGCACATCCACGCCATCCACCAATACGGCACCGCCCGTTACATCATAAAAACGGGGTATCAGGTCGGCCATGGTGGATTTGCCCACACCCGAAGAGCCAATAAGGGCGATCGTTTTTCCTTTGGGAATAGTAAAACTGATATCCTGCAATACGGGCGATTCATTGTAAGCAAAATCCACATTCCGGAATTCAATCGAGTGATTGAACTGCTGCATAACGATGGCATCCGGCTTATCGGTTATTTCAATTTTTTTGTCGAGCAGTTCCAGTATGCGTTCACCGGAGCCACGTCCCCGCTGTATATTGGCCCCTGCCACCACCATCGCTTTGGCAGGGCGCAATACCTGGGAGAAGATGGCGATAAAAGCAATGAACTCACTGGCCTGAATACCGGCTGCACTCTTTCCGTTTTGTAATATCAGGTTGCCTCCGTACAATAAGATACCGGCCACCACCATTACTCCGGCTGCTTCGGAAAAGGCCGGTGCCATTTCCCTGCGTCTGAATCCGGCCAGGCTGGCATTGCGGTAAAAATCATTTTCTCGGCTGAATTTTTTCAGCGTAAAACCCGTGGCATTGAATGCACGGATGATACGCATACCCGTCAGCGTTTCATCCATGATGGTCAGTAATCGCCCTATAGAAGCCTGTGCATCTTTGGCATCACGTTTCAGTTTTTTCTGCACCGTTGCAATACCCAATGCAGACAGCGGGATCATGATCAGTGTAAAAAGGGTAAGCTGCGGCGAGATAGTAAATAAGGCCACAAAATAGCCGATCACCAGCGAAGGTTCTTTTATCAGTACTTCGAGTGAACTGGCGGCCACTCCTTCTATTTCAAACACATCAGAATTCATCCGCGAGATCAGGTCGCCTTTATGTTCTTTGGTAAAAAAGCCCATATGCAGGTGATTGATCTTTTCAAACAGTGCTTCGCGGATCCGCTTTACCAGCAAGGTACGGGCATTGATAAGGGTGCGCTGGGCCAGGTAGCGAAACAAATTAGTCAGCAATACCGCACATACGATGATGAACGTAATGAAGTATAATGCATAAGCGGGATTCATGGCTTTGAACCGGTACACCTGGTAATAAAAAATATCCCGGAAAAAACCGGCAGACAGCGAGAAGGCAGGGGCCGCTACCGTATCCTGCCCGGCATGACTGTCGAACAGTACGTTGAGCAATGGTATGATGAGCGCAAACTGGAATACGCTGAAAATAACTGCCAGCAGGGTAAAGATCGAAAAGGGGATCACAAATCTCCGGAAGGGCCGGGCATAGACCAATAGTCGGCGATAAACTTTCATGTGCAGACAAAGATATTTAATATAAGGAGCGGTACACTTCCCAGTATTTCCGTGCTGCCTTGTGCCAGTTGAATGATAAGCTGCGCGCAATGATCTTTTGCTGGAAACCCGGCGCTTTATATTGTTGCATGCCTACATGGAAAACCTGCTCCATATGATCGGCATTAAAATCATTAAAGTAAAACGATACATCACCACCTATCTCCGGCAATGCTGTAAGACCCGATAAAAACAATGGCTTGCCACAACTCATCGCTTCCACCACGGGCAGGCCAAACCCTTCTGATACAGAAGGAAAGGCAAAGGCCCGGCAATTGTTGAAATACCATGATTTTTCCGGCTCCGATACAGGGCCGAGCAATTGCACATGATCCTGCACTCCCAGTTTTTTTGATTGCTGTTGAAAAAAAGAAAGATAACCATCGTCTTCCTGTTTACCGGCGATCAGCAATTCCATATTGTTGCGTTTCAGCAGGGGCAACAGTACGTGGTAATTTTTTTTGCGATGCATCACACCGATGGAAAAAAGAAAGGGTTTACGTGGCCGGTAGGAGGCTGAAGTAAGTGCCGGTTTTTCCAGCAGGTTGGTGCCATTATGTATAACGTATAAAGGTTTATTTCCCGTGTCACAATGTTGTAACACATCTTTCCGGCTGAATTCGGAGATACATATGATGGCGTCCGCCCGATCGATCAATCCCTGCAGGTAGCGCAGGTATTTCATTTTTTTAGCGGCCGATTTTTTATCATCGTATAAAAAATTCAGGTCGTGTACCGACAGCACCACTTTGATCTTTTTATTCAACATCGGCATATAATGCGTGTTTTGATAGGTGGCATGCCAGATATCAAAACCGTTGAAAGAAGGCATCAGGAATTTATGCAGGGGACTTTGTGTGAGATGGTTGGTCTGGCTGCGGGTCCAGTGTTGTTCACCCGGAGGGGTATAGAAATGCAGTCGTTCGCGTGAGGGATCGGCATTTAATTCAAGATACTGGCCCAGATTGAGGCAATAATGATACAGACCGGTATCACGGTACTTCATTCGCTCTGCATCAAAGATTATTTTTTTCATGCCGGTACACGGTTAGCCCTTTTTTTATTTTATCTGCTGATTATCGGATAATATTGCCAAGGTACAATATTCATGCCTTACAGCGGCTGACGCTACTCATAGGTAGGCGCCGGCATCAAAAAGGTAACCAAAGTGGATTGAAATTTGCTTAAAAAGATAAATGTTCGCGGGTACATAGTGGTTGTCTGTGTTGACTAATAGCTGAACTTTATACAATCGATTGATTTTATGGCGAGGATCATACTGGATTGCGATTTGATGAAACACCGGGATTCCGGGTTATACCATTATTGCCTGAATCTGGGTAATTATGTATCCCGTGAACTCGAACGTGATCCGGATCACAGCTTGTACTATTACGTGCCGGAGGCGGAAAAAAAGACTTTTGCCAACAAACAGTTATGCATAACCGAAAAACGTTGGCATCATCGTTTCTTTCGACCCTTTCTGGTGAATTGCCAGGTTTGGCATGCCCCTTTTCAATCCGGAAGAGTAATACCCCATAAATATCCGCGCATCAAAGTCTTGCTTACCATACATGATCTGAATTGTCTGTATGAAGATAAAACTGCCCGGGAACGCCGGCTCAGCCTGCAACATACCCAACGGCTCATCGACCGGGCCGATGCCCTGGTCTGTATTTCCCATCATTGTAAAAAAGATGTACTGGAGCATATGGACACCGGCAATAAGCCGGTACATGTGATACACAACGGTACGCATCATGTAAACACACCCCCTTCCCGACCCGCCGGTTATAAACCCGCCATACCCTTTTTATTCGCTATGGGATATGTGAACCGAAAAAAGAATTTTCATTCCCTGGTTCCGTTACTGGAGCATAATCATATGGAACTGGTGATCGCAGGGCGGTTGGATGAACCGGATTATATACATGCCATGAAACAGGAAGCAGCAAAGTTGGGTGTGGCAGACCGGCTGAAGATAGTAGGCCCTGTGTCGGAAGAGGATAAGGCCTGGTATTTTAGCAATTGCCTGGCATTCTCGCTGCCATCGCTGGCGGAAGGATTTGGTGCGCCCGTAGTGGAAGCAATGGCATTTGGCAAACCCGTTTTTTTATCCGCACGTACCTCGCTGCCGGAAATAGGGGGCGATGTCGCTTTTTACTTTCAGACCTTTGATCCCGATCACATGCAACAGGTTTTTCAGGAGGGATTGGACCAATACAGTAAAAACCGGCTGGCTGAAAAAATCATCAAAAGGGGATACTCATTCAGTTGGGAAGAAAAAGCGGTGGAGTATGTGAAGGTTTATAGGTCGTTGATGGAGTAAGAAAGTCAGAAAGTCGGAAAGTCCGAAAGTCCGAAAGTTGGGCGTGTCCGCCGTGGCGGAAAGTCGGGAAGTCGGAAAGTCCGAAAGACCAAAAGTCCGAAAGTCCGAAAGACCGAAAGTCAGAAAGGCTGAAAGTCAGAAAGTCTGAAAGTTCGTAGATAGTATGAAGTACGTTTTTTGAACAAGATAAAAATATGAATATGCATACAGCCACTACAGAACGGGAATGGAGACATGTGCTGATGACCGATTTTGGCAGGCGCCGGTCTGAGTTGTGCAAGGCTCAGGATTTTCACAGCAATTGGTATAAGCGTTGGTGTACCGAAATGAAAGAGTCTCCTAATTTACACCGCAAACAATGGGAGTTTATTTATATTCTGCAGGCATTGTGGGAGCGGGGTTGTCTTGAACCCGGCAAGCGAGGGCTGGCATTTGCCGTAGGTACCGAGCCGCTGCCGGCGGTGATGGCCAACTACGGTTGCGATATTCTGGCTACAGATATTTTTCCGGAAGATGGTATCTCAAAGGGATGGAACAACGACAACCAGTTGTGTTTTGGTGTGGATTCATTATATAAAGATTATATATGTGAGCGGGAAACATTTTATAAGCGGGTGGATTATATGGCAGCCGATATGAATGCCATTCCTCCTGAACTGCGCAATTACGATTTTAACTGGAGCAGTTGCTCCTTTGAGCATCTTGGCAGTATAGAGCAGGGCATTGAATTCCTCAAAAACCAGCTTCAAACCCTCAAACCAGGGGGCTGGGCCGTACATACCACCGAATACAATATCAGTTCCAATGATGAAACGCAGGACCATAATATGACCGTGATATTCCGGCATCGTGATATAGAAAGGGTGGCGGAAGCCCTGCGACGGGAAGGCCATTTTGTGGAGGAACTGGACTATTCCCTGGGAGGGATGCCGGAAGATTTTGCGGTTGACACCCTGCCGCACCAGCAGAAAATTCACCTCAAATTGCAGATCGACCGCTTTGTGGTCACATCCATCGGCCTGATCATCCGCAAAAAACAGGGATAATCCGTTTATTTTCACCCCTTATCCACAACCGGGGCAAACACGGATTTTCCTGATTATTTCCTTTGCTACAAATTGGCAAATTAGCCCTTCCCCCTTACCTTTGCGGCCTGAAAACGAGGCAGCAACCGGTTCTTTTCACAAAGGCCCGGAGCATTGAAAACAGGTGACTGCCTTCAGACTTCATACCTCAAAATCTTAATATGGCAAACACTGGTAAAGTAAAACAGGTAATCGGCGCCGTAATAGACGTACAGTTTGACGGCCAACTTCCCGAGATCTACAACTCACTGGAACTGAAAAAAGAGAACGGTGATATCCTTGTACTCGAAGTGCAACAGCACCTGGGAGAGGACAGCGTACGTACCATTGCGATGGACGGTACCGAAGGTATCGTACGTGGTACAGAAGTAGTGGATACCGGAAAAGCCATTGCCATGCCGATCGGTGAAGGTATCAAAGGCCGTCTCTTCAATGTAACCGGCGACCCCATCGATGGATTGCCCGCTGTAAGCAAAGTTGGCGGACGTCCTATTCACAACCAGCCCCCCGCATTCGAAAACCTGAGTACTGCTTCTGAAGTACTGTTTACCGGTATCAAAGTAATTGACCTGATCGAACCTTATGCAAAAGGTGGTAAGATTGGTCTGTTTGGTGGTGCGGGTGTGGGTAAAACCGTATTGATCCAGGAACTGATCAATAATATCGCAAAAGCATACTCCGGTCTGTCCGTATTTGCCGGTGTGGGAGAAAGAACCCGTGAAGGAAATGACCTGATGCGCGAAATGATCGAAGCAGGCATCATGAAATATGGTGATGCATTCAAACATAGCATGGAAGAAGGCGGATGGGATCTTTCCAAAGTGGACATGAAAGAACTCGCTGATTCCAAAGCGACTTTCGTATTCGGACAAATGAACGAACCTCCCGGAGCAAGGGCAAGGGTGGCATTGTCTGGTCTTACCATCGCTGAATACTATCGTGATGGAGACGGACAGGGCAAAGGCCGCGATATCCTTTTCTTCGTAGATAATATCTTCCGTTTCACACAAGCCGGTTCTGAAGTATCTGCCCTTCTGGGTCGTATGCCTTCAGCGGTGGGTTATCAGCCTACACTGGCTACAGAAATGGGTATCATGCAGGAGCGTATCACTTCTACTAAAAACGGTTCGATCACATCTGTACAGGCGGTTTACGTACCTGCGGATGACCTTACCGACCCCGCACCTGCTACTACGTTCGCTCACCTGGATGCCACCACCGTATTGAGCCGTAAGATTGCTGACTTAGGTATCTATCCTGCGGTTGACCCGCTCGATTCCACCTCCAGGATCCTTACTCCTCAGGTAGTTGGTGAAGCACACTATAACTGTGCAAACCGTGTAAAACTGATGTTGCAGCGCTATAAAGAACTGCAGGATATCATCGCGATCCTTGGTCTGGATGAATTGAGTGATGAAGATAAACTCGTAGTATCAAGGGCCCGTAAAGTACAGCGTTTCCTTTCTCAGCCTTTCCATGTGGCAGAAGCCTTCACCGGTCTGAAAGGTGTACTGGTTCCCATAGAAGAAACCATTCGCGGATTCAATATGATCATGGATGGAGAAGTGGATGATTATCCGGAAGCAGCGTTCAACCTGGTAGGTTCTATCGATGATGCGATCGAGAAAGGTAAGAAACTGATGGCTGCATCAAAATAAATTACCATAATGTGGAAATGTGAGCATTTGGAAATATGAAAAATAATTAAAGCCTTGCATTTCCACATTCTCACATTTTTCACATTTCCACATTAGCTACTATGAACTTAGAAATATTAACACCAGAGAAGAAAATATTCAGCGACGACGTATACGGTGTGCAGTTGCCCGGTATCAGTGGTTCATTTGAAGTACTGGAAAAACACGCACCGCTGATCAGTGCGCTGAAAGCAGGAAAGCTGAAAGTGCTGAAGAATAAACCCTCTTCAACCCAGCATTTCGCCCACTTTGATATTCAGGGTGGATTTGTAGAGGTTATTAATAATAAAGTGACCGTTCTGGTGGAAGGTGCTGTTCAGACCGATTAAGTACAGACCCACCATTACAGCAATAGCTAAAACATTCCAAAGCCCTCCTTTCTACAGGAGGGCTTTTTATTTGCCCGCCTTTTCACAACTCAATCCGTCATTTCTTCAACTCATTCCTTTTTGATTGCCAGCCGGGCTGTATGGTTGTAGCATTGTATTGCAATTACATCATTAATCATCAAAATCAACGAAAATGAATACTTTCTTATCCATTGCCTTCAGCTTCACGTTAGGACTGGCCGTAGTAAAAACACAGGCTCAAAACGAAATTCCCAAAGGATTTAAAAAAGGAACTATCATACTCAGCGATAATTCGGTACAAACCGGTTTTGTAAAAGATAATATGTCAAAGGATGCTTCCGTATGGTTTATACCGGCTGCCGGTGGCGTAAAGAAAAATTACAGTGGCAGTGATCTGCTGTCTGCTGAGATTGAAGGACAAACCTATTCCTGTATCAACGGCGATTTTTTTAAAGTGATCTGCAAAGGCGAATTATGTTTCTTACAAAAACAGAGTGACGCTTCCGGTAAAGTATCGTACAATGGCTCCAATGCAGTATTCAGCAGCGGTACAGAAGGCCGGCCCGGTGATTATTTCTTTTACACTGCCGCTACAAAATCATTGCAACTCATTTCGAAGAAAAACATTGATGAAGTAGCCGCCAGTAATTTCAAAGGAAATGCCGCCGCCATCGATAAAGCAAAGGCAGCGGGAAGCAACCTGGAAGAACTGAAAGAGGCTGTAAATATTTATAACAATACCAACAAATAAGAACCAAGACTTTCAAAACCTTATTTATGCAAAAAAGTATTTTAATACTGTTGATCATGATGATGGTGCGGCCGGGGTTTGCTCAAACAGCAACTCCGGTACAAACCATCAAAGGCACGATCCTGGATGAACAATCCGGAAATACATTGCCGATGGCTACCGTAACGCTCGAAACGGTGAGTGGAAACAAAATGGTCTTAGCCGATTCTGCAGGTGTGTTCCGCTTGCGGAATGTACCATTGGGCCGACAAACCATCCGCATCACCCTCATTGGTTACGAAGAAGCAGTGATCCGTAATATCGAAGTAACCGCTGCCAAAGAAGTGGAACTGGAGATCCGCATCCGCGAAAAAGTAAAGAAGATGGAGGAAGTGGTGCTGAAGTCTGCCAAACAAAAAAGCCGTGCCATCAATGAGACAGCCGTGGTAAGTGCCCGTCAACTCAGTATGGATGAAGCCGTACGCTACTCGGGTACACGAAATGATCCCAGCCGCATGGCCCAAAATTTTGCCGGCGTGAGTGGCAGCAATGATGCACGGAATGATATCATCATCCGGGGCAATTCACCTGCCGGTGTGCTTTGGCGTATGGAAGGAATCGATATTCCCAATCCCAATCATTACAGCACATTGGGTTCTACCGGCGGGCCGGTAACGATCCTCAACACCAATACCCTGAAGAATTCAGACTTTATCACCAGTGCGTTTCCTGCACAATACGGTAATGCAGTAGCAGGAGTATTCGACCTGCGTATGCGCAATGGGAACAATGAAAAATATGAATTCCTCGGACAAGTGGGTTTCAACGGATTTGAATTCGGCGCAGAAGGGCCCATCAGTAAAAAAGATAAATCCTCCTTCCTGTTCAATTACCGGTATTCCTTTATCGCCATTGTGCAAAAACTGGGTCTCAGTGTAGGTACCGGCAATGCCACCCCGTATTATCAGGATGTGAATTTTAAAGTAAATATTCCCACGAAGAAAGCAGGTACATTCAGTTTGTTTGGATTAGGCGGCGAAAGCCATATCACTTTCCCGGCCATCGACGATGATAAAGACAACCTCTATGCAACGAATGATGGAAGCCTGCGCGACAGAAAATTCAATTCACTCACCGGAGTTACGGGACTCACCCACACCTATTTTTTCAATCCTACTGCATCCGGTAAATTTTTACTGGCCATTTCAGGTATGGATTCAAAGTACCAGGAAGAATTTTATCAGAGCAGCCGGCCGGATACCCGCGCTTTTTATAAGAAGAATACCCAGATAAAAACTTCGGTGGGCTATACATTCAATAAAAAATTCAATGCCCAGAATCAGCTTACGGCTGGATTTGTAGCCGATAAAAGCCATCTCAAACTCCGCCAGGATTATATCCCCGATGGCAGCACTGAGCTCACTACTTTTTTTGACACAGATGTAAATGTGTACCTGCTCCGTGGTTATAGCAATTTCAGCCATCGCTTCAATGATAAACTGTCTTCCAATGCCGGCTTGTATTACCAGCGGTTTACGCTGAATAATACCCAAAGCATTGAGCCGCGCTTCAATATCAAATACCAATTGCAACCCAATCAATCAATTTCATTTGGAACAGGCTTACATAGTCAGGCACAGCCACTGGAAGTATATTATTACCAAAGTAAAACTACCGGCGGGCAGACAGTTTTAACCAATAAAGAGCTCGATTTTGTAAAAAGCTTTCACAATGTAATCGGTTATGATATCAATATCACGAAGAATCTTCGCTTGAAAACGGAGATCTATGGTCAGTACATTTATAATGCGGCCGTGGAAAAGGATCCTTCTTCATTCAGTATGCTCAACAGCGGTGCGGACTTTTATTTCCCCGATAAAACCAACCTGGTGAATGAAGGGAAAGGGTATAATTATGGTGCCGAAGTAACCTTAGAGCGTTTTCTGAACAAAGGGTATTATTATCTTCTTACCACATCGGTATTTCAAAGTAAATACAAAGGCAGCGACGGTGTATGGCGCAATACCGCATTCAATACCGGGTTTGTGGCCAATATATTGGGTGGAAAAGAATTCAAAATGGGTAAAAAAGGTACGGTAGGTATCGATACCAAACTTGCGTATGCAGGTGGGCAACCCTATACGCCTTTCGATTTTTCCGCTTCTGCGGCAGCCCGCTATGTCATTTTTCAAAAAGATAAGGCCTATTCACTCCGGAATGACCCTTACCTGCGTTGGGATCTGAAATTTTCTTATGCACGCAATGGAAAACGGGTAACGCAGAAATGGTACATTGATCTGCAGAATATAACGAACCGGGAAAATGTGTATATCCGTACACTGAACCCCCAAACCGGAACCACCAACGTGATCAACCAAATCGGTTTTTTCCCGAACGTGAATTATCAAATTACGTTTTGATTATTGCGTTTACGCAACGCAAAAAATAACCACCGAAAAATTATATCTTTATTGCATGTGGAAAATAAACGGAAAAATAGGATTCGATGACCGGTTGCTGACCATCATTCTGCTGCCGGTGGTATCCCTTATTATTCCGTTTATATTTTTCGGTATGCGATTCGACCGCGAACCATTATTTACCGGCAATGTGTACCTGAATGTGGTGATCATGACCACGGTCATCTGGCTGGGCAACCGGTATATCATGATATGGGCCCGCACCAAATACCCTTCTTTTACGAATGTTCGCAAACGGTTATGGGTTCAGTCCCTCACGATGTTTTGGTACACCATTGTTACCAACAACCTGTTGGGATACCTGCTGGATATTTGTGGCATAAAACAGGAAAAACATTATGCCGGTTTCGATACGTTCAATGTGATTGTAAGTTCGAATGCCGCCTCGATCTTTTGTTCATTAACCGTAGTGGCCATTTACGAAAGCATCTATTTTATGAATGAGTTGCGTCAATCGGTGGAAGAAAAAGAATTGTTGAAAAGGGAAAGCCTCCATGCGCAACTCAGCGCCTTAAAGACACAGGTAAATCCCCATTTTCTTTTCAATAACCTGAATACACTTTGCTCCATCATACCCGAAGATCCGGATAAGGCCGTGGTATTTGTACAGCAAATGTCGAAAGTGTATCGCCATATCCTGGAAGTGCAGGATGAACAAAGTATTCCATTGAAAGATGAACTGGATGTAATGAAAGCCTATGCTTTTTTATTGCATACCCGCTTCGGGGATAACCTTGACATTACCATCGATGTGCCGGAAGAAAAACTGACCAAACGCATCATACCGCTTTCGTTGCAAATTCTGATGGAGAATGCGATCAAACATAATATCGTAACGTCCGATAAACCCCTGAAAGTAGAAGTAACGGCCAGCAACGGACGGCTGGAAGTCAAAAATAATCTCCAGAAGAAAAACCAGATCAATATCTCCACCGGTATAGGTTTGGAGAATATCCGGAACAGATGCCGTTTGCTGAGCCAGGATAAAGTGCTCGTCACGGAGAATGAAAACAGTTTTACCGTATCCATTCCCCTCATTGAAAATTAATATGCGCGTAGTAATCATAGAAGATGAATTGCCGGCAGCAAACCGGCTGACCAGGCTGATCGAGAACCTGCGTGATGATATGGAAGTGATTCAGCGTCTGGATAGTGTGGAAGCGGGCGTGAAGTACTTTTCCAACGAAGCCGAGATTGATCTCATCTTTATGGATATTCAACTGGGTGATGGCCTGAGCTTTGATATTTTTAGCCAGGTGAAAGTACCCGCTCCGGTCATCTTTACCACTGCATTTGATCAGTATACTCTCCGTGCATTTAAAGTAAACAGCATAGATTACCTGCTAAAGCCGGTAGATGAAAAAGAGCTGGAACAGGCCGTGCAGAAATTCAGGGATCTGTATTCTGCAACTACTCCCGACTTCTCTGATAAGATCATGCGTATGGTGGAAGCCATGAACGGACAGCGGTTCAAAGAAAGGCTGCTGATTAAACGGGGCCAGCAGCTCAGTTATCTCAAGACCGAACATACCGCATATTGCTTTGCAGATGGAAAGCTTTGTTACGCGGTGGATTTTGATGGCAACAAATCATTGCTGGAGTATAACCTCTCCCAATTGGAGGAGCAACTTTCACCCCGCCATTTCTTTCGTATCAACCGCCACCTGCTGGTCAATATCGAATCTGTACAAAAAGTACATACCTGGCTGGGAGGCCGCCTCAAAATTGAACTCATGCCCACCACCCAGGCCGATACGGTTGTAAGCCGTGAAAGAGTGAACGGCTTTAAGGATTGGCTGGGCGGGTGAACAGTTATTAGAATGACATCTCCTGAAATAATTCGCTTTTTTTCACTGTGTAATAGCAGCAGATCCGGCATCTTTGTTGTAAATTTTGCTATGAAAAGATGGATGCCTGTTGTAGTACTGCTGTTCATGCTGAGCGCCTGTAAGGCACAGCAGGCACCGGAGTGTGAATACCGCGGCGGCGGGGCTGATTATTTAGAACGGATTGGGTGTCCGCAGGATTTTGCATATATACAGGGTAAGCCATTGTCTGAACGATTTGGCAAAGCCCAATCATTAAAGATCGTTTATAGTATAGCCGGCAATCAATTATATTTTACCAATTCCGGACAGTTTCCTTTTCATTTCGATTTTTGTGTAAAAGTGCTGAATGCGCCAGATAACCTGGAGTTGTTCAATCGGTTGAATTATTCCGACAATCCCCGAAGGGAGTATATTCTCTGTAACCTTAATTATTATGCTCCACAGGATGTGTATGCATTGGAGCTGATGGCGGAAGATGATCTTGCTGCCAATGCGCTTTTTGATCTCTATAAAAAAATTGTGGCGCATACTTATTTTGGATCCAGGATAAAGATATTGGTGAACTCTCCCGACATGCAGGCACGCCTTGCCGGTATTCCACAGATGCCAGTTATACAAGCGGATGAGATATATAAGGGCCGAAAATTTGTTTCACTCAATAAAGGTGTTTCTTATGGCTACCTGCGAAAAGTTGATATAAAGGGTATTGAAAACACATCATTGAATAAACACGATATTGTGATATTGAATGGCCTGCCGAATCAGTTGCCGGTAGTAGCAGGTGTAATGTCGGTGCCTTTTCAAACACCATTATGTCATATCAGCCTGCTCTGTATCAACCGGGGTACGCCCAATGCCACTTTCAGAAATGCGTGGACAGACCCTGCCATTGCACAATTGGAAAATAAGCTGGTGTATTATGAAGTGACGGCTGATACGTTTATCATCAGGGCGGCGAATGAAAAGGATGCCAGCGCCTATTGGCAAAAAGCGGATAACAGGAAGCCCATTGTATTATCGGTGGATACCAGTGTGAAGAAGCTGGTGGATCTTTCAGTAATCGGATTTAAGGAAGTAAAACTCGTGGGAGGCAAGGCCGCCAATTTTGCAGAGCTCTTGAAGATAAAAGTGGACAAGAAACCCTTACCACTTCCTGAAGGATCCTTTGCTATTCCCTTTTATTATTATTACCAGCATCTGCAGCAACATCATATTCTTCCCATGTTGGACTCGCTGTTCAATAATTCCGCTTTGCTCAGCGATTCCAGGGCTACCGATGCTTGGCTTAAAAAGATTCGCAGTGCAATAAAGGCCGCACCGCTCGACAAAACATTGGCACAGGCTGTCATCAGCCGCATGCAACATAACGGTCTCGCATATACGAATTATCGGTTTCGCTCCTCCACCAACGCAGAAGATGTGAAGGGTTTTAACGGTGCCGGCCTGTACGAGTCAAAAACAGGAAGTCTGGATGATGCGGATAAGCCCGTGGAGAAAGCAATCAAAGCAGTATGGGCGAGTTTGTGGGATGAACGGGCATTTGCAGAAAGAGAGTTTTTTCATATTGATCAGCATTCCGTAGCAATGGGAATACTGGTACATCGTGGCTTTGGGGAAGAGTTAGCCAATGGGGTAGCCGTTACCAAACATCTGTACCGGAAAAATTATCCGGCCTATACCATCAATGTACAAAAAGGGGAAGTAAGTGTGGTTACCCCGCCAGATAGTGTAAGTTGCGATGAAGCCATCATTGGATTAGGTGAGGTAACAGGCAACAAGCAAGTGGAAGTGGAGTATATCGGTCGCAGCAGTCTTAGTCCGGAAGCAACGGTATTAACCAATGATCAGTTAAAGTTACTAACCAGATATCTTACCGCTATAAAGGAACATTTCTTTTACCGTGTGGATCGATCCGGACCCAAAGACATGATCAGTTTCTGGAATTATGGAATGGATGTAGAGTTTAAAATCGATAAGTTCACCGGCAATTTATATATCAAGCAGGCACGCAGTCTATGATCAATTGAGCTGGGGGTCAATCGGGAAGTTAGCCATAATCTCATAGTCGCCGCCGAGATGCTTTATGGATTCTTTCCATACTTCTGTATAGTCCGTATCGAATATTAATCGCCGTTCAGCTTTTACCGTAAGCCATGTTTTTTCCGTCAATTCTTCATTCAGTTGTCCTTCACTCCAGCCCGAATACCCGATATAAAAGCGGATTTTATCCGGATTGAAATGCGGCATTTTGATCAGCTCCACAGCGGCATCAAAATTCCCACCCCAATATACCCCCTTCATCACTTCCTGTCCACCGGGGATATCTTCTGGATAGCGGTGTAAAAAATGAATGGAATCCAGTTGCACTGGCCCGCCATAATAGACCGGAAGGGGGTGGCCTTCCAACTCAGGGATCAGTTCATCCAATGTATTTTGGTATTGGCGGTTCAATACAAATCCGAAGCTCCCCTCTTTATCGTGTTCGCACAAAAAAACAACCGTGCGTAAAAAATTGGGGTCTTTCAGAAAGGGGTCTGCAATTAGTAATATGCCCGGAGCCGGTTCAATCATAATTCTAATTTAGTATAAAATCTGAAACAGGCAATATTTCAGAAAAAGCAGTTAAAAAACATGGGGAAAAGGGCAAAGTATGGGCTGGCTCGAACGGGAAACGTATTTTTGTATGCTGCCCTGCGTTTATTATCTTGAGCGGCATTATTACAACGCTTGAAAAGAATTTTTACCATCATTACGGTCCTGATTACCCTTTCACTGACGGGGATCATCATTATGCAAATATCCTGGCTGCAGAACATGGTACTCTTGCGCCAGGAGCAGATACAGCAAAGTGTACGGGAGAGTACTACGGCCGTAGGGGACGAACTGGCCCAGCATAAAGGCAGCTATGCCGCCGGCAGTAATCGCAAAAGTTTTTTATCCGATCAGTTCAGTCTGGATAATTTTAAACCATCCACCATCGGACAAGACGCCAGCGTGGAAGACATTCAGAAAAAACTAAAAATGGAATTTGAACAACGGGGACTGAAAGGTATCCAGTTTGAATTCGGTATTGCCGTGTATGATCCTAAAGGACGAGAAGATGTGTTTGAAAAAATGTCCCCCAATTTTCTCACTGTATATGAAGATACGGTCAACAGCCTCCATGCCAATGTGATCCTGTCGGCCCTGAGTGGTACGGCCGGAGAGAACCTGAGTGTGAATGAAGTATTATTCGTTTCGATCCCCAATATCAAAAGTTATGTATTTAAATCCCTCCGGTGGCGCATTGCGCTATCGGTCGTATTTACGCTCATCATACTTGCCGCCTTTTATCTCACCGTGCGCACCATGCTCCGCCAGAAGAAACTCGGGGAGATCAAGAATGATTTTATCAATAATATGACGCATGAATTTAAAACACCCATTGCCACCATCTCGCTGGCTGTGGATGCCATGCGCAATGAAAAAGTGATCCAGGACCAGGAAAAGATGGGTTATTTCAGAAGTATCATCAAAGAAGAGAATCAACGGATGAACCGGCAGGTAGAGATCATTCTGAAAGCTTCACAACTTGAAAAGCAGGAAGTGGATCTCAATAAGAAGCCGGTACATGTACATGAAGTGATACATGATGTGGTGGACAATTTTGTACTGCAGTTAGATGAAAAGCAGGGGAAAGTGGAACTGCAATTGAATGCAACCAATGATCTCATCGAAGCAGATGAAGTACATCTCTCTAACCTGGTCAATAATCTGGTGGATAATGCGGTGAAGTATGCCAGAGAAAATGTTCCCCCGATGATTAAACTTACTACCAGTTCCAATGGTAAGAATTTCACCATGCGTATTGAAGACAATGGTATCGGTATGAACAGGGATACCGTAAAGCGCGTATTCGAAAAATTTTACCGGGCCCATACCGGTAATGTGCATAATGTAAAGGGATTCGGATTAGGATTAAGTTATGTAAAGACCCTGGTGGAAGCCCACGATGGCGATATCAAAGCCGAAAGTACGCTCGGAAAAGGCAGTACGTTCACGGTCGATCTGCCTTTGAAAAAGGGTTGAGCGGTTGAGGCAATGGTGGCTTTGTTTCTGGTCAGAGAGCCGTTTCAGCAATAAGTTACATAGGTTACATAAGTTGAAGATGTTTAATAGGGGTAAACAGAGACGGCGAACTTTGAGAAAACAGCCTTTATTTTCATAAACAGTCATATCAATTTTTTGGAGTCCACTTGTAGCTTGCAGCTTACCTCTTGCCGCTTATTACTTCCATAACAAACATCCATCGCCATAGCTGAGAAAACGAAAATCATGGTTTAATGCATGCTCATATATGGATTTCCATTTTTCACCAACCAGCGCTGCCACCAGCAATAATAACGTGGATTGCGGCTGATGGAAATTGGTAATGAGTCCGCTTATTACTTTGAAAACATAACCTGGCGTGATCAGTATTTGTGTTTTCCCAATCAATCGTTCCATCTTATGCGTTTCCATATATATAATCAGGTGCTGCAAAGCTTCTTTCATCGTAACCTGCTTGCAGGCAGATTCATAAGGATCCCATTGCTTTACCAGTAATTCAGCCGGGGAGAAGGTGCCTTCTGCAGCTTTACAGCCAATCCAGTAAAGACTTTCAAGTGTACGAAGGGAGGTGGTGCCAACGGCAACGATGGATGTACCGGAATGCTGCATTACTTTTTTGATAAGTGAAAGAGATACATCAATATATTCTGCGTGCATCTCATGATCCTGCAAGGTCTCCGATTTTACGGGCTTGAACGTACCGGCTCCCACATGCAGGGTTACAAAATCTGTGGAAATATTTTTTGCAGCGAGCGATGCAAATACATCCTTAGTGAAATGCAGTCCGGCTGTAGGTGCAGCTACAGAACCATCATGTTGCGCATATACAGTCTGGTAACGTTCCGCATCAGCAGCCACAGCCGTCCGTTTAATGTAGGGGGGGAGGGGAATGGCCCCTGACAGGTGAAGCATTTCTGCAAAGGAAAGTGTATCGGGTGTCCAGCTTAATTCGATGATAAAGGAGCCCGTTCTTTTTTCTATATACGACGCTTGTAAAATAATGGTATCGTTACCCTGTATGATTTTCTTTTCCAGCACCTGGCCTTTTTTCCATTTGGAAGCACCACCAACCAGGCATTGCCACCATACCTTTCCGGTAGTGGACATTGCGGTAGTAATATCCGGGTATTGTTCATGCGGTTCGAGACAAAAGATCTCAATCACCCCACCGGTGGGTTTTTGGAAAAGCAACCTGGCTTCCACTACTTTGGTATTATTGAACACCAGCAGCGAACCTTCAGGTATAGTTGCGGATAGGTTTTTGTATATATCCTCCCGGATATGTTCATTCTGATAAACGAGTAGTTTGGAGGCATCCCGTTCTGCAAGGGGGAATTCAGCGATACGGTGTTCGGGCAGATCATAGGAATAATCTGCGATGGATATATTCTTCGGATGTTTCATAACACAACTGACTGTTGTATTTGGTGAATGGCAAAGATACTATCGTTTGGCCAAAGGCACTACGAGTTTCAATCCGCTCCACACGTCACTTACCGCACATACTTTTACATCCACCAGCCCGTGACTGAGTGCATAGGCACGAATCATATCTTCCGTGATATCGGTAGGGATTTTTGCTGCCTTCTTATACCAGGATACCCATATAATTACCGTGCTGTTCTTTTTATAAAGTGGGGTGATTTGTTTCATCGTTGCTTCAAACACTTTATTTGACGTTACAAACAGGTGAATGAACTGAATGGCAGCAGGGTCTTTAACTTCTTGCGCTGTGCATACCTGTGCCCGGATCGTTTTTTGACTCACTCCGCTTCCTTCGGCAAGCAGGGCAAAATAATTATCGGGAGCATGTATCAGCAGTAGTTTCATAGCAGGCTGAATGCCCAGTTTTTTTAGCAGGGGAGTACCCGAATATCCGGCAGTGGCCATAGTAATTAATTTCTTGTAGCCATAAATCTATTTATTCTGCCGAATTTTGCCCTCTAAAATCCTTAATCCACAGGTTATCCACCGCAATTCACAGTCTATTCACGCGATTTTTGGCCCTCACCGGCCCCCATCGGCTGAAACTGCTTGCCAGCCACCCTTTTGGCCTCAAAAAGGGTGGGGAAAAATTAAAAATTAAAAAATTTGGTACTTAAGTGGGAAAAAATGTTATTTTGTGGTAATTATTCAAACATTGACCCAATTCGCTGATAATGACAGGATTTCTCGGAGAATACGAGGCTACTTTGGATGCCAAGGGGCGGTTCCTCCTCCCGGCGGGATTCAAAAAGCAATTGTCGGACACCGGCGGAGATCGCTTTGTTATCAACAGGGGGTTTGAAAAATGCCTGGCCCTTTACCCGGTTCAAAACTGGGAGCCGCTCTTTGCAGATATCAGCAAGCTGAACGATTTCGACCCGAAAGTGAGAGAGTTCCGGCGCTACTTTTTGAACGGTGCCACATTCGTGGAGCCCGACAACGCAGGACGCCTGCTGGTACCGCCCAATCTGAAGGCACATGCTGATCTCGAAAAAGATATCGTGCTGGTGGCCGCAGTTAATAAGATAGAAATCTGGGATAGTAATAAGTACAAACAGCTCTTTGATTCATTTTCACCGGATGCATTCAGCAACCTGGCCAAAGATGTGATGGCAAAAGGAGGCAATGACTGATGAAGCACCAGCCGGGGATACGCACAAAATATTTTGTGGCCCCTGCATTTTCATCTGGCTATATACCCTATGTCTGTGTTGGTCTTCAATCGTTCAGTTATGAGTAACGGATATCATATTCCTGTTTTGCTTCACGAGGTCATCGAAGGGTTACAAATAAAACCCGGCGGCACCTATGTGGACTGCACGTTTGGAGGCGGAGGACATTCCCGTGCCATACTGGAACAACTGGGGCCCGATGGTCGTTTATTCGCTTTTGACCAGGATGAAGACGCCAAAAAAAACCTGCCGGATGATGAAAGATTAGTTTTTGTTTCACACAATTTTCGTCACCTGCAGCGTTTCCTCAAACTGGAGGGTGTAATGGCAGTGGATGGTATCATGGCCGATCTGGGTGTAAGCAGTCACCAGTTCGATGAAGCGGAAAGAGGATTCTCGATTCGCTACAATGCAGAACTGGATATGCGTATGGATAAGCGACAATCGCTCACCGCCGCAGATATTCTCAATACGTACAGCGAACAACAGTTGCACAAACTGTTTGAACAGTACGGAGAAGTTACCAATGCTAAAACCCTTGCCAGGACCATCGTTCAACTTCGAAACGCTGCCCACTTCAAAACCATCGACGGTTTTAAAAATGCTATCCGTGAAATCGTTAAAGGAAATCCCAATAAGTACTTCGCCCAGGTATTTCAAGCACTTCGCATTGAAGTGAACAACGAATTAGGCGCATTGAAAGAAATGCTGCAACAAATCCCATCCTTATTAAAGCCCGGAGGCAGAGCAGCTATTATCACGTTTCATTCCCTGGAGGACAGATTGGTAAAGAATTTTTTCCGTCGCGGTTCATTCGATGAACCGGAAGAGAACCCCTTTATCAATACTGAAACGGTCAGCGAATTGCGCATTATCACTAAGAAACCGGTTCTGCCTTCTGCAAAAGAACAAAAGGAGAACCCCAGATCCAGAAGCGCAAAGCTGAGAGTAGCGGAAAAGATATGAGTTTAAAAATGTGGATCAGTCCGAAAGAGAAAAGCGAATAAATAAGAATTGTAAATATAGAGAGCAAAAAACCGGAAAATCTATATCCTTTGAAATCAACCCTTGCTATGAAGCAAGCAGGTGATAAGGACCGGAGAAAAACCAAAAACAGTAGCAGAAAAGAATGTTATGCCCGAACAGGTAACTAACACCCCGGAAGGGAAAAAGGAAAAAACGGATGCCTCAAAAACATCCATCCAGGCAACCTGGAAACGCTGGCTGAATTATCAGTCCATCGTAAAACAGGTGCCCTTTCTCTTTTTTCTTGCCCTGCTCGCCGTACTCTACATCTATAATGGTCATTATGCAGATAAGACCATTCGCCAGATTAACCGTACGACTAAAGAAGTAAAAGAACTGCGCTATGAATATATCGCAGTGAAAAGCAAAGTGCTGTTACAGGGAAAGCAAAGTGAACTGGTAAAAACAGAAGCCATTCAGCAATTGGGATTGAAAGAACTGGAAACTTCTCCCATTGTGCTGAAAGATGAACCGGTACCTACAACGGCTCAATGATCAACAACGAATAAATCCTTCCTGTGCGAGCAGGAGGGTGGACGGATACAACAACAACTAAATTACCCCTGACGGGTCTTAACGCAGGAACGAAGACATTGGACGTAAAGCGTGACATATTGTGGAGGGTTTACCTCGGGTTTGTCGGTATTGTGCTGATCAGCATTCTTGTCCTCGGAAGAGCTTTCTATATTCAGCGCTTCCAGGGAAAACACTGGCGCAGCATGGGCGACAGTCTTCACCAGCGCTTTCAGCCTGTACTGGCTGAGCGCGGCGCTATCTACAGCGAAGATGGACAAATGCTCAGCATCTCCATCCCCACTTTCGATGTGTATATGGACTTCAACGCGGACGGACTGCGGGAAAAGAAAGGAAAACGATTTATAGAAAATGTAGATTCCTTTTCCATTTCGCTTGCCGGCTTTTTTAAAGATAAATCCCCGGCACAATATAAAAGAGATCTGCAGGTGGCATTCAAAAACAATGAACGCTATTACCTGCTCAAAAAGAAACTCAGCTTTGAACAATACAAAGTGTTTCGTGAATTCCCGCTGGTGAGACAAGGCCGCAATAAAAGCGGGGTGATCGTGGAAGTAAACAGCGTGCGGCAAACACCTTTCGGATTGCTGGCCAACCGTACCATCGGACTGGCCCGTGAATTCAAAGATGTAGGCAACACTGCCCGGAAGCAAAACGTAGGGCTCGAAAGAAGTTATGATACCGTACTAAGCGGAAAAGATGGCATCAAGCTGATGCGTTCCATTGCCGGTGGTGCGCAAATACCGGTGGAGGGTTCGCAAACAGATCCGGAAAATGGAAAAGACATCTACACTACTATCGATGTAAACATTCAGGATATTACCGAAACAGCGCTGCTCCGTATGATGCAGCAATGTGAAGGTCCCTATGGCACCGCTATTGTAATGGAAACCAGCACTGGTAAAATCAGGGCTATGGCCAACCTGGGCCGCAATTCAAAAACAGGTAATTATTACGAAGATGATAATTATGCCCTGCGGACAACTGAACCGGGTTCCACCATCAAACTGGCCACCTTATTATCCGTATTGGAAAAAGGTACCAGCAACCTGAATGATATGGTGGAAATAGGCAGTGCAGGACGTGCACAGGTGGGAAAGAAAATGGTACCGGACGCAGAAAGAGCGCCCAGACCGTATCTTTCAGTTAAGGAATGTTTTGCCCATAGCTCCAATATCGGTATGAGCAAACTGGCCTATAAAGCCTTTGCCAAAAATCCCGAAGAACTGAAAACCTATCTGCATCGCTTTCACCTGGATGTGCGCTCGCCCATTGATTTGGCCAATGTGCCCAAACCTCAGATGGCACCATTGAATCAGAAAGGTAGTGCAGAAGGAAATATGTTGTGGATGAGCTTTGGTTATGGGGTGCAGGTAAGCCCTTTGCATATTATCACCTTATACAATGCTATTGCCAACAATGGCCGCATGATGAAACCCTATCTGGTAAGCAGTATACAGAGCAATGGGGTCATTCATAAACAATTTGAGCCCGTGGTGATGGAAGAAAGATTATGCAAACCCGAAGTGATTCAGGCAGCCCGCACTTCCATGGAAGCCACCGTACTTGATGGCACCGCTACCAGAGCCTTTAAAGGAGTGCCCTTTGCTTTGGCGGGTAAAACAGGTACTGCACATGTTTGGGATGGACCAATTAAATATTCTGATGGCGTTTATCAGGCAACATTTGTCGGTTACTTCCCCGCAGATAAACCCATGTATACCTGTATCGTAGTGATTCGTACCAAACCCCGTGCTGCCTCACACTTTGGTGGTACACTGGCTGCACCGGTATTCAGGGAAATCGCTACCAAGCTGTATGCGATGTACGTGGAAAAGAAAAACCCCACCCCATACATAGCTGTGAAAGACAGCAGTAATTTTTTCTATGCGGGCTTTGCACCCGATATAAAAAATGTAATGGGTACACTGAAAATGCCTTATCGGGATTCAGTGGCACAGAATAGCTGGGCCAGCCTTTTTGCTACCAGTGCTGATGCAGGAAAGCCGGTTATGAAAACCGTACAGGTAAAATCGCAGGTAATGCCCAATGTTCGCGGCATGGGATTAAAGGATGCATTGTACCTGCTGGAGAATATGGGATTGAAAGTTGCCGTAAAAGGAAAGGGTAAAGTAACCCTGCAATCGGTACCTCCCGGCGCAACACTCGGCAAAGGGGTAACGGTAATATTAGAACTGAGCTAATGGTATAACGAATAAAATAAGATACTAACGACGTGTTATTACAGGATGTACTATATAAAGTGGCGATCAGATCAGTGTCGGGAAGTACAGCAACGGATGTAAAAGATGTGCAGACGGATTCGAGAAAAGTGAGCAGCGGATCGGTATTTATCGCTGTAAAAGGTACAGCGGCAGACGGACATCAGTTCATTGATAAAGCCATTGCAAATGGTGCCACAGTGATCGTAAGTGAAGAAGCACCTGTAGCTACAAAAGATAACGTAGTATACGTGCAGGTGGAAAACAGTGCGGCAGCAGCTGGGTATATGGCACATAATTTTTTCGGACGACCATCCGAAAAGATCAAACTGGTGGGCGTTACCGGCACCAATGGAAAAACAACAATAGCGACATTATTATATAAGCTCTTTACAAAACTGGGATATGCTTGCGGACTCATCAGCACGGTGGAAAATATGATAGCGGGAACCATTATTCCTGCCACACATACCACACCGGATGCGGTAAGCCTGAATCAATTGCTGCACCAGATGGTGAATGAAGGCTGCTCACATGTGTTCATGGAAACAAGTTCACATGCGCTGCACCAGCATCGGGTTACCGGATTGCAGTACACGGGAGGGATTTTCAGCAATATCACGCATGATCATCTGGATTATCACAAAACGTTTGATGAATATATCCGGGTGAAAAAATCCTTCTTCGATTCACTTTCATCTGCTGCTTTTGCCATCAGCAATGCAGATGATAAAAGGGGAACGGTGATGCTGCAGAATACCGCCGCGAAGAAATTGTACTACAGCCTGAAGACAGTGGCCGATTTCAAGGGAAAGATCCTTGATAACAGTCTCGAAGGGTTGCAGATGACCGTGAACGAAACAGAAGTGCATTTCCGGCTGATTGGTGAGTTCAATGCCTACAACCTGCTGGCCGTATACGGCGCAGCGGTAAGCCTGGGAGAGGATAAACAGGAAGTGCTGACGGCATTGAGTGAACTGAGCGGTGCGGAAGGAAGGTTTGATTATATGGTTTCTGCAAAAGACCGGGTGATTGCGATCGTGGACTATGCACATACACCCGACGCTTTGCTGAATGTACTGGCCACGATAAAAAAACTGAGAAAAGGTTTTGAGCGGGTGATCACCGTGGTGGGATGCGGAGGTGACCGGGACAGAACCAAAAGACCGGTGATGGCAGAAGCGGCTTGTGAGCACAGTGATAAGGTGGTGTTCACCAGCGACAATCCGAGATCAGAGGATCCGGCACAGATCATAAAAGATATGGAAGAGGGACTGAGTGCGGCGGCGAAGCGGAAATATATCTCGATCGTTGACAGACGGGAAGCTATTAAAACGGCCGTGAGCCTGGCCAAACCGGAAGATATCATACTGATTGCAGGAAAAGGACATGAGAAATATCAGGAAATAAAAGGAGTTCGCAATCATTTTGACGATAAAGAAGTAGTGCAGGAAATGTTTGAATTATTGGATCGCTAACCAGTTACAAGTAACAAGAAACAAATAACAAGAAACCCGCCACGGCGGGCACGCCAACCAGCAACCAGAAACCAGTAACCACAATGTTGTATCATTTACATAATTGGCTGAGTAGTGAGGGGATCAAGATCCCGGGGATGAGCCTGTTTGGCTTTATCACTTTTCGGGTATTGGTGGCCGTTATACTGTCTTTATTCATCACCACTTTTTATGGTAAGAAGCTGATAAAGTTTCTCCAGAAAAAACAGATCGGCGAAAGCATCCGGGAAGAGGGTTTGCCGGGTGAAGAAAGCAAAAAAGGTACCCCCACCATGGGAGGGATCATTATTATCCTGGCGATCATCATCCCTACATTGCTGCTGGCCGATCTTACCAGCGTATATGTGCAGATCATGCTTATCAGTGCGGTATGGCTGGGAATGATCGGGTTTATAGATGACTACCTCAAACTGCGTGGTAAACGACTGGCCCAGCAGCGGGGAGAAAAATATACCAAGAGCGGAACAGATGGATTAGCCGGTTGGTTCAAAATTCTGGGACAAGTGGGAATCGGGATTTTAGTAGGGGCAACACTTTATTTCAACAGTGAGGTGAAGATATGGCGGGAATATGTGGGCACGAATCCGAAATCAGTGCCCGGACATATTGAAAAGAATGTAAATGGTAAGGTTAAATATTTTGTACCGGCCAATAAGACCACCATCACGACGATCCCTTTTGTGAAAGGGCATGAGTTTAACTATGCAAAACTGCTGCCGGCGTCCTGGAGGGATTATACCTGGGTACTCTATATACTGATCGTGATATTTATTATCACGGCGGTATCCAATGGATCGAACCTTACGGATGGATTGGATGGACTGGCCACAGGCACATCGGCGATTATCGGCACACTGTTGGGCATATTCGCCTATGCCAGTGGCAATCTGGTGTTTGCAGATTACCTCAATATCATGTATATCCCGAATCTGGGTGAGCTATCCATATTCATCGCTGCGATGATCGGTGCCTGTATCGGATTTCTCTGGTACAATTCATACCCGGCGCAGATATTCATGGGAGATACGGGCAGTCTTACCCTTGGAGGTATGATCGCCGCACTGGCCATTATCGTGCATAAGGAATTGTTGTTACCCATCTTCTGCGGCGTATTTTTTGTGGAAACGCTGAGTGTGATGCTGCAGGTGGGATATTTTAAATATACGAAACGAAAATTCGGTGTGGGCAAGCGTGTCTTTTTAAAAGCGCCCCTGCACCATCACTTTCAGGTAAAGGGATACCATGAGGTAAAGATCGTGACGCGTTTCTGGATAGTGACTGTATTACTGGTGGTATTGAGCATTGCCACCCTGAAGATGAGATAACCAAACTGCTTAAGAGATATTGCTGAAAAACCAATCCAAATCCTGCTGAACAATACCAGTTGCTGTTCTGATTTAATGAGATTGTGGTGCAGTTGTATTCGAAAATCCAATACTTGTGAAGAACCGTGTTCCGTACACTGTTCCTGCATCGTCAGGGGAACAATTATATGGGTAAAAAAATGATCATACTGGGAGGAGGTGAAAGTGGTGCAGGCGCTGCACTGCTCGCAAAGCAGCAGGGATATGATGTGTTTTTATCTGACGGAAGTTCTTTGAAGAATGCGTATCGTAACGAATTGCTGCAGGCCGGTATCGAATTTGAAGAAGGCCATCATTCGGAAGACCGTATTCTCGCGGCCGATGAAGTGATGAAAAGCCCCGGTATACCGGAGAAAGCGCCCATCATGAAAAAGATCAGGGCGAAAGGTATTCCGGTGATCAGCGAAGTGGAACTGGCCTACCGGTATAAAGGCAACAGCAAAATTGTGGCTATTACCGGCAGCAACGGAAAAACCACCACCACCGCACTTACCTATCATATCTGCAAAACCGCAGGATTGGATTGTGCACTGGTGGGCAATATCGGTGATTCCTTCGCTAAACGGGTGGCCGAAGATCCGCGACCCCTGTATATCGTGGAGGTTAGCAGTTTTCAACTGGATGATATTGTCACATTCCGACCGGATGTGGCCATACTCACCAACATTACCGAAGATCACCTTGACCGTTACGATTACAAGTTCGAAAATTATATCCGGAGCAAATTCCGGATCACGATGAATCAGCAGGCCAATGATTATTTTATTTACTCTGCTGATGATGAAGTAACAATGAAATATAAAGACAGTCCGGCTGTAACCGGGTTCAGTTTACAATCTAACCAACTGCCAATAAGTATGAAAAAGGAATTACCAAACGGAGCTTTTATTAAAGACGGGGACATGTACGTACGAACAGGACAGGATTTTACCAACATGAGTGTATTTGATTTTGCACTCAAGGGAAAACACAATCAATACAATACTATGGCAGCCTGTGTAGCAGCAACCACGCTCGACATTCGAAAAGACAAGATCCGCGATGCGGTGCAGAATTTTCAGAATCTCGAACACCGCATGGAACATGTGGCTACGGTACGGGGCGTAGAGTTTATCAACGATAGCAAAGCTACCAATGTAAACTCGGCCTGGTATGCACTCGAAAGTATGACCAAACCCACTGTGCTGATTCTCGGTGGAGTGGACAAGGGAAATGATTATGCACTCATAAAAGACCTGGTACAGGAAAAAGTGAAAGCGATCATTTGCCTGGGTACAGATAATAAAAAGATTCATGAGGCATTTGGCGATATCATCCCCACCATTGTGGATACTACGTCTGCAGTGGATGCGGTAAAAGCAGCCTTCCATTTCTCCGGCAAAGGAGATGTGGTATTGCTAAGTCCGGCTTGCGCCAGTTTCGACCTGTTTAAAAATTATGAAGACAGGGGAAATCAGTTCAAGCAGGCAGTGAAAGAGCTGTGAATGCAGTTGTCAGTTAACAGTTGAGAGTTAGCAGTTGACTGTGATGAAGAAGATAAGTTGAATAAATATTTTAATCCGTACTATAATGGGAACTTTCAGAGGCCTGATTGTTTACAAGAAAGCTTTTGAGTTGGCTATGGAAGTATTTGAAATAACAAAAAGCTTTCCAAAAGAAGAAAAGTATTCGCTGACAGATCAAATAAGGAGAAGCTCTCGTCCTGTTTGTGCAAATATTGGTGAAGGTTACCGGAAGAGGAGATATATAGCACATTTTGTGTCAAAGGTAACAGACAGTGATATGGAGAACACAGAAACACAAGTTTGGTTGGATTTTAGCCTTTCTTGTAAGTATATAACAAATGAAGTGTATAACGATAAAAGTGCAAAATGCAGTGAAGTGGGCAGGTTATTACAGCATTTGATCCGCTATCCCGAAAAATACGGATGCGGTCAACAACTGTGAATTGCCAACTGTAAACTGCTAACTATGTAATGGAAACAGCAAAAGAAATACGGTTTAATGAGCTGAAGAACACCTTCAACACCAGCAATCTCCTCAATAAAACGAAGGGAGATAAAGTGATCTGGGCGTTGGTGATTCTGCTTACCCTCGTGTCTTTGCTGGCGGTGTACAGTGCTACGGGTTCTTTGGCATATAAGAATTACAAGGGTAATACAGAGATTTATCTTTTTAAACAGGTGGTATTTATCCTGGCCGGTTTAATGGTCATTTATTTTGCACACCTGGTCAACTACACGTTTTATTCCAAAGCAGCGCAGGTGGCATTCCTGATCTCTTTGCCGCTTTTATTTTATACGTTGTTCTTTGGTGTAAAAATGAATGAAGGCAGTCGCTGGATACGATTGCCCTTACTGAATATGACCATGCAAACATCCGACTTTGCACGGCTGGCCCTCTTTATGTACCTGGCCCGCCTGCTGAGCAAAAAGCAGGATGTGATTAAGGATTTTAAAAAAGGATTCTTACCGGTCATTCTGCCAGTGGCTATTACCTGTGCATTGATCGCACCGGCGAACCTGTCGACAGCATTATTACTGGGGGCAAGTTGTATGCTCCTGCTTTTTATTGGAAGAGTGAGTGGTAAACATATCATGCTTACGATCGGGATTGCACTGATACCCATCCTGTTCCTGGTTGCTGCAGCCATGATCCGGCATGGAAAATCCAAGGGTGATGATGTGACAGTGGTAAAGAAAAGTTCCTCTACCTTATTCGGCAGGGTGGATACCTGGATCGGCAGGATGGAAAGTTTTATATACGGAGGTAAAGAAGCAGATGATGGGGCGTATCAGGTGAATCAGGCCAAGATCGCGATTGCACGAGGCGGTGTGTTTGGCGTGGGACCCGGCAACAGTACCACCCGCGATTACCTGCCGCAGGCATACAATGATTTTATTTATGCAATAATCATTGAAGAATATGGATTGATGGGAGGGGCTTTTATCATGTTTGTTTATCTGGTATTCCTTTATCGCTGTATCCGTATATACAAACGATGCCCCTGGGCCTTTGGTGCATTTCTGGCATTGGGATTAAGTTTTACACTGGCCATTCAGGCCGTGGCCAATATGGCGGTTACCGTGAATCTGTTTCCGGTAACGGGTGTTACCCTGCCTCTGGTGAGTATGGGAGGTACCAGTTTCATATTCACCTGTCTGGCTATCGGTATCATATTAAGTGTAGCAAGAAACGTAGAACAATTGGAAGGAAACGCGGAGACCGCAGCAATATAATATTTGAAATGGGAAAAAGGATCGTTATAGCAGGAGGGGGGACAGGCGGACATATTTTTCCGGCAGTGGCAGTGGCCAATGCGTTGAAAAAAATGGATAGCAGTGTGGAGATACTGTTCATCGGTGCGAAAGGAAAAATGGAAATGGAAAAAGTGCCGCAGGCCGGGTACGAGATACGTGGGCTGGACATTGCGGGATTCAACAGAAGTTCTTTGATTAAGAATATTGGCTTACCGGTAAAACTCGTCAAAAGTTTTTTCCAGGTGCGCAGCATTTTTAAGCAATTTAAACCCGATGCGGCATTTGGTGTGGGCGGTTATTCAAGTTTTCCCGTATTGCGTTTTGCACAGGCAAGAGGAATTAAAACATTCATACATGAATCGAATTCCTTTGCCGGCAGATCCAATATCATTCTCGGGAGAAAAGCCACCCGCATTTTTACCGGCACCGACGGGATGGAAAAATTCTTTCCGGCAGAAAAGATAATGGTTACCGGCAACCCGGTGCGTAATGCGATCTCGGATGCAGGTATCAGCCGGAGTGAAGGCATAGGGTTTTTTTCACTGGATGAGAATAAAAAGACCTTGCTGGTGGTAGGTGGTAGTCTCGGTGCGCGTTCCGTCAATGAGGCCATTGATAAAGGCCTCGATAAACTTACCGCCGCAGGACTTCAGGTAATCTGGCAAACGGGTAAACCTTATGCAGAGAAAGCGAAAGCGCGGATAACAGGTAACCCGGACGTATGGGCCAATGATTTCATTACACAAATGGAATATGCCTATGCCGCCGCCGATATCGTAGTGGCCCGGTCGGGTGCTATGACGGTAGCTGAACTGTGTACCGTTTGTAAGCCCGTATTGTTTGTACCCTATCCTTTTGCTGCAGAAGACCATCAAACGGTGAATGCCGCACAAATGGTGAATAAACATGCCGCTCTGATGGTAAGGGATGGCGAAGTGATGCAAAAGCTGGTATTCATGGCGATTGAACTTTCGATGGATATTGCCAAGCAGGAAGAAATGAAAAAGAATATGGCTCCATTGGGAATTACCAATGCAGATGAGCGAATAGCTGAAGAAATATTAAAGACCATTTGAACACACTGTAATACTGTCCTTATGAATACCCCTTTATGGGGCTTGAAAACGAAAACGGATGACTGATAAAATTAAACTGAACGAACGCTATGCCTTTTCCCTGCAAAGTAAAAAGGAAAAGCCCGTGGTATATTTTATCGGCATCGGGGGAATAGGTATGAGCGCTATTGCACGATTCTTCCATACCAGTGGAGTGGCGGTAAGCGGTTATGATAAAACCGCCACACCTCTTACCCGCGAACTGGAAGCGGCGGGCATACCGGTACATTATGAAGAGAACCTGGCACTGGCGCCCAAAGATGCCGACCTGGTGGTGTACACACCGGCCATACCAGCCGAACACCAGGAGCTGGTGTATTATCGGTCCAATGATTACCGGGTGGTGAAACGGAGTGATGTGTTGCAGATCATAACAGAGAGCTCTTTTAACATTTGCATAGCAGGCACACATGGCAAAACGACCATCACTACTATGGTGGCGCATTTGCTTCGTGACAGCGGGTTTGGATGCAATGCATTCTTGGGTGGCATAGCGGTAAACTATGGCACCAACTTCTGGAGTCATGAACGTAACTGCTGTGTGATCGAAGCAGACGAGTACGATCGTAGTTTTTTGAAATTGAGTCCCGATATCGCGATCATTACCGCTATGGATGCCGATCATCTGGATATCTATGGCACGGCTGAAGCAATGGAACAGGCCTTCATCGATTTCAGTCACCGTGTAAAAAAAGGTGGCAAGGTGATCGGGAAATTTGGCCTGGCTCGCGCACGTGACCTGAACCAGGAAAACTATTGTACCTACAGCCTGCAAAACGAAAGTGCGGATATCTATGCAGATAATATTCGGATGATCAACGGGGGTTATGAATTTGATGTGGTGCTGAAAGACGAACGAATCGAAAATATACGGCTGAATATGGGGGGGATGCATAATGTGGAGAATGCCGTGGCCGCTATCGCCGCTGCCAGCTCTTTGGATATTGATAAGGAAAAAATCAGGAGTGCCGTACAGAATTTCAAAGGCGTAAAAAGACGCTTCGAATATGTACTGCCTCCGGTAATGATCACAGGCGGACCACAGAAAATAAAACCTGTATTCATTGATGATTATGCACATCATCCGGAGGAATTGAAAGCACTCATTGGAGGCGCACGCACCTTATTCCGGGGCAGAAAATGTACAGTTATTTTTCAACCGCACCTGTACAGCCGTACGCGCGATCTGGCAGATGGATTTGCAGCTTCGCTGGATATGGCAGATGAAGTGATCCTGCTGCCCATATATCCGGCAAGAGAATTGCCCATTGAAGGAGTAACCAGTGAAATGATTCTGGATAAGATGGAAAAGAATGATAAACGGGTAATGAATAAAGAGGAATTGATAAAGTGGGTACAGGAAGTGTATGTGCCCGGGATCAATACCGAATTCGGAGAAGTATTGATCACAGCCGGGGCCGGTGATATTGATACACTGGTAGAGTCCATTAGTAAAGAACTGGAAAAGATCTGATAACATAAGATTTGAAGAAGAAGATCACGATACGGAAAATGGTATTTATCGCAGTATGGCTCTGCGTGGGGGGCGGTATGCTTACGCTGCTGCTTGCGGCCATTACAAAAAAGAACCGGGGTGTATGCAGGGATTATACTATCACTATCAAAGGTGCTCAGAATAATTTTTTTATAGACAGAAAGGATGTGGAGCAAATGCTGATGAAAGCCACTAAAAGCAATATTAAGGATGAACCGGTATCGTCATTCCGATTGTATGATCTGGAGCAATTGCTGCAGGATAATACCTGGATCGAAAAAGCAGAATTGTATTTTGATAACAGGAATGTATTACATGTAACTGTTTCGGAAAAAGAACCAGTGGCAAGATTGTTCACAACTGCGGGCACATCATTTTATATTGACAGCATCGGACATTTTATGCCCTTGTCAGATAAAATGAGTGCGAAGGTGCCTGTGTTCACCGGATTTCCGGGAAAGAAGAAACTATCCTCCGCCGACAGTGTGTTATTGAATGGTGTGAGAGCGATTGCCCTTTTTATTAATAAGGATCCGTTTTGGATGTCGCAGGTGGCACAAGTGGATATTACTCCGGCCCGGAGCTTTGAAATGATACCGGTCGTGGGCAATCACCTGGTACGATTGGGTGATGGGGATAACATACCGGCGAAGTTCAACCGGCTTATGCTCTTTTATAAGCAGGTATTGAGTAAAACTGGTTTCGATAAATACCGTGTGGTGGATGTACAATATAAAGGTCAGGTGGTAGCGTCGCGATATGCCGGTGATGCGAAACTTGATTCGGTACAACTGCGGCGTAACGTAGAGAAATTATTACGTCAGTCAATGGAATCGGCATCTGATACAGCCGTACGAAGACTGACGCCGATCGTAACGCCTGAACCTGATTCGGATAACATGCCCGATTCATCGTTCAACGACAGTCCGGCAAACGCATTGAACCCTGCGCAACCGAATCCAGTCCCTGTGAATGCTGCTTCGCCTGCCGGAAGGAGAAACAATGATCCAAAACCGCCTGCGGATAAACGCCCCCGGGCGGTAATGCCGAGGCGGCCCGGAAGATGATGTGTTGAAATGAAAAGTGGATCACTGAAAAGATGTGATCAGAAAAAGTTCTTATAAAAATGAATGCCCTGTTTCGCGCAAGCGGAACCCGCAGATAAAAACAACAACAACTAAAAACAGGTTTTATGAACAACGAACAACCCATTATTGTCGGCCTGGACATTGGAACAACCAAGATCGCGGTAATTGCCGGACGAAAGAATGAATTCGGCAAACTGGAGATTCTTGGCTTTGGAAAATCCAATTCCAACGGTGTGAAGCACGGCCAGGTGCTCAACATCGACGAAACAATCAAAGCCATACGCAACGCACTGGAAAATTGCTTTGCTTCCAATCCCAACCTTGAAATCAACGAAGTATATGTGGGTATTGCAGGCCATCATATTAAAAGTTTACAAACGCGCGGCGACATTGTTCGTCAGCGTACCGAAGAGGAAATTACACAACGGGAGATCGATCAGTTAATCGATGACCAGTACAAAACATATATCCCTGCCGGCGATCAGATCATTGATGTGATACCGCAGGAATTTACCGTTGATAATTTTCAGAATATTCCCAATCCCATCGGTTATGGTGGGGTAAAGATCGGCGCCAACTTCCATATCATCACTGGTGATAAAAATGCGATCAAGAATATCAACCGCAGCGTGGAAAAAGCAGGACTGTACACCAAAGACCTGGTGTTGCAACCACTGGCTTCTTCGTCTGCCGTAATGGGACAGGAAGATCTCGAAGCAGGTGTGGCCATTGTGGATATCGGTGGTGGTACTACTGACCTCGCCGTGTTTTACGAAGGGATACTGAAACATACTGCAGTGATTCCATTTGCCGGTGAGAATATCACCAATGATATCAAAACCGGACTGGGTGTATTGAAAACGCAGGCAGAACAAATGAAAGTACAGTTCGGCAGTGCGCTGGCTAATGAAGCCAAGTCGAATGCCTATATCACCATTCCCGGATTGAGAGGTATGCCGGCAAAAGAAATCAGCGTCAAGAATCTGGCCAATATCATTCAGGCACGGATGAGTGAGATCATGGATTTTGTGACTTATCATTTAAAACAAGTGGGCCTCGAAAACCGGATGCTCAACGGTGGTATCATTCTTACCGGCGGAGGGTCTCAGTTGCGTCACCTGATACAACTTACAGAATATGTTACCGGATTGCCCGCACGCATTGGTTTCCCCAATGAACACCTGGCCGCCGGACATATCGAAGAACTGGCCAAGCCCACTTATTCCACTTGTATCGGCCTTATCCTGAAAGGGTATGATGATTACGAGCATAACCGCAAGCAATTTGAAAAAGAATACCGGAAAGTGGAAGTACCCGATGGATTGAAAAAAGTAACCGAAGAAGTACCGGTGGCTGTGGAAGAAGAAGTGCTTACCGAAGAAACAGTAAGGCAGCGGAAGGGTCTCAGCAATTTCTGGGGCAAGTTCAAAGACGGCATCATTGATTTGTTTAAAGAAGAGGAAGATAAAAAACTGTAAATACGGAAGCAGGACTAACTGCACGATAAATAACTACTAACCCATTTATGAACAACTTTATGATGATGTCAGCAGGCAGTATCATAAAGTCAAACTGAGAAAGCTTATGATACATTTTGATCTGCCCAAAGAGAAATCATCTATCCTGAAAGTGATTGGTGTGGGAGGAGGCGGAGGCAACGCGGTCAACCACATGTTCAGTCAGCAGATTGACGGCGTGAATTTTATTATTTGTAATACAGATGCACAGGCATTGGCCAATAGTGGCATACCCAACCGCATACAGCTCGGGCCGCACCTTACGCAGGGGCTCGGGGCTGGTGCCAATCCCGATATCGGTCGGCAGGCTACCGAAGAGTCATTGGAAGAAATAAAGAAGATACTGGAAGTAAATACCAAGATGGCCTTTATTACCGCAGGTATGGGCGGCGGCACCGGTACAGGTGGTGCGCCCATCATTGCCAAGATCTGTAAAGATCTGGGTATACTTACGGTGGGGATCGTAACCACTCCTTTTGCCTATGAAGGAAAGAAAAGACAACAGCAGGCGGAAGAGGGAATCAAAATCCTGAAGTCTTATGTGGATACGCTGCTGGTGATCAGCAATGATAAGTTGCGCCACCAGTTTGGAAACCTGAAAATGCGCGAAGCATTTGAAAAAGCCGATAATGTACTGGCTACCGCTGCCAAATGTATCACCGATGTGATCAACAGTACCGGCCAGATCAACGTGGACTTTGCGGATGTATGCACGGTAATGCGGAATGGCGGTGTGGCCATTTTGGGTAATGCGGAAGCATCCGGTGAAAACCGTGCACGCAAAGCCATTGAAGAAGCATTGAATTCACCGTTGCTGAATGACAATGAGATCAAAGGAGCCAAATGGATACTTATCAATATCAATTCTGCTGCTGGTGAAAATGAATTTACCATGGACGAAGTGGAAGTGATACAGCAATACCTGCTCAGCCAGGCTGGCGAAGGTACCGATGTAATATTGGGTATGGGCTACGACAGCACGCTGGGTGACCGGATCGGCATCACACTTATTGCCACCGGATTTGAACATAAGGATCCCTTTGCAAAACCGGTACCTAAGAAAGAAGAACCTAAGCCGGAAGAAAAAATCGTGATGGTACTTCGCCAGCAGGAAACTGAAACACCTTCAGTTAACCTGGCAAAGATTGCCGAAGATCAGCAAGCCAAAGCAGCAGAACGGGAAATGGAAGCAATGGAAGAAGCCCTGCAACCAGCACCAGCACCTGTACAGGAGGATAAACTGTCTTACCTGATGCCTACACTGGTGGAAGAATACCCGGTGGCACAGGCTCCGGTGATCGATCTGTCGGATATGCGGGATGAAGAACCCCCGATGATTATCTATGAGTTGCAACCTGAACAGGTAAAAACCCCAAGTAATATTACCAATGAAAATGCAGGTAAAATTACTGTTGACAAAAAAATAGTATCGGATAATTCTGATAGTATAAATTCGGCATCGCAAAAGAAAACCATTAGTCCGGGCATAAAAGAAACAGATGCTGAATTGATTTTCAGCATGAAAGATAGTGCCAATGGTACCGTTGGTACAACTCCGGTGTCTGCAGCATCAGGAGGTTATCTGGCCAGACCGTCCAATATCTACGCAGAATCCAAACCAGAGGCCAAAGCCTCAACTAATTCTGCTGAAGAACCGGTCCCAATCACTACTGCCAGCAATGAACAGGACGAACTCCTGGAATTGCAAATGCAAATTATCGAACGGGATGACATTCCTGCGGCGGATATGCCGTTGGCTCATCAGGCTCATCCCGATAACAATCGGGAACCTTTGACAACCCAGGCTGAGGATACTGCGATGCAGGACGAAGCCGAAGAACAAAAACGTAGGGCAGCCGAACGACTGCATAAGTTGAGAAACTTATCGTTCAATGTGAACGCAGCTGACCCCAATAATGAGTTTGAAACTGTGCCGGCTTATATCCGCCGCAATATGGAATTATATAACACCAGCACCCAGGTGGAGAATTTCTACAGCAATTACGAGGTCAAAAAAGACCAGAACAATCAAACACAGATCAGCACCATTAATACATTTCTGGAAGGTAAAAAGCCAGACTGATTTTTCGTTCCAATGAAACCCTGTCCGCCCAGGGATAAATGGCGGTCACTCAGCAATTAGCTAGTGTTTTTTAGTTGTTCCCCCGGTATTCTTATCGGGGGTTTTTTTATCTATGAAAAAAAGATAAGAGTTAAGTGAATCAGTGGAGTATCTATTTTTCCGAAGTACTGACTTTTTTGTGTGCCTGCCATGCCACATCATATAAACCGGCAGGAAAGTTCCTTTTTTGTGTAAGTAGAAAAAAGTAAAACCCCATTGTGGAAGGGATTGGAGAACAAAATGCTATAAAGAGAATAAACCCCGGATTTCTGATTGCTGAAATTGGTTATATTAGTGCAATTTTACATGACTAAGCCTTCGCCAACTAACAGAAAATTTATGGAAAAAAAAATTCATCAGGGAAAAAATATCAGCAGGTTCAGGCAAATGCTGGGAATGAAACAAGACGCTCTGGCTTCGGTATTGGGAGATGACTGGACACAGATAAAAGTTTCACGTCTGGAAGCAAAAGAAGAAATAGAAGAGGGAATCCTCGATAATGTGGCCAGGGCAATGAAAATTCCGGTGGATGCGATCAAAAATTTTGATGATGAGGCTGCTATCAGTATTGTGGCTAATACATTTACCGATTTTAAAGACAATGCAGTCGCTTCCGCAATGAACTATTATCCTACTTTTAATCCAATAGATAAAATTGTAGAATTACTGGAACGGTCAAACAAAGAAAAAGATGATCTCATTTCTTTACTCAGAAAAGAGATTGATGAATTAAAAAGGAAATAAAGTAGCATTTGAGCAGTCCTGAATCGGGTGCTCATCATTTTGAGATGAGTGAAATCTTCAGATTGATTTACCGAACCTCTTCTGTTGGCTGTTGTACTGGTACAGCCCCGGTCTCTGCTGCCGTGCGTTTAAACAACATCACATAGCCGCAAAGTTTCTTTTTCTTCTCTTTATTCACCTGTACCGGCTTCATCATGTGAAACTCAGATACTTTGGGAACATAGGAATACACGATCACATTCCCGTCTATATCGCCCCATTTCTTCTGGCGAAAGATCACTTGTCTTTCTTCCCAGTCATACATGCGCACTTCATAGAGACGGGAAGTGTATTCACCAATGAAGACAAATTGGTACCAGCTTCCTTCTGTAAGTGGTACGATCACGGGCATCTCATATTCGCTTTCCATGGTCATGGAAGCTTCTTTCAATAACAGATAACCTTCTCCGGTGTATAATTTCTTAAGGCTGTCTACCTGGCGGTTGATTAACTCATTACCACAGGATTGCTGGCGGATTACGTCTTGCGCCTGCAGGGTGCTGCAAAGCAGCATGGTGAAGAATAGGGGGTACAGATTCTTTTTCATAACGGTTTTTAAACAGTATTGGATCAACTTCATAAAAATAATACATAGTAATTGCCGCACCCCATATTGTAATCTATAATTCAAAAATGCTGCAAAAACCGGGGGATTTTTCGGCGGGGAACTACTATTTTATACTATTTCCATGCAAATATCTGACCGTAAACGTAAAAAAGGGGTGTTTTCTTGTCAAAGGGCCCCATTTTATTGATACAGATCAAGCAGAAGGTTGCCGGTTAAAATAAATAGCATCGGCCTGTTGGGTGCAACTGAGCGTTAAGTCGTTGATACACACATGGGCAGGCAGGGTGGTGCAATAATAGATTACTGCGGCCACATCATCGGCACTGAGCGCTTGCAGCCCATTGTAAATGGATTTGGCGGTAGCTTCATCTCCCTTGAATCGCACCAGTGAAAACTCGGTTTCGGCAGCCCCCGGGTTGATGGCGGTAACTTTGATATGATGACGCAGCAGGTCTATCCGCATACCCTGGCTGAGGGCATCCACAGCGAATTTACTGGCACAGTACACATTTCCTTTTTCATATACCTGTTTGCCGGCTACTGACCCCAGGTTAATGATATGTCCCTGCTTTCGCTTGGCCATCAGTTGTGAAACGGCTTTGGCCACATACATAAACCCTTTTACATTGGTATCGATCATCGCGTTCCAGTCATCCAGATTTCCTTCGTCAAAATAATCACGCCCTGCCGCCAGCCCTGCGTTATTAATCAATACATCAATGGCCTTCCATTTTTCAGGAATAGCGTCAATGGCATCGAATACTTCTTTTTCATTGCGTACATCAAAGGGGCATTGCAATACGGCCACATTGTATTTTTTTTCCACTTCATCGGCAAGTTCCTGCAGCCGTTCGGTACGCCGTCCGTTGATGATCAGGTCATATCCGTGTTGGGCAAACAAATACGCACAGGCTTTTCCAAATCCTGATGTTGCGCCGGTGATTAATACGATCTTACGCATAGTGAATGATGAATTGTCAATGGTGAAAAGTGAATGGTCAATGCCCTGCCCGCTGTAGAGGGCGTACCCGCTGTGGGGCGGGTCAATGTCTTATCTTAAACAGCATTGATCATTCCTGAAAGCAATTTAAATGTTTTTATGATAGTTTGCTTAATCAAATTGGTGTCATATGTTTTGAGAAAGCCCAGTTCATTCGCTATTTCAAGCCCTGCATCCACTTCTATCAGCGAACCGCGGGCTATTTCATAAAACCGTTTTCTGTCAGCTATGGATTTACGTGAGGCGCCTTCAGAAATATTCAGTGTAACCGAAACAGCAGCCCTTCTGATTTGAGAAATGAGGCCAAATTTTTCTTCAACGGGGAAAAAAGTGGAAAGTTTGTAGATTTCGACCACTAATTCTTTACTTGAAATATATACATCCAGTTTTTTGTGATTCAACTGTAAGAACATAAGCCCTGATTTAATATTAAATTATCAGGAAGTGTTCGTTATTGGTAAGTGTATTTAAAAAAACAATTTGCAAAAAAAGAGCCTAACCATCAGTAGTTCACCCGCTTCGTAAGAAAACCCATTGACCATTCACTAACGTATCAGCGTCACCGTCCCTTTCAGGAAAATGGATTTGCCGAGATAATCTTCTGCAGAAACCATCCATACAAATACGTTACTGTCCTGCGTACGGCCATTGATCTTACCGTCCCAGCCTTTTTTATTCTGGGTGGTGGTAAATACGAGCTGGCCCCACCGGTTGTAAATGCTGAAATAGAGGATTCGGCGAATACCTACTGCAATGGGATATACTTCGTCATTCAGCCCATCGCCATTGGGGGTAAAGGCGGTGGGAACAAATACAGAAGGTAGTGTTTGAAATACCCGGACGGTCATATAAGCGGAGTCCGGACACCCGATCGCATCCCGCACCACTACTTTATACCGAACGGTATCTATGCTGGCGTTATACACGCCTACGGGGTTGGAAATATTCGGATTGCTGAGACCAATAGTGGGGCTCCACACATAATTCACGCCGCCTGAAGCCTGCAGAAACAACGGTTGGTTCACCACTACCGTAGTATCGTTGCCGGCAAAAGCTCTTACCCGGGGTTGCACATTTACCACAATGGTATCACGCCCCGGCTTGGGACAGCCCAGCGTATCGTAGGAAAGCAGTATGTATTGCGTGGTACGCGGAGGGGTGGAAATAGGATTTAATATGTTTGGATTGTTCAGGTAGCTGGTGGGTTGCCATTCGAACCGAATACCTACAATGCTTCCATTCAATTGCGTGGAAGTGTTATAACAGATCCGGGGGTCGGGGCCAGCGTTAGATCTGGGATAGGGTACTGTTCTTACCACTACATCATCAGCGGCTCTGCAACTGCCAATAGTGGCAACTACCGTATAGGTAGTAGTACCGCCTGGGGTAGCAATAGGATTGATGATGTTTGGATTATTCAACGTAGCAGCAGGCGACCAACTGAATTGCAAGCCATCTGAACTGGCATTGAGTTGTACCGGGTCACCAAGGCAAATGGTCGTATCATTTGCAGCCCTTAATGTAACGACATTTACTACCCGCACCCTGACTGAGTCATCATTAATACAGCCATTGTCATTTAATCTAACATAATAGGTAGTAGTGACTGTTGGCGATACAGTGGGGTTGGGAGTATTTGGATTAATTATATTTATTAATGGTGTCCAACTAAATGCACCGTTACCTTCTGCATTGAGTTGTACCGCATCATTGCGGCAAATCAGTGTGTCTTTAAATGCAAGTGTTATTATAGGTTTGTCCAGCACTTCAAAAGTTACATCTGCTGTATCTATACAACCTTTGTTGCTGGTAACAATGAGTTGAGCTGTTTTAGTCCCTGGAGTGCTGAATAGCCAGTTCGGGTTTTGAATTCTGGAAGTATCCGCCAGGGTTGTTAAGTCTCCAAAATTCCATCGCCATCCATTTACAACCCCATACCGGGCTCTGGAAGTATCGATAAAACGGAATGTGTTTTGGTAGCATGCTCCGTCTACTAGAAAACCAGGGCTGAAACCTGGATATACGCCAACCTTTCTGGTTACTGAATCAACACAACCAGTTCCTTTATTAATAATGAATTTAATGGTATAAGTACCAGTATCTGGATATGTATAAGTGGGGTTGTTCTGGATGGAAGTATCGTTCGTGAGTGATGTAACGCCAAAATCCCAAAATACAGAGTTGGCGCCAGTACTGGCATGGAAAAAACTCACAGTAAGACCGTTTGCAGCGTCGCAATTGGTGAAATCAGGCATTGGATTAGCTTTAGTAAGCACGCAATCGGAAACCTGAACAATAAGCTCTTTTCTGTGATTGGCAATCAATACCCCACCTCTGTAGACGTTAATGCATACATTGACAAGGTATTTTCCAAAATCAGGTGCAATACCGGAAATAAGTCCTGTATTGGAGTTAATAGTTACACTATTTCCCATCGGAGAACTGCCATTATAGGGCGCTGTATAAGAGAGTACACCGTAGGGGGGAGGTGCGTGGTTAACAAATCCTGTATTCAAGGCTCCTCCACCGTTATAAGCACTGCAAAAACTATATACCAATGAATCACCTGGATCGGGGTCAACTGCGGAAAAATCAAGTGTGAAGGGTGCGTTCTTACATACTACATTGATCGGGTAAGAGAACGCTGGAGATGAATCATGTCCTGAACCCAGTAGATTGGGGCCGGGAATTGAACAAGTAAATGTGGAACCAGTACTGTTACCCAAATTCTGCATACCATCAATACGGCAGCATGTCTGGTGTGTAATGGTATAACCTTTCTCATTCACCGGGAGGTCAATGCTCAAGGTATAGCTGGCATACACATAATCGAGTGTTGGGGCGTTTTGAATACATGTAGGAAAAACAATCGGAACGCCGGTAATACCAGGGGGAGTAACGATGTCCATTCGCCAGTTGCTATTTGTTTCGATACCAGGAACCTTTACGCCGTTATCATTATTAAAAACTCCCACCAGATAAAAAGGTTGTAATAAAGCACCAGCGGCATTATCCTTAAAAAGGATCATCGTAATCCGGTAGCTATTGGTGTTAGGTGCTGAACCGGGACCCACGTAAGCATATCGCATTTCACCGCCGATGATATGGGCCGCCATTGCCGGGGCAGAAAACGTAAAAAAAAGGATTATTACGAGTAAAAGTCGTTTCATTGGTTGGGGTCAGACGTGATTGAATTTTATATTTCCAGCAAAAACTCTTCCAAAATCCGGGTGCTTTTCACAGATTCTTCCAGCATTCCAATATGGCCCGAATTGGCAAGGATGTGAATATACGATTTTTTAGGCATATGGCTCTGCTGCAGGTTATCAGCCGGCGACACGGCACCATCATATTTTCCGATCACAAAAAGCACCGGAATCAGGGCATTTTTCAGCACCGCCGACCGGTCTGGCCTGGCCATCATCGCCTGATAGTATTTAACGAGTGCGGATGCAGAAAAGTTGTGCAAGAGGCCCATCTGTTCGTCGATTAATCCGGGTTTTTCATCCTTTGTTTGCTGGGAAAACAGGTTCAGGGTGGCCGTTTTCAAAAATTCGAAGGCCCCATGTTGTTCAATGAAAGCGATGCTTTTGAGCCGGCCCGCTTTCTTTTCCTCCGAATCTGCATAAGAGGTGGAATGAAACAAGCCCAATGCACTCACATGATTATAATATTTTTCCGCCAGGGCCAATGCCACATACCCGCCCATGCTATGACCGATTACCGGACAGGCGTCAATCTCTTCCTCGTGGATGATCGAATGAACGGCTTCCGCCAAACCCTCGATGCTCATATCATCCGTGATTGGCGAACTTCCCGAACCAGGCAGATCCGGAAGTATAAGACGGAACTTCTCAGCCAATGCAGGAACCTGGTATCGCCACACCGTACTGTCTTCTCCAAAACCATGTAATAAAATCACCGGCTTACCGGTGCCGGTCACGGTATAGTGTACAACCGATCCGTTATGTATGATTTGCTTTTTCATTGTCTGTTTTTTCCAGTGTGCCCACCTTTGCTGCACCCTTCTTTTTCAAAAAACGTTCCTTTATTTTCAACCCCACACGTACTATTACCAGCAGCAGGCTGAGCACGACCATCCCTTTCGACAGCACATCGCCATATCTTACAAAAAATGTCAGGCTACCAGCCCCCGGAGCAATCGGTAATTTGATAGCCGCCGTGGTATTGTACGGCTGGGGATTATACACAGTTCCATACGGACTGATAAAACAACTGATACCGGTATTGGCACTGCGGGCCACCCAGGTTCTTGTTTCGATAGCACGTAATCGTGCATAATTCATATGCTGTTTATGGCCCGGTGTTTTTTTCCACCAGCCATCATTCGTAATGATACAAATCAGATTGGCTCCATTCCGTACATAGCGGCTCATAAATTCGCCGTAGATACTTTCATAACATACGGAGGGTGCAATCGCATACCCTTGTTTAGTTTTCAAAACCGTTCGTTCGGCTTGTCGCGCATAACCGGCCGTAGTACCTCCAAACTTTTCAAACCATTTATCAATGAATTTTAAAAACCAGGGCAATGTTTCCACACCGGGTACCAGCATCGATTTATGATAGAAAGCCGAAGCCCCGCTGCTGTCGAGCAAGGCAGATCCATTGTAGGTTTCAAAGTACCGGCCTTCATATTCGTGGGTATGGCTGGTGGCACTGTCCATGATACGAAAACTTTCTACCCCGGTAAATAACATCAGGTTGGAGTGTCGTTCCAGAAAATCCCATAAGGGCCGGAGCAGAAAATTATTTTTTTGCTTCAGTTCTGCTTCATTGAGACCGCCATTGTCCATATACAAGGCTGTTTCCGGCCATACTACCAACGCAGTATTTTCATCCACTTGTTTTTCACTGAGTGTGATCAGTTTTTGTAATTGTGCATCGAAAGTGCCGGAATATATTTTTTCATACGGATCAATATTGGGCTGCACCACTACCACATTGGTTTTTTGCTGTGGTATTTTCATTTGTACCGATATGAGAAAAGATAACAGTACAGGAACGATTAATAATACGAGGGCACTTAACAGGTACCGGTAACTTTTAGCCGCATGGCTGAAGAGATTGTTCTTTACATGTAAGAACAAAAGGATATTCACAGAGAGTATCCAGAGTGTGCCACCACTGGTACTGGTAACAGCATACCACTGTACCCATTGCGGATGTGTGGCAAACGCATTTCCTAACGTAAGCCAGGGCCAGCTAAGCCCCCAGTCTTTCAGGTGTATATATTCAAAACACATCCAGAAGGCAATCAGTGAAAGATAACCGATGTTCTCTCCCCATTTTTGTTTTACCATTTTAAAACCCAACCAGGGAAAACACATGAGCAAACTATTGGCCAGAAAAGCAGCGACTGCACCGGGTGCCGATGCATTCCAGATCCACCAGGTGGTGGCCACATTCCATACCAGCATGTTGATATAGGTGAGCCCGAAAAAAATTCTGCGACGCTGAACTTTAGTTTCCAACCACAGGAGCGGCAGCCATGCTGTAAAGATCAAAATTGTAAGCGGAGAAACTGGCCAGGCTGCAAACAGGAGCAGTCCTCCGCCAATAGCCGTAAGCAGGTTCGAATATCGTTTCAAGCGATTGTTTTGGTAAAATTAATGATTCCCTTGTATGGTTGTTCGAAAAGGAGAGGTGCGGATGCAATTCGACTCAAATTCCATAAAAATAAAGTTTTATGGAAACGGCTTTACACTACATCCAATTAGTAAAAGTATCAACCATGCAAACCAACCAACTAAAAACAGCCTCGTTGCTCGACATCCTGTTTGATGGCCGCAACAAAGAGTATGGAGCGTATGAACTCCGAACCACGTATCCCAAGCGTATCAAACGTTCTTTATTGGTTACTTTTTCCGTAGTAACGCTGATCATTGGCGGCTCGGTGCTAGCCAACTCTATGGGTAAGACAACGCACGATTATCAGCCCAATGAAGGCGTTATCTTAACCGAAGTGAATGAAACCAAGCAACCGGAAAAACTACCCGATCCACCCAAGCAACCAGAAGTGGAAGAAGTAAAAACAGAAAAACTCACTCCCCCAGTGATTACGCCCGATGAAGAAGTGGAAACTCCCCCAACGTCTCAGGAGGAACTGGTAGATGCCCGTATCGGCCTCGACAAAATTGAAGGCAAGCCCGATGATGGAATCGAAAAGCCGGAAGTGATCAGCGACGGACAAGGAAAGGGCCTGGTAGAAACAAAACCCGAAGTAAAAGAAGACGAGATCTTATCTATCGTGGAAATAGAAGCCAAGTTCAAAGGCAACTGGCAGCGTTTTCTGCTCAGCAATTTGCGCCCCGATACGCCCATTGACAATGGCGCACCTGTCGGCAGGTATTCCGTTATCATTCGCTTTGTGGTGGATAAGGAAGGCAACGTGAGTGATATTACCCCGCTTACGAGCTATGGGTATGGTATGGAGCAAGAAGCCATAAGGGTATTAAAAATGGCAGCCAATAAATGGGATCCGGCCATACAAAACGGGTACAAGGCAAAAGCCTATCATAAACAAATGATTACCTTTGAAGTGGGCGAAGCGGAATAGATGATAACGGATAGATTATAGTTAAAAACGAAAAGTGAATAGTTTCCATCCCCGCTTAGCTCCCGAACTGTCAATTCTTTACTGGAAATTGACAACTGAAAACTGTGTACTGGCTACTGCCAACTGAAAACTGTTAACTGCCAAACTGCTAACCGCGACTTTAACGAATTGTATAGGAATCTCTGTTATAACTTTATAGTCTAAATAACCGCACAGGTCACTTCAAATGAAAAATTACATTACCGCAATAATCGTTGCCATCGCAGCGATTATTTGTTTTTGGCTTATAGGCAATGCTTATAAGTACAAGTTCAAAACGAACGAAACTATTTCTGTCACCGGTCTTGCTGAAACCAATTTTACCAGCGACCAGATCGTTTGGTCCGGCGATTACAGCCGGGTTACGATGGATCTGAAGACCGCCTATTCTCAACTGAAAGACGATGAGAATAAGATCCGCACCTACCTCAAAAGCAAAGGCGTGAAGGATGAAGAAATGGTCTTCTCTGCTGTTTCCATCAACAAGGTTTTCAATACCCGTTACAACAGTGATGGGAAAGAGACCGGTACCGAATTTGGCGGTTACAGCCTCAAGCAGGATGTAACAGTAGATTCGAAAGACATCGATAAAGTGGAAAAAATTTCCCGCGAGGTTACCGAACTAATCGAAAGTGGAATTGAATTCAATTCTTCTGCGCCTTCGTACTATTATTCCAAATTATCGGAACTGAAAGTGGATCTGCTGGCCAAAGCCAGTGCCGATGCAAAACTCCGTGCTGCCACGATTGCAAAAAATTCAGGCAGTGGATTAGGAAGTATCAAGAAAGCCACGATGGGTGTGTTTCAGATCACCGGTCAAAACAGTAATGAGGATTACAGTTATGGTGGGGTGTTCAATACATCCTCCAGAAACAAAACAGCTTCCATTACCATCAAGATCGACTATGCAGTGAGATAAGCTGAGCATGAAACTTTCTATAATTAAAAAAGCCCCTGGAAAATCCACGGGCTTTTTTAATTATAAATTCTACATTCAGCATTCAACTCATCTTCTGCTGTAGTTCGGCGCCTCCTTCGTGATCTCAATATCGTGTGCATGGCTTTCACGCATACCGGCATTGGTGATTTTTACAAAAGTAGCTTTTTGCAGATCACTGACCGTGGCAGCACCGCAATAACCCATACCGGCTCTTAATCCACCGGTGTATTGATATACGATTTCTTTCAACGTGCCTTTATAGGCCACGCGCCCTTCAATCCCTTCGGGTACATATTTTTTTACATCATCTTCCACATCCTGAAAATACCGGTCGCTGCTGCCGGTCGCCATTGCTCCCAGTGAACCCATGCCCCGGTACTCTTTGAACTTTCGTCCTTCATAGATGATCGTTTCCCCCGGGCTTTCTTCTGTACCGGCAAAAATGCTTCCCATCATTACACAATCGGCACCTGCGGCAAGGGCTTTTACCATATCCCCGGTATAACGGATACCACCGTCGGCGATAATCGGAATATTCTTTGCTTTCAATACGGAAGCGGCTTCCATTACAGCGGTCAGTTGTGGTACACCAGCTCCCGCTACGATACGGGTGGTACATATAGAACCGGGCCCTATCCCTACTTTTACTGCATCGGCACCTGCTTCGGCTAATGCTTTAGCTCCGGCGGCCGTACCCACATTGCCCGCGATCACATTCATGCCTTTGAAATTCTTTTTCACTTCCTTCAATGCCTGAATCACCCCTTTACTGTGTCCATGCGCACTATCTAATGCTATTACATCCACACCCACCGATTGTAAGGCGGCCACCCGGTCGAGCAGGTCTTTGGTAATACCCACACCCGCACCCACCAGCAATCTGCCGAATGCATCTTTCACGGCATTGGGATGGCTTTTCAATTTTAATATATCACTGTAGGTGAACAACCCCGTCAGTTTGCCCTGTTTGTTTATAATGGGCAGTTTCTCCACTTTTGTTTTCTTGAATAACTGCTCCGCTTTTTTCAGATCGGTTCCTTCGGGAGCGGTGTAGAGATTTTCTTTGGTCATCACTTCACTTACTTTTCTCCGGGGGTTATCTTCAAAACGCAAATCCCGGTTGGTGAGAATGCCCACCAGTTTTCCTTCTTTATCTATAATGGGAATACCACCGATTTTATTCTCCCGCATCAGGCGGAGTGCATCACCAATCGTAGCATCTGCATGCAATGTAACCGGATCGATGATCAGACCGCTTTCACTCCGTTTTACTTTGCGAACCTGTTCCGCCTGTTTTTCGATGGTCATGTTTTTGTGTAAAATACCCAGACCGCCTTCCCGGGCCAGTGCAGTAGCCAGTGCGGCTTCTGTTACAGTGTCCATGGCTGCCGATAGAAGCGGTACATTCAATGTTATATTACGGGTGAGACGGGTTTTGATTTCCACATCACGGGGCAGTACCTGGCTGTAGCCGGGCATCAGCAAAACATCATCAAACGTAAGGCCTTCGCCGAAAAATTTATTACTGGTTGTGGGTTTTTGGCCGGAACGGCGGCCAGAAAGGGGAGTATTTCTTGTTGCCATGTGCAAAGATAGGGTGCCGCCGGAAATCATGAAAATGATTTTTTTTATTCGTAGAGACAAGGCATGCCTTGTCTCTACGAATAAAAAAATGACGTATCCCTATCGTATCAACGTAACGGTACCCTTTCTGAAAACGGACTGTTTCGTATCCCGGTGTACATAGTTCAGCATCCAAACATATACCCCGGTGGTCTGGAGTTCACCATTAACCCGGCCATCCCATTTCTCTCTCCAATTTCTGGATTGAAATACCAGTTGGCCCCAGCGGTTATATATTTTGAATTCATAATTATCGGCCTTCAGTGCATTGTGTGGTTGGAAATAATCATTGAGGCCATCATTATTGGGAGTAAAGGCAGTGGGCACTTCGATCAGGCAAAAATCGAGTACCGTCAATGTTTTGCGGGTACTGTCTGTACAGTTGAGCGCCGTATTAAATACGTTCAGTTTAACGGTATAATAAGCTTCCCGATAAAGGGTAGGAAACAGGAAGGGTGGCGGATCTTTCAGGTTGCTGGTACCCACCACATCATATTTCCATAGCCAGGCATCGATCTGTCCTTCACTTTGGTTAGTGACTTTCAGTCCGTCTTCCGGACAAATGATATTGTCCATGGAGAAAGCGGCTTTTACTTCATTGGAAAGCTTGATCTGTTGGCTCGAGGTGTCCTTACACACGCCATTATTTACGATGAGCTGGGCCGTATTGTCGCTGGTGGCAGGCCACACGATCGTATGGGTTTGTGTGGTAATGGGCGGTGTTTGCCCGTTAAAGAGCCAGCTCCAACTGTTTACACCATGCGCTCCATTGTGAGAAAAAGTGAGTGTATCGGAACGGCAGCCGAGCTTTTGGGTGTAGGTAAAATCTGCATTCACGGTATCCACCGTAATAAAGTTGAGCGTTTGAATGGGTGTTTCAATGCCGCATTCATCAATGATGACGGTGCCATCATCACCGGCTTTGAGTGTGAGGGTATATGTGCCGCCCACGGTAATGGGTGATGCAAAACGTACAACTACATAATCGGTCTTGTTGTTTACGCAATTTCCATTGGCACTTATTACCGTAACCGGCGAAGGACCGGTAACGGAGAAATCTGAACCATTGGGGGCAATGGTATTACAAATGATCTTTTTGGGAAAATAGATCTTCACCGAATCGGGGGCACATCCCGGCTTGCCGATACTGTCTGCAAAGATGGGTTGTGGTATAGCATAATAAAATGGGATGGCCTCTCCGGTAGGGATCAGGTTGTCACAATTATCTTTTAAGGTATTGCCATCAGTACCGGGGTTGATGACCAATTGATAATTGCCATTGGGTAATGGACTGGCCAGCGTTATCACGATATCGTCAAAGTCGAACGCAAAGGCACAGGAATCGGGTACCGCAGAAACAACAGTGGTCACTGCGGGAAGTATGCTGAATTCAGTACCCCCTGCACTCAGGGAATTACATTTTACTTTTTTATTTAGTTTGAGGGTCAGTGTTTTTCCATCACAATCCGGTTTTACGGATACCATGCCCGGTATTTTTGGATCGGTGATCACGGCAGTACCTCCTCCAAAAGCCAGATCATACCCGCTTTGTCCATCGCTAAAATGGCTGATCATCAGCAAATATTCATGACCTGCGATAAGGGTGGGCCAGAAGGAAAAAGTGGGGCGATTATCTGCCGGTACGGATGCACATTGAATGCTGGTGGAACCGGTGGCCGATGTACCGGTGGTGCCATAGGTACCCGACCAGTTGCCGGTTACTACTGCCGTGGGGTCCGTATAGATCGTTGCAAGATTGCGTCCGGTTATATCATACAGTTGCCAGTCATAATCTTCGTTGGCAGCCAGCGGGGTGATCATAAAACCGAGGGTTCCCCCCACATAGCAGGTGAATTTGTAATAAAACGGGTTTTTGTCTCCGTATCCATCGGCGGAAGCACATCCGGGTACCACCATATCACCATTTCTGCAAATGGGCACCGTGCTTTGCCTGAATACGGATGTACCGCATACAGGAAAAGCCGTTTGTGGAGTTTGCCCAAGGGTCGTACAGGGTTGGGCAAAAACTTCGCTGCCTGATGTGGCCATCCAGATAGCCGCAAAAGTATAGAACAGTGTTTTTACAATTTTCATCGGCTGAATTTCACCTGGTCTTTAGGTTTTATTACTGACAATTTATATGTCCGATATGTTGCCTGAACGGGTCAGGCAAGCCTGTATAATTTACCCGGTAAAGATAATACCACATTTTGTAATTCTAAGCTAAGAATAGCTGCCGCCACGGCGCTGCTGCTGAGGCTGCTGAGCGCATTTAATTCGTCGATATGTACCGAATCTCTCCCTTCCAGGAGCCGGGTGATCGTTTTTTCATGGGGATTCAATTCAATGAACAATTGTTTTTGTGCTCCTGCGGTTTTTTTGGATTTTTTCTCCCGCCAGCCCATCGTTTCCGGTATGTCTGAAACGGCAGCAACCAAAACTGCTTTATTGTTTTTTATCAGTTGATTGCAACCGGCACTTTTTAGATCGGATATTTTACCGGGAAAGGCAAATACATCCCGGTTATAGTTATTGGCCAGTTCTGCTGTGATCATACTGCCTCCTTTCGTTGCGGTTTCAATTACGATGGTGGCATCCGTCATGCCAGCCACCACCCGGTTGCGGGTGGGGAAATGATGCTTATCCGGTTTTAGCTGACTGCTGAATTCAGTAAGCAACCCGCCCCCGGCAGCGATCATATCGCGGGCCATTGATGCATGTTCCGCCGGATAGATATGGCCCAGCCCATGTGCCAGCACACCCACGGTAGGGAGGGTATGTTTGAGCGCAGCGCGATGGGCGATGGCATCCACTCCAAAGGCAAGTCCGCTCACGATTGTTACCTGGCAGGAGGCCAATTCCTGTATGAGTGATTCTGTAACCTGCCTGGCATATTCAGTATTGCTGCGGGTACCGATCACCGATACTATCCGCGATGCATTGAGGTCGGCCTGGCCTTTATAATACAAGAGGGTGGGGGAGTCATAACAATTGAGCAACCTGCGCGGGTATCGTTCATCGGTGAGAAAAAGGGGTTGTATATTGAATTTTTCAATAAAGCGGAGTTCTTCTTCTGCCCGTTTAAAGCCATTGAATTTTTTGATGCTCTGTGCGCGTACGGGTCCGATGCCTTCGATTTTTTCCAAATAGCTTTTTTTAGCATGAAAAATTTCTTCTGCTTCACAATGCTGCAACAGGATTTTTGCCTGTACGGGTCCGATATTGGGTACGAACGTGAGTGCTATTTTGTAAATAATATCAGGATACATGTTTTCATGGGGGTGCGGTCAAAAATGGCAGGACGCAGTACAATGTGATGGTGAAACCACAGTTTCTACTGGCTAATCACTTTCATTTCGGTCCTTCTGTTCATGGCTTTCCCTTCTTCTGTTTTATTATCAGCCACGGGTTTGGTTTCACCATATCCTTTGGCGATGAGGCGGGTGGCCGCAATGTTTTTACTCAGCAGGTAATTGACCACGGCTTTAGCCCGGTTATTACTCAGCGTGAGATTATCGGACGGCTTGCCGGCATTATCGGTATGCCCGCCGATCTCTATTTTCACGGTAGGATTTTCCTGTAGCAGGATTACTAACCGGTCTAATTCTGTAAGGGAGGAAGATTTCAGCTCATATTTATTTACATCAAAGAATATATTTTTCAACACCACACTGGCATTGACCTCGATGGGTTGCAGCGCGATATTTTTTTCATACGTGGTATCCGGTGTAAGTCCACTCAGTAGAAAATTATCGGAATAAAATAGGTATCCCTTCCGGTTGATGGTAAAGGAATAATCTTTTCCATGAGGGAGTGTTACGAGGTAGTGGCCTTCTTCATCAGTTTGGATGCGACTTACCACTTGTCTGCTGGTGAGATCAGTAAGCTCCACCGTAGAAGGCAAACCTTTCGTTGATTTTTTATCAATTACCTGGCCTTTTACCCAAAGTGTGCGGATGGGTCTGATTTCTGGCCGAAGTTCAAAACTGTAAATATCATGGCTGCCCCGAGAATCATTTCGGTCGCTGGCATAATAGGCCGTAATACCATTGGCAGTAATGAATAATGTGCCTTCATCATTCACGGTGTTGATGGGGTAGCCAAGATTTTCCGGTTTGCCCCATTTACCATCTATTCCTTTTCTTGACAGGAACAGATCATTGCCCCCATAGCCCGGTAATGCATTCGAAGTAAAATACAGGGTTTGGTTGTCGGCATGAATAAAGGGACACTGATCATCTCCGGGTGTGTTGATTTCGGGCCCCAGGTTTTCTGCAGGGCCCCATTTACCGGAAGGTTGTAAATGGCAAACATAAATATCAATACCACCGGTACCACCGGGGCGGCGGCTGGCAAAATAAAGGTCTTTTTTATCAGGGGAAAGACAGGGTTGAGAATCCCATTGATCTGAATTCACATTGGGGCCTGCATTTACGGCTTCGCTCCATCCGGTGGGAAGCAGAAAAGAAAAATAGATATCAAAATTACCAAAGCTCTGTTTTCTTCCGTTGGCAGTGAAAACAAGCCATTGGCCATCGTTGGAAATACTTTGTGCTGCTTCATTATCCGGCGTATTTACATCTCCGGGAAGTGGTGTGGCCATCGTCCAGTTGCTGTCTTTTCGGTTACTGGAAAAGAAATCTTCATTGCGGTGGTTGACCCTTCTTGTAAATACCAGTTCTTTTCCATCTATCGTAAGTGAAGGAAAATATTCGGGTTCACTGGTGTTAATAGAAGGCCCCAGGTTTTGCGGAGCGAATACATACTGGCTGATATTAGTTTTACGTGCAAATTCAACGGCAAATTCATAATTCTTTTTTCGGGTCATTGCTGTTTTATACGTTTGAGAAGCAGGAGACAGATTGCCAGCTAACAATTGATTGATGGCGTTAAGCGCTTTTTCAAATTCGCCAATACCTGCAAGGTTGGCGGCATAGGGAAGTTTATATGTTCGGGAGTATACGGAGTCGATCGCAAAGGATTGCTCATAATAGCGGATGCTGGTAGCATAATTTTTTACCTGGCTATACGCTCCGGCGAGCGAAAGGTAGGCTTCCAGGAAATTTTTGTCCAGTTCCACACAACGAAGTAACAGCCCGGTGGCACTAGCAATATTGCCGTCTTGCGCGCGCTCCATGGCCTGCTCATATAATTCCCTTGCTTTTTTATTTACTTTTTCCGGGTCATAGGGCTGCGCGGCCAACAGGCCAGAGAGATTCAAAAAGACGATAATTGCCAGCAGCTTTTTCATGCGTTAACCGTGTATGAATTATAACGTATTGGGTACCGATTTATTCCTTATTCAGGAAGAAATTATCAGCGAATTGGTTGCCTGTTCAGGGCACATGGATGTATTTATGGATCTGCAGGGATAATTCCCATTGGGGATTGGCTTTCACATAGTCAATGATCAGGGGCGTTACCTGCTCCCGTTTATCCCATTCCGGTTGCAGGTACAGCTTGCATTCTGGTGATACGGTTGCCGCGTACTTTTCCGCCCATTCAAAATCGGAGGGATGAAATATCACCACTTTGAGTTCATTCGCCAGCGGTAATATACCGGGCAATGGCGCTTTGAATTTTTTGGGTGACAGACAGATCCAGTCCCAGGAGCCGCTTACCGGATGCGCACCCGACGTTTCAATATGCGTGGCTATACCGGCATCCTGTAATGCACGGGTCAAATCATCCAAGGGGTGCATAAGCGGTTCGCCACCGGTAATGACCGCTATTGGTGAGGGGGTTTGTTTTACAAAGGAAACAATCTCTGCAATCGTTAATTTGGGATGACGATCTGCATCCCAGCTATCTTTTACATCACACCATACACAGCCTACATCGCATCCGCCAAGCCGTATAAAATAAGCAGCCCGGCCCTGATGAAAACCTTCACCCTGCAAGGTGTAAAAATGTTCCATTACCGGCAATGTATGGGTATGGTTCGCGGTTGTGATCATAGACAGGTTGTACTGAAAATTAATTACGAAGCATACAGGAGTGATAGGTATTTTTCATCAATGCGGCAATGGTCATGGGGCCCACACCTCCCGGAACCGGGGTTATCCAACTGCACCGGGGTGCCACCGTGTCGAATGCCACGTCTCCTTTCAATTTAAAGCCACTTTTTTTCGCAGCATCTTCCACACGGGTAATGCCCACGTCGATCACCACTGCTCCTTCCTTTACCATATCGGCGGTGATGAATTCGGTTTTACCCAGTGCGGCCACAATGATATCGGCCTGCAGGCAAAATGATTTGATGTCTTTTGTTTGTGAATGACAAACAGTAACGGTACAATTGCCGGGATTGGAATTGCTGCTCAGTAAGATACTCATGGGCCGCCCCACAATATTGCTTCTTCCAACTACTACCGCATGCTTTCCTTTGGTATCTACTTTATAATGCTCCAGCAACAACATGATCCCATGTGGCGTGGCTGGTACAAAACAGGGAACACCCTGCATCATTTTACCCGCGTTGACTGGGTGAAATCCATCTACATCTTTTTCCGGATCAATCGCGTTGATCACTTCATCATCCGAAATATGTTTGGGCAAGGGTAATTGCACCAATATGCCATCCACATCCGGATCGGTATTGAGCTCCTGAATTTTTTCCAGCAGTTTCATTTCACTGATCGTATCCTCAAAACGGATGAGGGTGGATTTGAATCCCACTTCTTCGCAGGCTTTTACTTTGGCACCCACATAAGTTTCACTCGCACCATTATTTCCCACAAGGATCGCCGCAAGGTGCGGTATTTTTTTCCCTTCGGCAGCCAGTTGTGCCACATCGATTTTCAGTTCGTCTTTAATAGCCTGTGCGGCTTTTTTTCCATCTAGTAATTGCATGCCGCGAAGGTAAGATTTGTTCCATGCAACTGGTGTGCTTTTCCTGTTTTACTCGTTTTTCGTTTAAAATCATATTTTATTTTGCCATTATGTAAAGGGCCAGTAATTTTTCGCCCTAATTCGTAAAGCTTGAAAACAAAACTCACGGGCTTCGTAGCCCTGCTTTGCTGTTGTTGGCAAAATACCCCTGCGCAAACCAATACTGGATCTTTTATAAAAGACTGTACAACTACGGCTGCATACAGTATTCATCAGCCCGATATCTTTTCCCTATTGGCCAATCCTGCTGCACTGGCACAATTGCCCGGTTCCTCAGCAGGTATTGCCGGCGGAAGAAAATTTATGTTGAACAGTTTGGCGGAATACCAGTTGGTGGCAGGTATGAAAACAAGCACCGGCAATTTCGCCACTGCATTGTATTATGCCGGAGGCCCGGCATATAATGAATCGCAAATCGCGTTGAGTTATGGCCGCTCACTGGGAACTAAAGCAGATATTGGTCTTACGCTTCAATACAACAGTGTACATGTAGCCGATGGGTATGGTAATGCATCTTATCTCAGTGCAGAGGCCGGATGTATATTTCATCTTACATCGGTATTGAATACCGGTATCAGTATGAGCCGGCCTGCAGGAAGCAAATGGGGTAAAGATAAGTCCGAATCCACTCCATCGGTTTATACTGTTGGAATAGGGTATGAAGTGTCCCGTCAATTCCTCATCACGGTTTCTGTACAAAAGGAGGAGAAGCAGCCCGTAAGGGTTAATGCAAGCTTGCAATATAAGCCGGTACCGGTTTTGCAAATACGTGCAGGTATTAACGCACTTACCCATTCCGGGTGGGCCGGCGCAGGTTGGAGCCGTGGGAGTATGCAATTTTATGTGTACAGTATTTTCCATCCGCAATTGGGTATTACTCCTTTGATGGCATTATCATTTCAATTTAAAAAGAAAGGGAAATGAAGCAAGTGATCATTGGAGTGGTTTGCATGATACAAACGGGTGTTATTTGCGCCCAGGAAATTCCTGCGGAAACCGAACAGCAGATCGAAAGCTTGCTGAGTCAATCTGAAAACGGAACAGAAGACGATCAAATAATCCAGGGTCTTGAAAAGTATAAACGAAGTCCGCTCAACATAAATATAGCAGATGCTTCAGCGTTGCGAACATTACAGGTGATAACCGATTTGCAAATCGATAACCTCATCGCATACCGCCATCTCCTGGGTATGCTTACAAGCATATACGAGTTGCAGGCTGTTCCCTCCTGGGATTTATATACTATTCAGCGAATACGCCCCTTCATTTCTGTATCCATTTCCTTGCCAATCCGGCAGGAAATGGAATCACGATTCCGGAAGGGCGAGCATATGGTTTTATTCAAGATATCTCAGGTATTGGAGAAAGCAAGTGGGTATAGGAAGGATAGTACCAATGCAGGATATTTGGGAAGTCCGCAACAGGTAGTGTTCCGCTACCGCTACCAGTATAAGGATTTGTTGCAATGGGGAATCACCGGCGATAAAGATGCCGGGGAGTCTTTTTTAAAAGGCGCACAAAGGATGGGGTTTGATTTTTATTCGGCCCATTTATTTATCCGTAAAGCCGGCCCGTTCAGCGCGATCGCATTGGGAGATTATACAGTCAGCCTGGGCCAGGGGCTTATTCAATGGCAGGGGATGGCTTTTAAGAAAAGTGCAGAGATCACGGCTATCAAACGGCAATCATCTGTACTCAGACCATATAATTCAACAGGAGAATTTTATTTCAGCAGGGGAGCAGGGTTTTCATTACAGGCAGGAAAATATGAATGCACGACTTTTTTTTCCTTTCGGAAATTGAACGCGAACAGGACTTTGGATTCAACAGAAAATTATTCCGGTATCAGTTCATTGCTCAGTTCCGGGTACAACAGAACTTTTCGTGAAGCTGCAGACCGGCATACGGTTTCGCAAACCATGTATGGACTCGCGATCAGCAGAAATACCAGCCGATTGAAAATTGGACTGAACGGAATCATGTACCAGTATTCTCTTCCTTTTTCAGAAAAGGAGGAGCCGTATCAGTTATATACGATCAGAGGCAAAAAATGGTTTAATGCCAGTATGGATTACAGTTATACATTCCGGAACATTCATCTGTTTGGGGAACTGGCTGCAGCTATGAACAGGAGTGTGGCGATGGTAAACGGATTGCTCATCAGTGTGGATCCCAAAGCGGATATTGCCATTCTTCACCGAAGGATCGGAGAAAAATACCAGGCCGTATATGGCAATGCATTTACGGAGAATACCAACCCCAACAATGAAAATGGGTTATTTGCCGGAATATCCCTCCGCCCGGCAGCCGGTTGGAAATTGGATGCTTATACAGATTTATTCCGTTTTCCCTGGTTAAAGTACCGGGTGAATGGGCCGTCAGGCGGAGCAGATTATTTTGTTCAGGTAACCAGGACGCCCAATAAGCAAGTGGAATTGTACACGCGTTTTAGTGTGCAGATAAAAGAAAGAAATGAGATGATGATGGGTACTTCATTGGCAGCACCGGAAAAGATCCGGGTGTATAACTGGCTTATGCACATGAATTACCAGGTTAATCAGGCGCTGGGTATCCGGACCCGGGTGGAGACAAAACGGTTTCAAAAAAAATACGGTGAACCGGAACACGGATTTCTTGCCTTCTTCGATCTCAGATATAAACCGTTGATGACCTGGTACAGTGCGGTGATACGGTTGCAGTACTTCGAAACAGAAAGTTATGATGCAAGAATTTATGCCTATGAAAACGATGTGTTATACAGTTACTCCATACCTGCAAATTCGGGCAGGGGGTATAGGTATTATGTTTTACTGAATGCAGACCTGAACAGATCACTCTCCTGCTGGCTTCGTTTTTCTCAAAGTATATTTCCTGAACAGCACATATTGGGCACACAACTCGATGCAATAAAAGGGTCGAACAAAAGTGAGATCAATCTCCAGTTTTTGCTAAAAATCTAAGAACCATTCCACTACAAACTTTTCTTAAGTAATTACAACTAATTAATTGATATAGATATTAATACGTATTATTATTTTTTTAACATTATGCAGCATTTTCCAATAACTTTGGGTCTTCACAAGACAGTAGGAATCTCTGACTGCTAAGATGTTCAGGGTTGATGTCTTTATTGATTTTTAAAACCAAGATGTAAACATGAGAAAATTTACTTCACTGCTCACAGCGCTATTGCTGTTTACTGCGATGGCATTTGGTCAAACCCGGTCCATTACCGGAACAGTGACCGATGAAAAGGGCGATGCATTGCCCGGCGCATCTGTTAGAATTAAGGGAACCAAAACCGGAGTTGCGGCTGACAATAATGGTCAGTTCCGCATTTCTGCTAAAACCGGGGATATGATTGTAATATCCGGTGCAGGTCTTGAACCAACAGAAGTAGCTGTTGGTACAGGCAGCGTGGTTTCTGTCCAGGTTAAGCGAATTATACTTCAGGGAACGGAAGTGGTGATCACTTCGCTGGGTCAGGCTACTCAAACCAAACAATTAGGGTTTAGTACTGCAAAAATTAAGTCGGCAGAACTAAGCCAGGCTAAACCCGTTAACCTGCAGAATGGTCTTACAGGTAAAGTTTCCGGTCTGAACGTTCAAACCGTTAACAGTGGTGTATTTGGTGATACCCGTATCACTCTCCGCGGTATCCGCTCCCTGACTGGTAACAACCAGCCGATGCTGATCCTGGATGGTGTGCCCATCGCTCTGACGTATATCAGCTCTATCAACCCCAATGACATTACTGATGTAACGATCCTGAAATCTGCATCAGCTACAGCGATCTACGGTCCTGATGGTGCCAACGGTGCGATCGTTATCACTACTAAAAGAGGAAGCAAATCTAAACCCAGCATCAGCGTGGGCCATACCGTACAGGTGGAAAGAGTATCTTTTATGCCCAAACTGCAAACGCAGTTCGGTTCCGGTTCTTCTGTAGATGCTTATGGTTATGGTGTATATGATCCCATCGAGAACCAGTGCTATGGTGACGAGTTCGATGGTTCACTCCGTCAGATCGGCCGTGATGGCCCAAATGGTGAACAGTATTTTACTGAATACCGTGCATTGCCGAAAGAAAAACTGAAATTCTGGAACACCGGTATCACTAACCAGACTGATGTATCCTTTTCAACGAACGAATTCTACCTGAGCGCACAGAATGTACTGATTCAGGGAGTAATGCCAAAAGATCAGAACCGCAGGATATCACTGCATATGGCTGCGAATAAGGAGTATGGCAAATTCAAAGCTTCTTACAGTATCAATTATACAAAAGGCAATTATGATGTAAACGCAGGTTCATCATTTACCGGTGGTCTGAGAAACTCCGTATACTGGAACCTGATCAACACCCCGATGCAGATCCCCGTTACCCGTTTCAAAAACTGGAGGGATGATTTCTGGGCAAACCCCAACAATTATTTCAACGACTATTTTTCCAATCCCTATTTTATGATTGATAATTTTCGAACAAAGGGACGTACAGAAGATATCTTCGGAAACATAGAGTTGAACTTCAAAGCTTCCAACTGGCTTACATTTACTTACCGCCTCGGAGCTACGATCTCCAGCTCCAACCAGAAATCAACTGCAGGTGCATTTACTTATAGTGATTTTGCTAAAGCGCATAAAAACATTGCTGCTTCGGGCGATATCGCAGCTCAGGTTCAGGATCTCGGTCTGAATACCAGCCGCATCAACTCAGAATTTTTTGCTACGATCCGTAAGACTGTTGGTGATTTCAAAATCGAATCTTTACTGGGTCAGTCATTCCGTGAAGACAACAGTCGTCAGATCAACGTAGGTAGCGATAACCTCGCTTTCCCTGAACTGTTCAATATCGTGGGTCGTAAAGGTGACCTGACCTCAAACCTGACTGGTGAAAATACTACCAAGTCAAGACTGGGTAGTTTCTTCGGTAAAGTATCCTTTGGTTATCAGGGTTGGGCATTTGCGGAAGTAACAGGTAGCTACGATATCAATAGCCGCCTGTACAATGCATATAATCCGAATGGATTTGATGACACACATTTCTTCTATCCCGGAGTTAACGGATCTATCCTGCTTAGCGAAGCGATCACAGGTCTGAAAAACAGCAAAACCATTTCTTACCTGAAGCTTCGTGGTGCGATCTCTAAAACAGGTAATGTAAACCTGGCTGCACAATCGCTGGAAAATACCTACAACCTGGGCGGTGGCTTTCCTTACGGAACACTGGTAGGTTATACATCTTCCAACACGCTTCGTCTGCCAAGCTATACCCCTGAGTTCGTGATCAATAAAGAAGTTGGTATCGAACTCGGATTCCTGAAAAACAGGATCAACATCGAAGCAACTGCTTATACACAGGATAACACGGATCAGATCGTACAAGTACAATATTCCGCTGCAACTGGTTTTACCAGCGCGCTGCTGAATGCGGCTTCCTTTACAAACAAAGGTCTGGAATTTGACCTCCGCCTTACTCCGCTGATCAAAATCCGCAACGTATCTATCGATTTCAAAGCCAACTATACTTACCAGACCAACAAGGTTACCAAGATCATTGATGGTGTGGACCAACTCGGTATTGGAAATGGTAACTATGTAATCGTGGGAAGACCTGCTTACACATTCCAGGTAACCGATTATATACGTGATGCGCAGGGTCGTGTGATCGTGAATCCCACAACTGGTTATCCCACTGTGGACCCCACTATCAAACCCTTTGGTCATACACAACCCAATCACCTGCTGGGCCTGAACCTGAGCGTGAATTGGAAAAACCTGACTTTCAGTGCCGTTGCTGATTACCGTGGTGGAGCCCAGATTTTAGCAGCTAATTTGGGAAATCCAATGGACTTCACCGGAACATCAAAAAGAAGCGGTCAAAACAGCCGACAGCCGTTCATCTTCCCGAACTCTTCTTATTTCGATGGTTCCAAATATGTTGATAATACAAGCATCTACATGGTCAGGGGTGGTTACGACTTCTGGTCACAAGCTATTAATACCGATGCAAACAGTAACTATCTCGCAAGTGGTAATTTTTGGAAAATCAGAGAAGTGAGCCTTAGCTACAACCTGCCTGCAAAATGGCTGTCATTTGCTAAGAATGCAATTAAAGGTGCCAGCTTCACTTTGAGCGGAAGGAACCTGTTCATCTTCGTGTCCAAAACAAACGAGTGGGTTGACCCCGAGCATTCCAATACAACTGGTAACGCACAGGGCGTGGTTAGCCTTGACAACACACCGACCACCAGAATTTTTGGTGCATCACTCAACATCCAGTTATAATCAGCTAAATCAATTAGGATATGAAACTGAAAAATCTTTTTTATACAATTCCCCTGGCCGCTGCAATAACTGCAATGTCTACCGGGTGTAACAAGAGTAAATTTGACATTAACAAAAACTCCAACCAACCCACCGATAGTACAGTAACCTATGATGTGGTACTGCCTGCGGCGCTGCATGCTACCGGTACGATCGTGGCAGGTAATAGCGGTTCTTCCGGCGTTTGGGGCAACTGGATGGGCTTCACAGCCCGTTCCGGTACCTATGCTCCCAACGTAACCGAAGAAACCTACGAAATCACTACTGCTTTTGGAAATACGGTTTGGAACAATTGTTATGATAATAACTACGATTACCAGATCGTAGCTTCAAAAGCAGCGGTAGCCGGTGCAGGCTTTTACGAAGGTATTGCCCGCATCATGAAGGCGCATAATTTCCAGGTACTGGTGGATGTATACGGCAACGTACCTTACACGCAGGCCCTCAAAGGCAGTGGGAACCCCACACCTGCTTATGATAATGGTCTCGATATCTATAAGTCATTGCTCCGCGAGATCGATGCAGGTATCGCACTGATCAAAGCGGCGGTGGTAACCAGCACCAACGCAAATAAGAACATCGAAACCAACGATATCATGTTTGGTGGTAGTAAAACCCTTTGGGTAAAATTTGCCAACACCCTCAAACTGCGAATGCTGATTCACGCCTATGCTGTAGCCAGTATCGATAAGACTGCTGAAATCAACATTATCAACGCAGAAGGCACCGGTTACCTCGGTGCTGGTGAAGATGCACAGGTGCAGCCTGGATATAAAGCGGATCGTCCTAATCCGTTTTATAATACATATATAAAAAACACGGCAGGAACACAAACCGCTAACAATGTGTATTACCGGGCGAATCAATGGGGCATTGAATATTATAGGATTAACGGTGATCCCCGAAGAACTCAATTTTATGTGGCGGGTACCGGGGGACTCATTGGAGTTGCGTACGGATTACCACCTATAACAGCGAATGCATCCTCTGTCTTGGCGGGATTTGGACCCGGACTGGAGAAAACGAACACTTCACCTCAGGCAATACTGACTGCCTCTGAAAGTTTCTTCCTGCAGGCAGAAGCCAGACAAAGAGGATTCATCACGAGCGGACCAACTGCGGCAGTGCTTTGCAACAATGGTATAGTAGAAAGCTTCCGTTATATCGGTGTGGTCAATCCGGCTACGGCAGCCGCAAATTATATCGCAGGCAATGCAACATATCCGGATGTGGACATGAATGGTGTGGCACAGGGTCCCGGTGGACCAGTAGGAGGTCTCTTTACTATATTAAGTCAAAAATGGTTTGCACTGAACTATGTGAACAACCTGGAAATCTGGACCGATTACAGAAGGGTACCCTATAACGAAGTGGCCACCAACCTGCTTGCTACGGCAGCTCCTAATGATGCACCAAACGACCATTTCGTATATGGTGATGGAGTAGGATACAACCCTGGCCCTACGATTTCTGTATCACCTCAGAATGTATCTACCAAAATTCCAGTACGTTTCTTATACCCCCAGACAGAGTATAACTACAATGCCGCTAACGTCGGTACACAAGGAAATGTAACCCGTTATAGCAGAATTCCCTGGGACCTGAATTAAAACTAACAAGCTAAAATCAGAAATATGAAAAGAATAATCTTATCATCTCTCTTTATCGCAGGCGTGGCTGTAGCGTTTACAGGCTGTCTCAAAGACAAAGGGTTTGAAAATAATGAATATGGAATTTATAATCCGGAAAGTCAACCTCCCGGTGTTGGATTTCCCTATGGTTCAAAATCCAAAACCGATTACGGACTGGATGTAAGCGCCTCTGCACAAACCGTTCCCGGTATAGTGTATGTAAATCTGGAGTCCGCTACAGCGGCCAAAGCTGATGTGAACGTTACAATGGTTAATAATACGACTGCGTTGCTGGCAGCATACAATTTAGCAAATAGTACATCTATATTGCCTTTGCCAACCGCATTGTATTCTGTGCCACTGTCGTTGAAGATTCTTTCTGGCGGGAGAAATGTTGAAACAGAAATTACGATTTCAAACACTACCGGGCTAGATCCAAATAAGTCATATGCTATCGGTCTTACAATTACGGCTGTTGATGGCGGTTATAAAATCGCTGAAAACCTGAAAAACCTGCTGATCGTTTTTAGTGTAAAAAACAGGTATGACGGGAAATACAACCTCAGAGGCTACCATAACAGAACAGGTTTTACAAACCCCTACAATGAAACGGTAGAGATGGAAACCACCGGTCCCAATAGTGTTACCATGAAATGGCCAAAGAACACTAATCAGTTATATTCTCATCCGCTCAATGGAGGAATTACCTATTATGGAAGTTTTACAACTAATTTTTATTTTGATCTGTCCACTAATTTAATGACAGCATGGGATCTGACACCCTGGCCCACAACTGTTACACCAACGGTTACACCTGGTACAAACAGCCGATATGATCCAGCTACAAAGACCATCTATGCAAACTACTATTACAATGGGAATCCTGGCGCAAGGCAATTTTGGGATACATTGAAGTATATCGGCCCCCGATGATAATATCTCAGGAAAATAACTAGCTTTCTTAGACGGACAATATTTCTATATCCAATGCCTGTCGTACTATAAATACGTACAGGCATTGGATTTTTTAATTCTCCGAAGCTTATATATAACATTTAACTACGACCATTTAATTGATAAGCTGCAAAGCTGAGTATGGCAACTGAATCGAACTGCACTTTTTTACCCGGGTTACAAAGAAGCAGGCTTCATTCTTACAGTGAATACAGAAGGCCTGCGTTTTTTTCTATCAGATTGAAAGCGGAATATTAATTCTTCCGAAATCCACCTTCACAGCGAATAAATCATCACAGGACAGTAATAGATCAGAGTAAGATTTATATGTCGAAGCATTTTTCTACGTAATATTTTGTAGCTATTTTTCGACCTCTCATGAAAATATTACAAAAAATTAATAAGTAAACTCACTTGTAAAAATCGAAAGGTTTAACAGTTTTCTGAAATATACATATTGCATAGTTTTTGTATATTATTGATTTTCATCAAATTACCCTGTATTTTTCTTTCAGAATATTTTTCTACTCCTTTTAAGTAATTGTTAAAAATTTTTTTACCTTGCGGCAGCATTTTCTAAAACTTAGGTGTCTTTACATATGTGTTTTAGCTGAGAAAAACTCAGTTATCTGCTGATAATCAATGCTATAAATTAAAAAACAAGACGTAAACATGAGAAAATTTACTTCACTGCTTACAATGCTATTGCTGTTTACTGCGATGGCATTCGGTCAAACCCGGTCCATTACCGGACCAGTGACCGATGAAAAGGGCGACGCATTGCCCGGTGCATCTGTTAGAATTAAAGGAACCAAAACCGGTGTTGCGGCTGACAATAATGGTCAGTTCCGTATTTCTGCTAAAACCGGGGATGTACTCGTTGTATCCGGCGCAGGTCTTGAGCCCACAGAAACTCCTGTAGGTACAAGCAGCGTGGTTTCTATCCAGGTTAAGCGTATTATACTTCAGGGTACTGAGGTAGTAATCACTTCCCTCGGTGTGGCAACACAAACAAAACAACTGGGTTATGGTACCGCCAAAATCAAGTCGGCAGAATTAAGCCAGGCTAAACCCGTTAACCTCCAGAACGGTCTTACCGGTAAAGTTTCCGGTCTGAACGTACAATCCGTTAACAGTGGTGTATTTGGTGATACTCGTATCACACTCCGCGGTATCCGCTCCCTGACTGGTAACAACCAGCCAATGCTGATCCTGGATGGTGTGCCCATTTCGCTGAATTATATCAGCTCTATCAACCCCAACGACATTACTGACGTAACGATCCTTAAATCTGCATCAGCTACCGCAATCTACGGTCCTGATGGTGCCAACGGTGCGATCGTTATCACTACTAAAAGAGGAAGCAAATCTAAACCCAGCATCAGCGTGGGCCATACCGTACAGGTGGAAAGGGTATCATTTATGCCCAAACTGCAAACACAGTTCGGTTCCGGTTCTTCAGTAGATGCTTACGGTTATGGTGTGTATGATCCCATTGAGAACCAGTGCTATGGTGACGAGTTCGATGGTTCACTCCGCCAGATCGGTCGTGATGGCCCCGCCGGTGAACAATATTTCACTGAATACCGTGCATTGCCTAAAGAAAAACTGAATTTCTGGAACACAGGTATCACCAACCAGACCGATGTGTCTTTCTCTACCGGTGATTTCTATCTGAGTGCACAGAACGTACTGATCCAGGGCGTAATGCCGAAAGATCAGAACCGCAGGGTTTCATTGCATATGGCAGCTAATAAGGAGTATGGTAAATTCAAAGCTTCTTACAGCCTGAACTATACAAAAGGTAACTATGATGTAAATGCCGGTAGTTCTTTCGGTAACGGTCGTGACTATGCGCCTTACTGGAACCTGGTAAATACTCCGATGCAGATCCCTGTTACCCGTTTCAAAAACTGGAGGGATGATTTCTGGTCAAACCCCAACAACTATTTCAACGACTATTATTCTAACCCTTATTTCATGGTTGATAACTTCCGCGCCAGAGGCCGTACTGAAGATATCTTCGGAAATATCGAGTTGAACTTCAAAGCCACCAAATGGTTGTCTTTCACTTATCGTCTGGGTGCTACCATCTCCAGCACGAACCAAAAAGCAACCGCCGGAGCATTCACCTACAGTGATTTTGCAAAAGATCACAAAGCGATCGCTTCTTCCGGTGATATCGTAGCTCAGGTGCAGGATCTCGGTCTGAATACCAGCCGTATCAACTCCGAGTTGTTCGCCACTATCCGCAAGGATATCGGTGATTTCAAAATTGAATCATTGCTCGGTCAGTCTTTCCGTGAAGATAACAGCCGTCAGCTCAACGTAGGTAGCGATAACCTCGCTTTCCCTGAACTGTTCAATATCGTTGGCCGTAAAGGTGACCTTACTTCAAACCTGACTGGTGAAAACACCACCAAATCAAGACTGGGTCGTTTCTTCGGTAAGATTTCAGTGGGTTATAAAGGATGGGCATTTGCGGAAGTAACAGGTAGCTACGATATCAACAGCCGCCTGTACAATACGTACAACCCCAATGGATTTGATGATGTACACTTCTTCTATCCCGGTGTAAACGGATCTATTCTGCTTAGCGAAGCAATCACAGGTCTGAAAAACAGCAAAACCATTTCTTACCTGAAACTGCGTGGTGCGATTTCTAAAACAGGTAACGTAAACCTGGCTGCACAAGCGCTGGAAAATACATATGGCCTGGGTGGTGGATTCCCTTACGGAACACTGGTAGGTTATACTTCTTCCAATACGCTCCGTCTGGCCAGCTATACTCCTGAGTTTGTGATCAACAAAGAAGTGGGTATCGAACTCGGATTCCTGAAAAACAGAATCAATATCGAAGCTACTGCTTATACACAGGATAATACCGATCAGATCGTACAGGTACAGTATTCCGGTGCAACTGGTTTTACCAGCGCCCTGCTGAATGCGGCTTCCTTCACCAACAAAGGTCTGGAGTTTGACCTCCGCCTGACTCCGCTGATCAAAATCCGCAATGTGTCTATCGATTTCAAAGCCAACTATACCTACCAGACCAACGAGGTTACTAAAATCATCGATGGTGTAGATCAGTTAGGTGTTGGAAATAATGCTTATGTAATTGTAGGCAAACCCGCTTATACTTTCCAGGTTGCTGACTATGTGCGTGACGATCAGGGTCGTGTGATCGTGAATCCTACAACTGGATTCCCCACTGTAGATCCCACTATCAAGCCCTTTGGTCATAACCAACCCAATCACCTGCTGGGTCTGAACCTGAGTGTGAACTGGAAAAACCTGACTTTCGCTGCTGTTGCTGATTACCGTGCTGGTGGCCAGATTTTCGCTGGTGCTCTTGGTAGCGCCATGGACTTCTCCGGTGTTTCTATACGCAGCGCACAGAACAGCCGTCAGCCTTTTGTTTTCCCGAACTCTTCTTATTTCGATGGTTCCAAATATGTTGATAACACCAGCATCTATATGATCAGTGGTGGTTACAACTTCTGGTCTCAGGCAATTAACACCAATGCAAGCACTAACTACCTGGTAAGTGCTGATTTCTGGAAGATCAGGGAAGTGAGCCTTAGCTATCAGATTCCTGCAAAATGGCTGGCTTTCACTAAGAATGCAATCAAAGGAGCCAACTTTACTTTGAGCGGAAGGAACCTGTTTATGTTCCTGCCCAAAACAAACGAGTGGGTTGACCCCGAGCATTCCAACACAACTGGTAACTCCGTTGGTACGCCTAGCCTTGATAACGTGCCCACCACAAGAATCTTTGGTGCATCACTCAACATCCAGTTATAATCAGCTAAATCAATTAGGATATGAAACTGAAACAACTTCTATATACGATTCCCCTGGCAGCTGCAATAACTGCAATGTCCACCGGGTGTAACAAGAGTAAATTTGACATTAACAAAAACTCCAACCAGCCTACCGATAGTACGGTAACCTATGATGTGGTACTGCCTGCAGCAATGCACGCCAGTGGTACAATTATCGCTGGTAATGCAGGTTCTACTGGTGTATTGGGCAACTGGCTGAGCTATACCGCTCGTTCCGGTACTTATGCGCCAAACGTAATTGAAGAAACCTACGAGATCACTACCGGTTTTGGAAATACGGTTTGGAACAACTGTTATGATAATAACTACGACTATCAGATCGTAGCTTCAAAAGCAGCAGTAGCTGGTGCAGGCTTCTACGAAGGTATTGCCCGAATCATGAAAGCGCATAACTTCCAGTTACTGGTGGATGTGTACGGCAACGTACCTTACACACAGGCCCTTAAAGGCAGTGCGAACCCTACGCCTTCTTATGATAATGGCCTCGATATTTACAAAGCGTTGCTGCGTGAAATCGATGCTGGTATCACTTTAATCAAAGCGGCTGTGGTAACCAATACCAATGCGAACAAGAATATTGCAACCAACGATATCATGTTTGGTGGTAATAAAACATTGTGGGTGAAATTTGCCAATACCCTCAAACTGCGTATGTTGATTCATGCGTATGCAGTAGCAGGTATTAATAAAGCGGCTGAAATGACCATCATCAATAACGAAGGAACCGGATTCCTCGGTGCTGGTGAAGATGCACAAGTTCAGCCCGGTTACAAAGCTGACCGTCCCAATCCTTTCTACAACACGTTCATCGCAAACACAGCCGGTGCACAAACCGCCAATAACGTTTATTATCGTGCCAACGAATGGGGTATTGATTATTACGCATTCGACGGCGATCCCCGTCAGGCTCGTTTTTATGCTGCCGGTTTGAATGGTATGAAAGGGGTAACTTATGGTCTTCCTCCGATCACAGCAAACGCATCTCCGAATCTGGCTGGCTTCGGTCCTGGTCTGGCAAAAACCAACAGTTCACCCCAGGCTATCCTGACTGCCTCTGAGAGTTTCTTTCTGCAGGCTGAAGCCAGACAAAGAGGTATCATTACTTCTGGTGCTACGGCTGCGTCTTTGCTGAATTCAGCAATCGTAGAAAGCTTCCGATATATTGGTGTGGCAAGCCCTGCTTCTGCAGCGGCAACTTATCAGTCCAACAACGCTACTTATCCCGATGTGGATATCAATGGTGCTGCACAAGGTCCTGGCGGCCCTGTAGGTGGTCTGTTCACGATCCTGAGCCAGAAATGGTTTGCCCTCAACTATGTAAACAACTTTGAAGTATGGACCGATTTCAGAAGGGTTCCTTATACAGAAGTTGCTACTAACCAGTTGGGCACTACTGCTCCAAACGATGCGCCTAATGACCGCTTTGTATATGGAGATGGTGGTGGTTATACCACCTATGGCCCCGGCCCCTTTATTTCTGTATCACCTCAGAATGTATCTACCAAAATACCGGTACGTTTCTTATACCCCCAAACAGAGTATAACTACAATGCCGCTAACGTAGGTGCACAAGGTAATGTAACCCGTTACAGCAGAATTTTCTGGGATCTGAATTAACACACTAACAAGCTAAAATCAGAAATATGAAAAAAATAATATTATCATCTCTCTTTATCGCAGGCATGGCTGTAGCATTTACAGGCTGTCTTAAAGACAAAGGGTTCGAAAATAATGAATACGGTATCAATGATCCGGATTCACAACCTCCCGGAGTTGGTTTTCCCTTTGGGTCAAGGGCTAAAACAGATTTCGGTCTGGATGTAAGTGCATCACCACAATCTGTTTCCGGTCTGGTTTATGTTAACCTCGAAGCTGGTACACCGGCTAAAGCTGATGTAAATGTAACGATGACCAACAATACCACTTCGCTGGTGGCTGCATATAACACAGCCAATGGCCTTACCGGTAGCAGCGCTGTGCTGGCTCTGCCTACTGCCATCTACTCAGTACCTCTGAGTCTGGTAATTCCTTCAGGCGGTAGAAACGTACAAACGTCTATTAATGTAACAAACACCACTGCACTGGATCCCAACAGGGCGTATGCAGTAGGTCTCACTATCAGCAATGTGGATGGTGGTTACAAAATCGCCAACAACCTGAAGAACCTGCTGATTGTATTCAACATCAAGAATCAATATGATGGTAAATACAACCTCCGCGGTCGTTTCCACCACCCTTCACTCTCCAATCCTCCTGTAGCATTCAGTACAGTGATTGAGATGCATACATCAGGCCCCAGTTCTGTTCTGATGTATTCTCCAGTGTTTGGTGAGTATTGCTCCCCTGCAAACCTGGGTGGTAGCTTAAACAGATTTGGAGCGCAAGCTCCGCAGTTCACTGTTAATACGGCTACTAATGCTGTAACTGTAAACAACACAGATGTAACTGGTGTGGTATATGCCATGAGTGCAACTGGTTTTGGTGCAGCTCCCTACAATCATCGCTGGGATCCTGCTTCCAAAACTTTCTTTGTAAGCTGGGGTTATAACCTGGGTGCCGGTGGTGCTTATGGTGGTAACGGTTCCGCTTCACGTATGTGGGAAGATACCTGTATCCGCACTGGTCCGAGATAATATTTTTTTGACGCAATATTTCAAAAGGGGTTGTTTTTTAACAACCCCTTTTTATTTATTCGGATACCGTGCCATGCTTTTTAGTACTTTTGAATACTAAACTATTCCGTATGTCATCACTTAACCGGTTACTTTTTACCCTGCTTATTTCAGCAGGTACCATTTCAGGCTTTTCCCAGGCACAGCAAAATATTGATCTTGCCATTAACCACAACCGGCTGCTGCGTGAAAGAACAGTGGAAGGGGCCTATAAACTAATCGGTACCTATAAAGTGATCGGCACTTCTTACCTGTTTGGTGAGCGTAACAAAGGAGACCTTTATGCAAAAGATGCCAAAGCATTTAATATTCATCTCAACTATAATACCTACAACCAGGAGGTGGAATTCTTTTCCTCATCCAATCCCGAAAAGCCGCTGATCAAATTACCCGGCGAGGTGGATTCCTTTTCTTTTCAGAGTAACCCCGCAATTGGTATTACGGCTCCCATTAAATTCGTATATGGAGGCCTGTTGGGCAGCACGGAAAAAGCCTATTTCATGGAAGTGTATAAAGGCGCCCGATTCAGCATCTATAAGCGCTATAAATCAGAATTGGATTATGTATCCAGTAATTACGTGCAATCCGAACTACGTCAGTTTGAAATGACCCGTGAATACTATTACGCAGATACAGAGAAAAAGGTGTTTAAGAAAATAAAACCCAACTCCTCCAATGTAATCAAAGAGTTTAAGGATATTAAGGATGTTTCCGGTATCGTAGAGCCCGATGCATATACCACCAATCCGGACGCAGCATTTATTAAACTGTTTACTTTCCTGAATAACTAACCTATGGACATAAACGATAACGAAAACCAGACCGGGAGCCAGTTGAATATTGAAATCTCGGAAGAAGTGGCCGAGGGTACGTATGCCAATCTTGCAATCATTACCCATTCACATGCAGAGTTTATTGTCGATTTTGTGAATGTAATGCCCGGCACACCCAAAAGCAAAGTGAAATCACGGATTATACTGACCCCGCAACATGCCAAAAGGCTGATGAAGGCCATGGCGGAAAACATTCAAAAATTCGAAGCCCAAAACGGGCCTATTAAAGACCTGGAAGAAATGGCTTTTCCATTGACCTTTGGCGGGCCTGCAGCACAGGCGTAATAGGTACGATAAAATAAATGCTATTTACAATTTAAGCCGGGCAAGCGCCTGGCTTTTTAATTAAATACTAATCCCCCAGATCTTTTCTGCAAACACTATCAGTATCATTATCAGAAACAGGAACATATAGATCTTCTCTTTTGTTGAAGGCACTTCTTTATGCACCAGCCAGTCAAAAAACTTTGATGCCAGTACAATAGCAACCAACCCGGCAATTATCAGTTTCACCATACTTTTTTCTTTTTAGTTGAAAGTCTTACCCGTATTCACGATAGGCAATACAAATACTGTTTTCTTATCTGGTAAAGTAACAGCGTGTAGCATTCTCCGTCAAACGAATAACAACAAGTTAATAAAAAAGAACCCATACTTAAACCGCGGGCATTTTGGGTACGGCCAATCGCCTGCTCAACAAGAGCAATTTTACATATCGCCATTATCCGCAAAACTGTAATAACCCCTGTCACTTACGATGATATGATCGATGACTACAATATCCAGCAATAAAGCAGCCTTTACAATCTTTGCGGTCAGCAATTCATCCTGTTGACTGGGTTTCAAACTGCCGGAAGGATGGTTGTGACAGAGAATGATACTAACCGCATCGTGCTCCAGCGCCTTTCGCAATATGATACGCGGATCGGCTATCGTAGCAGTAATGCCCCCTTCACTAATGATTTCAAAATGATTGACCTTGTTTGCCCTGTTCATGAACAATACACCAAATACTTCATGCCGGTAGTCTTTCAACCTGACTTGTATATAATCCGCGATATCACTGCTTTTGGAAATTTGCCGCTTATCGAGTGGGAGCGTTTCCTGTCTTCGCCTGCCAAGCTCCAGGGCGGCTGCTATAGACACTGCTTTAGCTGAACCGATACCCTTGACGCGGGTGAGCTCCTTTACAGAAAGTTTACCCAATTCCAGCAGATTATCTTTTCCGAGTTTCAATATTTGGCGGGAGAGATCTACTGCAGATTGTTCGCCATGGCCATTCTGAATCAACAGAGCAAGCAGTTCAGCATTACTGAGACTTTCAGGACCGTTAGATAGTAATTTTTCCCGGGGCTGGTCGTCTTTTGCCCAGTTTTTTATAGAGTACTTATGCTCTTGCATGGAACAATATTAGCCAATATTTTTATGTTGTCAATATCGTTAAGCTAGCGAACATACAGCCGCCCATCCAACCCGGAACAGAGGATAAGTAAAATCTGGTACTATGAAAACAAGAACATTTGCTTCGGTAGGATCCATGCATCCTGTACTCTTTTTTGCGGTGGTGTATATCCTCGCACTGGGTTTATCCATTTTTGTGTGCTCTTCTCTTTTTTACAGTTGTAATGCCAGTGGTAACACGGGTTCGCCAACAGGCGAAATAAAGCCTGGTAATGAAATGCAACAACCTGCCCCGGTAGTTGCCATGCGCTAAACTAAGGAGGCTGTTCTGATCGGAGACTACTGTATAAAATCCTGTACAGTGTTGATTAGTTTTTTTGCTGCTGCAATGGTGAAGTGTATCTTCGCCCCTCCAAAGGAGTCCTTTGGATACATATTTTTGCCATGCAGACTGCTAAAATTTTTGCCGGAACCGGCTCTCAGCTACTGGCTGAACAGATATGCAAACGTTATGGTACCCGCTTGGGTAAGATCAATATCCAGCGTTTCAGCGACGGAGAGATCAGTCCGATCTTTCTGGAAAGTGTGAGGGGCGATTATGTCTTTCTCATACAAAGTACCTTTTCCCCCGCAGAAAACCTGATGGAGCTGCTCCTGATGATCGATGCAGCCCGGAGGGCCTCCGCCTATAAAGTTATCGCTGTCATTCCCTACTACGGATACGCCCGTCAGGATCGTAAGGATCGCCCTCGGGTAGCTATTGGTAGTAAATTGGTAGCCAATATGTTAGTGGCGGCAGGGGCAGACCGGGTGATCACCATGGACCTTCACGCACCCCAGATACAGGGCTATTTTGACATCCCGGTAGACCACCTCGACAGCCATGCAGTTTTTATCCCATATATTGAGAATCTCCGGCTGGAAAACCTTACCTTTGCGGCCCCTGACGTAGGAGCTACCAATCGAATCAGGGAAATCGCCAGCTATTTCAATGCCGAAATGGTGATCTGTGATAAGCACCGGAAACGGGCCAATGAGATCGCCAGCATGGTGGTAATCGGAGATGTAACAGGTAAAGACATCGTGATCATCGACGATATCTGTGATACCGGCGGAACACTGGCAAAAAGTGCAGGTCTTTTAAAAGAAAAAGGGGCAAGAAGTGTACGGGCATTGATCACACACCCGGTTCTGAGTGGTAAGGCATACGAGAATATCGAAAACAGCGTACTGGAAGAACTGGTGGTATGTGATACGATACCGGTGAAAAAGGAAAGCCCGAAAATAAAAGTGGCCAGCGTGGCAGAATTGTTCGCCGTCGCTATACGCAACGCATATGAAAACAAGAGTATCACCAGCCTCTTTATTCATTCGCAGCGACGAGATAAGTAACTAACAAAACAACATAAACAATGAAATCAATTACAATCGAAGGACAACTGAGGACCGGATTCGGCAAAGGCGCCACCCGACAACTCCGCTCTCAGGAAATGGTGCCTGGTGTAATTTATGGCGGCTCTCAGGAGATCAACTTTTATGCTCCTGCTGCAGCTTTCAGAAAATTAGTGTACACCCCGAGTTTCCAGATCGCTGAAGTGGTATTAGAAGGTAAAACGTACAGAACGATCCTGAAGGATCTGCAGTTTGACAAAATTGACGATCAACTGATCCATATCGACCTCCTGGAACTGGTGGAAGATAAAAAAGTGATCGCTGATATTCCCCTGAAATTCGTAGGTGCTTCTAAAGGAGTAAAAGATGGTGGTAAACTCATCACCAAAATGAAATCCCTGAAGATCAAAACACTTCCCAAATACCTGAAAGAGCAGATCGAAGTAAGTATCGATAACCTCGAACTCAATGGTAATATCCGTGTGGAAGATGTAAAGTTGGACAACTACGAGATCCTCAATTCCCCCCGTATTCCCATCGCATCTGTAGTACTTACCCGTCAGCTCAAGCAAGAAGAGGCTGCTGCTACCCCTGCTGCTGCCACTGCTGCTGCACCGGCCGCTGCTGCAAAGCCTGCTGCCGCAAAGCCTGCTGCTGCGAAGAAATAATAACCACCGGTGTAATAACCGGAAGACCGTCCCCATTAGGGACGGTTTTTTTATAACCAATATCCACCCCGGAAAGACTATCCTTTCCGGCGGATAAAGAAAGCCATCGGGTATACGTTTCGCAGTATTTTAGCATACAGAAACGACAACCTGCATACAGAAATTAGTCAACAATCAGTGAATATGAAATACCTGCTGATCGGATTGGGCAATACCGGGAATGAATACGCGCACACCCGGCATAATATCGGCTTTGATGTGGCCAATGCTTTTGTGCTGAAACACGGAGGAAGTTTCCGGGTAGACCGCCTCGCCTATGTAGCAGACATCAAATGGAAGGGCCGGCAAATAGTGTGCGTTTGCCCCACCACCTATATGAACCTGAGCGGTAAAGCCGTGAAATACTGGATGGACAAAGAAAAAATCCCCGTCGGACAAATGCTGGTAGTGGTAGACGATCTGGCCCTGCCGCTCAATAAGCTGCGGATACGCCCGGGAGGGTCCGACGCCGGACACAATGGGCTCAAAAGCATTTTCGAGACCCTCGGTACCCACGAGTATCCTAAACTGCGTTTTGGTATAGGAAATGACTATCCCAAAGGCTTTCAAGCCGACTTTGTTCTTGGCAAATGGAAAAAAGACGAAGAGCCCATGGTAAAACTGAAGATCGACAAATGCGTGGAAGCCATTGAAACCTTTGCCACACAGGGTATTACAGCCGCTATGAATCAGGTAAATAATCAGCAGTTTTCACTATGAGAAATCAGATTGATTACTTACTTTAGCAGCCTGCCCTTTTCGGGGCAGCACCACTTGTTCCGGTTGCACATAGCAGTTTTAACCGGAATCGCTTAATATCCAATGGACATACGGAAGACCGGGAATATATTGGATGAACAACCTTGATGTATCCGATGTATTTACAAAAAAATACAGCCATTTTATGAAGATTTTTTGTGTAGGCCGCAATTATGTGGCACATGCCCAGGAGTTGGGCAACGAAGTTCCCGAAGAACCGGTAATATTCATGAAGCCCAAAAGCGCTTTATTGCAGCCGCATACCCCCTTCTATTATCCCGAATTTACCAACGAACTCCATTACGAATGTGAACTGGTGATCCGTATCAGCAAGAACGGAAAATATATTCAGGAAAAATTTGCCAATAAATACTACGATGCGATTACCACCGGTATCGACTTTACCGCACGCGACATCCAAAATGAATTAAAGGCAAAAGGATTGCCCTGGGAAAAAGCCAAAGCCTGGGACAATTCAGCGGTGATTGGAAAATGGCTGCCACTAACCGGAATTAAAAACAAACGGGATATCAACTTCTGCATGTATAAAAATAAAGAACTGGTACAGCAAAGTAACTCTTCCCTGATGCTTCACGGATTCGATGAGATCGTATCCTATATCTCCAATTTTTTTTCGGTAAATATCGGCGACGTGATCTTTACCGGTACGCCGGCCGGTGTGGGTGAAGTAGTGGTGGGTGATGAACTCGAAGGTTTCATCGAAGACGAAAGCCTCTTTGCACTCGAAGTAAAATAACAACCAATACTAACTGCCAAAAAAGCCATTCGCCCAGCGGATGGCTTTTCTTTTAACGGGCCTCTGCTTTCCCTTAATTTTGCGGAGCAATGCCTGCTGCCAATGATTGATAACGACCTACTCTTAAAAGCCTATCGGTTCATGTGCCGTGCCAAATACATGGCCGCCATCTACGAAGATAACCGTGCGATCTGTAAATACGTGCATTCCACTTCCCGGGGCCATGAAGCGATACAGTTGGCTACCGCTTTTCAATTGCGCGAGTATGATTTTGTTAGCCCGTATTACCGCGATGAAAGCCTGATCATGGGTATGGGATTTACACCGTATGAACAAATGCTGCAATTGCTTGCCAAAGGCAATGATATTTTTACAGCAGGAAGAGAATATTATTCCCATCCGAATTATAAAGGATCCGGCAAACCCACTATCATACACCAGAGCAGCGCCACCGGTATGCAGGCGATACCCACTACCGGTATAGCACAGGGACTGCAATACAAGGCATCACAACATCTTCCCGTGCAAAAGGATGCAGTAGTGGTTTGTTCATTGGGAGATGCCAGTATTACCGAAGGCGAAGTAAGTGAGGCCTTTCAATTTGCCGTACTGAAACAACTTCCGATCATCTATCTGGTTCAGGATAATAACTGGGGTATCAGCGTTACTTCCAATGAAGCAAGGGCTATGAACGCTTTCGAATTTGCTGCCGGCTTTAAAGGAATGAATTGCGTACAGGTGGATGGCAGTGATTTTGAAGCATCATACATCACCATGAAGAATGTGGTGGAGTCCGTACGAAACGAACGCAAACCCTGGCTGGTACATGCGCAGGTGCCGCTCCTCGGTCATCATACCAGTGGCGTACGTAAAGAATTTTACCGAACCGAAGATGACCTCGCTAACCATCAGCAGAACGATCCGCATCCTAAACTGCGGCAGCATTTATTGAACAAGGGTGTAACCGAAGATGAACTCATCCATATCGAACAGGAAGCCAAAGCCCTCATAGAAACTGATTTTGCAAAAGCAGTGGCGGCACCAGAACCGGATCCGCTTACCGTAACAGAACATGTTTTTGCACCCACCCCCGTTACAGAAGAAAAAGGCGAACGCAGTCCGGCAGGTGCCCCAAAAGTGATAATGGTAGACGCTGCATTATTCGCCATTCGGGAGATCATGGAGCAACATCCCGAAGCCGTATTATACGGGCAGGATGTGGGTAAACGATTGGGCGGCGTATTTCGCGAAGCGGCTACATTAGGCGAGCAATTTGGCGAAAACCGGGTATTCAATACAGCTATACAGGAAGCGTATGTGGTCGGTTCTACCGTGGGAATGAGTGCGCTCGGTTTGAAACCCATCGTAGAAGTACAATTTGCTGATTATATTTATCCCGGATTCAATCAACTGGTAACAGAAGTATCAAAAAGTTGCTACCTCAGTGCCGGCAAATTTCCGGTATCCATGATATTGCGTGTACCAACCGGCGCATACGGGGGAGGGGGGCCTTATCATAGCGGAAGTGTGGAGTCAACCGTGCTTTCCATTAAAGGGCTGAAAGTGGCCTATCCCTCCAATGCGGCGGATATGAAAGGATTGATGAAAGCCGCATACTACGATCCCAATCCGGTAGTGATGCTGGAACATAAAGGGCTTTACTGGAGTAAAGTGCCCGGAACGGAAGATGCTAAAACACCAGAACCTTCGGCCGATTATATTCTTCCCTTTGGGAAAGCAAACCAGATATTGCTTGCAGATGAACAAAAAATAAATAACGGCGAAACCTGTGTGGTGATCACCTATGGTATGGGTGTATATTGGGCCAAAGCCGCGGCGCAACAATTTCCCGGTCAGGTAGAGATCGTGGATCTGCGTACTTTATTCCCGCTCGATGAAGCATTGATCTACGCCAGTGTAAAACGTCATGGAAAATGCCTGGTGCTTACGGAAGAACAGCAAAACAACTCCTTTGCAGAAGCATTGGCCGGACGTATTTCCAAACATTGTTTTCAATGGCTGGATGCACCCGTAGAAGTGTTGGGCGCATTGAACCTGCCCGCCGTTCCGATGAATATGGGATTGGAGCAAGCCATGCTACCCAATGCCACAAAGACAGCACTGCGTTTGGGTTCACTTATAAAAGGATAAAAATTGTACGCATTTTACTCAATGAAAGGATACTCCGGCTCTGTTTATTCCGTTTTGTAATAAACTTTTCAGAACTTGTACCTAAATCATATGGGTATGCGATACATATTCCTGTTCCTGTTTCTGTTGAATCAGCATGCGCTCACGTTATTTGCCGGTAACAATTCTTTCCGCAGCGATCCTTCTAAAACATTTGTATTCGTTGCTGGTGTACTTAAATGGCAAGATCCTTCTCTGGCCGCTTTCAGCGACCGCAACCGAAAGGACGAAGAACTATTCCGGCTGCTGGAAAGTACAGGTATTCCTGCTGCCAATATGATCTTTCTCAAGGATAAAGCGGCAACATTGACCAATATAAAAACGCGTTTGCAGGAATTGTTGTTGCAAACCCGGGCTGGTGCAACATTCATATTCTACTATGCAGGCCATGGTATTCGTGCAGGAAACGGGCCGGTATGCTTTGCCAATTACGATTATAAAGATGGCAATGGTTTTTCTGCCACTATCGTTTCCTCCCTCATCAACCAATATTTTAAAGGAGATGAAGTATGGCTGCTGGCAGATTGTTGTTTTTCCGGCGCATTGCTGGACGAAGCAAAAACGATCAGTGGAAATGGCAGAAAAGTAGTGGCTTTTACATCTGCCACCAGTTCCAATATTTCCACCGGAAACTGGACTTTCACCCAAACGATGATCGATTGCTTCAGCGGACTTGCCCGTGCTGACCGTGATAAAAATAAATCCATATCACTGGCCGAAGTAAAAACTGAATTATTTGATGCCATGCTATACCGGGAAAAACAAATGGCCGGTGCTGCTTTCATCAACATAAAGGAAAATACAGCGATTCAACTACAACCTGTTTCGGATACGTACAACAACTCCGGCACCCGTTATGTATACACTTTACGTGAAGGTAAATTTGAACCGGCCCGGGTGTTAACGATACAGGGTAACACGCTTAGGCTGGAATTATACCATTACAGCGATAAAGAAACCATTACCACATCCGTTTCCAACACCAAGCCGATAGAGTATATGGTATATCCGGCCGGCACTTCAGTAATGGTGGAATGGAAGGGTAAGTATTATCCGGCCATGATAAAAAAAGTGCAAAACGGGGTTCATTATATTCAGTATACCGGCTATGATGATTCCTGGAATGAATGGGTCATGTACGACCGCATCTCAACCCGAGACCGAAAGCCTTGTCAGGTAGAATGGCAGGGACAATGGTACCCAGCCGAAATATTACAGGAAAAAAACGGACGTTATTTTATTCATTACACCGGATATGGCAACGACTGGGATGAATGGGCCCCCGCCGTTCGGGTGAAGCAATAATTTTAACGTGGACTTTCAACTGTATCATCATCTTCGGTTTCCCCACTTTCACTTACTTCTTCCGTTTCATTTTCTTAATCCGTTTCTTCCACATCACTTTCTTCCTGACTGCTTCCTGCTTTGCGGGCTGCCAGCAGCTGAAACAGGATAAGGTATATACTGAGTACAGTGTATAATACGAGTAATACCCGCAGGGCAATGACTTCGTGAATATTATTCACCTGGTCCCTTGCTGTTGAATAACTCATATAGGAAACCAGATGAAAGATGATTGCGATGGCTCCGGCACCAAAAAGAAAGGAGATGAACAGTTGCCAGTTTTTCTTAGCAGCACTCAATGGCAATCCCCGGTGATAGTTCTTACGGATGATCGAATGGTTAAACAGGTTATTGATGAAACCTGCCAACGGTGGAAGGATCACTGTTAGTTCAACCAGAAATGGGACATCCAGCCCCGAAAGGGCGTTAGATGCAGATAGCATCATTAAAAAAACAAGAAGATGAAATGCCAGCAGGATATTATTCACAATGCTGAAGAATGTCCACCTTCCGTCCCGCATAGTATCAGCTTTTCAGGTTCAGTTTGATCTGCAGCTCATCGAATTGTTTTTCATCAATCGTTGCCGGCGCATCCAGCATTACATCACGTCCCGCATTATTTTTCGGGAAAGCGATAAAGTCGCGGATACTTTCACTGCCTCCTAAGATGGCACAAAGGCGGTCGAACCCAAATGCAATACCACCATGCGGTGGCGCACCATATTCAAATGCACCCAGCAGGAATCCGAATTTATGCAGTTGTTCTTCTTTATCCATACCCAATGCCGCAAACATTTTTTCCTGCAGTTCACGCTGGTAGATACGGATAGAACCACCGCCGATCTCATTTCCGTTCAGCACCATATCATAGGCATTGGCCTTGATAGTGGCATAAGGATGTTTCAGGTATTCAGCCGCATTTTCAATAACGGGGTTGTTATTGATCATGGTTTCGATCTGTGTAGGTTTGGGTGATGTAAAGGGATGATGACGGGCCACCCAGCGGTTACCTTCTTCATCGTATTCAAACAGGGGGAAATCGAGTACCCACAGCAATTTGAATTCATTGTCTTTCCGGTAGCCAAGCCGGCCTGCCATTTCCATCCGTAAGTCGCTGATGGCTTTACGGGTTCTTTCTTCTGCACCGGCCAATATCAAAACCAGGTCGCCGGCTTTAGCACCTGCTGCATCGGCGATGGACTTCAAGCGATCTTCAGCATAAAATTTATCTACACTGCTCTTATAGGTTCCGTCTGTATTTACTTTAATGAATACAAGCCCTTTCATACCGATCTGCGGACGCTTTACCCACTCCGTAAGTTCATCGGTTTGTTTGCGGGTGTATTCGCTGCATCCGGGTACGGCAATGGCGATCACCGTTTCTGCTTCATCAAATACTTTAAAATCTGCACCATTGATCAATGCTGCCTGATCTGCTTTTTCGGTATACACCGATGCAGGTTTTTTCAGGTTCAGCAATTTCATGTCAAAGCGGATATCGGGTTTATCATTGCCATAGTTCCACATGGCATCTTCCCAGGTCATACGGGGTACCGCTTCGTTATAATCAATGCCCTTTACTTCTTTGAAGATGGACTTGATCATACCTTCAAACATATTCAGAATATCTTCCTGTTCTACAAAAGCCATTTCACAGTCTATCTGCGTGAATTCCGGCTGGCGGTCGGCACGCAGGTCTTCATCGCGAAAACATTTTACGATCTGGTAATACCGGTCGTATCCGCTTACCATCAGCAATTGCTTAAAGGTTTGCGGTGATTGGGGCAATGCATAGAACTGGCCGGGATTCATACGTGAAGGAACCACAAAGTCCCTGGCACCTTCCGGTGTGGATTTGATCAGGAAGGGCGTTTCAATATCCATGAATTGCTGCTGATGAAGATAGTTGCGTGCAGCACGATTTACTGCATAACGCAGCTCCAGGTTTTTCTTTACCGCATTGCGGCGAAGATCCAGGAAGCGGTACTTCATACGAAGATCATCCCCACCATCGGTATCATCCTGAATGGTAAAGGGTGGTACGGCCGACTTGTTTAAAATTTTAAAAGAGGTAACGGTCAGTTCAATATCTCCGGTGGGCATATTGGCATTCTTACTGCTGCGCTCGGTCACGGTACCGGTGGCCTGCAATACAAATTCACGACCCAACGGATTTTGTTCTAATTGACTCGTAAGGTCTTCCCCCAGCAGTAATTGGGTGATACCATAACGGTCACGTATGTCCACAAATGTAATGGCGGCACCTAATTTACGAACCGTTTGTACCCAGCCAGCCAGGGTTACCGTATTGCCTTTATCGGAAAGTCTTAATTCACCACAGGTATGCGTTCTGTACATAATTATTTTTCGTTTAAAAGGCCGGTAAAGACACGGTTTGTGCCGGATACATCACTGGCCGGATTTGAGGCTTTGTAACAGCCCGCAAAGATAACAATTGAGGCCCCGCCGGGCAAATCACTTTTGACAGGATGACCGGGTTTTCAGAAGAGGAAATGGCCGCATCGCGCGAATTATGTATTTTTATTGCTTATAAAGTATGCCACCACCCGACACCCTGCTGCATCCCTATTCTTCAGCGATCCCGTTGCAGCCGGATTCTGTCTTCTCCTCCCGTTTTTTAGATTCTGTCCTCCAGGCGATCCACCCGTTAAGTGATCCCGGTACACAGGGAATACGGCGAAGTATGCTGGATCAGCCCCGGTTTATTATGGCCGAGTGGCAAATGTTCGGTGTTGTGGCAATAATTATTTTCCTGTTGTTCTTTATGGCATTGATATGGCCAAAGCTCATGGCCAGGTATACCAATAAAAAGATCCGTCATATCGTGCAGGAGGACCTGGGTCATTATCATTCCCAGTACGATGATTGGCTTTGCCGCTTTAATCCCTATTATGCGTCCTTGTCTCCCGAACTGAAAGAACGTTTTCTTCATCGCACCATCACCTTCCTGCATACGAAGGAGTTCCGGTTTCATTCGCTTTCGTATGAACCTTATATTCCACTGCTCATCAGCGGGGCTGCCGTGCAGATCACATTCGGACTAAAAAACTATCTGCTTGATTTTTTCCCGGTAATACATGTGATACGAAAAGAGTACGTGCTGCACATGGATAAGGAAACCTATTATGGTCATGTAAGCCCATCCGGAATTTATATCGCCTGGAATCATTTTTTGGATGGCTATGCCGATTATGCTGATGCTATCAATGTGGGTTTGCATGAAATGGCCCATGCAGTTTCCTTCGATGTATTTCTCGGGCAATGTGATCATCATGACCATGCCTTCAGGAGCAGGTTAGAAGAGTTTTCTGAAGAAGGCCGGCCGGTTTTCAGGGCCATGCGCAGCGGTATGAGCCACCTGCTCGATGATTATGGGGCCACTAATTTTGATGAATTCTGGGCGGTATGTGTGGAGACATTTTTTGAAGCGCCGGACACATTTAAATCGCAAATGCCTGATCTCTACCTCTCCATTGCAGAGTTATTGAACCAGGATCCCCTGCATGCCGGTCATATTCTCGATCCGGAACTGGCCGGTCTTGCGTGATTCAATTATTTTTCGTATATTTAGTTTCAGACAATTGAAACAATATCCAAATAATCCACCTATGATCACCCTCGCCCTCATTTATTGTATCCGCCGTTATTTTATTGCACAAAAGAAAAAGAAGTCATTGGTACTTACATCGTGACGTTTTTATTTTCCCGGATCTCTTTGGGCCGTATCACTCCGTAATAGGCAAGCAGTATCATTGCACCAATGGTAAAGGGAATCAATGCCAGGTGCTTACCAGTAAAATTTTTCCACATAATCATCGTATCGAAATGTAAAAATTCGCTGATCATCCACAGGGAGTTAGCACTGATCCAAAAGGCGATGGCGAGATTATGCGTCAGTTCTGCAGCAATATGCCGGGTACGCCAGGCTATGATGATGGCAATGGTAAGAGTGGGTATTACCATGGCAATAGCCAGTTCTTTCCATACCATACACCAACTGATATCTTTCAGCAGCCAGAATACGATATGCATATTTTCCATTTTCCGGTAGCGGGCGGGTATGATATACTGATTATCGGTTTGCTGATTCATACGCAACGGGTTTTATTATCTGGATAAAATTCGTTCAAAACGCGAAAGAGATGCCTCCGGATAAACCGGTTCATCGTGCTCCAGCAGGCAGGCAAGCTGGTATGCAAAATAAGGTGCCAGTGAGCAGCCCTTGGTACCCATGCCATTTAAAATACCCACACTCGGATATAGCGGATGCATACCCACAAAAGGCCTTCTTTCCAAAGTGGCCGGGCGAATGCCTGACAAATGCTGGTGAATACGATAGGGTACTTTGAGCCAGTTCTTCAACAATGTGGTAGCCTGAGAACGGAACGCTTCTGTAGGTTCATCATTTTCAAATTCCCAGGCATAGTTGGACCCAATCCACCATTGACCCGGAGTGGCAAGCGGTGTCAGCATCAACCCTTTTTTGTAAATATAATTAGGTGACAGGTCAGGTATCTCCAGGGTAAGCGCTTCTCCTTTGTTCGGAGCAAAAGGCAATCTGTTGAAATAAACGCTTTGGGCAGAAGAGGCCCCATCACAAAATATTATGCGGGATGCATGGATATGGTTGTATTGCACCGCATCATTTTTTATTTGCAGTTGAGATAGATTAAACTTTTCTTCCAGTAATGATTGTTGGGACAGAAGGTGTTTTCGCCAAGCGGGTAATAATGTTTCCAAATGGACCGTATAGGCAGGCATTACTTGTCCATAGCCGAGCTCGTAATGAAATTGTTCCTGAAACACCGATTCATCCTGCGGCATTCGTACATAGGTATTATCTTCTTCCGCCCGTTGCAAAAAACTAAGCCGCATTTGTGCGCTTGGAAAAAAATCAGTGATCGTTTTTTGGGAAATGGCAGGGATGCCCAATTGTTGTCCGATTTGTGAATAGGCATCCAACGCGAAAGGTAAAATAGTTTCAGCCATCCATACAGTTACATGACGCCTGCCGGTAACGGGATTGATGATGCCGGCCGCTATGCGGGATGGCGTGTTCGTTTGCGCATCATCGATTACCAATACAGACTTTCCTTCTTTCAGCAGATAATAGCTGAGCCATGTACCGGAAATGCCCTGACCAATGATGAGATAATCCACCTGCATGCTGCAAAAATAAGCGATGCCTGAAAGCCATCGCTGGATAAATTCAAGCCGGGTTTATTCTCTGCCTATTCCACCTTCACCCGTATACTTTCACTATGAGCTGTAAATTCAGGTGCGTACATACATTGCACCGTAGCCATGCCATTGCTGTAAGTTCCGGCATGGGTGGCAAACAGGGTGTATTCGATCACATATTTACCCCGTGGTACATTGTCGATAAAGAAATCGGTGCTGGCATCGCGGGTGCTTTCATACCAACCAAGATTACCTCGCCAGTTATAGCCACTCAGTACCTTCACCGGCTCGAATGCAGCAGCCCGCTGATCGCGCAGATGCACAAATTCCATATCCTGGCTGGCTTGCAGTTCCAATTGTACTTTTATTTTATCGCCGGTACGAATGAGGGTACCCGCCGTAACCGGTACCAGCACTGGTCCCTGCGCCCCTGCTTTTTCTATAAATAGTTTTTTCTTCAGTTGCACAGATGCGGAACCATCATTACTGATCTTGTCCATATCTTCAAAATATTGCCAGTGTACAGCTCCCCATCCGGGTTGATAAGTGCGGTTATCATTCGAAGAGACCGTTACTGTGATCCTGCCCATTTCCGGTGTAACCTCGGTTCCTTCGATCCGCTTTTTAAAATAACCACTACCGGCTTCGGCCTGTTCGTTATCCGAACGATAGGTAACAGAACCTAATGAGATCGTAGCAGCAGGTGTGCTATTCCATCCTGTCTTATCCGGAAGCAACAGCGCATAGCAGGCTTCTGCTGTGGCTTTGGTATTACTCCAGCTATTGGTTTGTTTGTGGCGAATAAGCCAGGTACGCATGGCATTGACAGCGGCAGTATCCTGCCCGGCTTCAAGAAAAGCTTCGATCAGCAGTGATTGTGTTTCAACGGGTGCCTGGTACCAGTAATAACGGCCTTGCATTGCGGAGTCAACCCAAAACATACCCTGTTCTTCTTCTTTTGTTGACCGGTCCCGCAATGATTGCAACAACTTAGCTGCTGTTTCTTTTTCGCCCATCCGGTAATTGATCAATGTGATCATGCCCTGTATATACACATTGTAGGTGGTCCAGTTCAGCGTGGCTTGTTCTGCATATAATGCCATGGCTTTTTTTAATGATTCAGCGGGTTTGCTGTCGGTAAAAAAGCTGCGGGCATATAATCGTTGTATATCATAATTCGATGGCCTGAACGCTATGGATTCCTGTTTGTTTTTTTTCAATTGGGCATAATCCTCTGTCAGTTTATTATCCATAAATGCAATGCCTTTCTTCATCACCTTTTCCATTTTACGGGCCAGCTTACCAGACCATGCATCGGGATCCATGGTTATTACCAGTTTTTTCAGGTGCCCGATACCCGCTACAATGTATTGAGTGATATACAGATTTTCCGGCCCTCCTTTGAACCAGGAAAAACCTCCGGATTCCGTTTGCAATTGCTGCAGTTTAAACCAGGTTTTTTCCATCTCTTCCGCTGTGCGTTCTTTTTGAAAAAGGCCGAGGAGTCTTCGTTTTTGTTCCCGTTCATTGCGGGCATCATTCAACCAGGGCGTTTCTTCCTGCAACACCGATTTCAGTTCCGGGTTTTTATCAAGACCCGATTGCAACGAAAGGCTATCGTCTTTGGCCCATTGCGCAAAGACACTACCCATCTCCGGAGCAGATTGAATGAGTACAGATGCAAGCGCATTGGCATAATAACGATTCCATGTTTGTTCGGCACATTCATAGGGAAATTCCATGAGATAAGGCAATGACTGAATTGCATACCAGGCGGGGTTGGTGGAATACTCCGTGGTCAGTGCAAAATGACGTAACGTACTGCTCTTTTTACTTTCGAGTAAATTATTGAATTGAAACTGACGGGTACCCGGTTTATCATTGTATAAGGGTAAAGATGATGATACGAGCATACGATGGGGAAGTACGGGTATGTTGTTTTGTTCCCCGTCGCTGAATTTTTCTCCCGACTCACTGGTAGTCCGGGCAGTAATTCTCCATGTAAGGGCTTTGTTGTATGACGCTGGGGCTTCCAGCAAAAATATTACAGCCATGCTTTTGCCCGGGGCCAGTTGAATGGCTTGCGTGGGCGTAAGCAAGTGAAAGGAACTATCCAGTACCTGATTGGTTGCTTCATCGATCAGTTCAAGCCGCGCAGTTCCTTTAAGACTACTGCCGGATAAGTTTACCAGTTTGGCACTGAATACCAGTTTATCTTTTTCGCGGATAAAGCGTGGAGCATTGGGTTGCACCATGAATGTTTTTTGCGTGATAATGGTGCGCTGGCTGTATCCGAAATCAAGGTCTTTGGTGTGGGCGATTGCCTGAAACTTCCATTGAGTGAGCGACTCAGGCATAGTGAATGAAAAGCTGATTGCACCGGTGCTGTCTGTTTGCAGGTGCGGAAAAAAGAAAGCGGTCTCATTGAAGTTCTTGCGCACTTTCACCGGCTCTTCTTTTTTATCATTATCGGTGTCTTTGCAATCGGGTATGCCATCTCCATCGGAATCAAGGCTTATGCCACGGCTGTCAACGGGACAGCCTTGCGGCGTTTCTTCCATATCCTGCTGATCGGGTATGCCATCACCATCTGCATCAGGAAGTATTGGTTTGGGTAAACGCATCAGTCTCGGATTTCTTTCTTCACTATAGATATAATTCAACGGATTGATCCACCAAAGGGGTTCTGTACGTTCCTTTTTAAAATAATCCGGTGAAAAAACATAGTCCGATAATAATTCATCATATACTTTCAGAAACCGCCCATAGGTCTGTTTGGGTATCTGCACCGCATCGGAAAAAACCTGTTTGAACCCTGATGCGCTCCAATTGCGGGAATGCATATATCCGGGCCAGAGAAATGGTTTGCTCCAATAATGCGGGTACAACTGATCCAATGATGCATCATACATGCCAGCCAGTATTTCCGCTGCTACTTTTTCCTGCTGATCTCCGCGTATGATGATCTTCCATTGTTCTTCACTTCCCGGAGTAGTCTTATCACGAAACGACGCGTATTCCAGTTGCAGTTCCTTTCCCGACCAGGGTACCTGTACGATAGTGGATGCAGTATACATCCGGTTATGTTTTACAAAGGTCCAGCTGAGGCCAAATCCACCCTGGTCATTATATGTGGGAGTGAATGAAATCGTTTTCTTTTCATCATTGAGTTGATGGAATTGATAGCGCGTGGACAACGGTGGTAATTGCGTAGTACCGCGACTGGTCTGTTGTATGATATAACAACTGTCGGCTGAAGATCCAATCACAATACGCAACGAATCGCCCACTTTTATACTTCCACCTTCGGTATTGCGCCAATAAACCGGGTAATTGGCGGTGGCATTGGCGGTGGTATAAAGTTCAACATATCTTTTTTCCGACACGGTACTCCCTTCCGAGCCAGGCGCGCTGATGGTAACAAGATAATATCCGGGATTCAATTTGCTGAGTTGGTCTGGAGTAACCCAGTTGCCATCTGCAACCGTGTTGGTTTGTATCACGGTTTCTGTTTCGCCCAGAGGCCGGTTGGTAGGTACGGATTCATTGTTGTATTCATCATGCGGAAAGAAACGGAGGTATTCGTTTTTGGTTAGGGTAAACTGATCCGTGCGCTCCCAGTACCGGTTACGAATAAGCCGTTTTTCATCCTGTATCCTGGTAAAGCTGATCGTAAGCGGAGTTGATACGAATTCACCATTCAGGTTTTGTGTCTGCATTTTTACAGCAGGTATCTTGTCCAACGCTACCGCATCCGGCAGATCTGTTTTGATAATGAATGGCTGATAACTGACTGATACCACACTTTCAGCAGAACGGGTTTCGCCATTGATATCCGTTACATCCGCCTGAATGGAATAATCAAAAACCGGATCAGCCGCCTGTACAATGCTGGTATCGGGTATGGCTTTGAAACTGAAATGAAATTTCCCATTTTCATCTGTAAATATTTCACCATTGGTCATTTCTTCTTCCCGCGAATAGGGGAAGTCATGATTTCTCCAATACCAATCGTACAGGAATCGCGCACGACGAAACACCCGGTAACTTACCCGGGCACCATCGATGGCATTGCCTGCATAAGCTTTGGCAAACCCTGTTATCGTAATGGAATCATGGAGCAGGTATTTTCCCTTAACGGGATCCAGTTGGGTAATGAAAGTGGGTCTTTTGTATTCTTCCACCCTGAATTCAGCACCCTCTTTCCATTTTTCATATTCCAAATGAAACACACCGTTCAGTCCCGATACCGGCAACCGAAAACTTCCACTGATGGAACCGAATTCATTCGTTTCAAGTACCAGTGAATGTATCGTTTCCCTGTTGGCATTGATCAGGCTTATCTGGTATGATTTGTTTACCACCACGGCCCCTTTTCTGCCGGTTGAATCTTTTGCGAGTGCGATCCCTTTGAAATATACGGTTTGCCCGGGGCGATAAATGGAACGGTCGGTGAACAAAAACAGTCCTGTGTCTGAAAGCGGCTTTTGCGGATAGTTTGGACGATACCTCCGGCTATACGAAGGTGATTCGTAATCATCCAGCATGAATTGTTCATCTTTATAACGTACATCGAATACCAGCGGGACATTGTATGTATTAGCAGCCCTTTCTGATCGGTACTGCACCCGGAAAAAACCAGTACTGTCGCTCCGGTAAGCATTACCTTTTTCGCGAATCACGGTATTACTTGCATTGTATTTCTCCCATACCTGCACGTCAGCACCGGCCAATGGCTGCCCCGTTTCTCTTTGCACAAGAAAACAATCATTGTCCTGACGGATGATGCTTATCGATGTCACATAGAAGACCTGTGCCACTACCGTTGTTTTCGGCGAAGCCATATCTGCCTGATCGGCGATGAGCAATACATATTTGCCTGTTCCTATTCCATCCACTTTGATCTCGGCGCTGTGTGGCAGCATATCTTCGGAAGATGGCATCGATTGTTGCCATTCCTTCACCGGTTTGGCGGTACACACGGAAGCGGTGAGTTCTGTAGGTTGATCCCTGGAAAGATAACGGTCGCTGAAGGGTACGATACGCAGGTGAATCAATGGCGTGTTCTTATATTTTACCCGCACGCGAAATGGCTGACCCGGAATATTTACCTGTTCCATTACAAAGTTCAGCTCCGGCAATTGCATTTGTATAAGCAGGTTGGCCGCATTGTTTTTACCTTCCGACATGCGTTCCTGCAACAGGATACTGTCAATGATCTGATTGGCTTTTATTTTTTCATATCGCCAGGTATCAGCTCCGAAAGGCCTCCATTTGTTGCCTTGTTCATTATACTTTTCTGCGCGCAGATAGGACGCCTGTGCTGCAGCCGGATGATCTCCGTAGTCGCGCCGTATTCTATTCAACGCTTCGATATATAATTCCTGTTTATCCGGATGCGTGGATCGCCGGTTTACAAATTCGATCCGGTGTATATCGGCATCAATGAGTGCGGCAGGTTCGCTATCGTGTAAATGAAAGCTGATCAGTTTTCGTAACAGCAGCAGGGCGGGATGTTGTGTTTGGTTGGTATCGGGTTGTTTCGATAACCGTTCAATAAATTCATCAGCCGGGGCAAAAGCGGTAGCCAGGTCCATATCCAATGCATAAGCGGGGTCGCGGATATCCCGTTCATCATCTTCAAAGTAATCGAATGCACGAAAGGCCAGCAGGTCGTATAGTGAGGGTCTTAATATGCGGGCATTGCCGCTTGCCAGTATGGGGAGAATCGCATCCGGTGAAGTTTGTTGCAATAATTTTTCTTCGCTTACAGATGCCCAATACAAAGAGCTGATCTTCCGGTGATAATCTGCACTATTCCATGTATCGAGATCATATTCCCTGTAAGGCACCGTATCGGGTCGGCTATAATACTGATAGCGTACGGCTTTCCAGTAGATCCAGTAGGATTCAGCCAGCATACTTTGCAAAACAGGTTTGGTAATTCTTTTAGCCCTTACCAGTTCTTTTTCCAATTGCTGTATGGAGAATATCCGGTTTTTATTGGTGTTGTCTGAATACAGGCCGCTCATATACAACAGGGCCTTAGCTGCCTGCAAATCATTCCCCGACTGATGGGCGGCTTCGTATATACTACGTGCTTCTTCAAAGGCCGCACCGGGTTTATTTCGACTGGCCAGCTTTTCTACCTTATTCCATTGGCTTTCGTAATTGTCCTGAGCGGTTAAGGGGAGTGTGAAGAAAACAATCGATACCAATAAAAACAGACATTGTTTTGGTGCGGATCGGAACATCAGGCTATATTTTATAGTAAGGTAAGAAAATTTTCCTGTGGAAATGAAAAATGCCACCCGATTTGGATGGCATTTTTGCTATGGTGAAAGTCGCATTTTTTTATTCCACATTGATCCGTACCCCTTCGCTATGCGACGTAAACTCCGGCGCATACATACACTGAATCGTGGTAACGCCATTGCTGAAATTACCGGCATGTGTGGCAAAAAGCGGGTATTCGAATACATATGTGCCTTTGCGCAAATAGCTGAAGAAGAAATTGGTGCTGGCATCTTTGGTGCTTTCATAGTAGCCCAATCCTCCCTGCCATTTATAACTGCTGAGTACATTCACCGGCTCCAGTGCAGATGCGCGCATGTCTTTCATATGCACATATTCCATATCCCTGTCCACCCGCAGCTCCACCCTTACTTTTATTTTATCACCCACTTTTATCACATCCCCATCATTCACGGGTGTGAGTACCGGGCCACGGTCACTATTTTTTTCTATGAATAATTTTTTGCTCAGCTTCAGCGGTGTGGACGCGGATGTTATCTTATCCAGGTCTTCAAAATATTGCCAGTAGACACCGCCCCAGCTTGCTGCATTCATAGTATTGTTGCCGGGAGTGGACACCGTCACATTGATCGTACCCATTGAAGGCATCACTTTCGTTCCTTCAATGGTTTTTTTGAAATAACCGGTGCCGGCTTCCTGGCCTGCATCCGTAGATTTGATCGTGGTATTGGTACCCAGTTTTATTTCCACTACCGGTTCATTGCTGATCCAGTTGCTACCCTGGAGCAAAAGTGCGTAACAGGCTTCTGCGGTAGCACGGGTGGTCTTCCAATTGTTCGTCTGTTTATTTTTCAGCAACCAGGTACGAAGATCATCCACGGTGGTATTATCCTTTCCGGCTTCCTGGAATGTTTCGATCAGCAGGGCCTGCGTTTCGATGGGTGCCTGGTACCAAAACCATCCATTGCTCTGGTCTTTCCAGTACATACCCATTTCTTCATTGGTGATCGACGTTTCTTTCAGCGATTTCAAAATTTCTGCAGGTGTTTTGGTATCGCCTGTGCGGTGCATTGCCAGTGCGATCATTCCCTGCATGTATTTGGACTGACCGGGCCAGTATTGCTGAGCCTGTTTGTAATAATAATTATACGCGGTCTGCACAGCAGGATCCAGTTTGGTGCCGGAGAAGAAGCTGCGCATATAGAGATACTGTACCTGTATGTACCCGATATTATTTTGTTTCAGATTGGTCTTATACTTTATCAGATTGTCATAATCCTCTTTGAGTTTACGGTCGAGATAAGGGATTGCTGTATTCAGGATCGTCATCAGTTTAATGTCCTGACCATTGGCTACCGCTTTTAATTTACGAAGATGACCAATACCCGTAACTATATACTGGGTGATATATCGGTCGTCGGGTCCGCCGGTAAACCATACAAATCCGCCATTGCTGCTCTGCATCTGCCGCAGCTTTTCATAACTGATGCTGAGCTGATCACTCATACGCACCATATCAAACAGCAGGGCAATATTTCTTTTTTGTTCGCTTTCTGTTTTTGCCTGCAATACCCAGGGTGTTTCTTCCAGCAGCACAGCTTTCAGTTCCTGATTCTTTTGCAGGTTGCTCAATAAAGCTGCCGTATCCTTTATTTTCCACTGGTCAAATACCTGTTTGATACGGGGATTAGATCCCGCAATATAGCTTGCCAGTGAATTGGCATAGTAACGGTTCCAGGTTTGCTCCGCACATTCATAGGGATACTCCATGAGATAAGGCAGGGCCTGTACCGCATACCAGGCGGGGTTGGAGGTATACTCTACCGTGAGCGCATGATGTTGCAGGGATTCACTGCTGCCACTGTTGAGCAATTTATCAAAGCTGAAAAGTTTAGTACCATTGCCACGCATGGGCAGGGGCATGGTTTCAGTTACCAGCATACGATTCGTCAATACCGGCATCGCATTTTCTTCACCGTCTGAATAATTATCCGCTTTTGCTACTATGCGCCATTGCAGGGCTTTGTTGAACTGGTACGGTACTTCGATAGGAAATTGTACCAATTCACTCTGACCGGCTGCTACGGTAAAGTATTGTTTGGGCGACATGCTTTTGAAACGACCATCCACCGGTTCATTCGTGGCGGGATCAAAAAGTTGCAGTTCTGCAATACCAGTGATCTCTTTACCGGTAAGGTTCACCACTTTGGAACTGAATTCCATTTTATCGCCTTCGCGTAAAAAGCGGGGTGCATTGGGTTGCACCATCAGTTCTTTTTGGGTAATGATCTCTTTGGTACTGCTGCCAAAGGCGGCTTCTTTGGTATGGGCCAGGGCCATGAACTTCCATTTGGTCAGCGCCTCTGGAATGGTAAACGAGAATTCAATATTACCATCCGCATCTGTTTTCAGATCGGGGAAGAAGAAGGCGGTCTCATTAAAGTTTTTGCGCACTTTCACATCACCGGAAGGAGCCGGATTTTTTCCTGCTTGTTTCTCTAATTCATCTTTATTTTTTTCTGCTTCTTCGCGTTTGCCACCGGTCGGCATTGTGTAATTTGAGCTTTTGTTAGCCGAAAACGTTCCTTCGGGTGCAGGAGGTTTCGCACCGGCCATATCTGCCTGCTCTATGGTAGCCCTGGTCATCATTTTAGGGCTGGCCATATTATAACTATACATTACCATGCCAGTACTTTCCACATCATCGAATAACTGGTCGTAGCGTTTGTCCAGTGTTTTACCGGGCTCTTCATCGATAGCGCGTTGTTCCGATTCAATACGTGCAAAGTTTTGTGTGGCATTCCAGAAGCTGCGATTGTAATTATACGGCCAGATGGAAGGCTGGTCCCAACTGTGCGGCACAAACTGATCAAGCGATGCATCATACATAGCACCTAACATTTCTGCGGCCACTTTTTCATTTTTATAGCCACTGATCTTCAGTTTCCATTTTTCTTCACTGCCGGGCAATGTCTTATCCCGGAAAGTGGCATATTCTATGTTCAGTTCTTTATTCGTCCAGGGAATATTGATATACTGGCTTACATTATAAAAGCGGTTATGCTTTACATAGATCCAACTTACGGAATAACCACCGCGGTCTGCTTCGGTAACGGGGAAGCTGAAACTTTTCTTCGCATTATTCAGGGTGAGGTAGGTATACGAATTGGCATTGCCCATCCAGGAGGGAGTGCCTCTGTCCACTTGTTGTACTACAAAGAGGTCGTTCGCGCCAGTGCCCCAGTTTACCGTTGCATTTTCACCGGGCTCAGCCAATGTCTTCGAAGGGCCTGTCCACAGGTATTGTGGCCGGGTGAGCTGGGTTGCTTTTTCATTGGTGAGTTCGATGTACTTCACATCTTTTACCAATGCACCGGTGCGGTCCTGTGTTTCCATTTCAATGATATAGTATCCCGGAGCGTAGGCAGTGCCATTGAGTTTCCATTCACCGGTAGCAAGTGCTGAATCCGATTTGCTGAATACTTCCTGTTGCTTAGCCCAGGCACGCTGGTCCGTTTCATTGTCATATTCATCATGCGGGAAGGTTTTGATATATTCTTCCTTGCTCATGGTGAATTGGTCCGGCCTGTCCCAAAGTCGTTCACGGATCAGTCTTTTTTCTTCGTTGAGACGGGTAATGGTCACTTTCACTTTTGCGGGTTCGTACTCCCCGTTCATATTCTCGGTGCGGATATATAATTTTTTGAGACTGTCTGCCGGCAGGTTGGCCGGAATATTCGAGATCAACATCAGTGATTTATAACTTACAGATACCATTTTTTCACCACTGCGGGTTTCACCATTGATATCGGTAATGTCGGCATATACCGTGTAATCGAATACCGGTTCGAATTGCTTATCTATTTTCTGATCGGGTATAGCGGTAAACTCCACGACGAATTTTCCGTCCTTATCTGTTTTCAATTCACCATGCGCGATCTCCATTTCCTCTACGGGCGGCTGCCACCAACGCCAAAACATCCAGGAATAGATAAAGCGGGGCTGACGGACCACCCGGTATTTCACCAAAGCTCCATCAATATTATTTCCGGCATAGGCTTTGGCAAATCCGGTTACTTTAATAATGTCATTTACTTTATACGTGCCTTTGATGGGTTCGTAATCCACATAGAATTTCGGACGCTTGTATTCTTCCACTTTTATCGGGGCATTACCATTGTCCTCGCGGGTATAGAGGGAAAATTGTCCATTCAAACCAGCCTGTGGCAATTGAAACTTTCCGCTGAAAGAACCGTAATCGTTGGTCTTTACTTCGATACTGTCCACATCCTTGTAGTTCGCATCACGCAGGATCACGGTGGTTCTGTAGTTAGTTTTTACTCCGCCTTCTTTGGTAGCGGCATTATGCGACAGCACGATGCCTTTGAAATAGACGGTTTGTCCCGGACGATAAATGCTCCGGTCAGTAAAGAGGAAAACGGTATTGGTGGTTTTAGGTGCCACGCCTTCCTGGTTCTGATAATAATAATCATACACCGGATCGTTCAGGAATAACCGGTCGTTATTATGGGTTATTTCCAGCAGGTAGGTATAGTTGCCATTGTTGACATTATCGCGCTTTGATTTATCCAGGCTGAAAAAGCCATTGGCATCGGTGGTATATAGCTTCCCTTTTTCTTTGGTATAGCGGCTCGTATTGTAATCATATTTTTGTTCCCATACCTGTACCGATGCTTTCGCCAGCGGGCTGCCGTTATCGCGATTGAGTACAAAATAATCGCGGCCATTGTTTACATAGCTGATATCCGATACATAGAACATTCTCGCGCCGAGTATCGCTTTCTTCGAATCAAAACTTTTATCGGCAGAAGCGAGCAAGATATATTCACCGGAAACTATTCCAGGTATTTTTATTTCCGTACTGTGCTGCTGCATATCATTGGTAAAAGGAAGGGCTTGTTCCCAGGCTTTTTCCGAAGGGGCGCTTACCAGTTGTTTCCAGGAAGTTTCTTCGTACATATTCTCCAGTACCTTTTTCAGTTTCTCATCAGCTTTAATGATGCGCAGGTAGAGGGTATTGAAATTTTTATATTGTACAAAACTCCTGAAGGGTATACCCGGCTGGTTTACTTTCTCCATAGAAAATTGAAGGGTCTTGGCCTTCAGAGATTGAAGCAGGTTGTATGCATTGATCTTTCCTTCGGATGAATCTTTTTGGGCAATGATCCGCTCACAGATTTCTTTTGCTTTGATTCGGCTGTAGCGGTAGGCTGTATCGGCGAGGGGTTTATAGGTAGCGGCTTTTGCTTCGTGCCAGGCGGCCAGGAGGTACCAGGCCTGTGCGGCCGCGGGCAGGTCGCCATATTGTTTTGTGAGCTGCGTTAGTGCGTTAAAATAAAGATCTTCTTTGAGCGGATGCGTGGAATTGGCCTTGATAAATTCAATACGGGCAATATCTGCATCCAGCAGGGCATCGGGTTTAGCATCGCTCAGGTGAAAAGCAATAAGTTCCTGATAAAGTAATAAGGCTTTATGCTGTGCAGAAAGCGTATCGCGGGTTACGAATTTTTGTTTTATAAAGGAGGCCGCCGGATCAAATGCCTGAGCCTGACTGATCTCAAAGGCAAAGGCGGGTTTGGTTATATCCCGCTCATCATTTTGAAAATAGGCAAGGGCACGGTGGGCAAGCAAATCAAAAAGGGTAGGACGGAGGTGCCGCATGTTTCCTTTAATGATCAGGGCATTAAAGGGTTCCAGTTTGGTTTGCTGGAGCGTCATCTTCGCTTCGAGGGATTGCAGGTATAAGCCGCTGATGGTGGCATGGAAATCTTCCGCGTCCCAGGTGGCGATATCGGTTTTTTTGAATTCACGGGTCTTAGTACGGTCGTAGAGCTGCCAGCGGTGCTGCTCGAAGTAATTTTCATACAATTGTGCGAGCAGGCTTTTTAAAATTCCTTTTACCGGCTCCGCCGAAATTTGTATTTCCTTTTCCAGTTCTTTAATGGAAAGTATTTCATTGTCTTCCCGGTTCTCTGCCTGCAGGCGAAACATATACAGAAGTGACTTGATCACCTGTGCATCCTGCTTTTCTTTTTTGGCCAACGAATAGATCTTTTTCACTTCTGCCAATGCGGATTTAGGCAATTGCTTTTCCGTAAAGGCATCCACTTTTTTCCAGGCGGATTCATAGTTTTTGACCGGGTTCTGGCTGCTCGCGCTCATAAAAAACAAACTGATTAAACTGAGAGTGAGAAATATTTTTTTACAAACCTGCATAATCATTGCGAATTTTTTTACAAGGTAATCAAACTTCTTTTCTGTGTGATGAAAGGATGCCTGTAATACCTTTTTTTCATAATAAAGGCTTTGTTAAGATGTACAGTTTCCTGCTGGCCCATATAATTTACGCTTTTTTTCCGGGCTTTAATGTGTAAAAATTACACCGGCTGAAACCCTTGCCAGGAAAGAGTTTCCGCAAAACCCCGCAAACCGGACGGCGATGTAAAAATTTGCTTTAACATTTTATTGAACGATTTTTTGGCACACTGGCATGGCTTTGGAAATAAGGGTAACGAAAGCATTTTTTAAACCCTTTAAAATTTTTGTTATGAAAAAAATCTTTACACTTTTAGTTAGTTCTTTATTCTCCCTTTCTTTACTTGCCTTTGAAGGCAGCCGTTTGAGTATTTCTTCTCCCGGCACTTCCAAAGAACTGAAAGTGGAGATCGACGGCCGCAGTTTTACTATGCAAAATAACGCCATTACCCTGGGTTACCTGCAGGCCGGTTATCATAACGTAGTTATATTTATTGAGAAGAAAAGCTTCCGCGACCGCAACAGGCAGGGTAACGGTTTCGGCAACGACCGTCGCCGGGAAATCATCTATAATAGTTCTGTATTACTGAGAAAAGGTTTTCATGTGGATATTACTGTAAACCGTTTTGGTAAAGTAATGACCGATGAGCGCAGAATAGATGTGAACGACGAATGGTACAATGACGAAGATGAATATTATGATAACGAGAATGGTGGCTGGAAAGAAAACCGTGGTACACTTAGCACCATGAGCGGAAGAGAGTTTGAAACCCTCAAAGAGTCACTTCGCAAAGAATGGTTTGAAAACAACAGGCTGGTGTCGGTAAGAAATGTGGCTGAGAAAACCAACTTCACCACCCAGCAGGTAAAAGAACTGATGCAGCTCTTTACATTTGAAAGCAACCGGGTGGAAGTGGCCAAAGCTGCTTACAATAAAGTGCTCGATAAGCACAATTATTTCCAGCTCAATGACCTGCTCACGTTCAGCAGCAGCAAAGAAGACCTGGCCCGTTATATACGCGAATGCAGATAATAATTTTACTACATACACTTGGGGTTAAAAAAAAGAACCTCCCTGTTTTTACAGGGAGGTTTCGTTTTATAGATAGTTCTCTTTTTATTTTCCGATCACTTCAGCCATTTTCTTTCCGATATCAGCGGGGCTGTTCACCACGTGGATGCCGCACTCGGTCATGATCTTCATTTTGGCTGCTGCGGTATCATCGGCTCCGCCTACAATGGCACCCGCATGACCCATACGACGGCCGGGTGGCGCTGTTTGTCCGGCGATGAAACCTACCACCGGTTTTTTATTTCCATTTTCTTTGATCCAGCGGGCTGCTTCTGCTTCCATACCACCCCCGATCTCACCGATCATTACGATGGCATCGGTATTTTCATCGTTCATAAATAATTCTACGGCTTCTTTGGTAGTGGTACCAATGATGGGGTCGCCACCAATACCCACGGCAGTGGAGATACCCAGACCTGCTTTGGCCACCTGGTCTGCCGCCTCATAGGTAAGCGTACCGGATTTGGATACGATACCGATACGGCCGGGTTTAAAAATAAAGCCGGGCATAATACCCACTTTACATTCTCCGGAAGTGATCACACCGGGGCAGTTGGGCCCCACCAGGCGGGTCGGTTTACCCTGCAGGTAGTTTTTTACTTTTACCATATCCTGTACAGGAATACCTTCGGTGATACACACTACGAGGCGGATACCGGCATCGGCGGCTTCCATTACCGCATCGGCTGCAAAAGCAGGGGGTACAAAAATGATACTTACATCTGCGCCGGTGCTTTTTACGCAATCCGCCACGGTATTGAAAACGGGCCTTTCGAGGTGTTGGGTACCGCCCTTACCGGGGGTAACGCCGCCCACCACATTGGTGCCGTATTCGATCATTTGTGTAGCATGGAAAGTACCTTCTGTACCGGTAAAACCCTGTACCAATATCTTCGAATCTTTATTTACAAGAATGCTCATATGCCTGTCTTTTAAAAAGTCAGGCAAAAGTAAGGAATTCGGCGTATCGCATCAATTGTATCGGAGGAAAAGGATCTCTTTATGAAAATATCCTGAAACAGGGCCGATCGTGGAATTGGATTGGGTAATCAGGCTTTTCCCCGAAGAGTCGGCCCGGCTATTGGTGTGGATGGTAGTGCCGGAAGCGGGCATCCAGGTTTCCCTGAAAAAAACGGCATCCGCCCCGTTTTTTCGGGCCTTTTCGATGGCTTTGGCCAATATTTTCTCCTGGTCGTATTCTCCCCGCCAATTAGGTTGGGCATATCCTTTACCCACCACCACATAATTGCGTTTGATGGCATTTTCTTCCACGAATACATCCACTTTTTGTGTAGGGGTGGAACTGCTTCCCACATACGAGAATCTTACAGGTGTGCAGGCAGATAAAAGGGAGAGGGATAAAATGGCAATGTAGATTTTTTTCATATGACTGATCTTTGGTGATAAACCATTAGAGCCGCATGAATTGTTCCGCGTTTATTTTTACGAAGAAAATCGTTTGTTAATTCGTGGGGGGCGTATCAGAAGAAGTGCCCATTGATGGAGCATCTTTACGCAGCATCTCTTCCATATTACGGTGATTGGGGATTTTGCCGGTTTCTTCCAGCATACGCATGTCTTTGGCATCCTGCAAAAATTCGGAGGCGAAGATAAAATCGTTCAGCCGTTGGTTTTTGCTGAAAATGATCTCGCGGTTATTGCCTTCCCATTCTTTATTGCCTTTGTACATATACAGGATATAGTTGCCGATCTCCATCACGCTGTTCATGTCGTGGGTATTCACCACGGTGGTCATATTGAATTCTTTGGTGATCTCCTGTATCAGGCGATCAATGACGAGTGAGGTTTGGGGGTCGAGGCCGGAGTTGGGTTCATCGCAAAACAGGTATTTGGGATTGAGTACAATGGCACGTGCGAGGGCCACTCTTTTTTTCATCCCACCACTCAGTTCTGATGGATATTTTTTGTTCACGTCATCGGCGAGACTCACCCGGGCCAGTACTTCGTTTACCCTTTCCAGTTTTTTCTTAAAGGAATCTTTAGTAAACATATTCAGCGGAAACATCACATTCTCCTGTACGTTCAAACTATCGAAGAGGGCTGACCCCTGGAAGAGCATACCGATCTCTTTACGGATCTCTGTTTTTTCGGTGCCTTTCATGGCGGTGAAGTTTTGTCCGCCATATAGTATCTCCCCCTGGTCGGGCTCAAAAAGGCCCACCATGCATTTTTGCAACACGGTCTTGCCACTGCCACTCGACCCGATGATCAGGTTACACTGTCCGGCTTTCATTACACAGCTCACATCTTCGATCACCACTTTATCGCCAAAACTTTTCTTTATGTTTTTTACTTCTATCATGCAGGCATTGGGTTTGTCAGGTGGGAAGGAGCAGGGCTGATAAAATATAGTCTGCAAATAATATCAATACACAACTTACCACTACGGCCTTGGTACTGGCCCTTCCGATCTCCAGGGCACCACCCTTTACAAAGTAACCGTAAAAGGCAGGTATACTGGAAATGATGAAGGCGAATACATATGATTTGATAAGGGCAAAGATCACATTGAAGGGTACAAAAAATTCAAGTAATCCTTTGTCATATACGATCCCGGGAATGATGCCGGCCGCTACCGCGGCAATGCGGCCTCCCATAATACCCAGCACCATGGCAATTACCACCAGCATGGGAATCATCAGCAGGGCTGCGGCGATCTTGGGCATGATGAGGTAAGCTTTGGTATTGATGCCCATGATCTCCAGGGCATCGATTTGTTCACTCACCCGCATATTGCCCAACTCACTGGCAATACGGCTTCCGGCCACACCGGCGAGTACGATACATACCAGGGTGGGAGCGAATTCCAGAATAACCGTATCGCGTACGATCTGTGCAATGGTGGAAGGGGGAATGAGCGGGCTCACCAATTGATAAGCGGTCTGTATGGTGGAAACCGCCCCAATGAAAATAGAAATAATGGCCACAATGCCGAGGGAGCCGTATCCGATCTCCGTACACTGGTGAATAAATTCCTTCCAGTACATTTTGCCGTTTTCCGGTTTGGAAAACATGCCTTTGATCATGAGCAGGTAACGGCCTATATCGCTGAAAATGGTCATATCGCCTGCTAAGATACAGTTTCGTGCCGAAGCGGCAAGTAGTGCTTAACCACTTTGGCTTTTTCGTAATTAAATGGCTGCGTGCTCAGCAATAATTAATAATTATTAAAGGTCCTTGCTTACTTTCCGAAACCGTTTCCACCATTTCGATTTCTTTACGATCTCTGCAGTGGCTGCTTTGCTTTTCATTTGTGCATCCACTACGGCCACGAGGGCCATGTTGATGATGCTGCGAACAGAGCTGCCGAGCTGTAATACGTGTACGGGTTTATGCAAGCCGAGCAGGATGGGTCCGATGGCATCGGCGGTTTCCAGTTCCTTCATGAGGTTATAGGCGATATTACCGGATGCGAGATTGGGGAAGATAAGGGTGTTCACATCTTTATCCACCAGTTCGCAAAACGGATAATTCTCTTTCATCAGTTCTTTGTTGAAGGCTACGCTGGCCTGCATTTCACCATCCACCAGCAGGTTGGGCATGCGTTGCTTTACAATTTTACGTGCTTCGGCCACCAGTCTGGCTTCCGGAGAGTCGCTGCTGCCAAAATTGGAATAGCTCAGCATTGCAATACGGGGTATGATATTGAAGTTGCGCACTTCTTTGGCTACGAGTAAAGTGATCTCGGCCAGTTCTTCTGCCGTAGGATTGAAATTGACAGTGGTATCGGCCAGGAACAGCGGCCCCTTCTTGGTAAGCATGAGGTACATGCCGGCGATCTTTTTTACCCCTTCTTCGGTGCCGATGGTTTGCAGGGCCGGGCGTATGGTATCCGGATAGTTTTTAGCCAGCCCGGAGATCATCGCATCGGCATCGCCGCATTCCACCATCATACAGCCATAATAGTTACGGTCGCGCATCACTTTCTTTGATTCATATGCATTGAAACCGCGGCGTCCGCGCTTTGCAAAAAATAGTTCTGCGTATTTATTTCGTCTGTCTTCCGTAGCATCGCTGCGGGGATCAAAGATGGGCAAGCCTTCGAGGTCGATACCATTGGCAGTAGCGATGCTTTTGATCTTCGCTTCATCACCTAACAGTATGGGGTAACCGATTCCTTCATCAAAGATGATCTGGGCGGCTTTAAGTATTTTAAGATTATCGGCTTCGGCAAATACGATCCGTTTGGGATCGCGGCGGGCTTTATTGCCGATGATGCGCATTACCTGGTTATCGTGGCCGAGTCGTTTGTCTAGATTGGTGAGGTAGGCATCCCAGTCGGTAATGGGTTGTTTGGCCACACCGCTTTCCATGGCAGCGCGTGCTACGGCAGGGGCCACGGTGGTGAGCAGACGGGGATCGAGTGGTTTGGGAATGATATAATTTTCGCCAAACACAATGTTCTTTTCATTGTAAGCCATGTTCACGATATCGGGTACGGGCGATTTGGCCAGTTCGGCCAGTGCACGTACTGCCGCCAGTTTCATTTCTTCGTTGATATGTTTGGCGCGAACGTCGAGCGCACCACGGAAAATGTAAGGGAAGCCCAGTACATTGTTCACCTGGTTGGGATAATCGCTGCGGCCGGTAGCCATGATCACATCTTTGCGGGCATTGGTGGCATCTTCCCAACTTATCTCCGGGTCGGGATTGGCCATGGCGAATACGATGGGGTTTTTGGCCATGCTTTTCACCATATCGGGAGTAACGCAGTTGCCGGCGCTGAGACCAATGAATACATCCGCATCTTTCATAGCCTGTGCGAGGGTCATTTCGGATTTGGCATTGGCAAATTTCAGTTTGAAATCCTCGAGGTCGGTACGGCCTTTATGGAGTACGCCTTTGCGGTCGAACATGAGAAAGTTGTCATGCTTTGCACCGAGGGCTTCATACAGCAATGTACAGGCCATGGCGGCAGCGCCCGCTCCGTTGACTACGAATTTTACCTTTTCAATTTTTTTCTTCTGTATCTCGAGGGCATTCAGCAGGGCGGCCGCGCTGATGATGGCGGTACCGTGCTGGTCGTCGTGCATGACGGGAATATTGAGTTGCTTCTTTAGCTCGCGCTCAATGTAAAAACATTCCGGTGCTTTGATGTCTTCGAGGTTGATACCGCCGAAGGTGGGCTCCAGTGCCTTTACGATCTGAACAAATTTTTCGGGATCTTTTTCATTGATCTCGATATCGAATACATCGATGTCGGCAAATATTTTGAACAGTACGCCTTTCCCTTCCATTACCGGTTTGCCGGCTTCGGGGCCGATGTCGCCGAGGCCGAGTACGGCGGTACCGTTGCTGATTACGGCCACCAGGTTTCCTTTGGCGGTGTATTTATATACATTTTCCACGTCTTCGGCTATTTCCAGGCAGGGGGCGGCCACGCCGGGTGAATAGGCGAGGGAGAGGTCACGCTGTGTTTTCGCTTCTTTGGTGGGAATTACTTCGATCTTTCCGGGACGGCCCTTGGCATGGTATTCCAGAGCCTGTTGTTTACGTAAGTCGTTTTGCATAATTCTAATTTAATGTTCGTCTGTCGCGCAATCGTTTCAAAACGGGTTGCAAGGTACGAAAAAGAAATCCGATTGAGCGGGGTGGCGGGGAGGGGGAAAACCGGGCTGAACTAAGATAATATTTTACAGTTCAGCGAAGGGAGTAAAACCCCGGCTTACCTCAAACACTAACGGTACGCTTGAATTGATATTAGTTATAAGTTTCGCCACTTTCTTAGCATTGTCTGTTCTATATCTTCATTTAGTTTTTTTCCTTCTGATGGATCCCTGCCATCATTTATTAGTTGGCAAGCATTGTCGAAATACTGTTGTAAAGAAATTGTGTATGCATCTAAATTAAATTTCCTGAAATTGAAGTCGGCGAACTTTTTAGTTTCCTCCATAATATGCCCGGATAAGAAGAGTAGCAGATCGGGCTCATTTAAATCATCCGCCAAATTGTTATCAAAGACAGCGTAAGTGCTAATTCCCTTATTTCTTCGGCCATATTTGGGTTTAAAGTCTTTTTCCTCAAGAAAATTTAAAAATGGTTGATTACTGGAAACGGAATAATATACAATTTCCCTGACACCTTCTCCAAAATCCAGGTCCTGAAAATGATAGATTAAGCCCCCCAAATATTTTGCGGCAAAAAAGGTTTTATCGAGATTGTCATAAAATTCGCAAGTTCCATACACTACCATAACGATGATTTTAGCGATAACATGCAACTAATTAGCGAAAGAAAGATAATTATATTTTCCATTGCCTCCACTTATTCGTCAGATGGTAATTTCGCTTTGTAGTGTTATTGTGGATAGGATATATTTGTGCATGCGCATGCTAAATTGCAATAACGCAATTGCCAGATCCGATACCCGGATGTTTTGTCAGCGTGCCTTCTTCCACTAATATTTCAAGGGCTTTGTAAACATTTAAATGATCGGCAAACCAGTCCGCCAGGGGTTTAAACTGTTCCGTTGTTTGCATATACGTGTAAAAGAAAAATCCGTCCAGGCAGCCAAATTCTGGCTTTTCGGTGTGCTTCACTTCGATAACTTGTCCTGTTTGTAAATTATCAAAACGGCAATGCGCCCCATGAAAATAAAATGTCCACTCAGGAGTAAGCATTCCTTTATGATTATTATTAGTCTTATAGACGGAAGTGGGCCAGTTTCCGTTATCGTTTATACTGAAATCAAACTTATGTGAAAGTTTAAGCATTAGTGCAGACGCATCTTCCCGAAATGCTTTTGCACAGAGGTAGATGTTTTCCTTGTTTGATATAATGTCTTGTTTTGTCAAAACTTTGCGGTCAACGGTCAGGGGTTTCTGTAAAACAGATATGCAGTGATTCGTTAGCCTGCTTAAAAGAATATCATTTGGTTTTCGCAATCAGCACTAGCACTCGGCCCACTGATTTAGTATTTTTATCAGCATCCAGTCCCCATTTTCAATCCGTTTGTAAATATAATAACCTCCACCAAAGGCGGTTGACTTAATTATTATTGCATAACGCCTGTCTGCCGAAAACAATGGCAGCGAATACCGCCATACCGGCCACTTCAAACGTCGTCCCCAAACCCGTTTATCCTTCTTGTCGTATTCCACACTGTCAATAAGAACGGAATTGACAAACGAAGAGGTCCATGTCGTGTCATTTTTCATAGCTCGTAATTGCTCACCAAAAAAATCGATATCACGCCTTGTAAAAATGGTGTCCAATTGATTAGTTAAAATATTTTTATTATTTCCGTACGATAGCTTCTTGAAAATGAAATGGGTATTCTGGAAGGTGTTTTTTGTAGAAAAATCTGCCGTGTCTTTATAGTATAATTCGTCGGGATATAATTTGTGCCTTATCCGGAATATGCGGTGTTTTACTTTTATGCTGTCGCGAAGAATATCCTTGTTGATAAAGTCAATGTATTCTTTGTCTGATATGAATGTATTGTACGTTTGAGCCTGAGCAATTGATGCGATCAATACGCCTGTTGATAAAAATAGCCCGAAAATAGTTCTGAACATCGGCAAAGCTAATTTGATAGAATGAGGCGATTTTAATTTGGCAATGTGCTTCACGTCCACTGGAAAGCTGCCACTACCTGAAGCGGAAAATTCTATTTTACTTTTTTTGAATATTATTTTGATGCAACAGTTCTCTTTCTGACAGATACAGTTGATTTTTTCGAAGAAATTATCTTCTTTTTAGTGTGTTTCATTTTATAATTTTTAATGAACTCACTTATTGCCGCCTGTTCTTTTTCTGTCAATGGTTCACTTTTGATAATAAAGTCAACTCCTCTTGGTTCTTTTATGTGTCCCATTTTATTTGCTTTTTAGATCTCAGTAGTCGGATTCCAAATTGATTTTGCGCTTTTAATCCTCAGTGTTTCCGTTAGTTCTTCAAATATAGCAATATAATGTATTCAGTAGCCCCACTCATTCCGTTCAATAAGTGCAAACCTTCGCCATACTCCTCCTTGCCTTGAATAGATAACTGACTCTGCATATCCCTTTTTATTACCCGGATAATGGTGCTTGATCATAATCAGGGCGATTGAATTGTTTCTAAAAAATATGGGTGAAGTAAACTGGTAAATATGTCTGGTGGGGTGGTCACGAATGTAGCTATTATTGTTTTCAGGATTTATCAGCTCAGATTGTGGCAACAGGCTATCACTCCACAACAGATCCCTCTTTTTTGTTATTGCTTCATCAATTGATCTTCGCTCCTTCCGGGAAAATCGCATAACGTATCTCTTTGTTTCGCGGTCCCAGACTTTTCCTTTGCTTAAGAAAAAGTGAGGTAAGTAATCATAATAATCGGAGCCGATCGTTTCCGTATAGGCGATGATGGAGGTGTCGTTTTCGCGCTCTAAAATATCCGTTAGAAATTCGCTGATTAAACTATCATTTTGCGAATAGGTGGCCCTCCCAAGAAGTAAAAACAAACTAATTAACACTGTCCTCATGTACTGCTGCAAGAATTTTCGATAAAGTTAATTATTATGCATGTGCCCTGATAGCTTTTTACCAAACTGTTATTCAGTCCTATAATGTTTTGCTCCGCTTGAATATTATGGTCTGATAAGGAAGCGGGAATTGTTTCTTTTTATAAGTGATCGTTTTTGTCTCGTATCCCGGGAACCTGATAGAAATTGATATGTTACGACCTGAGTATCGGCCGGGTATTGCTAAACGAAATTCGCTATCTGCATTAGAAATAGTTTTCAAATTAATACTGTCTTTTTTGGAGGTAAAATAAATGTAGGCGAAAGAGACGGGAACTTCTATCACCTCATCAATTATCTTCCCATAAGAATCGCTTAACTAATTGATAGGGCCTGTATAAAAAAACCATGGGGGCCACTTCTTTTTTGTCGAAAAGCCCTTTTGCTTTTTTACAAGCAATTTGCCATCCTTTATTTTGTATAGTCTCCCCTTTCTTATCAGCAATTTGGCGGGATGGGCAGTTCTGTTTTGACCGCCAGCTGAAAGAAATGTTCCGGTATATTTAGATTGTGTCAATCGCTCCGGCACCTCGTCTGTGGATAAGATGAGGGTGTCTGACGGATTTCCACCTGAATTTGTTTGGCTTACAGTATCATAAATGGGAATCATATGAAAGAAAACGGTATCACCCGCTACGGTCCAGGTTCCCTTTGTCCAGCTTGAAAGCATATCAAAATGCCAGGTGTAGGTAAAAGTGCTGTCTGCATTAAGCAGCAGGCGGCTTCCAAAATAATCACGGTACTGCCCGGTGATGTTGGACTGGGCTGTCACATTGGTAGAAGGAAATAATATAACTGTCTTTTCCGAAATGCCAGGGAAAAATAGAAATGCCGGTATAAATGGTAAATGCTTTGTCATGCTATCTTGTCCGATGCAGGACAGTGAGGGTTTACACAAATTTCATATCACTTTTTCTGGCTTTGAGGTTGGGTGGGTTTCGGGTCAGAACGTTTCAATTTACTCAAAAACTCAATTGACTACTAATAACCTGATATTTAAGTCAGTCCATGATGTAAAACTATTTTAGGCTTTTGGGTTTCTAATATCAACTTTATAGCCCATCTTCCCGTTTGGAAAGCCACTCTCTGTATTTACGTTTGAATGCTTCTTTTGTCGTAACGTCTTTGAGAACAAAGTCAACGCCTCCGTCATAAGGCACCACCAGTACTTTTTTTTCAAACGATACAAAAATGACTCTTATGTTGTCATTTGCAATCTCTCTTAAAAGGTTGTCGTGATAGTTGATTTTCCAAATTGTTTGAGCAAATGCAGGTCTGTAAATTTCACTTTCTTCATATTGTTCTGCGTCAATTTTATTCAATTCAATATTGTCTAATCTGACAAATGAGTAAGGCTTTAGTATTTCTGTCTCTTCTGTTATGTGCGTTGTACTTTTGTCGCCCCAGTTATAGTCTCCTGTTACTATATAAATTGGTGTTTCGGGTCCGAACAGGTCGGATATTATTTCGTTTTGTCTTGAAATAATGATTTCCAATTCCTGGTCGTCCTCAGCATATCTTTTTGATTCTGGCAGACTATGTATTCTAAACCACCTGTCTGAATAGTCGTGCCTGAATAAGTAGGAAATAGGGACTGTGTCAGGGTAATGTAAAGACCATAGTTTTTGAAACTCTTCTTTTGTCATCGTGTCGTATTGTAATGTTTGCAGCCTGCTTTTCTTGAGTAATGTAAAAATATAGGTTAAATTCAGAAAGCCATCATTAGGCATTCAGGGTATGGCATCACGTATTGCTACGGTCGCCGAAATACAGTTAATTTGATTGTTTGAATATCTTTCCACATTATTTATATACCCCTCTCCACCCCATTCATCAGAGCTCCAATAGTTTTGCCTTATCCGGATAACTTGTCGTTACAATTAATGTAGTTTTCCCCTGCCATTGGCGCATATACATCTGTTCATTCCGGAACCAAAGTGTGTATAGGTCAGATGCTTCTGCTATCAGATCAAGGTTTAGCTCCTTATCAACATTACTGGTTTTAAGAATTCGGTTATTAAAAACCATTTCAAAGTCCTTTCGGTTTGCGAATTCATTCCATACAGCTAAATGTTCAACAGTTTTGTCAAAGCTTGAGGCTTTTGGTTCATAATCCTCATAATACACACCATTTTCATCTAAAAAGAACTGCATTTGATAAAGCGTTGTTGCGCAATCAAAAAAATATTTTTGTTGTGAATATTTCGATTCTCCAAATTCTACAATCGCAGTTTTGCTTGAGATAGGATACCCGCCTTCTCCTTTTATAAGACTAAACCTGATCGGTGCAAGTCCTGCGTAAAAAATATACCCGCCATATTTTTTTTCAAATTCAATCAGTGGTTCAAATACGGGGGCATTATTATAATGAAAGATCTCCCGAATCGCTGTGTCGGTCAGTTGTGAGTCTTCTCTTTCGGATGTTTGCAAAAAGTTTGTTGCTCTTGTTGATAATGTCATAATTGAAACAGGTATGAATGGCGCCCGGTACCTTTTTATCCTGGCGATGAATCGGTTTGCAGCACAAAACGCAATAAAATTGCGGGGTACATACGGATGAACGCAGTCTGTGGAATTGTATTTAAATCTGTCTATTCCTTTATGCATCGAACCGAATGGCCGTCGCCCGATCCCCACCACTCAAATTCACCCCTGTCTGTGTTTCGGATCGCAAAGCATTCGATCTCATCGATCCCTTTATAAGGCTTATTGGTTGACCACCAAATCGATAATGAGCCCATCCATCTATAACCGTTATTGGCGTTTATTAAAGCACGTTCTCTCACTCCCGAAGGCAGGGCATTGAAGCCAACGGTATTCGCTCCATTGCCCTGCTCTTCCCAGCCTGTAGTGCTTTTTAGTTTTTTCCCAACCATGCCTTCTATACCTCCTAGAAAAACATATAGTGTGTGCCAATCAATACCGGAGGGAATACGCCATCCAGCCGGTGCAAGTCCTCTTTTATCGGTTACGGCATACCAATTATATAACTTACCATGCACCGCACCATTCGTGCTGTCATTATTATAATAGCACCAGGCAGGTTGTTTTTTTGAAATGGCCCTTTGCCATTCTGCTTTAGTGCTGGCTTGATGTATCGTATCGCCGTTTCTAAAAGTTGCAACATTCAGGTTGCGGGCCATCCATACCTGTTTTCCAATGGTGATCTCATCATTTTTTTGCAAAGCCGGTACGGGTCGCTCATTATTGATCCACGATGAGATGATCAGCGTAATAATAATCAACGAAGCACTGGAGATATAGGTCTTTTGGTGGTTCATTTTTTATTGATTTGAAGTTATATAATTATAGCTTATGGAATCCATTCCTGCTGGTCGTATATTTATAACACCCGGTCAGAAGGGTCTGCCCGGTTGAAAATGGATAATTGAAATTATTAACAAAACGGGACATTCAAAACCGTCTGCCACGATAAATTTACAACGTTGCAAACAGCAGAAGGTTCAGCTGGCAGCGAGTGGAATATGCTGCAGGGCTTAATCGTAAAAATATATTCCTTTTATATTGTTTTGAATATGGCAGGGTGTTAAATAATTGCTGTCCAGTTGCCGCCATTTTAGTTGGTTTTTGTTTCGGTTGTAATAGGCTTGCACTTGTTGCCTGAATCTTAACCGGTTAGCGGCGATGTATTCAAATATTCCTAATTGGCAGCCATCTTCGATTACGTCGCATTGTACTTGTGTAACAGCAAAGAAAGGAAGTGGTAATATTTCTTTTAGTGTGAGGAAAGCAATGTCGCCAAAGGCCAGATTTGTTTTCTTACACTTATCCCTTGCGTTTGTCATTGTACTGTCAGCTAACTGATCGATCAACAACTGAATGGCATCCATTCTGTTTGCTATAATTCTCCAGGTGACCGCAGTACAGGCAAATGGATCGCCCTGCAAATACTTTATACTGTCAACCTGTTTTTGAAGCTGGGTTTGAGCGTTGCTGCAATGGATGAAGATGGTGCATACACAAATGGTAATGCCGATGTTTTTTATAATCTGTTTCATATTTACTGATTCCTTATGCCCGGACTGTAAGCCTGATTTTATGCACTGTTATTTTTGTATCAAATCACTCTTTACATAATAATGCGGATATCCATGCAGCATCATAAAATAATATACAATCAGGTACATGGTTTCCGATTCAAATATACTCAGCACCGTCATATGTTTGGGTCCAGCTTTGGAAGCCCGGTTTCTGTGTAATTCGTAGAAGGAGGACGATTGTAACAACTTTAGCCGGCTTTGTAAACTATCATACCTCGTTTCTGTATTTGAAGTATCTGAAAGGGTGTTCAGTAATTTTTCTTCTTTTTCTACTCTCATTGAATCTTCGGCAGACAGCTTCACCCAGGTGTGACGATCTTTGTAAAATTCTTTTTTTGTTTTAACCCTGATAAAAATACTGTCGAAATTGGCCACATCCAGATTTATGAGACGCATCTTATAGCATTTGATCAGGTCTAGTTCCAGCTCTAATTCAGCCGGATACATTTTGCGCAGCGTTGCGGTATCATACTTCGGGTATTCGGCAAGTAAGGATACATTTCCATATAGCTCTGACACATTCTTAAAGAACCAGCGAAATGTACTTTCGTTCATGTTTTGCCCGCGTGCGGATTGGAATAGGAAAACATGGAATAGGCATACCAGTATGATCGGTTTACAATTTTTCATGGCGGAGGTATTGAGCGTTACCTGCAGGTACCTTTAAGATAGGAAATTATTACTTCGCTTTTCCCAGATCACTTCCTTTTTGAAAAATTTAATGATTTCGACCCAATCCTGTTGCTTTCGGGAAGTACTACCCGTTTACAGGCAGGTGGGTGTGTCGGTCTCCCGTGCTGAAGGTCAATGGATTTACTCCTGTGATAACTCCACTATCAGGCCCCACTATTGGCAATGCTTATGTTGTGCGACTTCTTCTTCGTGGTCGACGACCAAATTAGCGAACAAAATATTACTGAAAATATCAGACTGCAATGAGCAATGAGAATTAAGCCTGTATCGTAGTCCCTGAATTTAGTCAAGTTTCTAAAAAGCTCAAGCGTAATAAGCTCTCCTGAAACAAATAAAGAGAAAAAATTAAGAATTATAAGTTCGAAAATTACCGTTAAAAATATAAACACTGTTAGCCGTAATTTTTCTGGTTTGAATAGCTTGGCAACGAATAAACTTTGGAAAAATATAGCCACAATGGAAAAGGAAATAAAATATATGGACATATACCCGCTAAATTCTTCGTAAAGCTTAAGCACTAACACGGAAATAATTATAGAAAGCAAAATGAATATAAAATGTATTCGTGTAAACAACTTAATATATTTTCTTTCCAAATTCATATATAGTCGGTTTCGCACAACGTGCAGGTATTGCAGATGGTGGGGAATTTTATTTTCCTCCGCCGGAACCGCCGCCTGGCTTTTAGATAAAGTTAAATAATACGAACTAAAGCTGGACATTACTTAGCTACCGGCTGACAGGTTCGTTAAACCCCGAGCCCAGCAGAGTAGCATTATCCGGATAGCTATCGGGGCTGATTGCACCAATGTCAGGCTCCACAATTGGCCAAACGCCTTGTTAGCAGAAATTAATACTTATACACTTTTATTTTCTTTCCGACAAGTAATTTACGGTCACTTTCCGTTAATGAGTCTTTCCATCCGATGAGATACTGGGTCATGGGTGAAATATCAAGTTTTTCAATCTGGCGGTATGTATAAGCCATCACTTCATTCGGATAGGCTTTCATAATGGCAACCCTGTTTTTTACAGATTTCCTTTTCCTTTCAAAAGGCGAAATATATAAATCCAATGCCCCAAACACATGCAGAAATTCATGCGCAATAACAGCGGGATACTTAAAGCTGACAATGGCAAACTCCGTCTTGAGGCCAGCAGATGTAAACATGGCCAACGAAATCTCATTGGTGTAATAATTATTGATGAAATACATTAAGACCACATTGTCTGTTTTATATTTATCACGAAGCCTGGCAATTAATCGTTCCCTGTTGGTAATAGCATTTTTGGTGGTCGCAACAGCTGAAGTGTCCTCAGTGAATGCGTCTTTGGTTTTTCGGGCAATGGCGTTGGCCCAATTGTCAATCATGTCAATACCGTCATTGGAAAACAGCATGCCTGATAATGATTCACCATACAGGTGTTGTTCTATAGGAATTTTTCCTTTATTCACATGAAAATCCAACTTAATCTTTAACGGTACATTGTTGGTCTTCGCTTTTTCTTCTATCCAGGCGATCGATTTTCGTATCGAATCTAAAGTGGAACTGATGTCATAGCCTGTCCATGGTTTGGCTTGCCGGGTGTCTACAAATATGGCATATAACAAAACGTCGCCATAAAGCTTTTTACAAACATTATTATTGACAGTACTGATTGCGTACGCATTTTTTGTTCTATAGTAATTATGATTACAGGAAAGGGATATTATAATCCCCACGATAAGAAAGCAGCTGGTAAATCTCATTTGGTGAATTTTGTTGTGGCTAATGTGCAGGTATGGCCGATGTACAGGAAATTGCATTCCGGCCGGCGGGAACTGCTGCATGGCTTATGGATAAAGTTAATGACTAAGAACTAAGACCGGGGTACTTTAAACAATATTTTAACTAAATATAATAGAATAACCGCTCGTGATTGGTGCTATGATCAGGACCATTATTGGCAATACCAATGTTAGTGATAGTATTTATTTGTCAGCCATTAATGAATGCATATACACGAAGGATTTTGTGTCTTCTATTATGCTGAAACAACCAGACATAGATTTCACAGTTGGCATTTGTTCAAATATTTGCTCAATCCATTTGTCAATAGCTGCACTGTTACTGAAACTATCTTTATGTTTCCAATAATATTCTATGGCAGTCAATCTGCTGGCGGGATTTATTGAATACATGAGCAAAATCACCTGGTCATTTGTGAGACTGTCTTTGATTTCCAAAAAAGTCTTTCGGTTTAGCATTATCACACCACCACCTGCATAGCCATACATGGTGCCTGAATTCGGTGTCATGTAATGGACTATTTTTTCCGGAATATTTTTTATTGCTCCTGAGTATTGAATCAGCGGTTGTAAAATTGCCGATTGATTAAAACAGAGCGTTTGAATTTCAGATTTTGAATACGCGAAATAGTCACCATACCACTTTCTGTATCGCTTTTGCAATCCTTTTTCTTCCGGTAGTTCTGGTGTCAACGAATAACTAACTAAGTTGTCATTATAGTAAAAGAATTTTGCTGAAATGGAAATGTAGCCGCCCCCAATACCCGGTGTCCACATGGTCCAACCAAAACCTAAATTCTCTTTTGTAATGTTACACTTTTGAATTCGCTGCGTTTTAAAATACTGTTCAATTTCTTTGGGATTGTTTTTGTCTAGGTTGGTGACTGCAGTGATCAGCTTTTTGTCAGTATGTGTCCAAAAAGGATTAAAAGCAAAGGTCTTACAACTTGCTAAAACAAATGTCGCTATAATTAGTAGGTCTCTCATTAATATTATAACTAACGAGCGGGGCTTTATGCTTTGCTTATATTGCGTGTTCCACTAAACCGTACCGTCGCTGACCAAAGTTACAAAAGTTGAGAATATGATCTGCAACTGGACAGTGTTACATATAGCCGGGACTGAAGCAGCGTTTTGTTAAGTTGATCAGGATTTATTCGTCTAGCCAGCATAGTAACCTTTGTTGTGCGTAGTCTGTTGATTATTTGATTTTGCCTACAGTCTTAATTAAATAGCCAACGAGTTTCGAATGAACTTTAGATAGGCAAGATCCCTTGCTTATCAGATCAATACCATTTGCACGAATATAAAAATCAGTGTTGGTGATATCTTCACCACCCTCTCCTCTATACTCAGGAAGCATAAAGATCAGGGATTTCGAAAGTGTATCAATAAACTCTTTATACTTCTCTTCAGTTAATGTATATTGTTTATAAGCTACGGGTTGTTCAGATGGCATAATCCAATCACCTTCAATGAATTTTATAGTTCTATCGCTCCGTATGATAATTCTTCCACTTCCTGTCCATCCATAGCTATCTAATCTTAGTGAATCAAATTCCGTTATTGGCAAGATCCGGTTTTTAATGTTCACAAATTGCATTGTGTCAGCGTGTTCATACGAAGTGTAAATAAAGGTTAAGGTATCTGGTGACCGATGAAGTAACTTATAGGAATGCCGCAGTTCCATATCACTATGATGATGCATTAATGTTAAGACCAGGCTTTCTTTGAGAAATTCATACTTTTCCGGAAAAGCTCTGAAAGAGGCAGCCATCACCGTATCGTTGATGAAATCAATCTGGTCAAGTTTATCATTAACAAATGACTTTCCCGTGTACGGATTTGTTTGGCTTTGCGCGCAATTGACAATCAACAGACAACTAACTAAAAAGGTAATTATGACTTTCATGATACTCTTATAAACGACAGGTAACGGGCAGGTATTACCGATGGTGGGGAATTTTATATTCTTCCGCCCGGAACTGCCGCCTGGCTTTTAGATAAAGTTAAATATTTAGAACTAAAGCCGATAGCTATCGGCTGGGCATTACTTAGCTATCGGGGCTGATTGCTTCATCTCCATCCCTACTATCAACCCTACACCGGGATTGCCACGCAACATCACCTTTTCAGTTTCTGTAATATTCGTTACTCCTCGCCATTAACTATTTATTTTTTTGTATCTCCCCCAACGATATACTGCGAACAGCAACATAGCCAGTATCAGCAATTGAATAACCGTGAGACAATTTGTTATAAATGCTGGTACCGGGTTTTGTCTTAATTCAGGAAGTTTGTCTGGCCCAAGTGCCGACAGGGGTGGATATACTGTCCAACTGGCAGTAAAGGTTTGAGAAAGGGATTTGATCAGCAGCGTCAATGTAATCACCAGCGAAACACCACTTACCAAAAGTACCCAGTTTGAAATGGCAATGCGAAAGGAATTACGATATGCTCTGATAAAGAATACAAGGAATGTGACTAATAAAAAGAGGGGTGGTATAACGTAAATCGCCGGAACAGTAAAGTACGTATCGTGTATATGAATGTCTGTGGAATTATGTAAAATGGTTTTTCCAAACAGCAAGAATAGCAATGCACAGGTAACCCCGATTGAAACGGCCAACCATATCATTTCTATAAAAATATGCCTGGAGTTTTTTTGCATCATGCGATTTTACAAGTTGAATTGTAATATATGGCTACCTGCTTTTCATAGCGGGATTTGAAAATCGTTAGCGGGCCACTACTGCACAACGAATACTTATCCTTGAAGGTAAGCACAAAATACCAGTTGGATAATCGGCTACGTTTCTACGCCCGGCCACAGGCCGGTACCATAGCGACTACCATCCATAACCCCAATAGATAATCATTTCCCCCTTTTCATCTATCAAAATGCATATTCAACAACAAAAAACGACGCTCACAAGTTTCCACCCCTTTCGCACTCCCCAAAACACTTAAGTATCAACACCTGCATTGTATCTTGCAGGCCGTTTAGCCACAGCCCGTACATAACACCTGTAGATAGATATTTCCCCGACAGACAAACAATAGGTCAACTTTAATTTTTAATAACAAAACCTTTCTTATGAAAGCAAACATCCGTGCCCGGTACAATGCGTATGCGCTTGCCCTGGCCCATCTGAGGGAACATGAAGCCCTCACCCGTGAATTACCCGCCTTAGCTGCCGCCTATGAATCGGCAAAAAAGCTGCTCGACCAACTGGTGGAAGCGCAAAACCGCCGCACACAGCGGCAGGCCAGTGCCACCCTTGCCAAATCCACCCTGTATGAGGAATTGGCCGACGAAGCCTTTTCCATTGCCGTGCTCATTACCAGCTATGCCGCCAGCAAGGAGGATGCGGTATTGGCGGAAGAGGTAAACTTTCCCCGCTCTTCGCTGGACCGTGCCCTGCCCAATGATCTGGAAGCACGCGCCACCATTATTCGGAACAAAGCCACCGAACTGGGCGAAGCGCTGAAACCTTTTGGCCTGGATGCGGCCAGGCTTTCGGCCTATGCGGCACTCATCAGCGAGTTCAGCACCGGCAAGCTGGCACCGCGCCGGTATATTGCCGAGCGAAGGGATGCCACGTTGCAGGTGGAAGACCTGATCAAACAACTGGCTGCCATCTTTGATGAGCAACTGGATGGACTGATGCACCAGCTTCGCAAAAGCCAGCCCGATTTTTACAGCCAGTACCTGATAAAGCGAACCATTGTGCAGCCCGGCAACCGCAAAACGCAGGTGCTGGGTACCCTTACCGAGAAAGGCAGCAGCAGCCCCATTGTCGGCGCTACAATCAGCATAAAGGGCAGCACCCTGGCCACACAAACGGGGGCCGATGGCACATACACGCTTTTTACCGCCCCTTTTAGCGGCGCCATACTGGTATTTGAAAAGGAGGGATACCGCCCCGTGGAAATCACTGCCGATATCATTCGCGGCAGAGCCACCCGCCAATCGGTGGAGATGGAAAAAATTTGAGTCTTTGAGGTGAATTCATAGAATACCGCCCGGCCTTTTCAGGCTGGGCTTTTTTATGCCTTTACGGGTACGTACGCAGCGTGTGAAATGGCAATACCAGCCCGTTTTTACCTGCGAAAACCGCCCTTTTGCTGCCAAGGCGGCAGGTGCAAAAGCGATGGGTATTGATTTTCAGGCGGTTCTTTTATTTTTTGGTCCATTACAAAATTAAACAGGGCGGCTACGATTTTATACAGACCGGCTACGATTGGGAACAGGGTGGCTACGATTTGTAACAGGCCGGCTGCAATGCTGTGCACATCCATTACTAAAAGGAACAGGCTTGCTACACAACGGCACAGTGCGGCTACGAAATCCGATACAGCCGCTCCGCTGAAAGGTAGGGCCGCTACGACCGGCTTTAGGCCCGCTCCGCTGCAGCAAAGGGCCGCTACTATTTACAATAGAGCCGCTCCGCTGGCCGGTAGGCTGGCTCCGATTCTGCGAAGCGCCGTTCCGAAAGAAAACAGGGAGGCAAATATTGGGTGAAGGGTGACAACTATGCAGGGGAGGGTGGGAGGGGAAGAAGGGAGGGGAGGGGGGATTTTATTGAGGGAGATGTTTTTTTTGGATAATTGGGATCCGATGTGCTTTTCTTTTTGGAAAACAAATTGGTGGAAAGGGTGGGCGCGTAGTGGCGACGGAGATTTTACTATGAAGGGGGCTGCCGCCTGGCTAGCTTATCTTTTCTTTTACAGCAATGACCATTTTAGATGGAGAATAATCTCTACTTCAAAGTGATTAACATTTTAGGAGCTTGCACAACCCCGAAATTTATCCGTTTCGTACAAGTTTAGGCTTCATTTTTGGCGCTTTGCACCCAACGAAGCTTTAGTTGTTAGCTGCTGGGCTTTTTTGTAGAGTATAGACTTCATAACTCCATTTAGTCTTTATAAAATAGAATATTATTTGTGAAAAAACTATACTTGTCATTATTATTCCAGTTTCAATGCCAACAATAAAAAGTTCTATTATGTCTTTTTTTTCGTTAATCTGTAAATCTATAACAAAGTTTTTAGTGTCGGTAAATTGAAAATAATAATTAAGTAACTCCAATTTATGTACAAATAACAGTGATAATAAAATAATAAAAAAGGTTGGAATATTTATAAGAAAAGTTGAGTTTTTTGAAAAGGAAATATTTTTATTGTGTAATTCCTTTTTATTTATGTCGCTCTCTTCTAATTTTTCTATACTTTCTGACCACCAAGTTAAGCAATCAATTACAAGGAATACAGCGAATATTGACAACGAAATCCATCTGTTAAATTCAACTATTTTGATAAAGGTAAGTTGCTTTGTAAATATAGCGAATAGAAAAATTGTTATAATTACTCCTAAAATACAAATCCCTATGAATGAACTAAAATTTATCCTTTTTATTTTTTTATTATTTCCCTTGTAATTGAACACTAAATCAAAAGTATCTATAAGATAAAATGCCAAATTTAGTAAAACAGGAACAAGGCCGATGAGTACGAAAATAATAAATACACTGTTTATATGATAATTTGACAAATCCTTGAAGTTGAATATTTCATATTTGTAAAGTATAAAATATCCCCCTAAGAACAAGGGTAATAGTAAAATCAGAAAACGCAAAAAGAGTGAAATTTTATTATTTGATATGTACTCTTTCATTTTATTGCTTTTTAAAAAAAATGAATTGATAAATTTGGGGTACAGTATTACCCGTCTTTACGATTTCCTTGAAATCAAACAACTGTAAATTATTTTGTTTTGCTAAACTAACATAAGTTGCTGTTGAATATAGAAGTGATTTATAGACCCTATTAGATTTCATATCACCTATATCTATGTCTTTATCATATCCAAGTTTTGTTCCGTATTTTTCATACAACTCTAAATTTTTAATAAAATCTTTTTCTGAATTGCTAACCGATAATATTTGCATAATTGGGTCAATACTTACAATTAGCAAATATGAATTTGGCTTTATCATACTTGCAACATTAGTAAAAGCTGATTCTATGTCTGGTATTTCAAAAAAATTAAAAAAATTAATCCCTATGTCTGCCTTTCCCAATAGGTCTTTTGGTGGTTTGTTTTCAAAATCCAGACATCTAAATTCAACATTTTTTTGGCCACTATATTTGCTGTTTAAGTGCTTGATAAATTTCTCGTTGAAATCAAGACCTATATAACTTAACTTAAGTTCTCTTTCTAATAATAATCGCAAAATCCAGCCTTCACCGCAGCCAAAGTCAATTAAGGTTGGTTTTCTATTCCTTTTAATTGATTTTGATAACAATTCGATTTGTTCACCAGTGAAATCATAAACGTCTATTAAATGCCTCATTTTTGATTCTAACCAAAAATTTGTGTTGTCGTACCAATTGAGCAAATTCTTTTTTTTGAATTCGTCACTTTTGTTTACTTTATAAATCATAGCTTTGAACCATTTTTAATTTCTTTACTTTTATAATAATTTTCTAAGAATGAATTATTAATACAATTTTCAAGTTTGATGGTTTTTATTTTACCAAGCTCTTGTAAATTTTTTACCATTCCTTGCCAATCACTCAAATCAGCCCAAAGTATTTTGTTGTCTTTGCCTTGGTAATAATCTTTGCCTTTCAATAATGATTTTAATTCCCTTTTTTCGTCCAATGTTTTGTCATACTTTTTTAATAGTTCTATAGCTGCTTCTGGATAGGTCAATGTTGCACTCCAACCATCTGCAATGGAATTAATAAAAGACTGAACCAAATCAGGCTTTTTTTCGATTAATTCTTTTGTTGTGAAGTATACAGTGCCTAAAAATGAAACACCATAATCTTTTGGTTCAATAATGTTGTACTTAACATTTTGCATATCTAGTGAGACGGGTTCATCATATATGAAAGCTGGTCTTACATCATATTCATCTAGCAAAAAGGTTTGTAATCCAAAAGGAACTTCTTTTTCTTTTATTTTGGAAGGGTTTAATTTTAATTTTTTTACAATTGTTCGATAAATATATTCAGTGCTTGTTCCAGTTAATATCCCAACACTATGATTTTGGAAATCCAAAGGAGTTTTGATGTTCTTTTCTTTTTTTGAAAGAAAGCAAGTAGGCGAATTAACATTTACAACCCCAATGATGACTAAATCAGCTCCTTTGTCAATTGCCTCCAGCACTCTGTCTGCACCTGCGTCACCAAAATCATTTTGACCACTTATAACCATCTTTACAGGGTCAATATTTTCCGCACCAGGAACAATATCAATTTCGATTTTATTTGGTTCAGCAAACTTGTTTTTTGCAAAAATAACCCCACAATAATTTGAATTTGGAGACCATTCCTGCCTTAATGATACCTTTTGAATTACAGTACTATCTGACAGTTCTTTTACTTGATTATTTTTTTTCTTTTTATTCTGGCAGCTAAAGCACACTAAAGCTAGACAGAGTAAGGTTAAATGTTTTGCTTTCATTTTATTAGTTTATTTGAATACTATTTTTTAGATACCATTTACATATTTTATTTTCTATTAAAATGATTAGACCATACAATATGATTCCAAGAAGGGAAGAAAGAAATAAAGAACAAATCATTAATTCAGGTTCGATTCGTTTTGCTGATAAAAACAAATTTTTCCCTAAGCCTATATCAGCTCCATTAAATTCACCAACAATTGCACCTATAACAGATAAAACTGAACTAATTTTTAAGCCGGTCATAATGTTTGGAGCAGATAATGGGAAATAGATGTTCCGTATTTTGAATCTGTTTGTTGCGTTATAGACTTTCAATGTTTCTAATATCTCTATTGGAATATTTCTGATACCGTTATTAAAGTTTATCAATATTGGGAAGAAACACATCAATGCAGAAATAATGATTTTCGCTTTGATTCCAATTCCAAATAGCAGTATTATTAACGGAGCTAATGTAATAATTGGAATCACTTGTGATACCAGAAATATAGGCATTAATATATCTAAAAATCTTTTGTTGTAAAATCCTATGGTCATAACAAAAAAACTAAAAAGCATTGCTAATATTAATCCAGTAATTGATTCTATAAATGTTACTTTGAAAGCTTGAAGTAGTGGAGTATAATTGTTAATGAAATAACCAAAAGTTAACGAAGGAGTTGATACAAGTAGTTTTGTAATATTGCTATTTTTCCCAAAGTACTCCCACATTGAAAAGAAAAAAACACCCATTAAAATATATATGTATATTTTTTTCATAAACTAATCATTTCTCATATTTTCAAGAATTACGTTTTGGATTTCTAAATACAAATCATAGTTGGATTTTAGAAAAAACTTAAAATCTTTAAGGGATTTAAAATCTTCAATATCTCTTTTAATTGAATATTCTTTAAAAATAGAGCCATTCTTTCCTAGAATGTATATTTTATTAGATAATAAAATTGCTTCTTGAATATCGTGAGTTACCATAATAACTGTTGCCTCAAACCTTTTTTTTAATTCAAAATACCTTAAATACAATTCATACTTCCAAGCGATATCTAATGAACTAAAAGGCTCGTCTAATAATATTATTTCAGGTTTAGTCATATAGATTCCGGCCAATGAAACTCTTGTTTTCATTCCACCAGATAACTCGGAAATGTATTTCTCTTTATGAGAAAATAGACCTGTCATCGATATAATTTCATCATATAGGTTGTTATCTATTTTGTTGTTGTTAGTAATTTTAGACGGGAATTTTATATTTTCTTCTACGTTTAAGTTTGGCATTAAGGATAATGTTTGAAACATTATACTTAATTTCCCATTATTTGACAGCATAAAATCCTTATTATCTATGCCATTTATTTTTATTGTTCCACTATGATTTTGTTTATTAAGATTTAGTCCGCAAATAGATTTTAGAATGGTTGATTTTCCACTACCAGACATTCCAATTATTGAAGTTGTTTCATGTTTATAAATGTTAATACTTATGGTGTCTAAAACTTGGGTAGAGCCATACGAAAAATTAAATTTGTCAATATTTATACACTCTCTTTGATTCATTGTGTCGTCTATTAGGGTGATAGTAGCCTTGCAACTTAAGTTAAATTATTGGCGATGTGGTGGTATTTTGTGTTCCGTCTTTCCTTAACCTCTGCTGTTAACGATTTGCAGCTGATTTTTTAACGTCAAGCCCTACTTGCAGCAATAATTTTGTTAGGCATAGTATATTTTTTATCAAAATACAAAGCTATTTTGAAAGTTTGAGTTGTCTTCGTTACTTCTACCAGACCGTATTGTTCCATAACATCCCTAATAAATCTTATGCCCATCCCTCTTGCATCAATTTTTTCATAACTTTCAGGGGTTATATTATTTCTAAACCTTAGCACAAGATATTCTCCTGCTCGAAAACTTCTTGAACTTATAATTTTATCTGATGAATGTTGTGCTACATTCGAGAATATTTCCGTTAAGATTAAATGCATGTCTTGTTGCGGTACCAGTAAATACTGATTTTGTGGAATTGTAGTGGAATATCTAAGTTTTAAGGTAGGGAATGATGCAATCTCTTTGTTTAGTATTTGTCTTATTGGCAATATGCCATTGCTCATTGTGTCAAGTAAACTTAATGATTTTGAAAACTCCAGTAAGTCTTTTGTTTCAACTATAGATTGTTCTTTAACATTTATATTCAAATATTTCTTAGAGTATTGCATGAAGTTAGATGTGTCATACATGTGGAATAGTTTGACTGATTTTGCTTCGAAATAGACTTCATTTAATAATTCATATCTAGGCCCAATTTTCTTTCCTCTTTTTTCTTGCCACCAATCTTCCTTACTATCGCCAGTCACGAGAATTAAGTACTCAACTTTGTCGTCGTTAGATTTCTTTATAATCTCTTTCCAAACAACTAAATCACCAAATTTCCTGATGAATTTTTTGTCTTCATACATGTAATACCCTTCTTTAGATTTGTCTTTGTAGCCAGGAGGTATATTTTCTTTGTATCTTAGTTCTCCTTCTTTATATATAGTATCTAAGTTTTCTTTTGAATAATGGGCGCCAATTTTATTTTCAAAGAGTTTAAAAATTTGTTGCTGAATTAAATCTTTATCATTTACATCGGGTTGTTTTTTGTCTAACTCAACTAGTTCTTCTAAAAAATTGTTCAATATGTTAATGGACGGTTTGAATAGTTCCTCGTTTATGTAAGGATCTGGATTGATGGTTGAGTGTCTCTTTTTGAGTTGCAAATCTGAAAGCTTTTTTTGTAATTCTGAATGTATAGCGTCGGTTTGAGAGATTGCATCGTTGATAATTTCTTTAACAGCATTGTATTTATTCTTTTGGTCACCGATTGCCTCGATTTTGTTATATATAAATTCAAGGCTAACCTGAAATGGAAGCCAAACTCTATTTTTAATTTTTTTGTCCGATAGTATATTCAATAAGTCTTTACGGGCTGTCTCTGGTAACCTATACAAATCCAAGAGTACGTTTGCATCAAAAACAAAAAGACCCTTTTCCCATAGGAATTTAAAGTCCTCCTCAGAAATTTCTTTGTGTGTTCTGAATAATGTATCCATATTATTTTTTATTTAACGAACAGTGCTTGGCGTTGTTTAGTGATATGAAAATCGTCAGCCCGGAATTGAAGCCGATTAAAAAACTGATGATGAAGTTAACAACTCAAAGCAAAATAGAATTCGTTCAAGCCCGATTTTAGCTGATAGTAGTAAAAAACCGATTGTTATCAGTCCGCCAGCCTTATTGCAAACCCTTTGTTATCGGTAGTTTTATTTTTTCATTTTTGCTGAATATAATAACTCCTCAATTGTTAATCTGTACTTCAATCTTATATTGTCGATATCCTTACGTTTTGTATTGAATTGGATTTTATGAGCTGCAAAATTCCCAACTTGCCTAAAGTCGTCAATCGTTTCTGATGCTTCTTTTGATAGCTTAAATGGTTTATTGCTTATTGTGTAGTTTATTATATAGCTCAAATTTCGATAGCCATCTCCATCGGTAATGTCAGAAAGTCGACCACATTCATCATGAGAGTGTATTAGCAAGATTTCAAGTAACCGTCTCATCAATACTGCACAACCATCAAAAATATTGTTATTGTATGATGCGTTTATTTGCTTTCCAATAATTTCAATATAGCCTCGGGTATTGTGTAATAATGAGTCGGGTAATATTATATCATCAGTTATAATTTCTTCGCTTTTCGTTATTACAAATGAATATAAAGATTCCATATCATCTTGATATTTTCGAACAGGTTTATAGGTGTTTAAGCCTGTTCCCTTTGTTACGTTTTTATTCTTTCGTAAATCCTCCTTTAGATAGGTTTGGTTATATTTTGGCAAGGCATTATCAATGAAATATTTATTTATTTCGTTTAGAGAAATTTCAGATTCCTTTATGGTGAAATGATACCAAACATATGCAATCGCAATCTCAATTTTGGAAGCTTTATTTTGTATTAAAATCTGGGTAAGTTTCTTTAGTTTACTCATGTATTATGTCAGTATTTTCGTTTTCAATTGTTGCTTCGTCTTCACCAGTATCATTGGTTTGCTTACTCTTTTTTTGCAACTTTGGTTTTCTTTTTTTTGTTGTTGAGTTCCCACTTAAAATTGTTTGAGCATATGCACACCCTTCTTCTGAAATTGAAAATTCCTCATCAGTAATTGAACTGAAGTAGGATTTTCGTAGTAAACTATTTAAGTTTTGTCCAAAGTTTTTCTTTCTATTCTCACTCATTATATTGTTATCTCTATATGAGTCCCAAATTGATTGTTTTGTAAATGTTGCTTTTCCATAGTTTGAATTGTAATAGCCAATTATTACCATTAATTCTGGTTCAGATTTAGTTAAATTTTTAATTAGAACATCTTTCAACGCAATAAACTGTCCTGGAATCAACATATTAGGGCTACCAAGTCGCTCTGCTGCCTTTGGTTCAGCAAGTACTAAGTTGTTTTGTTGATTATGTATTATGTTGTTTACAACTTCTTGTGGTTTGGATTCGGCAGGTTGTTGATCGGCAATTAGACCAAACTTGTCTAGCAAATACTTAATTACTCTAATTTTTGTTCTGTCATCAAGACGCAATAATGCCCTCGAGCACTTGTCAATTGCTTCTATTTCGTAATCGTCGTCAAATTGTCTCATATTTATGAAGATGTTTGTTAAAAATTACCGCTAACACGTAAATTAATGCTATATGACGTGTCCTTGAAATAAAATCCATGATTGAAAACAACTATAAAAAAGTTTTGCAATTTGGATTATCGTTAGGACAATCCACCCAACCCATTTCCGATTGCTACCGATTATAAACGGTTACTCCCGGATATTTCTCCGAACATACACCCATCCCCCCACCCCCACAAAACCAAAATACCTGCTACAACTTGTTGCAGGCATTTTTTTGCCTGCAACTTTGTACCGATAGTACGGTTCTGCACCCCCGTGTAGCTCTGTAATGGGGCTACTATCTCTACTATGGGATGAAACGCAACGGGACAGGCAGGACCGTATTTTTTTCTGCCTATCTAAACCCCTACACTATGGCAGCCAATCAACTAACACCCCAACAACTACTCGAAGCCCTGCTCGATGGCAACAACGATCTCCTTCTGCTCGATAACCTCATTGCCGCCGGCGAAGCGGCATTCCACATTATCTACAACTCTACCCTGGATGATGACATGAAGCAAGTCACCTTTCAGGTGGAGAAGCGGTTTCAGCTCTATGCCACGTTATTGCAATTCCGGGATGGGAATCGCGTGCCATGAATGGGGGGCGTGTTCCATGAATGGGGATCGCGTGCCCTGAATGGTAGTTAATGGTATTGGATTTTGTTTTCATAACGGGGTTGGCTAGGTTGCATAGGCCTGTTTACCCCTATGGGGCCTGCCTACCTTCATTTCATTATGGCTTGCCTACCGAAATATAATGGAGGCAGGTAGGTAAACCGAAGCTTCAGCGTAGGCAGGTTCCCCCCCTTCCCCCTCATGCGACTTAGCCGCCCCCTTCCCTCCATGAGACGTGGACAAAATACAGTAATATAAGCATAGAAAAGGAGGGGTTCCCGTAATGGGGCGGGGGCGCTTTTTTAGTAAAGCGGTATAAGATATAAGAAGTACCAGCGATGGGCTGAAAAAGCAGGGTTGTCCCTATCAGGGTGACTAAATCGGGTAGTACTAGCATTTTCTAATGAAACCTGCTGTATTTCTTTGCGCAGCGCAGTGTCTTTGCGGGGAATGTAGTGGGGTTGGAGCGGTTTTGCCTGGTGTTGCTTTTCACTAAGGAGCTTCACGGGTTTATTTTTTTGCATAGCGCTTTGCTCTTACTTCTTCCCCCATTTTTTTACCTCATCCAGGGTTGGAGCAGTGGAGGAATGACGGCTCCTTTTTTTAAAAATACCCTTTCCCGGTGGAGGCAGGGCTTTCACTTACTTTAATTTAATTTACATCCTTCATTCCTTTTATCAACTGCAATGCTTTGGCATTACGTATTTCTAATTAGAAGACTTTCAAACGAAAATTTAATTTTTTTGGGCACTTGTACAGCCCGTTAGGCTCATCGCAGGCTGCAAAGCCGCTTTCCACATTATTTACCGCCTGTTTGCAAATCTTTTTTTCAAACTTTTACAAATCTACCCAACCCTTTCCGGTGGCATGTAGTATATGCCATGCATCGTTGCCTTTGGGTAACTGCCGCTTTATAACCCCACTTCCACCCGCTTGATTTCCGGTTTTTACTACGGACAATCAATCGCGACTACCTATTTCATCTATCAACTGATCCTGAATCCGGTTTACTATTACCGGGTTCTGAAAAACTATGTCTATGAAAAAAGCAATTATAATCGGAGCTGGGCCTGCCGGCCTCACGGCGGCCTATGAATTATTAACACGTACTGATATTAAACCGGTCATTCTGGAACAGTCGGAGGTAACCGGCGGTATTTCCCGAACGGTATGGTACAAAGGAAACGGTATGGACATAGGCGGACACCGTTTTTTTTCCAAATCAGACCGGGTAATGGACTGGTGGCTGACTATAATGCCCATGCCGGAAGAAACAACCCATAACCTGCGCATTGCATACAGAAATGAAAGCACCCTCGTGCAAGCACCACAAAAGAAACAGTCTGGTAAAACTGCCATCCATATGAAGGTGCGCAACCGCCTGTCGCGCATATACCACGACAGAAAATTATTTACCTACCCGCTTACGCTCAGTATTCAGACCATCCGGCAACTGGGCTTTATCAAAATCACCCGGGTATTTGTTTCGTATGTATGGGCCCGCTTGTTTTTCCACCGTACCGAAAAAACACTGGAAGATTTTTTTATCCGGCGATTTGGGAATGAACTCTACCGTACATTTTTTAAAGACTATACTGAAAAGGTTTGGGGCGTACCCTGCCATGAAATTCCGGCGGAGTGGGGGCACCAGCGGATCAAAAAACTTTCCGTAACAAGGGCCTTATTGCATGCTGGCCGGCAATTGATAAAAAAGAAGCGTAGCGGCATCCGGCAAAAAGAAACAGACACCAGCCTGATCGAACAATTCTTATACCCCCCCAAAGGCCCCGGCCAATTGTGGGAATTAGTAGCCGATCGTATCCGCGAAATGGGAGGGGAAATTATTTTTCACCAGCAGGTAGATGCGGTAAGTGTGGCAGACGAAAACGTAATGACCATTTCCGCCACTAATAGTAAAACGGGCAAAAAAGAGGTCTATACCGGCGATTACTTTTTTTCTACCATGCCCGTAAAAGACCTCATCGGATCTTTTGAAGCGCCGGTACCCCTTCCGGTAAGAGAAACGGCAGCAGGACTGCTTTACCGCGATTTTATTACAGTGGGCATGCTATTGCAAAACCTGAAACTATCCGATACAGAGAAAGCGACCATCAAAGACAACTGGATCTATATTCAGGAAAACGATGTAAAGATCGGCCGGCTACAGATTTTTAATAATTGGAGCCCCGATCTGGTACAAGACCCCACTCATACCTGGCTGGGTCTGGAGTATTTCTGCAATGAAGGGGATGCGCTTTGGTGTATGAGCGATATGCAATTTATTGATATGGCCATTGATGAACTCTGCCGCATTCAGATTATTGCCCGCGAAGATGTATTGGACAGCACGGTGATACGGGTAGAGAAAACCTATCCGGCCTATTTCGGTGCGTATGAAAATTTTGAAGTCATTAAAAATTACGTCAACAATATCCCTAACCTTTTTTTGATCGGGCGCAATGGTATGCATAAATACAATAATGCAGACCACTCCATGCTCACTGCCATGACAGCGGTGGACAATATCATTGAAGGAAGAGTATGCAAGAAAAATATTTGGGAAATAAATACCGAACAGGAATATCATGAAACAAAATAACCCAGCCCTTACCCTCACACCCCATAAGCCAGGCTGGCTGCGGGCAGATTTAGGTATCTTGCTTTTGTTTGCAACGGTATCCATCTATTGGTTTTATCAGGCCAATTATACATGGGATGATGATGCCATGACCCGTTTTTTCAACACACGCAGGGCAACCCGGCAACCCATTATGTTCATTGACTCCTGGAACAGGCCCCTGTTCGTGGTCTTGTTTTACTATCCCGTTTTATTATTTGGTAAAGCTGGAGTGGCCTTTACCATGACTTTTCTTACCGCAGTTTCCGGTTATATGGTGGGCAAAGCCGCAAAGAATCTGGGATATCCTAATCATCAGATGGCAATTGTATTTATGGTTTTTCAGACATTCTTGTATGGCATTACAAGAGATGCCATGACAGAGCCACTTGCTGCCTGTATCATCAGCGGCGGGTTGTGGATGTTTAGTACAAGAAGATGGTTGGGGCTGGCTATAATAGGCGGACTGCTGCCGCTGGCACGAACCGAATTGATTATCCTATTACCATTCTGGTGTATTCCCCTTCTGGCTAACAGAAAATATCTCTATGTGCTGGTTTTAGGCTGGGGGCTGGCCGCCTGGTGGCTGGGATGGTATATTTACAGCGGCGACTTTATGGCTTTTTTTCATGACCTGTTGAAATCGGGCAGTAAGAAAAACCGGTATGAACACACTTCCGTGTTTCATCACCTCAATAAATATGTGTATGTACTGGGTATTGTGGTGTTCTATTTTTTATTTCTCGGCTTCCTTACATCCCGCATACGAATGTATCTGCAGCATTACTTTCTTTATCTGCAATTTATAGCCGGCTTTTTACTTTATGTTGTGTTTGCAGCCTACCTCGACCTGGGACAGTCCGGTGGCGCGCTCAGAAATCTCATTACATTATCACCGTTTGCTGCATTGATCAGTTTGCGGGGGCTCAACTACTGGGTAGAAGCCTGGAGACTGCCCGTTGCCGATAACCCTGCGGTGCATACGGGGGATAAGAAGAAAGGCAATAAAAAAGCAAAAGAAGACAATGGTTTGTACCGGCGTATTATTCACCGGTCTATTATTATAGCATACAGTATAGCGATAGTAATAATAGCTGCAAACGTATTTTCACAAAAGTTGGTTAGCCGGCAATATTATGATTCCGAAGAAAAAGACTATATGATTCTGCTGTTGCTGATCTTATGTGTGGTGATTGTTATTTTACCATTCTTTTTTATTGCAGGCAAACGGGTACGCGTATTTTTCTTTATCTGTATCACCGGATTGCAGGTTTGCTTTACCTTATATTATGAAAACCCGTACAGCCATAAAAACAAAGAGCGTGCTGAAATGAATAAAATGGCGGCGCTGATGAATGTACCATCCATAAATAAAGCAAAAGTACATTGCAATTACCTTTGGTATTATTGGGCCAGCGGACGCGATATTCTGGATACCACCAAAAATGCATTCATGGATTCTGCGTCGCTTAAAAATGCACCCAATGGTTCTTATTTTTTGTGGGAGCCGCATTATACCAGCGAACACTATACCAATATACCCCTGACTATGTTGTCTAATGATACTACTTTTTTGCCTCTCAACTTTGTGGTTACAGAAGAGGAAGAACTTGCATCCATTCTGTTTATGAAATGGGAACCTGTGCCGGGTAGTGCAACGGATGCCATGTCGGAATTGTCAAAGGATTGGGGGGAGAATGCAAAGTTTAATTATTTCCGTGGTGTTTATCAGCGTGACCGGTTGCGCAATTTCGAACAGGCTCTTGCAAGCCTGAATAAAGCCATACAGCTTGATCCGATAATGAAAGATGCATACCTGCACCGGTCAGTCACTTATTATTATTTACACAATTTAGCCATGGCTTGTACCGATATACAGACAGCCATTGGGATGCATGCAAATGATGCACTGAATTATGGGCGGCAAATGGGTTGTGTGAAATAATGATATGAATACGTAACCGGGAATTTTAGCTTGTACTTGTTTTGGGTTGAAAGGTAATGACAGAAAAAGCGTTGCTACGTAATTACACTGTCATTTTAATATTTTTCCCAATAAATACAAATCAGATGGTAGTAAAGTTGGAAAAAAAATCTCAACTTGTGCAGCCGGATTTTTGCAAACTTGTATTAGGCCATCTTTTAATATGAGTAATGGAACAGCAGATGGAATATGCAGCTTTTCCTGAAACGATTTGTAATCAGCAACTGTGTGGCAGGGTTTTGTTTACGAAGAAGAAACGCATAGAAAGTTAAGGTCAGCGGATTTGCAGAAAAACAGGTTACTAAAGCCTTTCAAAAAATAAAAATGTGTTTGGCTCTTTCATCGTCAGGTACATTGATCCAGAACAAATGCTAAAAAACATGAAGAAAAAAACGAAAAGCCTTCTCTTCGCTGCCATATCGGTGGCCTTTCTTTTTATCAATGGCCTCCATGCCCAGGAAGAAGCCCATTATCACCGCTTCCCCCAATGGCATGCCGGCACCACCCCCCCAAGTGCCACCGCCCGCCCCGAAAGCAGTGGCAACAGCGGCACCGGCGGCAATATGGATGTGCTTTATCATAAGATCTACTGGCGCATCAATCCCGACACCACGGTAAAATATATCAAGGGCTATGTACAAACGAATTTCAAAACCATACAGCCCAACGTTTCCCAGATTTCCTTCGATATGCGGGCTGTGCTTACCCTCGACTCGATCCTGTTCAGAGGGGCGCGCATACCCACTCCGAATATCGTGCGTACCGGCAATATTGTTACTGTAAACCTCGGTGCCACACTCGCCAATAATTTTATTGATTCCTTTACCGTATTCTACCAGGGTGTGCCACCCAATGTGGTGGGCGCGGCACAGGGCTATCAGCGCTCTAATAATACGGGTGCCGGTAATTATATCACCACGCTTTCCGAATCTTACGAAGACCGCGACTGGTGGCCCTGCAAAGCCGATATGCAGGATAAAATAGATTCGATGGACGTAACCGTGAATGTACCCTGGGGCGCACCCACGGCGGCCGATACCTTCTGGGTGGCCTTCAATGGTAAACTGGTTGACTCCACCATTACCGGTACCAACCGCGACTTTGTTTTTAAAACACGCTATCCCATTGCCAGCTATCTCGTATTTGTATCGGTGGCCCGTTTCAACCGCTATTACCGTTCGTTAAACGTAAGCGGTACCGAAGTACCCGTAGCCTATAATCTCTTCCGCGGAAAAACAGCCGCGCAATACAATACCATTCTTACCGCCATGGATCGGATCAACCCGGTCGTAGTGGGCTTTAGTAATAAATTCGGCGACTATCCTTTTAAGAATGAGAAGCACGGCTTTTACGACGGGCTGCTCGGCGCCGGTGGTATGGAACACCAGACCATGTCGGGCATTGCCACTTCGTCGCTCTCGGGATTGCGCTTACTCACGCACGAACTCAATCACCAATGGTTTGGCGATAATGTAACCTTTGCCACCTGGAATGATCTCTGGCTGGCGGAAGGATTTGCCAGCTACAGCGAAGCACTGGTAGGCGAACTGGAACCCACCTTTGGTATCAACCCCACAACGGTTCGTCAAAGCTATAAGAATGCGGCCCTGGCTTCCACCGTTAGCGCATGGATACCGGATGGTAATATTGGCAATTCCGATCTTATCTGGAATTCAGGCTATGGTGGTGCAGTATACGACAGAGGTGCCATGATCGTATCGATGCTGCGCGCTATGTGCGGCGATACCAAATTCTTTCAGGCACTTACCAATTACCAGACCGTACTGAAAGGCAAATCTGCCAATACCGATATGCTGAAAGGATTTTTCAATACGGAACTCGGTACCGATATCACTCCTTTCTTTAATGACTATGTAGGTGGCTCCGGCAATGCGGCCGTGGCAGTAGGCGGAAGAGGATTCCCCACCAATACGGTAAACTGGAACAGTCCGGTACCTAATAAACTGGTGATACAGGCGGCTGCGCAAACGCAGAGTGCTATTTCCAATGTTACCTATTTCCGTGGGCCCGTGGTAGTGCATGCTAAGGGTGCCGTAGCCGGACAAGATACCATGATCACCTATTTCGATTGGGGTGGGGGTAATCTGTCGGTTGCCGGTAATGGTATCGGCGCACCGGTAGCGGGTGGTAAATTGAGTTTTATACTTTCCTTTACGCCCACATCGCTGGTATATGATGAAGGCGCACGTACTATGTCGAATGGTACTACGGTACTCGTACCGGGATTGAATGATGGTGGATTTAATTTCAATTCCATCGCAGCCTCCACCGCTGCCTGCCCTGCACCCGCTACGATGACGGCCAGCCTTACCACTACTTCTAACAGTGGCTTTGCCAATCCGATCACGTTGTCTGCTACGGCTGGTGTGCCGGCGGGTACTACTGTTACGTTTAGTACCAACCCCGTTACACCCGGAAGCGGCAGTACCATTCAGTTGAATAATGCCAATACTCTTGCTTCGGGCACGTATACGATCACCATACAGGGTACGGCCACCGGTGCCACTACCCAAACTACTACGGTGAGCTTTACCATTACACCCGGTGCCGGACCTGCCATCAATACACAGCCGGCTGGCCAAACGGTTTGTTCGGGCAGCAATGCTGTATTCACCCTGTCGGCACCCGCTGCTGCTTCTTATCAATGGCAGGTAAGTACCAATGGGGGAGGCACGTTTACAAATATTCCGGGTGCTAATGCCACCACGTTTACCCTTACGGCTGTAACCACCGCATTGAACAATAACCAGTATCGTTGTATCGCTACCGCTTTATGTGGCAATACCACATCCGGTGCGGCTATACTCACCGTAAATGCAGCACCCGCTATTGGTGCGCAGCCTGCTGCTGCCACTATCTGCACCGGAGGTACGAATACATTTTGTGTTACCGCTACCGGTACCGGATTATCTTACCAGTGGGAGTATGCTACCAATTGTACCACGGCGCCATGGCAAACTATATCGAATGCCGCGCCTTTTTCGGGAGCGAATACGGCTTGCCTTACCATTACGAATGCACCCATCACTTTTGCTAACTATGCTTTCCGTTGCGTAATCAATTCCACCGCCTGCAGCAATAGTGTGACCAGCAACTGTGCCACACTCACGCTGATTAATCCGGCAACGATTACCACAGCACCTGCGGATGCTGCGATCTGTGCGGGCAGCAATCATACATTCACAGTTGCGGGCAACAGTACAGAGCCCATCGCCTATCAATGGCAAGTGAGTACCGATGGTGGTACCAACTGGACTGCTATCGGCGGCGCTACCAATGCTACCTATACAGTAAGTAATGCTTCTGCTACGTTGAATGGCAACCGCTATCGTTGCCTGCTGAGCAATGCCACTTGTACTACACCTGTTATTTCCAATGCCGGCATACTCACTGTACGACCATTACCCACCGTTGGATTAACAGCTGCTCCGCTTACCAGTTTATTACCCGGTAAAACCACCACGCTTACGGCTACCCCCGGCGCATCTGCCGGTGGTACGATCACCAGCTCGTGGTTGTATAATGCTAACCCGCTGGCCGTAACCGGAAATACCTATGTAGTGTCTGTAGATAAAGCCGGTGCCTACCAGGTGCGCATTCAGGAAGCCTGGGCCGGTGGATTGATCTGCAGTAATCTGTCACCCGTAGTGACCATTACCGCTGAAGCCAGTTCCAAACTCTTTATTTTCCCGAGTCCCAACAATGGTCTCTATGCCGTTTCTTATTACAACTCAGCCACTGCTACTACAAAGCGTGAAGTAGTGGTATTCGATATGAAAGGAGCCATGGTGTACCGTAAACGTTTTGATGTAATCGGTGCCTATACCCTCATGCAGATCGATATGAGCCGTGCGAATGCGGGAACCTATATTGTGGTGGTTGGCGATGCGGAAGGGAAGAAGTTGGCGGAAGGGAAAGTGGTTGTGCAGTGAATGGTGAATGGTCAATTGTGAATGGTGAATGGTCAATGGTTTCCTTTAATTTAATTGGCATTTTTCATTTCAGGTTTCTTTAGTTTACAAGATGATAGATGATAACTGATTGATGATATTTTTTGTACATCTCTGAATAGAGTTGACCGGTTTCAGTGATTGTTATTATCAAAAATAAAATGAAGAACTCCTGCCGGAAAGTGGCGGGAGTTTTTTTTATTGGTAGTGAAAAGTAAACGGATTGAAACCATTATTGTCCGGGGAAAGTTTTTGCAAAACCCTGAAACATTGCCCCAGAGCGGGTTCTAGCCCCTCTCCTTTGGGGTTTCTGAGTTCGCACAACGTGCGGATGAAAGAAACGCGCGTAGCGCTTGGGGAGGGGTCTGAATTGATTT
>JAPLEH010000041.1 GCA_026391455.1 Bacteroidota bacterium
ACTCATCAGTCCGCCCTGCAGTGCCAGGGTTTGTTTACTGGCTATGGAAAGTTTTTCATAATAACCGGGTTCTTTGGCAGTGAGGTACCGTTTTGCCCGTACATGATTTTCCACCATACTGACTATTCGTTCGGAAAACCCTTTGCTTCGTAAATACACTCCGGCTATGGCTTCATGATCGGCTACACCATATTGGTCCATCGGTTTGGTTTCCATAATATGCTCACACAAATGACCAATATCATGAAAAAATGCGGCCAGTATCGCTTCTTCATCATAACCTTCTGTCTCTGCCAATTGGGCCGCCTGGCACATATGTTCCAGTTGGGAAACGGGCTCACCGATATAATCGGCATTGCCGTATGACTCGTATAATGAAAATATTTCTTCGACAACTTTTTCAGCCTGTTCCTGTTGCATATTTTATATTTTAATGGAAACAGCAATCCAGGCACTTCTTCCCGTGCCATTAATTCCCGATCCGTGTGTACGATAATCTTTGTTGAACAAATTTTGTATTCCGGATGATAGTTGTAGTTTTTTATAAAAGAACCCTCCATATAAATTTGCCACCGTCCAGCCGGGGGTGCCTCCTGCCGGAATCCGGTTATCATCTTTATCTCCCTGTGCCAGTCTTTTTTGTGCAGCAGCAAACAGCCATTCAGCGGTGAAATACCATCTGGTGGTTTCGAAATAGATGGCAGTACGGCCATTAAGCGGAGGCACTCTTCGCAATGGTTCATTCAGGCTTTTGTTTTGACCGTAAGTATAAGCAATTGCACCAACCAGAGAAAGATATTTGTATAATTTCCACTTTACTGTGGCTTCAGTTCCTTTTACAATGGCAGCATCTGAATTCTTTTTATAATACACCGGATAGCCGCTGATCGTATCTCCGGCAGATTTAATACGGGTTATAATATCGGTGATATACAGGTAATACCCCGCAACGGTGAGTCCGAAATTTCTATTGCTGTATTTATAACCAATTTCCGTTTGGTTCGATTTTTCCGGCTGCAGGGAAATTGCCGGTATTTCATACCTGAAATCCACAATACCTAATGTACCCATATCATCAATATTGGGCGCACGAAAACCACTGTTCCAGGATGCATACACCGATTGTTTTTTATTGATAGCATACACTATTCCTGCATTCCCCACAATCGCACCAGGTGTGATATACACCGTACCAAGCACGGCATCCGGAATAGTAAGACGGAATGTATTCAGCCGTATTCCCGCATCAGCGCTCCAATGTCCGGTTTGCAGATGATGCAATGAATAAATGGAAAGATTGGTACTCAACGATCGGTCTGGATACAGCCCTCTTTTGGAAACCGGTTGCGAGCCCGATACCAGGTCTGTACGGGTACTGTGTACTTTGTCCATATAGAATTCCACACCTGTACTGGCTGTCCAGTTCTTACTCCAAACAGATTTTACGTCAGCAGTAACGCCGGTAGTGAAGACCTCATCTTTTTCCTTCCGCAATAAAAGGGAACCATTCTTTACACTCTGCCTTCCTTCCTTCGTATGCTGGTGAGAAAAAGTTAGTTCTGCTTTCCGGATCAGCGGTGAATGTCCATTCCAGATGATACGTGCATAGTGTAATTCACGCTGTTGGAGATCCATTTCATTGATACGGAAATTCTCCAGTCGTACTTTATGAAATACGGGTACATGCGTTTGTTGCAACAGTTGACTGGCCACTATCAATTGCAGTTCGGGCTTCAGCAAAAATTTTGTTTTCACATCATACGACCATTCCTGGTAACCGGATGGAGATTGACGTCCGGTCGTATCACCACCGTTCAGGTCGCCGAAATTTTTTACACTGACTCCAGCCAGTATGGCTGTCTTTTTCCCGCTATAGAGCCATTCACCCCGAATGATTTTTTCCATATCACCGGTCATATATCTGGTATAAAGGGCCGCTGTATGTGCAGGTTTATTGATGGCAAAATGGGGCTCCTTTGTAATTACCTGCAACACACCACCGATAGCATCTGTACCATATTGCACTGAGCCGGTGCCTTTTGCCGCTTCTATTCTGTTGATGGTCAATGGATCAATCGTGTTCAGGTACTGATTGGGTCCATAACGGAAAGTTGCATTATTGATCCGGATACCATCCTGCAAAAAAAGTACCTGATTACCGGTAAGACCCCGCATAAATGGAGAACCGCCACCGTGATTTGTTTTTTGAATGAATATCCCGTTCACTCCCGTTAATGCTTCCGGTGTGCTTCGCGGGTAATACCGGAGAATATCCTGACTGTTTCGGACTTCTGCTACATAGGGCACCATCATTTGCTGACGGGGTTCGCGAACACCTGTTACAATTACTTCGCCAAGTACCCGATTACTTGTATCTGAATGCAAAAGACTATCACGCTGCGAAAAAACATTGCTTACCTGCAAAAAAAACAATCCCAGTAAGGTGGCCTTTTTCATCTTGTCAGTCATCTTTTTTTACTACCTGAATAAATGCACTCCTTCTTGGCGCGGGCATTTTACTGGCTTCCCCTTTTACCGCTTTCCATATTACTTCACTGAATACCAGATCTGGAATCCGGTCTTCTTTGCTGAAATCGAAAGTTGCACTGATGCGCGCACTTGGGGTTTGTCTGGTATTTTTTTCTGTCAGATCCACTCCTGCTGGTACCGATTGAAAAGGGGTAAGGTTGGCCACCGGGCTAAAACATCTCCACATGGGTTCTGCTCCCGCATCATACTGACTCATGGGTGGAAGTCCGAGTATAAGTTCGATGGTGCGCAACATGGATGAAGTAGAATACATCGTGTGATCAACATATTGCCTTTTCACAAATCCACCCGCTACATACGCTGTTGTGCGATGTGCATCCACGTGGTCGGGTCCGTTTTGTGCATCATCTTCTACAATAAATACAGCCGTTTCTTTCCAGATCGGGCTTTTGGATAAATACTCAATGAATAGTCCAACCGCCAGGTCATTATCCGCCACATGTGCAAATGGGGTAGGCTTACCGATGGATTGCCCTTCGGTGTGATCGTTGATAAACCGCAGTGAGTTGAATTGCGGTACAGCATTTTTTGACAACAAAGAATCAAACTCTCTTTTCCATTGGTAAAAGCGGGTCGTATCGCGAACCGATTCATCCCAACTGGTATAGTAGGGGCAAAAATGATTCTCCAATACTTTGATATTGGCTTTATAATCGTCGGCGAACTCGCCGTATGTACGGTAACTGATACCGGCTCGTTTACAATAATCCCATATAAACCCTCTGTCGGGATTGGCGATCTCCCGGTTTCCTTCTGCATCGTAGCTACCACCTCTTCCTCCATAGCTGGTGGGCCAGGTTTTTTCCAGGTAGTCGTTGGCGTTGGCGGCCGTGGACCAGTTGTGTCCGTCTGCACTCACTTCCCCATCTACATAAAAGTTATCCAGCAATACAAATTCCCGGACGAGCTTATGCTGATTCGGTGTGATTTTTTCGCCGAATAATACCAGGCTGGTATCGCCATTTCCTTCCGGCAGATCCCCTAATACCTGATCATAGGTCCGATTTTCTTTGATCACATAAAACACATATTTTATCGGCGAGGGGTCTCCCACTTTAACCGGTATGGGGTTTCCGGCTTCTCCTTTAGCAATCGTTTCTCTTTCTTTGGTATAAGGAGTATTGGCATACACAGCTTTTGAATATACAGCCAACTTATTCTCATTCGGTTCATCAATGATGGACAACGATCCTTTGAAAAGCCCGCCGATGTATTGTATCTGACTTTGCTTATTCCTGTAGTCCCCCTGCTGATAAATTACTGCTTCATCTTTCTTTGTAGGATCTGGTCCCTTTGCATTGGGCAATGAGGAAAAACCTTTCCCATTCGTAACAAATATCTTCTTACCAATCACTTTTACGTTGGTAGGATACCAACCTACCGGTATAAATCCTTTTGAACGGCTGAATCCGGGTTTACTGATATCAAAAACAGCCAGGCAATTGTTATCTGCATTTGCCACATACAATGTTTGCTGATTTTCACTGAGGGCCAACCCATTGCTGGCAGAGCCGGTGAGCGGATCTGGGTAGAGGGAAGCATTCAATACTTCCAATACTTTACGGGAAGTAACATCGATTACATACACGGCATTATTTCCTGCGCAAGCCACCAGTAAGGTTTTCCCGTTTCGGGTAAGCAGCATTTCATTGGGGTTTTCGCCAACATCAATGGTAGTGATGGTTTTTCGGGCAGCGGGATCAAATACCAGTACCTTTTTCTTCCCCCATAATGATATGAGTAATTCTTTTTTATTTGCGGAAAGCAAACAGGTATAAGCCGCCTCTTCCAATTGTTCTTTGTGTACTATCTTCTTAGTTGCCAGTTCAATAATATAGAGTGAATTGTTTTCTTTCGTCACCACGTACATCAAACCCCTGGCTTCATCCAGTTCGATACCTGCTGGCGAAATTTTTTCCGGCCATTTATTACCGAGTTTAATACTGTCAGCCAATATCAGCTTACTGTTTTGAATGCTGTATTTCAATATCCAGTTATCATTGCCACCGCTTGCGTACAGGTATTTTTCATCGGCACTGAATTTTAGCCCATACCATGATTTGGGAATGGATACACTATCTGCAATTTTCTCTCTTACCGGATCGATCAATTGGATACTTTGTTCACTTTGACCGTTATTCGTAACCGCTATCCATTTCTTCGACCGCGATACAGCTATATTCAGCGGTAAATCGCCCAGTGGTAAAGACCTGCCGGCTGGCGTTAACCCCCAACCATTGGGCAGCAATACTTGTCGGGTGCCCAACTGTTCCTGTTTCGCTGTTGAAACAGCCGGTTGTGCGAAAACAGATTCAGCAATTATCAGAAAGCTTACTGTCAAAAGGTATCGATAGGTGTTCATGCAGTTTATTTATAAATTGAACGTATAGGCTCCATTACCGGATGCGCTGGTTTAAAGTTAAATCCCAGTAATGCTGCCAGCGTAGAGGCAATTTGAGCCTGAAAGATCGTTTCTTTTTGCTTCATTTCACCACCTGGTCGGGTATCCGGGCCCAATGCAGCTATCCATATTTGTCCGGCATCTGCAATTTTCTGGCCATGGTGTTTCCATTCTTCCTTCACGGCGTCACCCCGACCATGATCGCAGGTAATCAGCAGCGTAGTATTCTCTTTATACTCAGGCATTCCCTGCAGGGTTTTCCACAAATCAGCGATCATCGCATCCTGTGAATGTGCGCTGCTGATATATTGCTCATAATTGCCTCCATGTGCAAAATCATCGGTTTCATCAAATGCAATATAAAGCACTTTGGGTTTAAACTTTTTGAGATACTCCCTGGCCGCAAAATACGTGATAAGGTCGGGCCGTACACCTACCGGTTGCGGGGCCAGGAACTGCATATCATTGAGTAATTGCAACCCCGGATCAGTGAAACGTAATGTATCCACATCCGCATTGACATAGATGCCGCTTCTGCGGCTGTTTAAAATATAGGGGAATACATCCCAGGTCGTAAAGGCTGCCACTCTATCGCGGTAGCCGGATTGCCTGTTGATGTATTCCAGTACGTTGGTATTTTTATTCCAGATCTTGTCATTTGAGTTAACACTGTCATCCGGGTATCCGGTAAATATTTCATTATACCCCGGATACGAAAACCAGTATTTATTGGCATTATTAACCAAACTTCCTTTCCATCTATTACCATAGAGCTGTCCCTCTCTGGCTATCATATTCCAGAAGAAGGGCATCAGTTTATTTTTACGTTCGTTCACATCCGGCGACCAGTATTTATTGCGCATACCTGCTGTATCATGTACATAGTTTTTGTCTGTCATCAGTAAACTGTCCACACCTCCAAAAACCTCTTGCCAGCGAAAACCGTCGAGTGTAACGATTACCAGATTTTCGGTCCGTTGCTGGGCGTTCAACAGGATACTTGTATGCAATAAGATGAAGGCGAATGCGTAGATATATTTAATTTTCATTGCTGTTTTTTATGTGTTATAAAAAAGAGCGAAACCTGGAAAAGTTTCGCTGATTTACACTTACTATTGCTTATGTATGAGAAAATTGTAGCCTTGGTATATGTAATAGTTTATTGAATTACCCACATGCTGGCATTGATATTATCCAGACCGCCAAATTGTCTTTGCAAAGCCGTAGCCAGGTTAGCGCCATTGGTTGTACGCTCTGTACCGGGATACTGAAAACGTTTGGGTATCTGGCCGCTGTTACCAGTACCGGGGCCATTTTTAGCAAAGTCGGGAATACCGGTTCTGCGATAATTGTAATAGGCTTCATAACCGGAGTGTTGAAAAAATGCCAGGTATTTTTGCTTCAATATCTGATCGCGCCCTGTGGCATTATTTCCTGCATATGTAACGGAAGGCTGATTATAATAGTCTGAAAACAAAAATGTCACATTATAATTGATATAATCTCCGCTCTCTGTTACTTTACCGCCTGCTTTCAGGTAATAGAAATCATTTACGCCGTCTTTAATACCATAGAAGCCGATAGATGCCTGAATACCTTTTTTATACCAGTCTTCTGCATTGCCACTGATCCATCCCAGATTAATTGCTTCTGCGATATTGAAACACATCTCCGGATAGCCAACGATCATTGTATTCTCGGCAGTATAACTGCGGTAATACCTGTAACGGCCGTAGAATGAATATTTACCGGGTGTAAAGCCACTACCATTATCAAAGCCTGCTTTGGTAGACATATCTGCCAGATCCTCTGCAGGGCTGGCGCCAATAAATGCAGCATGATCGGAAGGCAATATGCCGGCTTTTAATTGTGAACCGGCCGGCTCTGCGATAGCAAAAACGCGGGGATCTTTTAATCCAGTCAGTAAACTGATATTGGTTGATGACATATTATAACGCGTGGCATCGAATCCAAAATTGTCGGGGTTCACCGGATATTTATTGAACGGGTTTACCCACACATACTGTAAGTTATCCGTCATTGATTCCAATACCGGATACTTGGTCTTATTAGCCATGATGGCAGTAAAGGTTGCGCCCAGGGCCAGATCGGTATCAGCAGCTTTTTTGCTCAGACTGATGAGAACACGGAGACGGAAGGTATTGACTATTTTCTGCCATTTACGCAAATCATTATTGCACAGGTAATCTCCCAATAATGTATTATTGGCTGAGCTGATCAATGAACTCAAATCTGTATTTGCCTCTTCCAGCCATTTGTTGATCTGAATAAAGATATCTTTTTGCGTATCGTACTTGGGAGTCAGATTATCAATACCTGCCAACGCTTCTTTCATCGGCAGATCTCCCACCCGCATTGTCATTTCATAAAAAAACCAGGCCCGGAAAAATTTGCCGAGTGCGGAATAAGGATTCAGTTCACCGGCTCCTCCGTTTTTAGCCTCTTCCTCCATCTTTACTACGTTCTTCAACGTGGAATAATAGAGGCCGGCTCCACCCCAGTTGTATTCCTGGTTGCCATAATAATTATAATTACAGCAGGCAAACTGATTCCAGCGCTGCTCCAATCCCCAGGGCCGCTGTGTGCCAGAAAGGGATGTTTCTATGCCATTGAGCACGAGTGCAGCAGGAACTTTTTCCGGAAGATTGGGGTTAGTACCCAGGTCATCAAATTTTTTCTTGCAACCGGCCAGGGCAATGAAGCCCGAGGCAATAGCTGCGATCATTATATTTTTCATACTGTAATTGCGTTTATTTGTTAATTGATCTGAAGATGCTTAGAAAACAAGATTGAGATTAAACCCGAATCGTTTTACTGTAGGAGATTGCAGGTTACTGGAAGTCTGGCTTCCGGCATACTGATCAATATCCACATCCTTAAATTTCTTATCAGCGAAATAGAATAAGTTTCTTGCTACAAAGGATACGGTAGCACTCCGGATAAAGGAATTACCGAATACTTTAGACGGAATATTATATCCCAGTGTGATTTCACGCAGTTTGGCAAATGTTTTACTCATCAGGTTGCCTTCTGCCTGTGAATTATACCGGCTGATATAATCCTGTAAATAGGTTTTGGTGGTATTCGGGGCAAATGTGAGGTCTTTATAATTGGTGATCTGACCTGTTACGGGATCGTATATAGGTGTACCGGAAGTAATAACCACACCTTCGCCTACCCATGATTTTACACCCAGGTAATCCTGATAACGGGCAGCTCCCATCGCACCCTCTACGGTTTCGATATGACGGCCACCGCGGAACGTCTGACGACGGATATAATCTTCCATTTTACCACCCACTCTGCCATCAATCTGTACTGTAAGATTGAAGTTCTTATATTGAAACTTATTGGTGAAACCCCATATCCAATCCGGATTCGAATAACCTAAAATCTGATTCTTCGGCAATACAATGGGGCGGCCTCCGCCATCATTGATAATCTGACCGTCTTGTGTGCGGGCAAAAGCAGAACCCTGATAAATATCGAGGCGGTCGCCTGGTTTTACATAAATCTGTCCTACCAGAATCGAATCCGCAGGCAGCTCTTTATAAGTTTGACGGTAAGTAGACCAGTTTAATAATACATCCCAGTTAAATCCGCTTTTTGATCTTATTGCATTGCCATTTATTGTAAACTCAACTCCTTTTGTCGCATACTTCGCTGCATTAATGAACAAGGAAGAATAGCCAGTAGCCTGTGAAATGGGGTTATTAAAAATTTGCGGACCGTCAATATAGGTAAAGTATACCGCATCCAGACCGATTCTGTTTTTCAGAAAACGAATATCAAAACCTGCTTCATAGTTGGTACGGTTGGCAGTCTTGATATCATCATAGAGATTGTCTGTATAATAGGCGGCGTTGGTGTTATTATAATCGAGACGGGTATTATATACTTTGCTCACCAGGTTATAGCTGGGTCCGTCATACGCTGTGGTATAAGCCGCTCCGTATCCGATGGGATAAGAAGAGGGGCCGATATATGCCTGCGTTCCACCATCCCGTACGCTGGCAAATGAACCTTTCACTTTCAAAAACGAAATAAACTGGGGCAACTTGGTATAATCAGAAATTACACTGCTTACACTCACCGAAGGATAGGTGCCGGGCTTACTGCCGGGGATAGCTGATGATTTGTCCCAACGTACAGTAGCTCCCACATTGATATAATTCTTATAAGAAAGATCCAGTGAACCATAGGCACTCAGTACCAGCATTTCAGAACTGAAATTGGATGCTTTTACCGGGTTGCTGGAATTGGCAAACGTATATACGCCGGGTACATTCAAATAATCGGTAGTGGTAAATGATGAATTATAGCGCATATTCCTTGCGTTTCCACCTACCAGTCCGGATACACTGAAATTATTCTTCAGGAACTTCTTGTTGAATTTCAGCAACAACTCTGTATTATTTTCAAACAGCTTGCGTACATCTTCGCGGTAATCGCCTCTTGCTTCTTCACGTCCATACGTAGTGGCCGAATAGGGAAACTTTTCCGTACGCAACAGATCGTATGTAGAAACAGAGGTACGGGCCATCACTTCCAGATTCTTATTTATCTTAAAATTCAGGCTGGTATAACCGTTGAGGTAATTAAGATAGTGACCACGCAGCCATTCTTTTACCAGGAACCACGGGTTGTTATAGCGCTGGTACTCAGCATAAATTTGTTGTACACCTTCTTTGCCGGGTTGCCAGTAATTGCGCATATCATCAATATTCCAGTCGGCACCGCCCCAAATAATGATGTTATAGATCATACTGTTGGGTCCATAATTCACATCGGGCACATTGGTGGTACCCTGTCTGTTATAATTCACATTGGCTTCAAAACGAAGTTTGGGCGTAAAGTTGTGACCGATGAACGTATTGAAGTTAAACCCATTCAGTTTCGTGTTGGGTACAATACCTTTTTGATAGGTATTCGATAAAGAGAAACGGAGATCAGATTTTTCGGTAGAAGAGGATACAGAGATATTATTAGTGGTAAGTAACCCTGTTTGTAAAAAACGTTTCAGGTTATCTTTCCCTCTGGCTACCCAGGGCGTTTTGGTACGCTGACCTGTTACTGGATCAATCGGGCTATCGTATTGTGAAATCAATTGTCCTTCAAATTTGGGACCCCAGACATCATAGTCTCCATCATTCAATCCGCCGCCACGGCCATCTACAAAGGAATACCTGCCGTGGTCGCCGGGACCATATTCATCCTGTACTTTGGGTATGGCATTGAATCCTTTTTCAAACATGGTACTGGAATTAAATTCCACGCTGTACCCTCTTTTATCACGCGATCCCTTTTTGGTGTTGATAATGATTGCTCCGTTCACCGCACGGTTACCGTAAAGTGCAGCAGCCGTGGGGCCTTTTAATATAGAATAACTCTCAATATCATCGGGGCTGATATTCCAGGTGTCGGAATTTACAGGCACACCATCAATGACAAAGAAATTGATACTATTTCCACGCAACAGAATTTGCGGACGACCCAGTATCTCTGCGGATGCGCCCACCGATAAACCGGCTACTTTACCTACCAGGCCATTAATGGCATTTGGTTCTCTTGCCTTGATCAGGTCAGCACCTTTTACCTCCTGTACGGAGTATCCAAGGCGCTTTGTTTCTTTCTTGATTCCCAAGGCTGTTACCACTACTTCGTTCATGTTCTTAGCGTCTAACTGAAGAACAACCGATGCAGCTTGTGAGGCCTTTACATCAATGGATGCAAAACCGACATTGCTGATGTTCAGCAGATCATCGTCATTGGCATTGATGGTAAATGAACCCGACGAACTGGTTGTGGTAATAATACCAGATTTCTTAACTGTTACTGTCGCTCCGGCCAGTGGCTGACCGTTTTCGCCAGAAGTTACTTTACCCGTAATGCTTTTCTGTGCCAGCAGCATTACCGGTAAAAAGAGAAGTCCTGCAATGAACAGGAAGAGCTTTTTACTACGGAAGTGTTTACGTGAAGCCATAAGTGTGTAGTTTTAGTTGATAAGTCCTTTCAAATATGTTGCGAAGTTGGCGGTGCAATGTGAAAACACGTTTAACATCACGTAAACGAATTATTAAATACTGATTACCGCAACAACATATTTATAGAAGATAACATTGAGTTAATCCAAAAAGAAAAAACCATTCGTATCATAAAGGCCATACTACTGAATCTCTGTTGATTCATATTGACTTCACACAGACATCACAATTTGATAAAACTGGCTTTGCAGGGTGGTAATACTTGTATTTGAGATTTGCAAAACCCCTGTACACATTGAAAAAACAAAATCCGGAAATTGTTGTATTGTCCGACGTACACCTGGGCACTTACGGGTGTCATGCCACCGAATTAGTCAATTATCTGCAAAGCATATCACCACGACTCCTTATTCTTAACGGTGATATTATTGATGGATGGCAATTCAGTAAGCGCTATTTCCCTCCCGCACATTTACAGGTCATTAAGGAAATTCTCAATCTGCTGAGTAATGGCACCCGGGTGGTATATATTACCGGCAATCATGATGAAATGATGCGTCGTTATTCAGATATGCAGCTTAGTAATTTTCAACTGGTGGATAAACTGGTACTGGAAGTAAATGGCAAGATGATATGGGCTTTTCATGGTGATGTATTCGATAACACTACAAAGGGTAGTGCAAAATTTATAGCCAAGCTGGGCGGCTACGGTTACGACTGGCTGATCTGCTGCAACCGTTTTATTAACTGGTGCCTGAAAAAAATAGGGCGGCCCAAAATGAGTTTCAGCAAAAAAATAAAAAACAGTGTAAAAAAAGCCGTTAACTGGATCAATGATTTTGAACAAACCGCTGCAGAACTGGCGATTGAAAAAGGATATGATTATGTGATTTGCGGCCATATTCACCAACCGCAGAAAAAAACGATCACCACAAAAAACGGGAGTGTAACCTATCTCAACAGCGGAGACTGGGTAGAAAACCTTACTGCCCTGGAATACACCAACAACGAATGGACCATTTATCAGTATGAAGAAAAAGATTACAAAGAGTCGGTAATTCCCATTCACCGCAAACTACCCGCATTGAATGTACTCACCAATGAAGTTGGTTTATATATTAATTCACTCCATTAATTATGAATATGAAAATCTTCTACGCAGTACAGGCTACTGGCAATGGCCATATCAGCCGGGCTATGTCACTCCTGCCTTATTTACAACAATATGGTGAAGTGGATATTTTTCTGAGTGGAAACAACAGCCACCTGCAACTCGACGCCCCCGTGAAATACCGGAGTAAAGGGGTTAGTCTGTTTTACAACAATTGCGGGGGGCTTGATTACTGGAAAATAGCAAAAGGGCTGAATCTTTTTCGCATTCAACGTGAAATACGTGAACTGCCCGTGGAAGAGTATGATGTTATTATCAATGACTTTGATTTTATCACTTCAGCAGCCTGCGCCCGAAAAAAAATACCATCCATACATTTTGGTCATCAGGCCTCTTTCCAGTCAAAAAAAACCCCACGGCCCGAATCAACAGATTTTGCAGGGGAATGGATTCTGAAAAATTTTGTGAAGGCAAGTCATCACGTGGGGCTGCACTTTAAACGATATGACCTGAACATTTTTACTCCCGTCATTAAAAAAGAAATACTGGAAGCCGACCCGGCTGATCATGGTTATATTACAGTATATCTTCCCTCCTGCTCCGACCTGCATATATATAAGCTGCTTTCCCCCCTTTCCGGATTCCGTTTCCGTGTTTTTTCGAAAGACAGTCATTCACCTTATTCAGTTGACAACATCAGCTATTTACCTGTAACAAAAGAATTATTTAATGACGCACTGATTCATTGTTCAGGTATCATTACGGGCGCCGGTTTTGAAACACCTGCCGAAGCCCTGTATTTGGGAAAAAGGGTGCTGGTTACACCTATACGCGGACAATATGAACAATGTTGTAACGCAGCCGCATTGCAACAACTGGGAGTATCCGTCTTTTCCCAATCAGATAATCATTTCAGTGAACTCTTTCTTCAATGGATACATTCCCCCGTCCCTGATCGCTCAGGTAATGCAAACAATATTCAGGATTGCCTGGAATATTTATTTTCACTCACCGAAAAGAACTGGGACTGGGTGCCCGCCTGACCCATGCAGTGAATGGTTGCAGCTATGGTTCTTCCCGGCAATTACTGCCAGTAATAATAATAAAAAGCCGCCCTTTTGAGGACGGCTTTCTTTTTCACTGATTAATCTATACTTATTGCTTCATAAATTTCATACTCGTACCATCGGAAAAATGTAACAAGTAAACCCCGTTAGCCAAATGGTTTACATCGAGCGTATTGCTTTGTGCGGTAAGCTGCCATTGAGCTTGCAATTTCCCCGCTGCATTGTACAACTTAATCATTGTGTGATGCAGGCTGGGGGGTATATTCATTACCAATTTATCTTTTACCGGATTGGGATAGATAGTAATGAGATCAGCAGCAGTATTCAATTTAATAATAACTGAATAGCTGACTCTGCCATCGAGACCCGTTTGGCGTATCCGGTACCAGGCTGTACCTGCTAACGAACTGTTTTCAGTAAACAGATAATCATGTACACCATCGCCGCTGCTGCTGATGGAACCTGCCGGGCTAAAGCTAATGCCATTAAGACTTTTCTCAATCGTATAACCCACAACATTCGATTCCTGCACTTTCCATTTTAGTACCGGTTGCTTATTGCTGTTAAGAGTACCGCTTACGGTAATCCAGTTGACCGGTAAAGTTCCCCCGATTGTTTTAACAAAGAAGCCACTGAAGCCTGTTACATCAAAACTTACTTCCCATCTGGAGGCTGCACTGTTCCAGATAATATTATTGTCATCCGGATTGATAGTAGTTGCAGTGCCGGTATATGTACCAGGCAAACCGGTGCCATCATTGCTTACTCCGGGGTACTTTACAACCAGGAGGTTAGCCTTTCCGGCAGCATCGCCACTGTTTTGCGGCAATTTGACTGTATTGACGGCATTAAAATCATCAAACTCCTGTTGGGTAAAATATAATGTAACAGTACCCGTTGCAGTGGCCGCGTTCGTTGCTGGGGTAATTTCATAGTGTCTTTTTACAAAATCCGGCGCCTGTGTTCCTTCGATCCAAACTTTTGCCGTAACAGATCCTGCTGCAGGACTTGCACCACTTTGTAATACGCTTGCAATAATTCCGCTGCAATCACCATAGCTGGTAAGTGCTTCCTGAACAATCGTTGCACTTGTATTGGTACTTGCCAGTTGTTGTGAAACAAGGCTGAATTCGTATACAGTCACAGTTCTGCTTACTTCTGCGCTCGCAATGATCAACGCTTTACCAGTTGGACTTTGATTGGCAGGTATAAAGATTAATCCTTCCACTCCCAGATCGGCCGGGTTATCGATATACTGCTTGAAAACCGGAGCAAGCGGATTCGTGATATCATACACGAAAATATCACCGGTTCGTTCTGATCCCACAAAGGCATACAAAACGCCATTCACAGATCCGGTAGTAGCCGCTTCGGGCTCAGGGCCTTTATTATCACTGCGGGTATCAAATGTACCGGTGGCTCCTTCCGAATTAAACGTAGCGGGGGTTAGATTTTTTGTGATCAGCTCCAACTGATCGCCGCTGTCAAATACCCGTACAAATGAAGAATTCCAAATACTGAATGAACGGGCACCCAGTGCATGAATCTCATCAAAATCCCCATCGCCATCTGTATCACCCGTAGCATTGCTCAGTTGCAGTCGGCCCAGGTTTGTATTTAATTTTAATGTAGCCGCATTCGGAAATACCGTAGGATCTAAAGTATAAGCAGCATTGCCCACTCTTATTTCTTCGCTATAGCCGGTATATGCCCTTGAATCACCTTCATTGGCGGTAATAAAATAATGATTGCCACCCACTGTAAAACCAGAAATGGCATCCGGCATATACATTCCCTTTATTGGCCAGTTGGCAATATTGATACCTCCATCCTGATCGCTGGCATCAAGGCCATTGCCTGTCAGGCTATGGTCTTTTAAACCAAGCGGGAGAAGCTGTGTAATAGTAACTGTCGCAATATCCATTTCTGCCACAGCGTTGTTTTCCTGGAGTGTGATATATGCTTTAGTACCATCTGCGGAGAATGCGATGTACTCCGGCTCGAGGTCCTGCGCTACGGTGGCGCCCGGCCCAAAGATGCGTATGCCCGCTGCTCTCAATGCTGCTACCTGACCATTGAATGAAGTAAAACCTGCAGTTGTAACAGTAGCAGCCGGTACCCCTCCGGAAATATCAATGACAGAAACAGAACCTTCCGGATCAAAGGAGGTACCCTGACCATAACTGTTAGGCTCACCTTCATTGGCGGTTAATAATTTAGTACCATCCGGTGTGTAAATGACCATATCAGGCAGATAGCCTACCGTCACATCATTAATATAGGCAGCGGTGGCAGCATCGTAAAATGCTACCCTTCCCGGGTTTTGTGCATTGGTAGTACTGTTTACGATTGCATAACTCACAGCTACTATACCATTCCTGATCGTTACAGAATTTGGTAACGCATTGGTGCCTGCAGGCGGAGTAAACCCAAATGGCATATTTACCGGGCCGGTAAGAATACCGGCGGCGCTCAGTGTATAATATTCCATTGCAGGTCCAGCTACGGTAAATACGCGGCCGGAAGCCTGATCAAAGGCAGATATTTCCGCACCGTTTGCACTGGTAGCCGTTGATTTTCGCAGCAAGGGTTGACAGGTATTATCCGTAATAGTGATATTCTGTGTAGTGGTGGCACCTAAACTTATGCCTGTAGATGGGTTGCTGATCGTGAGCAATGCCGTTTCCGTTCCTTCTGTTTCTGCATCATTCCTCGCAATAAAGGTTACGCTTCCTGTGCTTAGGCCGTTCGCTATAGTAATCGTAGTTCCGGAAAGTAAATAATCCGTTGCGGTAATGCCGGTACCACTTACTGCCAATGATACGGTCTGATTACCTGATACCGGTGCAGAGGCGGTAGCAGTAACCGTTATTAATGCCGGTGCTGCTTCTGAAGCAGTGTTTATGCTTACGGAAAGATTCACCGAAGGTAAAGCCACATCGTTATCAGTGATTGTAACGGACTGCGACACCGTAGTACCCAGCACTATTCCTGCAGAAGGATTACTGATGGTAAGATTGGCTGTTTCTGTACCTTCCACAACTGCATCGTCTGTGATGGTAAACGTAACGGAGCCGGTTGTTTGGCCATTCAGAATGGTAATGACTGTATTTGAAAGCGTATAATCACCTGCAGTAATATTGGTACCACTCACCGAAAGGTCAATCGTTTTATTGCCAGATACCGGAGATGTAGCAGTGGCCGTAACGGTAATAACAGTCGCAGCCGCTTCGCTACCGGTATTGCTGCTTACGGAAAGATTTACGGAAGGTGTTACGGGTGGTGTTACAGGTACGAAGTCAATTCCTTTGATGATTTTTCCTGCGGGTGCAGTATAAAGATTCACATTATTGCCGGTGGTAATGGAGATTGTTGCATTATAACCAGCAACATCATTTACCCGCAATACACTGTTTGCAGTTAAAGCGCCAAGCCCGGTGCTTACATATAAATTTGCTCCGCCACCGTTTACTTCTGCCGCTAAACCAAAACCACCGAATGTAGTGGTATACGTTCCATTGGCTGTCCAGGTGCCGGATACGAGTGAATACTTGGCAATAGTACCTGCAGTATTGCTGGTAGCAGACAACACATATAGTATATCAAAAGCTGTACCGTTGGTGCCGGAAGAGATCAGGTAAAAATCCTGCAGTGCTGCATTGTTGGTAAGGCCTGGCAATCCCGTCAACGTGCCGCCTGAAGTTGCAGAAATAGTGGATACCTGTATGGTAGTAACAGTGCCACTGGCCTGACCCAGATACATCGTACCACCAAATGGTTTGATACCCCTGAAATTTCCGGAAGGGCTGGCGGAACTGGTACCGTTGGTGTATAATCCCCCCTGATCGGCGATGAACCAACTGCTATTGTCTATCGTTGAAGAACTGCGGGTTTGATTTCCCGAAGAACCGGTATAGGTAGTGGCCAGGTTAAAGGTCTGGGCTGCATTCAAAGTACCCACACCTCTTGGATTGAGCGTATTTACATTGGAAGCAGTGTTCGTGTTGTTTGCACCATTAAAACAAAGTAATGTACCATCGTTGCTATGTGATAAATAAGCTGTAGAGGTAGCACTCCCGGAAAAACGCAGGGCAGACGCACCTGTTCCATCAATAGGAAATGTAGTTATCGCTGATTGGCCCGCTGCGGTTTTATTGATCTCAATAATGCTGCAGGTGGTATTGGATGCCGATGCATCAGCTTGCAGGAATGCCAGGTTGCCGTTTGTAAATTGTGCTTTACAGATCAGTGTACCCAGCAAGAAAGAAGAAAGTAAAAATGATATTCTCATCAATGATAGTTTGCGGCAAATATGGCTGTTACTGGTAAAGAGGATGTTACCAGAATATTACCATACTATTAATGTTGTGCTTTGTTGTAAAAGGTGCAGCATAATAAAAAAACCACCCCTGTGCCTGTCCTGCAAGGGGTGGTAACTGCTTGAGAAAAATCAAAACTGCATCAGGAAGGGGATTACTAACACTGGATGGATGCAATTTGCAACATGGTAAGAACTGGTGTAAATTTCCTCTTGTAGTATTAACCCATTGTTATTCCAATGTTATTTAGCAGTGAAACATTATTCCCCGATATGCTTGTTTATAAGAAAAAAGGCCACCCTGAAAAGGGCGGCCGTAACATAAAATATACTGCTTAAAATTAGTTATAGTTGAATTTAGACCAACCTTTCCACCAGCTCGCCAGCTCACCTGCAGGAGCCACACCACCGCGGAATGTAACAGTCTTATCAAAGAAAGTATCAGATGTAAACTTCGGGTCAGTGAAGGCACCTCCTGTTAATATCTTTTGATTCCCGTTAGCCCCTGCGAAAGGAGTAGGATCCGGTGCCGAGTAATTATAAGGCTGAATCAGCTTAGCATCGGATGTATTGGCCAGGATATCATTGTTGTAAAATGAATTGGTAAACCAGGTAAGGAAAGCTGCATCGTTGGTGATGGTAGCACCTGCTGTACCGGAAAACCGGGTAGCAACTGTATTACCTGCCAATGTGATATTGCGTAAACGCAGCGTGCTGTCTTCAATATTCAATGCAGTGGAATTACCCAGTGTGGCATCGATTTCAATACCACGGGGCCAGCCCATGATGATAGAGTTGAAAATAGATATTCCGGAATTTCTGCGGATATGAGCGGCACCACGGAATAAGGAACTTCCAACATTGGTCAATGTAGCACGGGGACCGATTGCTGTAATGTTGCTGAAGATAGCCGTTGTTTTCGGAGAAGCAGTTGTACCGGTGGCATTGTTATCACTTTCAAAAGCTTCTGAGTTAGAAATATCGGCAATTACTGAATCACGAATCACAATACCAAACTGTACTTTACCGCTATAGCCGTTGTCAGTATCAAAATCATCATCCTGTGTTTTAAAAGCAATCAGGTATTTGCAGTTAACTGTACCGCCAAACCATTCGTAGGCATCGTCTTTTGCATAAGCAACCTGTATGTGGTCGATGGTGGTTCCGCTACCTACACCAGCCAGTGTAAGACTATTGATTTCTTTATCAGGCTGAAATGCATAACCGGCCCATTCGATACGCACATATTGCAGTGTACCAGAGTTATCGTTGGGTACCGGGGTGGGTACTGCCGCATCACCAGAACCGGCCAGACCGTCGCCATTGGCATTATCAATACCCCCTTCCACCTGGAAAAGACCAGCCGTACCATTAAAGCTGGTGTTGATCGGGGCCTTTCCACAGATCACGATACCACCCCAATCGCCAGATTGCGGGTTGGGTGAAGCAGAGGTGAATATGATGGGCTCTGATGCAGTACCGATCGCATTCAGTTTAGACCCGCGGGTAATGATGAGTGATGCCACATCCGAACCACTGAATGATCCTTTGATGGTAGTACCAGCTTCTACGGTCATGGTATGATTACCCACCATATACACCAGTCCTTTTAATATGTAGGTATTCTGTTTACGCAGAATAGTATCTGCATTGATACGACCCTGCAGGGTGATCGTTTGGCCGGTAGTGCCTCCACCGCCGCCGCCATTTACCACTACTACCTGGATTTCTCCGTCGGTTTCAATTTTACGACATCCGGTGATCGCTAAACCAGCAAGTGCCGCTGCGTAAAAAATGTACTTTTTCATTTCGGTATTTTTAAATGTTTGTTTTATTGTTGAGATAACTTTTTATAAAGAATAATTGAATGTAAAGCTGAAAGTAGTTCCCACGGTACGGGTAAAGCGGTATGCATCCTGATTTTTCTGGAAGGATGTTTTTCCTCCGGCATTTTGATAGAAATACTGTGTGGCGTTCAGCAAGTCGGAAATATTCATCCGCAGTTCAGCCTTGTTCTTCAGCAATTTCTTTGACACCTGGAAATCAACCAATGCACGGGGAGCTTCATAAATATCCGGTGATCCGGCACCGGCGCTGAGGTCACCCACGAGATAAATGCGTTCACCGATCTGGTTAAATAATAAGGTACTGCTAAGTCCGGCTTTTTCCAGATCGTACAACAATCCCAGGTTAAGCATGTAAGGTGATTGTCCCTGTAAGGGGCGGTCCACATTAAAGCCTTCATCCTTCACGCGGCTTTTGATATAAGAAGCGTTGGCCTGGAAGGTGAAATTCTTCAACCCATTTACAAAGTCAAGTTTCTTACGAAACTCAAACTCTGCCCCATAAGCAGTAGCTTTCTTCGCATTCTGATAACTAAATGTGCTGGCACCACCGGCACCTTCGTTGAACAATTGTTCAATCGGGTTAGAGAAGTTTTTATAGAACAATCCGGCAGTGATTACCTCACCTCCGCGCGGATACAGTTCATAACGGAGATCCATATTCGTAACCTTGGTACGTTTCAGTTGCGGATTACCTTGTATGGATGCATTCAATTCAAAATCGTAGAGGTTCAGGAAAGCCAGTTCACGCAATTCGGGTCGTATTACAGTCTGTGAACCAGATAAACGGATATTGGTTTTATTATTTACTTTAAGTGTCGCATTCAATCCTGGCAGGTAGTCCGTTACTTTGGTATAGGTGTGACGTGGATCCCATTTCTTTACACTTCCAACCAACTGATCAAAATTTTCTACGCGGAGTCCCCATACTACTCTGAAATTGCGGGTAAACTGGTTATCGAATTGCATAAATCCGCCGTTGAGTATGGTATTGGCCATATAACGGAATGTTTTTCCCTTGATCGCATCGAATGCAATCTTATTATCCGTTCCATTACCAAAGTTTTCTGGTGCAAATACTTTATCAGGGGTCAACAGGGTAAGTGCAGGATTATCGGTAGGCAAATAGTTGGCAAAAAGCTGTGCATCATATAAACGGTCTTTTACCTGCAGCATATAGCCCCCCTTTACGGATTGCTTTTGACCCAGCCAGTTGAAATTATAGGTAAGATCGCCACCGGCTGTATATATATAATCACTCAGGCTCTGGTAGATGCGGCTACCGCTTTGCTGCGAAAGGGTGTTGGACAATAATAACCGGAAGGGTGCTTGCGTACCGGTAGCTCTGGAATAAGCGATGCGGCGCTGATCGGGTACATAGCCATCCAGAATATTAAAGGCACCATACCATTTTAATTTCAGCGGCTTACGGATATTATGATCACCGTTTAGCTGTATGGTGAAAAATGTATTTTGTTTAAAGGCCAATTCAGTGGCTGAGATATCTTCATTCCGGTTAAAATCAATACCGCTTCTGCGTGTTACGGCATTAGGAGAGTTAACATTGAGGATCGATTTTGCAGAAATTTTATTTCTAGGATCGAGCTGAATGGCAAAACTGGCCAGTGCGCCCACCGATACATCCTGTGAATAACGGGTATCATCAAAATCATAATTGGAACTGAATACACCATTCGACAATGCATTGGAGCGGTTCACCAGTTTCAGCAAACGATTATTCTTGGAATAGGTAATACCCAGCGATCCGCCGATATTCTTTTTAAAGAGTTTACCCGTAAACCCACCATTGAGCTGAAAGGATACATTCAGCGGGGCATTGGTTTGTACCGGTGCCCAGGCATTCCGCATTTGTTTACCAATGGCCGTTTTCTCAGCAGGGGTAAGGATATCAAATTCGGCTTTGCGTGTATAGCTCGCAGGCAATCCGCGGGTACCATCATCAAAACCCAACCAATCTGTTTTACCACCTTTGTCTTTGTAAAAATCCTTCCCGATTGTTTGGGAGTTGAAGCCGGTACCTATCTGTATATTGAAAAAGTTTTTATTGGGAATATCTTTGGTATTCACTTGTATCAATCCACCTGCCCACTCACCGGGATATTCCGGCACAAATGCTTTATTGATAATAATATTATCGATCATGGCGGCAGGGATCAGATCGAATGAAAATGTTTTACGGTCAGGTTCGGTGCTGGTCAGTAATATACCATTCAGCATGGCCTGATTATAGCGGTCTGCGAGTCCGCGGATAATAATGAATTTACCTTCCTGAATACTGGCACCCGGTGTGCGTTTCAGTACTTCACCGGTATTGCGGTCGGGTGACCGGCGTATAGTTTCGGCTGAAATGACAGAAGCCACCGTATTGGTGTTCTTCTGAAAGGTGATAACGGCATTCACCGTTTCTTTACGTGCTGTGGTGGATGTAGAGTTAAGTACTACATTACCTTCCGTCTTGGCTTTTATTTCCAGTACCACATCTAGTTCATTGGCTCCGGAAGTGGTTACTTCCACTTCACCGATCTTTTTTTCTTCGTAGCCGATAATAGAAAAAAGCAGTTCGTATTTTTTTCCTGCAGTAAGCGTAATCGTAAAGCGTCCTTCGTTGTTGGTGGAAGTACCTGTTGCCGTGCCAGCAATTTTTACAGACACACCGGCAAGTGGTTCGTTTTTCCCATTGGTTACTTTACCTGATAATTTGATTGATTGGGACAGTGCGGATATATTAAACGCTGTGATGCCAATTAGCAGTGTAATGATCAGTTTCAGCCTCGCGTACATAATCTGTTATTTGCCGCAAAGGTGTACCGGGTACGTTACCGGTATGTTACTGGCATGTTAAGCAATTGTCACCGCAATGTTACCGGAATGTTAAGCCCCGGTTCAAAACCGGAATTGCAGGCGGCATGTGAATATATTGTCCTTAGCGTCAGTGAGATAGCCCGGAAGCAGGGTAGATTCATTTTTCACAAAATCATAATACAGGGTCAATTTGGTTTGACTGTTCAGATGATAAGTATACCCCACGCCCCAGGTTGCAAATTTGATATCCGCTATGGTCAGATTTGTGCCCGTTTTGCCGATATCTGTCTTCTGTACACGGATATTCGGGTCATACCAGTCGTATTTGACCATTATCTGGTGCTTTTGATTGACGATATTTTGCAGAAAAAGTAAAAAGGCTCCGTTATAATGGCGCACATAAGTAGGAACCGGTATGCCGTTATTGGTTGGCAAGGTGCCGGGATTGGATGTGGAAGCAGATGTGCCCGGCTGTGTTCCAAACCAATATTCAGCCCTCCATTCTGTTTCACCCCATCCATGATGCAATTTTAGCTGAATATCAGCACCATAATAGTGACGGGGTGATGATTTACCCAGGTTTGCCTCCGCAGAATCCACTACAAATATTTTATCGCCATTAGCGGCTGATCCGCTGGTATAAACATACTTGGTACCATTTTTCCATCCGCCCCGTAAAAAAGATAGTCCACCGGTTATATCCAGCTTTTTAAATATATAGGGTTTAACAAATAGGCGGGAAATAAAATCCTTATGATCATCAAAGTCAGTAGTGCCGGATAATCCCTGACCGTTAAAAAAACCCATATCAAACTTGATGTGCGACAATTTGTGTTGTTTCGACTGAGGCTCAAATGAAACCATTACACCAATATCCCGTTCTGTAGGCATCAATATTTGCGACATTCTGCCCCGCTCGGGCGTTTCCCGAAAACTGGATGACAGGTTTACCTCATACCCGAATGGCCTTGCAAATAAACCAGCGGTGGCAGAAAAGAGATTTTTCTTCGTTTCAAATAATTTCAAAAAAATATCCCTTACCACCACCCCCCGCTCTGTAGCATCAATTTGAAAAGAAAAAAGAGCCTTTGGATACCGGGTTTTGGAAGGGAGTACATAATCAATCTTTACGCGGGCTCTGCGCAACATAAATCGACTGCTGGAAAATGGCGAAAAATTGCCTCCGGCAAAACTCGGAGTACCGTCCGATTGCGCGGTTTGAAACTGAGGCTGTATATATCCTGTAATACGCAGGTTCTCAAACCGTTTTATAACTGGCCGTACTGTATCCTGAATAAAAAAGGAGCTATCCATATCAGCAAGATAGCGCTGTGAAAAGCCGGAAACCGAAGCTATCAGACAGCAAAAAGCAATTGTAATTCTCTTTGAAAAAAAATTATCTTGCCAATGCATACCTGCTTTTGATTTTGGGTACAAAATAAAGTGTTTGTTATTGATTAGTTACCCTAATTTTATTTTTATATTAATTAATTATTAATTCTCTACCCCCCGATACCCTACCAGCAAGTACCCGTATTTTCGCACCACTTTCTGTGTAACAACAGGAATTAAAAACTAAAACTAATGGCCGGACTCAACTCCTTTCTGAAAATCTTCATGCCGAAGAACCGAGTTTTTTATGAACTCTTTGAAAAAGTAGCTAATAATGTCGAAATCATGGGATCTGTACTAAAAGACGTGGTGGCAGAACCCGATTTTGATAAAAGGGCTGCGCTCATTACCAAACTGGAAGATCTCGAACATGCCAATGATGAACTGACCCACAACCTCTTCACCGAGTTGGGGCGCAACTTCATTACACCTTTCGACCGGGAAGATATTCACTACCTGGCCACTTCGCTCGATGATATTGCCGACTATATCTATGCAGCCGGTAAGAAGATCAACTTTTACCGCGTTAATCCTAACGATACCGGCATGCAGAAATTTGCCGAACTCATTGAGCAGGGTGCTGCACAAGTGAAAATTGCCGTGGTGGAACTGCGCGATATGAAAAATATGCGCAACATTACCGAAGCGCTGGTGAAGATCAACAGTATCGAGAACCAGGCGGATGATGTGTTTGATTTCAGCATTGAAAAACTCTTCGCCACCGAGCCCGATGCCAAAGAAGTGATCAAGAAAAGAGAGATCTATCAGGTAATGGAAATCGTGACCGATAAATGTGAAGATGCCAGCAATGTGATCGAGTCCATCATTATCAAATACGCTTAAACCAATTAGCTAATTAGCTGATGTGCTAATTTGCTAATGACCCTTCAAAAAGGGAAATCATCAGCACATTTGCACATTTGCACATTTGCACATTAACATGACTCCATTTCTCATAACCATCATCGCCCTGGCTTTGATATTCGACTACATCAATGGGTTCCATGATGCGGCCAACTCCATTGCCACGGTGGTATCTACCAAAGTACTTACCCCCTTTCAGGCGGTATTATGGGCAGCTTTGTTCAATTCCGTTGCCTTTTTCATTTTTAAAGATCATGGAGTAGCCGATACGGTTGCCAAAACAGTGAAGCCGGATCATGTAACCGGCAATATGATGATCGTGATCTTTTCAGGTTTGATTGCTGCTATCTTCTGGAACCTGCTCACCTGGTGGTTTGGCATCCCTTCATCTTCATCGCATACGCTGATCGGTGGTTTTGCCGGCGCAGCCGTGGCAGCAGGTGGTTTTGATGCGATCAATTCACCGATAGTTATCCGTACTGCTGCATTTATCTTTTTAGCTCCCCTTATTGGAATGATAATGGCATTTATCATGTCATTATGGTTCCTCAGTTCCTTTAAAAAAGGATGGACTTCCAAGATCTTTTCTATCGCCGTCATCGTATTTGTGATTGTTTTTCTTTGGTTTAATCTGGAATATTCTGCAGAGGTATTGAAGAAGAAAACGCATTACGACACCTATTTTATTCAGGTCATATTCTATTCCAAAAACTTCAAGTGGATTTTGATGGCTATCATTTTATTAACGATGGCCTTCTTCTCACTCTACCTCAGTAATCTTAATGCGCATAAGGCTAATCAGTGGTTCAAACGGTTGCAATTGGTTTCCTCTGCTGCCTTCAGTATCGGGCATGGAGGCAATGACGCACAAAAAGTAATGGGAATTATTACCGCTGCGCTCATTGCCGGTGGCCAGATCAGTAAGTTTGAACAAATGCCCGGATGGGTGCCTATCGCCTGTTATGCCGCCATCGGCCTGGGCACTATGAGTGGTGGTTGGAAGATTGTAAAAACCATGGGTACCAAAATCACCAAAGTAACCCCTTTTGAAGGCGTAGCGGCTGAAACTGCCGGCGCTTTAACCCTTTTTATCACGGAGGCTTTAAAAATACCGGTCAGCACCACACATACCATTACCGGTGCGATCATGGGCGTGGGTGCCACCAAACGTCTTTCCGCTGTTCGCTGGGGCGTTACCTTCAACCTGCTTTGGGCCTGGATACTAACTATTCCCATCAGCGGATTGCTCGCCGCAGGCGTATATTTCATAGTAAGCCTTTTCTAAACTTTCAAAAATATTTCCATGGAAAATTCCTGATTTTTGTCAGGAATTTTTTTATGGCTAAAATTCTCGTTACAGGCGGTTGCGGCTATATCGGTTCGCACACCATCGCATTGCTGGCAGCACAGGGGTATGATATTATTTCAACAGATAATAATGCCCGCTCCAACCCGGTCATGCTCAAAGGGGTGGAACTGATTACCCGGCAAAAAATTAAAAATTACAAAGTTGATCTTTGCAATTTCGATGATACCGTCGCCATCTTTCATGAGAATCCGGATATCACCGGTATCATTCACCTGGCCGCCTACAAATCGGCCGCTGAATCCGTGGAAAATCCGTTGCTCTATTTTGAAAACAACCTCAGCGCACTGATCAATATTTTAAAATGTGCCCAGGAGTTTGGCGTATCCCATTTTATATATGCATCGTCGGGCATCGTATATGGCAATACGGATGTGCTTCCGGTGACTGAAAAAACATTACCCCGTCCCGCCACATCCCCTTATGGATATACCAAGCAAATGGGCGAGCAAATGATCATCGAATTCGCACAAAAATCCGGTACCAGTTGTGTCATCCTGCGGTATTTTAACCCGGCAGGCGCCCATCCTTCCGGTATCATTGGTGAAATGCCGCCAGTGAATCCCGAAAATCTGGTTTCAGTAATCACACAAGCCGCAGCAGGGCGGCTACCTTCCATGACGGTAAACGGAACCGACTACCCCACACCCGACGGATCCTGTATACGGGATTTTATTCATGTATGTGATATTGCCGAAGCCCATTTGCTTGCACTGCGCTACCTGGAAGCCGAAAAAAACATCAGCCACTGTGAAGTATATAATCTGGGCAGCAGCAAGCCGGTATCAGTACTTGAAGTAATTCAGACTTTTGAAAAAATAAGCGGCCTCTCTGTACCTTTCAAAAAAGGCACCCGCAGGCCCGGTGATATTATGAGCATGTACACCGATAATCAATTGGCAAGGGAAAAGCTGGGCTGGAAGCCCCGATACACCCTGGCGGAGATACTTGAAACCGCCTGGCGATGGGAAATGCGCCTGAAAGCTGATGCCACGGTTTTTTCCAGCCAATCCGGCGAATTGAATTGATTTCACCCTGTATTTTCTATCCCGTTTTTATTCTGTTGGCTTACATTTGCTGCACTTAAATAAACAACATGTCATTAAAGGAAATTCAATCAACCGGCTCCAAAGATACCCGCAGTGGATTCGGCGATGGTATTGTGGAAGCAGCCCGTAAGAATGCCAATGTAGTGGCCCTTACTGCCGACCTGGCCGGTTCGCTCAAGCTCAACCAGTTCATGAAAGAATTTCCGGACCGTTTCTTTCAGGTAGGTATAGCCGAAGCCAACATGATGGGTATTGCCGCAGGGCTTACCATTGGCGGAAAAATTCCGTTCACCACCACTTTTGCTAATTTTTCCACAGGCCGTGTGTATGATCAGATCCGCCAATCCATTGCTTACAGCGGAAAGAATGTAAAAATATGCGCCTCCCACGCCGGCATCACCCTCGGTGAAGACGGAGCCACTCACCAGATATTGGAAGATATAGGATTAATGAAAATGCTCCCGGGTATGACGGTGATCGTACCCTGCGACTATGCACAAACGAAAGCCGCTACCATGGCCATTGCAGAAATGGAAGGCCCCGTATACCTGCGTTTTGGCCGTCCGGCATGGCCCATTTTTACTTCCACCCTGCCCTTTGAGATCGGCAAAGCCCAACAGTTTTCTGAAGGTACCGATGTGAGCATTTTCGCCTGCGGCCACCTGGTATGGAATGCCATACAGGCAGGTATTCAACTGCAGGAAAAAGGCATCAGCGTGGAAGTGATCAATATTCATACCATCAAGCCGCTCGATGAAGAGGCTGTGCTGAATTCATTGCGCAAAACAAAATGTGCCGTTACCGCCGAAGAACATAATATCATTGGTGGTTTGGGAGATGCCATTGCTCAATGCGCTTCCCGTCATTTCCCTGTTCCCATCGAATATGTGGGTACAAAAGATACATTTGGTGAAAGCGGTACGCCGGCACAATTGCTGAAAAAATACGGGCTGGATGTACCTGATATCGTGGCAGCAGCCGAAAAAGTGATGGCAAGAAAATAACCGATATGCACTAAACTATTCCGGCGGGCCCTTTTTAATATGGGCCCGCTGTTTTATTTTTAGGGTGGTATTAAACAATATTCGTTCCCAATATTCTAAGACACACAAAGCCCGACGACCTATGTCCCTGACAATAACCAATGACAGCGAACTGCTGGCACAATTTCGTGTACCTGTTACGAAGGAAAAAGCCTATACTGGCATTATCCGCAAATACCAGGAAAAGCTGTACTGGCATATCCGCCGTATGGTGGTAGAGCACGAAGATGCCAACGATGTGTTGCAAAATGTGCTGATCAGGGTGTGGAACGGGCTGGAAAATTTCAGGGAAGACAGTCAACTTTATACCTGGCTGTACCGCATTGCCACCAACGAATGCCTGACCTACCTGGAACAACAGAAAAAAAGATCATCCGTAAGCCTCAGTGACGTGGAAAGCGGGCTCAGCAATAAGATACGGGCTGATAAACATTTTGACGGGCAGAAAGCGGAGTGGAAATTGCAACTGGCTATACAGCAATTACCTGAAAAACAAAGAGTTGTATTCAGCCTCCGATATTATGATGAAATGCCCTACGAAGAAATGAGCCGGGTGCTGGAAACCAGTGAGGGGGCCCTTAAAGCCAGCTACCACCACGCGGTGAAAAAAATTGAGGATTATATGCTGAATCATTAAACTTTGAATACTGAAAATCGTCTGAATTTCAGAACAAATACGCCGGTAAAGCGACAGAAACCCTAAAATGACACGAAAAGAGCACATATTACAAGAGTTGAACGAACTGAAGAGCACCCTGGCAGGATTTTCCAGTCAGCAGGTGTATACCGTGCCTGACGGGTATTTTCAAGGTTTGACCGAACAAATCATGCGCCGGATTAAAGCACTGGATGCAGCTACGGCTACCGAAGAACTGAAACAACTTTCTGTGCTGCTGGCGGGTTTGCCTAAACAAATGCCCTACCAGGTACCCCAGGGTTATTTTGAAAACCTCGCCGAACAAGTGATGCGCCGGATAAAGGCCATGGATGCAGCCAATGCTGCCGATGAGTTGAGTACGTTGTCCCCTTTGCTGGCTGGTCTGTCTAAGAAAATGCCTTTCAGTGTACCGTCCGGATATTTTGAGAACCATGAATCCGATGATACTGTTTCGATACAAGCAGCAGAAGAACTGGCTACCCTTTCTCCCTTCCTTAGTGGAATGAGCAAGGAGATGCCTTATCAGGTACCACAGGGTTATTTTGATCATTTGGCAGAAAGCATTTCGATACCCACTGAACGGAAAGAAAAAACAAAAGTGGTATCACTGGTGAGCCGGAACTGGTTCAGGTATGCAGCGGCGGCGGTGGTGGTTGGAATTATCACCACAATAGTTTTTGTTACAATGGGCAGCGACACTCCTAAAGCCAGCCAGTCCATGGCAATATTTGAAAAGAACCTGAATAAAGAGATCAAAAAAATGAGCGAACAGGAGTTGAATGACTTTTTGCAAAATAATGCTACAGGACCAGTAGGCACAGAAACTGTTAAGGTTGGATCACAAGATGAAATTAAAGATTATCTCAAAGATGTTTCCGAAGCTGAAATGAAAACATTTATCGAAGAAACGGCTGATGTGGAAGATAATTCTGAACCCGTAATGTTGAACTGATCATGAAAAAATATTTACTCATATTATTTGTTTCCTTATTCACTTCCCTCACCGGATTTGCACAGGACAATGAACCAGAAGAAGGGGGTGGTAAATTGCTCGAACGGATGCAATTATACATCCAGAAGAAGCTGGACATGTCAAAAGACGAAGCAGATAAATTCCGCCCTTTATTCGTTCAATACATCAATGAACTTCGCAGAACACACCGGGAGTTTCGTGCTGACAAACCGATGCTGCAACTGAAAATCGCTGAATTGCGGGTTCGATATCGTGACCAGTTCAGGCCCATCATCAATGAGCAACGCGCCAATCGGGTATTTCTTCACCAGCGTGAATTTGAAGATAAGATCAAAGAAATAATTATTGAAAAACGAATGCAAAACCGACAGGGTTTGCGCCGTAACAGAGCATTACTATAAGCCCAAAGCATTTACCATAATGTTTTTCATAGGTTAGCAAAAGCCAGGTCTGTTGAGGTCTGGCTTTATTGTTTATTTAAATCTGAAACCAGCCTTTATCAACACCTGTCGTGGCCTTAAACGATAAGAAGATATCATTTCCGTATTATTTGAGTTTATCGCTGAAACAAACTTTTTAGTGTTAAACAAATTCTGCAGGACCATTTCCCAGTCAATTTTAGCTTTTTGGGGTTTTAGGCGGATATTAAAATCAGCAAAAAAATAATTCTGTTCCTTACCGGTAAACTGTGTTTTCAGATAATAATGTTCACCAGCCAGGCGAATAACCCAAAGCCTGGCAGGAAAAATATTAATAGAAATCTGCTGGTTTGCTGAATAAACAGGAGGTCTGCTGCTTTTTCCTGCTGAATTGGATAGGTACTTATAACCTGTTGCAGCATATTCCATAGTAACTTTACTACTTAATTTTGAATTCAAACCAATACCCAACGTTATACTCCGGTTGGTAAAATCAGCAAATAGACCTTGTTGTAACTGTTGTGCCTTATTGATACTATAACCAGCATTGGCAGTGAAGGAGGTTTTCAGGGTCAAAGCATATTTATTAATTCTGGCGAAGAAACTGAATGAACTATTTTTATTATTCAAGACATTAGCCAATACTGTTTCAAGACTACGATTAAACAATTGTTCATAGATTACATTCATTATATTTTTCTGATAATTAATCCCACCCGAAAAGAAAACCGATTTTAAAGGATCCCTGTAATTAACATAACTACTGACACTTAAGTACGACTGCTCTGATAAAGGAGAATTATTGGCGGTAAAATTCCGGTACGTTTTTAGAATATATCCGGTTGCCACTTGCTCAGCTTCACCAAAGTTGAGATTAGAATAAGAAATATTATTCCCTAAAACCCAATTAGCTGACAATTGAAGCATGGTGGAAATGTTTGGACTAAATACAAATCCATTATTGGGTACCTGCGGATCCATTCCATTTTTATACCTGATCATCGTATATGAAACGGGCAAAGCAGCGGAAAGCCGTAAAATCCCCTTTTCAAATGTAATTCCGGTTTCAGTATAGAAACGAACACGATCCCATTTTAAATTATTAGAAAAACTATCCGAAGCATTATTTATTACATCTGCCAAAGATGTAAACAAGCGGGAATGAAGCAATTTATTCTGCCAATTGGATCCAATTCTCAGGTATGTATTGACTTTTCCTCGTCTATTTCTGATAGAAACCGAATTGTCACCGTAAAAAATACGCATTTTAGCTTTTTGTAAAAGTGCATCATATGGGCTTCCGTTTCCAATTACATCCTTGTAAAGTCCGGGATAAACCAACAGTTCTTGTGGCATTATAGAATAACCCAGATAAGAAGCCCATTCCCAAACATTCAATTTTCGGGCTTTAATTACCTTAAAATCATTTGAAATATGAAAGAATTGGCTGGCAATACGTTGACCAATACCCGTGCCGTTATTAAATACTAATCCCTTATCATGCTGCCACCACCCCTCAAGATGAGTTGCATTTTTTAGATAAAATTTAGGAGAGTTTGCCAGCACGGAAATATCTGTCTTTAGCTGATTCATACCTTTCCTGTTATCTGTTTCCTCAAAAAAAGCTATTGTATCATCAGGAAGAAAGAATCTACTGCTAATACTGTTATCAAATCGTTGATAATCATTTACATAAAAACTATTGATCCGTAACTGATAAATACTGTCAATTGGCACTAAAAGATTGAGGGAAGTAGTATGCGCATTGTTAAATAAATATCTGCCTTTTTGTATAGGCGGAGGGCCGGGTTCAACCAGTGTCACTATATCATTCTTCATTCCACCCGATTCAATACTATTGGAATAATCCATCCTGTTATGTGAAATAAAATCTCTGGTATTATCAACACCTGTGTTATTAAATTTATAGGTATTAATATACTGTGACTTTCTTTTAAACAACATAGCCACCAACTCATTTTCGGAAAGCAAAGGTTCTGCACCAAATCCAATTCTGGCCTGTCCAATCAAATGAGCCCTCGCGCTGTTCTTTAAAGTAATATTCAATGCTGCTTTATCGCTGAATGAAAGGCTATCCAACAGACGGATCGGTTGATGATTTTCTAACACCTGAATTCTATCCACTGCACCAGCAGGTATATTATTATTCGCAAGGCTATATTTATCCTCAAGCAAATCCAAACCTTCTATATAGAATTTATTGATGGGCTTCCCCTGGTACTTAATTTGTCCGCTAGCAGTTATCTCCATACCCGGAAGACGGGCAATAATATCACCAATAACCCGGTCTTGTTGTTGTTTAAAAGCAGCTGCAGAATAGTTAATAGTATCCTTTCTTTGCCAGATTGGTTTATTGGTTGTTTTAACCTCAGGTAATGTTATTGCAGCGGGCAAAAGAACAAATTCAAAGACTTTCTTATCTCCTGCTACAAAATAATACTGCTGGGTGGCGTATCCAAGCATGGAAGCTTTTACTTCCAATGTATCTTTGTCTGGATAGTTATAGGAGAATTCAAAGTGGCCATTTTCGTCAGCAATTCCAAACGCAAGAATGGCGGAGTCGTTCTTTTTCTGCAGCGTAATAGTGGCAGCCGGGAGTTTTATCTTATCCTTCGTAAATACGGCCCCACTCAAAACATAAGATTGTCCGGCAGCGTATGCATAAAGAAAAATGTAAAGAAAGATAAGTTTAACTTGCTTCATCAATCAATTTGAAAAGTCATTACCCGCATTAAGCCCATAAATATATATTCAAGCTCTTTTACTCTAATACTGTTTCATATACAAAACATGAACTGATTTGTACTAAAAAGCTGAAATTTACTCCAATTCAATAGGATTGTATGGTGGTCTGGGAGCTGGTGGCGGGTTTTCAACTCCATTAATGCTTTTTGTTTTAAACATCATTCCCTGGCTAGCCGCAAACGCGTCGATATCATCATTCATCATGCGTACAAGCTTTCTGTAATTTTTACGCGAAACCAGAACCGATTTATTTGATTTGTATTCGATTGGAATTTTCTCCTTGCAAGATTCAACTGATAATAAACTAAACGTAAAGTCCCCTTTTGTATCTTTAATTTCCACAATTAACCCCGGTAAACCGGCAAACAAATATGGCCCTGCAGAAATCGGAATTTCCATTGAAAACCACGCATTATAGTCTCTTCCGCGGAATTTTGTTGTTGCTCTGGTACACTTATATCCACTTATAGTAGCGGTATCTTTTTTTATTGCCCAAGACATATTATTTATACTGTCTATGTACCTGTAGTTATTCATAATAAGGTCTTGTGTTACAGTATATACATTAGTATGAATATTCCGGTAAACAACTTTGGAACTGCCACTAGCTGGCAACCCCTTTGTAGTTACTGACAATGAGGAGGCTTTCTCACCATCTTGTTTATTATACTCAGCAGTAAGCATTGAATCAGTGAAAAATTTATAATAGCTATAGAATTTTGAAAATTTATGACCAATCTCCAAAATAAAAACATCTTTTGAAAATGAATTTAATTTGTTACTATCGGGCCGGTATTGCATTTGGTATTTTGCCTTTAAATAGGCAGAATCTATAGTTTGTCCAGATACATTGCAATAAATAAGCACAAGAAAAACAGCTATTACTTTGTAGCTAACAATAAATTTATGTATTATTTGAAATCGAGTCACTTTCATCTGGTTTTTACATTTATTTAAAATAAAAAGGCTAAACAAACATTTTAAACCCGTTCGTTTAGCCATAATGTCTGATAAAATAGTTTACCACCACTCGGCATGTATACCACAAACCGCTATGTTTTGAACATTCCATCCTGTTTGAAACTGCTGATTTGTTAAGAAGGTCAAATCCGTGTACACACATACACTACCCTGCCAAATGCTACCGCAACTTAAGTTATAACTTACGTCAAAGCAAAGCCACTCCTTGGGTCTTTGCACTTTTTTGACAGTAGTCATTTTTTTCTTGCCCTTCATTGCTTTTACTGGATTATCAGGATTTGCGGCAAAGCTGTTTAATGCAACGCCCATCATGATAACTAATGCCATCGCTGTTTTTTTCATACGCTTTTGTTTTTTAATGTTATTAATATTAAAAAGCAAATTCGATAAATTACAACTAACATGCAATTCGAATTTATAATACGGTTACGAAAAAAACAAATCCAGTATTAAAATTTAGCATATTGATTTGAAATTAGCCGTTTTTCAGGTGAGAAGAGTTTCTTTTAGAATTTAAATTTATCTTGTCTAACTTATAAATTAAGTAAATACTATTACTCTGATTTCTTTTTTTAACACATCCAAGTAATTTTACTTATTTTCTAAACGCAATATTCATAAAAATTCACAACTCACTTACAATCTCATGGTTGTCAAAGCTTACTTTTGTAAATGTTTTTTAGTAATAGCATGAAATTAACTGGCCAAATGTACAATAGAGTTTTATTCTCATTTTCCATTTTAACTACTCGATATTCTCCTTCATTACCCTTAAACATTATTTGAAAACTATAGGCTTTAAAAAATACTGATAATTAGTTTAAATTATAGGCAAAAATTTTTCTGAATTAAAAAAACTCTTCTTTTTAGTATTATTTAGAACTCACTAAATTATGACCATTCTTCAAAAATTGAAGCGCCTGCGGGAAATAAAAGGACTATCTCAACAGCAGGTTGCTGATGCTTTGTTCACTACGCAATCTACTTTAAGTAATATTGAGAATGGCAAAACCCGTTTGGATGTAGCCTTCTTTTTGAAATTGGCGGAGTTCTACAATGTAGAACTCCGTGAATTACTTTTGGAGTACAACCCTGTGATGAAAAACAATGTAGAAAATAATTCCCGGGTTGCGAGCCAGGCTGATATACTAAATGCGGCTAACCTGGAATTGGTGCAGGCATTAAAAGATCAGTTATCTAAAAAGGATAAACAGATTGAGCAACTATTATCCTTCATACAGCAACAATCGACATCATAACCCAAAACTCCACACCGGATTCTTCACATCATGATAAAATAAAAAAGTCCATTTTTCTTTTTCGCCCTGCTCCCACCATTGCTGGCGGAGTTCCATAGCCTTTTTTCCATCATAATCATATTTCGCTGCAAAGCGGTGCTTCATCTGTTGCAGTTGCGGTGCATCATCGGCCCCAAAGAAAATCGTTTGCCCTTCTTCGCGTATCCAGTATACCTGGTGATAGGGAGAGTGCGCCCCGGTGATCTGGTATTGAATATATTCATCAATAAAGCCGTCGCCATGCAGTAAATGCACCTGCTCATTGTTGCGCAAGCATTCCAGCTCTTCGGTGATAAAGGAAGGGAACCCCTTGCTGAAAGCAAAAGCCAGTTCCTGCTGCTGTACATAATACGTGGCATTGGGAAAGGATAACCGTGCTCCCAGCCCATCCCGCTCCACACCGGCTGCCCCGGCATGATCTTTATGCAGGTGTGATAGCAATACTTTGGTTACCTCTGAAGGATTGATGCCATTCTCCATCAGGTTATGATGCAGTTGCAGGGTGCCGTGCTTTTCAAAGCCCAGCCCGGTATCGAGCAGCAGAATATCTTTGGAGGTAATGATCACAAACGGCTGAATTTCTACGAGCAAACTGCCGGCGGGCCGGTCTTTCAGGTTGTCTGCCGTTTCATCAAAAGGTACGAAACGCTTGGTCTGGTCGATGGTAAATGTGCCTTCGGAAAGGGGAATGATTTTCATTGCGGTCAAAATTACAGAGAAACAAATTCCCACCCGTTTTCAATAAAAAAGAACACCATACCTGGAATTTGGAATTCTGTATTTCTTTGGAATGTGTCTTTTGGAATTTTGTATTGTGTATTTTTCTGGAATTTGTCTTTTGGAATTTAACAACACTATCTCAATACCATCTGCCGGTCGGCATCCAGTTTTATTAATATAAAAAGCATGATGGTAAAAGTGAGCAGGGACGTGCCTCCATAACTTACAAAAGGAAGCGGTATACCAATTACAGGGGCCAGTCCCACCGTCATGGCCACATTGATGGCGATATGGAAAAAGAAGACCGCCGCCACCCCATACGCATAGCAACGGCTGAAGGTGCTTCGTTGCCTTTCGGCCACGGTTACAATCCGGAAAAGCAATAAGAGATACAGTCCAAGCAATACCATGCTTCCGGTAAAACCAAATCCTTCGCCTACCGTACAGAAAATAAAATCGGTACGTTGCTCGGGTACAAAATCATAACGGGTTTGTGTGGCTTTCAGTAATCCTTTTCCGAATACTCCCCCACTGCCAATGGCGATCTTAGACTGACGTACATTATAACTACTCCCGCTTTCTTTTTTCTTTTTGGTATCCTCCCGGCTTTCTCCCGCTGCTTTTTCTTCATAAGGATTGTCTTTACCAAAGAGGTCGTAGATGCGCTCTACCTGGTGGTTTTGCAAAATATGCTGAAAGGTATAAGGTACAGCAAATCGCTGTATGCCCACACAGACTATCAGCAGGAACAGGATACTGTACAGGATATTTCTCCGCCTGCGGATCTGGCGCCGGAATATATAAATAAAGATCCCGGCAATGGCCATCAGTATCGCTGCCAGTATATTGGGTTCGATCACGATGGAAGCCACCATCAACGCAGCTACCGCAAACCCGATGAGCAGGATGATGGAAGGAAGTCCTTCCCGAAACATCACAATGAAAAAGGAGAAATACACCAGGGCCAGTCCCGTTTCACTTTGTAAAATCGTAACGGCCGCCGGGAACAAGGCAATAGCCGTAGCCATGAACTGCGACTTGGTTCGTGTAAAATCCGTATCGGGCCTCGACAGGTATTTGGCCAGTGCCAGGGCTACAAATATTTTACAGAATTCGGCAGGTTGAAAATTGAATGCCCCCAGTTTGATTATAGATTTTGTACCCTTGATATCGGAGTGAAAAGGGAATACCAACAGCAAGGCAAAAATGCCTACTGCATAACCCAGGTTGGCGGTGGCAGAAAAGAATTTACTATCGGTCAGTAATATGAACAATGCCAGTACCGAACCGATACAGAAGAAAAAGAATTGCTTACTATAATCGGTTTTGAACTTCAGAAAACTTTGCAGAATAGGATCGCCTTCTTTATACGTTACCGCAAAAATGGCGGTAAGTCCGATGGCCACGAGCAATAGGTAGATCCATACAAGGCTCCAGTCTATTCCTTTTGATATGGTAGGGTTACGCTGATTCATTTTTTAATTCTCCTGCCTCCTTGCCGTATCCCTGTCAGCGGGAGCCGGGTTCTTTTGTTTGTCTGGTGCAATCATATCTGTTTGTACTGGCCTGGGGTTGGGTGTATCCTTGCCGGGTTTATTATCTTTTTTCTTAACGTCCTTTACCTCCGACTCCGATGGGTTATCATCCGACTGCAAGGTGTCTTTAATATTTTTCAATTCTCCTCTCAGGCCGGCCTCTTCTGCTTTGGCCCGCGCAATCGAATCCTTCACACGCATTTTATCCAGCATCATCTTCGGTATCAGATTGGTGTTGGACATCCGTTCCACCAGCGCTTTGCGTTTGGCAGAAATGGTATCGTTCAGGTATTTCTCAATCATCAATGTTACGATAGGAGCTGCATAGGTACCTCCAAACCGTCCGGAGTTTTCCACCACACACATGATGGCGATCTTTGGATTATCACGTGGTGCAAAAGCTGCAAAGAAGGAGTGGTTGGGTTGTTTCACCCCACGATAATAGTTTTCCACGGTTCCTGTTTTACCGCAAATGGTGATCCCTTCCACTTTGGATCCACGGCCCGTACCGGTTTCCATTACACCCTGCATACCGTCATGCACTGCTTCAAATATACTATCGGCCAGTTCTATCGGCACTACCCGTTGCTTGTATTTATCCAGCAATCCGAATTTATCGCCTCCCCCAATCGAGTCCACCACATGGGGTATATAATACCATCCCTTGTTCGCGATATAGGCCATTTCATTAGCTACTTGTATGGGTGTGGCCGTTACCTCTCCCTGTCCGATACTCACGGAACGGAAGGTGCAGAATCCCCAATGCCCTGCCCCATATTGTTTATTGAAAAACTCGGGCGTGGGAATCATCCCTTTTTGTTCCGTGGGCACATCTACTCCAAGCCGGTGCCCCAATCCGAAAGCGGCCATATACTTGTTCCAGTTGCGCAGGCTGCTGTCCACATTAGGATACTTGGGGTTATTGATCACCCGCATCATTACATTGGCAAAATAGGTATTGCAGGAATGGGTGATACCGGTAGACAAATGATAGGTACCGGGGTCGAGGCATCCCATCGGCTTCCCGCCACCGCAACCATAGAATGCACCTCCGCAACTGAAATTGGTTTGTGTATTAATCACGCCTTCGGCAAGACCAACCAGTGCCTGCAAGGTTTTAAAGGTGGAGCCGGGTGCATAACTGGCATTCACGGCACGGTTCAACAAAGGCAGGCGGGGATCTGTGTAGAGTTCGGAAAAATGTTTTCGCCGTTCACTGCCGGTCAGCAGGCCGGGGTTGTAGGTGGGGCTACTCACCATAGAAATGATGCCACCTGTTTTTGGATCAATGGCCACAATGGAACCCACTTTATTCTGCATCAGCATTTCACCAAATTGCTGCAGGTCGATATCCAGACTGGTGTAGAGATTACTGCCGGCCACGGCTTCTTTGTCCAAAGCCCCATTTTCATAAGACCCCTGTATGCGGTTCAACTGGTCCTTGATAAGCACCTGCACACCGCGCTCTCCCATCAATGCTTTTTCATAACTGGATTCAAGTCCGGTCATACCTGCATAGTCGCCGCTCTGGTACCCTTCTTCGGAATGTTTTTTCAGGTAGTTGGAATCCACTTCCCCGATGTAGCCGAAAATATTAGCGCCGGCATTGTAGGGATAGGAGCGGATAGGTCGTTCCTGAATAAAAAAACCATTTTGAAAGCGCCACATGTTTTCGAGCAGTCGGGCATATTTCTGGGGAGAAAGGGATGCTTCAAAAATGGAGGGCCTGAATGACTTATTCTTGATGATAGCTGTAACGATCCGTTTGTGATACTCCGCGGTATCAATCTCCATCAGGCGACAAAAGAAAGCGGTATCAATTCCTTTTGCCTGGGAAGGAGTTACCATCAGGTCGTAGGTAAGCGTATTATTCAGAATGGCTTTATTATCCCGATCAAATACAAGCCCTCTCGGGGGGTACACCGTCTTCCGGAGTATGGCATTGTCTTCTGCTTCCATCCGGTACTTGCGGGAAAAAATCTGGAGATAAAAAAGTTGCCCGATGATGACCAGAAAAGTCACCAGGAATATAAGGCGGATTACACGGCTTCTCGATTGATTGAATACAGACATATATCAGGCAGTACCAGGTGAGCGTTGTGAAGAAAAGTATTGAGGAAAAAAAGTGTAAATGCAATGTACGAATTCGTGCATGCGGTTTCCAAATCTATTTTAGATTTCAACAAAAAAAAATGCAACCGGCAACATGTCATTACCAACGTATAAAAATGCTCATCTTCTGGTAAACTGCACAAGAAAAAAAACTATGCTGTATTCGTACGGAATTTCAACTTGCGTGGAAAGAGCAGTTCCGCCGTGAAGATTAGTAACAGACTGATGCCGGTAGTAGAGACTACTTTGATAATGAAGTTCAGAAAATTACCCACGTCGAGCCATTCCAGAAATACCATATAGGTATGATGGAGCAGGGTGAGCACGAGTACATATACCGCATAGGGAGTCCATTGCATGGCTTTGGGTGAGGGCTCGCGGTAGCTGAATTCTGAAAGGTCTTTGGGAGTAAGCAGGTTGATGAGAAAGGGGCGCACATAGGCCACCAGTACACAGGCAGCGGCATGGAGCCCGGGAGTCATCATGAAATAATCGAGTATCAGGCCCGTAAAGAAGCCGATCAGCAGCAACCACTGCCGTGTAACGGAAAAGGGCAGCCAGAGAATAAAAAGGAAGTATATATAAGGAGTGATAAAACGGTGGAGGTGCGGTATCTTATTCAGCACATATACCTGAAGCAATATGAACAGGACAAATCGGATTGTATTTCTTACAAAATCGCTCACCTGGGAGATTTAAGGGTTTGGTCCATTTTATTTTTGGTGTCTTCCAGCAGCACGGTTTGCTCTTCCTTTTCAATATTCTCAATTACATGCACCTGCTGGAGGCTGTAAAAATTGGTAGCTGTATTTATTTTCAGCATATAAGTTCCGCTGGCATTGTCTACACGAATCTCTGCTACGGTCCCTACCAGCAAGCCTTTGGGGAAGATAAGCGTATTGTTGCCACTGGTCACAATGGAGTCTCCTTTATTGATGGTCACTGTTTTGGGCATTCGTTTCAGTATCAGTATCCGGGGGTCTTTACCGTCCCACTCGATGGTGCCGGACTCACCGGATTTCTTTAACGATACCACCAGCCGGCTTTGCACATGGAGCAGGCTGAGTACCTGGCTGAAATTGGGGCTTACATTCACCACCACTCCCACCACCGTGCCATCGGAACTGATGACCCCGCTGTTGTCCCGAATTCCCTGATTGCTGCCCCGGTTGATCTGAATATAGTTTTTCTCGCTGTTCACCGTATTGTATACTACCGTAGCCGGTTTTGCAAAATAGCGTCGGTAAAGGCCGGTTGTATCATAGGCCATGGTATCTTTTACGAATACCACACTGGTATCTCTTTTTTCAAAATTGCCCCGAAGCAGGTTCATCAGGGAATCATTAAGCCGGTGTACCCGTTTGTTTTCTTCTTTCAGGTTGAAATAATCCTCTACCTTATTATATTGGCTGTTGATCCTGCCCGTCATTTCATTGGCGATACCCAGGAATTTGACGCGGTGGAACCGGTTGTAGCTAAATAGAAACCAGAGCGCCACTCCCTGTAAAAGCAGGAAAGTGAAGAAAGTGAAATAGCGCCTTATGAATAGGAATACATTACGCAAAATGAAACTTTTCAAAACCAAGATTCCGAAACCCAATTCCGGCCTCTTTCATTTAGTGTCTGGAATTTGTTATTTGGAATTTTCTTATTTTATCTCATCACAAAAGGATACCGGTCATAATTTTTCAGCGCGATTCCGGTTCCCCTAACCACGCTCTTCAGCGGATCGTCGGCTACATGCACAGGCAGTTTGATCTTGTTGGCCAGTCGTTTATCCAACCCACGCAGCAGGGCTCCGCCACCAGTGATATACAGCCCCCGGCGATAGATATCTGCAGCCAGTTCGGGTGGAGTTTGCTCCAGGGCTTTCAGGATCGCCTCTTCTATTTTAAAAATGCTTTTATCGAGCGCCTCGGCCACTTCCTGATAGCTGACCATTACCTGTTTGGGTATACCGGTTACCAGATCGCGTCCGTTTACAGGGAAATCATCCGGGGGATTGTCAATTTCCTTCATAGCAGCTCCTACCTGAATCTTGATCTGCTCGGCAGTGCGCTCACCGATAAGCAGGCTATGATACCGGCGGAGTGCCTCCATGATATCGGCGGTAAATTCATCACCGGCGATACGGATAGACTGATCGCAGACGATACCGGCCAGGGCGATCACCGTAATACCGGTGGTACCACCTCCGATATCAATGATCATATTACCCACGGGCTCCTCCACATCGATGCCTATACCCAATGCAGCCGCCATGGGTTCGTGAATCAAATACACTTCTTTAGCTCCTGCCTGTTCGGCACTGTCCCGTACCGCCCTTTTTTCCACTTCGGTAATGGAAGAGGGAATGCAGATCATCATTCTCCAACTGGGGGGGAAAAGGGGTTTTTTGGGATATACGAGCTTGATCAGCTCACGGATCATCAGTTCAGCAGCGTTGAAGTCGGCAATCACCCCATCTTTCAGGGGGCGAACGGTACGGATGCTCTCGTGCGTCTTTTCGTGCATCATCAGCGCTTTCTTACCCACGGCCAGCACTTCCTTCGGATTGTTCCTGTTGAGTGCTACGATGCTCGGCTCATTCACCACTACTTCTTCGTTATGTATGATGAGGGTATTGGCGGTACCCAGGTCTATGGCAATTTCTTGTGTAAACCAGTTAAAAAGTCCCATTAATATTTGTGTTGGATTTACCTGCCCGTAGTCGGACAAGGTCGTGTGCAAAGGTGAAGGAAATAATTTGAATTATCAAAGCAAAACCCTTGCCAGACAAGGATTTTTTTTAAATGCTGCCCGCTGGTAATCCCTGGTTAAAATTTCAAACCGTGGCCGGATTGTGGTTTTATTTTGGTATATTAAGAGAGGGGATTTCTTTGTCTGAAAAAGGAGTGAATTTCCCTGTTTGGAGACAGGCATTTTTCGGATTGCCCCACTGGGAAAAACCCGCAGATGGTCCAAATAAAAGCGCCAGTGTCTTTCTTTACAAAAGCTGAATGAACAGGCTCAATCCTTGATAAAAAACACAGGCCCGCATACCTGCACCATGCAGTGGATATTACGCATCTGCATACGTTTGCTTTTACAAAGAATAATGAATGGAAGAACTACTTTTTACGATCCGTATATCTTCAGCTTAACAACATACATCAATATCCATTTTACCATTAACTTCACCATATGCGCATCATTACCCGCACGGTATTCATTCTGTCCATGGTAAGCCTGCTGGCGGATATAGCCAGTGAAATGCTTTACCCGGTGATACCGGTGTATTTAAAAGAGATCGGCTTCTCCGTATTGGGTATTGGTTTTCTCGAAGGCATCGTGAATTTTACAGCCGGTATCAGCAAGGGTTATTTTGGTAAACGCAGTGATGAAAAAGGCTTGCGTCTACCCTTCGTAAAATTGGGTTATCTGCTGAGTGCATTATCCAAGCCGCTCATTGCCACATTTACACATCCCATATGGATATTCTTTGTAAGGGCTACTGACCGTCTCGGCAAAGGCGTGCGTACCGCTGCTCGCGATGCATTGCTCTCCAATGAAGCAACACCGGCCACCAAAGCCCGCATTTTCGGATTTCACCGCAGCATGGATACGGTTGGGGCTGCTATCGGACCATTACTTGCACTTGCCTTTTTGTTCTTCTATCCGGGAGAATATAAAACACTGTTCTACCTCGCATTTATTCCGGGACTGTTGTCCATTTCTCTCATCTTTTTACTGAAAGAAAAAAAACAACCGGTGTCCACCATGAAGAAGGGAAACTTTTTTTCTTTCTTCAAATACTGGCAGATCGCATCGCCTGAATTCAAAACGGTGATCCCGGGATTTTTACTGTTTGCATTGTTCAACAGTTCTGATATTTTCTTACTGCTCATCACTAAAGAAAGTATCGGCGACCAAACAATCACGATCGGTAATGCTGTATTTCATGCGGACACCATTACCATTGGTGCGTATGTGTTTTATAATCTGGTATATGCAGCAGCTTCCTATCCGATGGGCGTACTCGCTGATAAATTGGGATATAAAAAGATCATTCTTACCGGCCTGGCTATGTTTGCCATCGTATATGGCGGTTTTGCTTTCAGCCCTTCAATCGGAGTAATATTTATTCTTTTCTCCGTGTATGGATTATATGCTGCCGCTACAGAAGGAGTGATCAAAGCCTGGGTCGCCAATCTCGCTCACAAAGAAAACACCGCCACTGCCATTGGATTTTATACCAGTTGTGAAAGTATATGCACCTTACTCGCAAGTATTATTGCCGGTGTAATATGGACGAGTTTCGGCAGCAGTGCCACCTTTCTTACTACTGCTATCATAGCTGCGGTAGTATTTATTTATTTCCAATTGAAAATCAGGGCTAGTCAGTTCTGAATGACTTTTATTCAAAAAGGAATTATTGGGCACAGTAATAGCAAATAGCGGATTACAATACCAATCCGTTAAAATTTTTGTTATAAACAAATTACTGCACGCCTTTATTTGTTTTTTCTTTTTTGCAGATGCACCAGCACAAAGCCTCCAAGCAAATTCTTCGACCTATAAAACAGCTCTGGGTGTAAAAGTGTGGGGTGGCGGAGGTATCTCGTTCAAGCAGTTTGTGAGTGACCGTAATGCGGTGGAATTAGTGGGCTACTTCTGGAACCGCGGTTCCCGTATCACAGGATTGTATAAAATATACGGACCGATCAGCGGGGCCACCGGCCTCCAATAGTATATTGGTCCCGGAGCACACATTGGTTTTTATAATTCTAAATACGGCGATGGTATTTTTATCGGACTTGACGGTGTGCTGGGGCTGGATTACAAACTTAAAACTGCACCCATCAATATATCGCTCGACTGGCAACCTTCTATTGAATTTGATGAAAACCTTGGCTTTGTGGGCAGTTGGGGCGGACTGGGTATCCGGTATACCTTTTAAGAAATGTTAATCATGTGCGGTAGATATACATGACACAGAATTTATTCTCTATCTTGTCATGAATCCATTCATTTTGTAATGCGTCATCATAAACAGACATTGATCAATTTTATTTTTCAACGTTTATGATGACGCATTACTTATGGTTTGATTTCATTTAAAACCCACACACATGAAAAAATTATTACTCCTCTTCACTGCTTTTTCCTTTTGCCTTTTTGCTTTTTGCCAGGATGTAGACAAGATCAATACACAAATGCAAAAAGATCTGGCTGACACGGTAAAGTATCCCTATGGCAACAATGCCAAAGCAGGAAAATATTATTCGATACGGGGGTTCAGGATGTATGCCGAAACCTATGGAAGCGGACAACCTCTGCTCATCATTCATGGCAATGGAGGATCCATCAATAATTTTATTTATCAGATCCCCTATTTCAGCAGCAAATACAAAGTAATCATTGCGGACAGCCGTGCGCATGGAAAATCAGCAGATACCGTCGACAGCCTCACCTACGAAATGATGGCCGATGATTATGCAGCATTGCTTACCGAAATGAAAATCGACTCTGCCTTTGTGATCGGCTGGAGTGATGGGGGCATCAATGGGTTGCTGTTGGCTATACGTCATCCGGAAAAAGTAAAAAAACTGGCGATTACCGGTGCGAACCTGGTGCCCGATACTACCGCAGTACCCAAAGAAGTATGGGATATGGTTACTCCCACCTATAACTGGCTGAAGAATAAAAAATCATTAGCTGATAATGAAAAGGCCTCTTTCAAATTATTACGATTGCTGGTGGAGCAGCCACATATTCCTGTTACTGATCTGCATACGATACAATGCCCCACATTGGTGATCGGAGGCGACAATGAGGTGATTAAGGTTGAACATACGCTACTCATCAAACAACATATTCCCAAATCCTATTTGTGGATTTTGCCCGGATCGGGGCACAGCACACCGGTGATATTTAAAGACGATTTCAATACCGTAGTGGACCGTTTCTTCCTATATCCCTATAAGACCTTTAAAGGAGGAGATCGGTTCAACTGATATTGCCGAATCCCAATTGCTGTTCCACATGCGATGGTAATGCAGGCAGTTTTCTTCGTTCGATGAGAAAACTGTTGAGCTGTGCTATTTCACGAAAGATATAATGCTTATCAGCCGCACCCCGCAAATATTCTTTACCCGTGCTGCCACCGGTACCAATACGGGTGCCGATCATACGGTGTACCATATTCATGTGGCGGTAGCGCCAGGAGCTGAGTTGCTCGTCAATTTCCAGCAGTCCGTTGAGTAACTGAAAAGGCAATTGCAACAATGGGTACCCTCTGTACAACATAATGAAAAGAGCCGCACGGCAGGCCTCAGGAGATAGTGTGCGGGGGTCAGTGCTGGTTTCTTCAAATATAGAGGAGAAGGCGCTGAGATTATTCTTCTCTGCTTCTGCCAGGCTATTGCGGTAGCTTTCTTTGTACCGCTCCCAAAAGGCCTTATCTGCCCCATCTTGTAAGAAGGGCATTCGTTCGAGCCATCTATTCACCAATTGTAAAAGCGATTGGCCATTTTCCGCTTTTTTAATCAACTCTACCTGTTCGGGCCTCAGTTGGGCCGTATAATATTCCTTACCAAAGCGGTGTTCAAATTTCAATCCGAGTTTGGCTTCCAGTTCTTTGAATTGCCAGCTTTGAAAACCGGATGCGGGGCGGAGCATATCCCTGAAATCGAGAAAGTCCATGGGCGTCATGGTTTCCATGATATCGATCTGGTGTACGAGTACCCGCAAGATGGTCACACAGCGGTTGATGCGGTGTACCACGGTTTGTAATTCAGGGGAGTTGTCATTGAGTGCCGGCCGGGCCAGGATGTCCACAATGGAGTCTGCTTCATGATGCAGTTGCTTGAACCATAATTCGTAGGCCTGATGAATCACGATGAAGAGCATCTCATCATGGGCGGGCAACCGGAGTTTATCACTTTCCGGAAGTTGTGCATTGAGTATTTTATCAAGCTGCAGGTAATCGTGATAATGTACGTCTCCGGGCATACTGTTTTTTTGCAAATGTAACTTTACCTGCACGAATATCTTTACTCAAATTCGTATCCGATATCGCTCCTGTATTCCATACCGGTATAGCTTATTTTTTCTATTTCGAATTTGGATATCTCTACAGCATCAAATACGGAGCGTCCGTAAGAGGTAACACACAATACCCTTCCTCCGTTGGTGATAACGGAATTCTCGTCACCGGTGGCAGTACCCATATGAAATACCAGGCTGTCTTCGGGGTTTACATCTTCGATTCCTTTGATCTCCCTGCCCTTTACATATTCTCCCGGGTAGCCACCGCTTACGGCCACAATAGTGGCGGTGGTGCGGGGGTCGGTGGCGATATTGATCGTATTGAGTTGCTGCCGGGTAGCTGCAATCATTAATTCCACGAGGTCATTTTGCAGACGGGGTATTACCACTTCCGTTTCCGGATCACCCATGCGGCAATTATATTCGATCATATAGGGTTCATCCTTTACGATCATGAGTCCGAAGAAGATAAAACCGCGGTATTCCAGTCCCTCTTTAATCAGTCCTTCTACCGTTGGTTTGATCACCCGTTCTTCAATTTTTTTCAGAAGGGCCTCATTGGCAAATGGCACGGGGCTGATGGCACCCATGCCGCCGGTGTTGGGGCCGGTATCGCCTTCGCCGATCCGTTTATAATCCTTGGCCTCGGGCAATATCACATAGTTCTTACCATCCATGAGCACGAACACGGATATCTCAATGCCCTGCAAAAACTCTTCTACTACGACTTTCTTGCTGGCTTCACCGAATTTGGCCCGTTGTATCATCAGATCAAATTCGGCAATAGCTTCAATATGATTTTCGCAAATCACCACGCCTTTTCCGGCTGCGAGTCCATCCGCTTTGAGTACGATGGGTAATGCATGTTGCTGGAGGTAGGTAACGCCATCCGGGTAATTATCGAGGGTAAATTCTTTGTAAGCAGCAGTGGGAATCTGGTGACGCATCATAAAGGATTTGGCAAAAGCCTTGCTGCCTTCCAGTCTTGCGCCATTTTTATCCGGGCCTATTACATCCAGGTTATTTAATTCGGGGGTATTGATCAGAAAGTCTGTAATACCCTTTACGAGGGGTTCTTCGGGCCCCACGATTACCAGATCAATTTTTTCCTGTATACAGGCAGTCTTTATTGCTTCAAAATCGGTAACCTGAAAGGGAAGGTTGGTGCCATGTTTCAATGTACCGGCATTACCCGGTGCAATAAAGAGTTTTTCACAAAGAGGACTTTGAGAGAGCTTCCAGGCGAGTGCATGCTCCCTGCCTCCGGAACCTAACAAGAGGATACGCATAGTGTTTAATTACAGGATTTTAATGCGTTGCGAATATCGGGTACATCTGTTAAAGATAAACGGAAAAAATTTTTTGGTAGCTAAATTTCTGTATTTTGTTGCATTATTTGTTTAAGGACACTGATTACAACTTAAAAAAAACTGTATGAATCAACCTGCAAAAACCGGCAAACACCCAAGAGCCCTGTTTGCATTGTTCTTCACTGAAATGTGGGAGCGCTTTGCTTATTACCTGATGGTGGGCATTTTATTTATATATATGACCGACACCACTACGGGAGGTAAAGGATTTTCCGGAAAGATCGGGGCAGACATTGTAGGAAGTTTTATTGCGCTGGTTTATCTCACCCCTTTTATCGGAGGATTGATAGCTGACCGTTACCTGGGTTATATTAAATCCATCTTTTTGGGTGGCACACTAATGGCAGCCGGTTATCTGGGGCTTTCTCTTCCGGGAGATACGGCTATGTTTATATCACTGTCGCTGATCATTGTAGGAAATGGTTTTTTTAAACCTAACATTTCTACACTGCTCGGTAATATTTATAACCGGGAAGATCTGAAGCCTTTAAAAGATAATGCCTATAATATTTTTTATATGGGTATCAATATCGGGGCTTTTATCTGCAATTTCGTTGCTGCTTACCTCCGTAATGCATACGGATGGGGCTATGCGTTTGGCGCAGCAGGAATAGGCCTTGTCATTGGTTTGATCATTCTGGCCCTGAACCTGAAGGATAAAAACATCAAAGAGGCTGATGTAAAGAAGCCCGTACAAAAAGAAGACATGTCTATAGCGCAGATATTCGGCGTAGTGTTTCTCCCTGCCCTTATTGCTGCTGCAATTGGTTGGTTTCTTCCTACCAAGATTTTCGGAGCTGCGATGATGGGAACACAGGCCAACGATGCGTTCATATTTGCCTGTTTGCCGGTAATAGCTTTTTATATTTCTCTTTGGGTAAAAGCCAGTGGTCAGGATAAAAAAGGTATCGGTGCCCTGTTATTCATTTTTGCGATTGCCATCGCCTTCTGGACAATATATAATCAGAATGCAACCGGACTTACCCTATGGGCAGAAAAACATACTGACCGTGTAGCATCTCCCACAACAGCAAAAATAACCGGGGCACTTTTTCCCATGCAGGAAGTAAGCGCAACGCCAAGGCTTGTAAGCAAACTTGACCCCTATATGCGTGAAGTAAAAGATGACAGTGGTCATGTAATTCAGGAAATGGGGCCTGATCCGTATTTTGTAAACGTACCTAAGGAACAATGGCCACAGGGTAACAATAGTATAAAACTGACAAACACGGAATTATTCCAGTCCATAAACCCATTGTTTATCGTTTTACTTACTTTACTGTTTGTACCATTCTTTAGTTACTTGCGTAAAAAAGGAAAAGAACCGACGACCATGTCCAAATTCGGGATGGCCCTATTCATATCGGGACTATCAGCGCTCGTAATGGTGTTTGCAATCATGTCGGTACCATCTATCTATACACATAAAGCATCCCCCATATGGCTTTGGCTCACCTACTTTGTATTTACCATCAGTGAAATTTTCCTCAGCCCGATGGGACTTTCTCTTGTTTCGAAACTGTCACCTGCACGGCTTACTTCACTTATGATGGGTGGATGGTTTCTTTCCACATCCATCGGTGGTAAAGTGGCAGGAGTAATGACCAGTTTCTGGGATGATTTTACCGATAAAAAAATGTTCTTCCTGATATTAGTAGCTGCAGCCTTTATCGGAGGTATTCTTATTTATTCAAGAATCAAATCCTTGAATAAGATTGTAAAGGACAAAACCGGCTTTGATTAATTTACGATAAACCGTTTTTAAAAAAGGTGGCCGTTTAGCCACCTTTTTTATTTCCACTAACCCCGATTTTATTATCTTACCTCATTAAACGATTCTACTATGTGGAAGAAACATCCCCGGGCGCTGCCGTTTTTATTTTTTTCTGAAATGTGGGAACGCTTTGGCTATTACCTCATGATCGGCATATTTACCCTCTACCTCAAAGATGCCGCGGGCGGTTTCAACATGGATGAAAAAGAATCTGCCAGCCTCTACGGTACCTTCATTGCCCTTGTTTTTTTCACCCCCTTTCTTGGCGGACTTATTGCCGACCGCGTACTGGGTTACCGAAGGTCCATCATCTTTGGCGGACTGCTGATGGGCGCCGGCTATTGCGCCATGAGTGTACACAGCGAAACGATGCTCTATGTATCGATGGCCTTGGTTATCATCGGAAATGGCTTTTTTAAACCAAATATTTCCACGCTGCTGGGCAATGTATATTCCACTCCGCAACATATACACCAGAAAGATGAAGGCTACAATATCTTTTATATGGGTATCAATGTAGGTGCCAGTATCTGTAATTTTTTTGGTGCGGCCCTCTATACCACGTATGGTTGGGGTGCAGCCTTTATCGCCGCCGGCGTGGGTATGTTTATCGGCGTAATCGTTTTTATCATTGGCACCCATCACTATAAAGCCTTCGATGTAAAAAAGCCCATGCAACCGGGAGATATGCCTTTGCCGAAGATCATTGCACTGGTCATCTTGCCATCGGTGGTATTTGGTGTGATCGGCTGGTATATGAAAGGCAGAAGTGGTTATATCTTCGACTCCAATTCCACCGATGCATTCATCTTTGCCTGTATACCCGTCATCTTATTTTATGTGGCACTCTGGTTTCGCAGCAATAAAAATGAACGGCCCGCCATGGCTGCCATGCTGGCCATATTCGCCGTGGTGATCTTATTCTGGGCCATCTTCAAACAAAATGGTTCTGCCCTCAACACCTGGGCCAGCCGCTATACCGAACGACATGTAAGCGGCACACAGGAAAAAATATTCAGTCAATTGCGCCTCACCGAAACCATTCCCTACAAAATGGATTCGGTGACCAAACTCGATGGCCAATTCAGAAAAATAAAAGAAAATGAAAAAGAAGTAAAAGAGATGGGTCATCACCCTTACTTCAAAAATATAGCTCCGGATGAAATACCTGTAGAAGGCAGCAGTGTAAAAGCATGGGTGCCAAGTCTCAGTCAATCCATCAACCCCGTATGGGTGATCGTACTCACGCCACTGGTAATCGCTTTCTTTACCTGGCTTCGCCGCAAAGGAAAAGAACCTTCCACACCTACCAAGATCGCATTCGGATTACTGATATCCGCCTTATCCGTACTCGTAATGGTGGCCGCTGTAAAAGTGAGTAATAACGGTGCAGAAAAAGCCAGTGTGTGGTGGCTGATTGGAAGCTATGGCGTGATCACCATCGGCGAATTATTCCTCAGCCCGATGGGATTATCACTGGTATCCAAACTCAGTCCGGTACGCATTACTTCACTCATGATGGGCGGATGGTTTGTATCCACTTCCATTGGCAATAAACTCAGCGGCATACTTGCCAGCAAGTGGGATCAATACGACAATAAGGCCAATTACTTCTGGCTCAACTTAATCCTGCTCGGTCTTGCAGCCATATTTTTATTTGTAATACTCAAATGGCTCAATAAAGTAATGAAGGAGAATGGAGTGAATTGATGTACGATGTGAGATGTACGGTGTGCGATGTACGATGTACGATGTTTTGGATTTTCGACCCGATAGCTATCGGGTGCCGGTTTTCTACAGAACGTCCCAACTTTCGGTCTTTCCGACTTTCCGGACTTTCGGACTTCCCGTCTTTCCGTCTTCCCGACTTTCGGACTTTCCGTCTTCCCGACTTTCGGTCTTTCTCTCCGTTTTTCTTATCTTCCCTTAACTAAACCAACCGCTATGGCTGAAACTACCAAGTTCAAACCTTTTGTGAGCCCGGAAACCAATATGGCTGAGTTCACACTCAAGTCAATTCTTACGGGAGCTGCTTTTGGAATCATCTTCGGCGCTTCCACTGTTTATCTTGCCCTGAAAGCGGGGTTAACGGTTTCCGCCTCCATCCCCATTGCTGTGCTTGCCATCACATTAGGTCGAAAATTTTTAAAGACGACGATCCTGGAGAATAATATAATTCAGACCACGGGCAGTGCTGGTGAAAGCATTGCAGCCGGAGTGGTATTCACCCTTCCGGGTTTTTTATTCCTGAGTGAATCCAGCAGTGCTAATTTCTTCAACTATTTTACCATCCTGATCCTTGCCATTTTCGGCGGCATACTCGGTACCCTGATGATGATTCCGCTTCGCCGTTCATTGATCGTAAAAGAGCATGAGACATTGCCCTACCCGGAAGGTACAGCCTGTGCCTCCGTATTAAAAGCCGGTGAGAAAGGAGGCGATTTTGCTAAAACAGCATTCATGGGTCTTGGTTTTGCATTTGCCTATGCATTGCTTCAAAAGATTTTCCATGTCATAAAGGAAGCCCCGGCATTTTTTACCAATCAGGCCAACAAAGTATTTCCTTCTGCTCGAATCAGTGGTGAAATAACGCCAGAATATATGGGAGTCGGTTATATCATCGGACCGCGAATCGCAGGTGTATTGGTAGCTGGTGGTGTGCTCAGTTGGTTTGTATTTATCCCATTGCTGGCAAGTCTGCTGAACGATAACGGAACAATCATTGCCGCACAACTGGTAAAATTGGGTTATCTCAAAGATGTAAATACGGCGGGCGGACCCGGGGAATGGGACCCGGTTACGCATAGTTTTGGAGACTGGTCTGCCGCTATTTACCGTGCTTATATCCGTCAAATCGGTGCAGGTGCAGTTGCCGCGGGTGGGTTTATTACACTCATAAAAACGATTCCCACGATCATTTCTTCCTTCAAAGGCAGTATTGGTTCATTGAAAAAAGATGGTGGTGCAACAGCCACGCAGGTGCCGCGCACAGAAAGAGATCTTTCTATCAAAGTGGTGGGAATAGGCAGCCTGGTATTGCTTGCTGTGATCGCGCTGATGCCAGACGATCTTATCCCCGGTTCGAATATTGGCAGTAAACTGCTGCTTGGCTTACTGGTTATCATATTCGGCGCTTTCTTTGTTACGGTTTCATCCCGTATCGTGGGTCTGATCGGCTCATCCAATAACCCGATCAGTGGTATGACCATTGCCACGCTGATGGGTACCTGCCTGATCTTTATCGCAGTAAAATGGACCGGCCATTTTTACGAACCAATGGCACTGGTAGTAGGCGGTATGATTTGTATTGCTGCCGCAAATGCCGGGGCTACATCACAGGATCTTAAAACAGGTTATCTGGTTGGTGCAACTCCCAAATACCAGCAGATTGCATTATTTGTAGGTGCTATCGTATCATCGATTGCAATAGGCGCCACTATCAAAATTCTTGATACACCCACCGCTGCGATGGCTGCACAAAATATCAAACATGCCATTGGTACTGATCTTTATCCTGCACCACAGGGAACACTGATGGCCACATTGATAAAAGGTATCTTATCCTTCAATCTCGACTGGCAGTTCGTATTAGTAGGTGTATTCATTGCCATTGTGATGGAGCTTTGTGGTATTAAAGCGCTCAGTTTTGCAATAGGTATTTATCTGCCTCTTTCGACCACATTCCCCATTTTTGTAGGAGGCGCGATAAGAGGATTAGTAGAGTGGAGGCAAAAAAAGAAAAACATCAAAGTATCAGCTGAAGAAGAAGATCTCGGCAAAGGAAATCTGTTTGCAACCGGTCTGGTGGCAGGAGGCGCCCTTGCAGGTGTGCTTGTTGCCATCCTTTCAGCTGTACCCAGTATCAGTAATAACCTTGGAAAAGTGAATGCCGAACACGACCTTTCGAAAAGTATGGGTGAAAGCGGTTACCAATGGCTGGGAGTTGCATTTTTCGCACTCATGGGCTTCATCCTATATAAAATAGCTACTAAAAAATCAAAGGAAGCATAATACCCCCATAATCAATGATGCGCAAACCCCTCATACTGGCAGCGTTTTTCCTGATATCTGCCAGCGGATACCCCTGCGGCAATTCGTATCACCGGTCGGAAAATGCCGAAGAATATGTGGCCGGTAATAAACTGGAAACATTCCGTTTCAAACGCTCCTACAATCAAGCTGCATTGATGACAGATCTCACCCGTATCACCGACGAGATCAATGCACGACTCGAACTATTTGAAAATGAAAATGACCAGGCACTCACCTATATGCGTATGGGACGATATGACGAAGCGCTGATCCTACTGCAAAAACTCGAAAAGGAAAAACCGGATGAATACAATGTAGTCGCCAATCTCGGCACCCTGTATGAACTCACCGGTGAAAATGAAAAAGCCCTTTCATACATTAAAAAAGCCGTTGCCCTCAATGCACAATCACACCGGGGCAGCGAGTGGGTACATATAAAAATACTGGAAGCTAAACTGCTGCAGAAAGATGCGGCATGGTGGAAAACACACCCGGTGCTATCCATTTCAACGACATCTAAAACACCTGAAACCATCATCAATGACATCACCTACCAGTTAAAAGAGCGGTTACCTTTTACACCCAAACCCGACCTGCTTACAGCGGCTGTGCTCAATGAAACCGGAGACTATCTCGTACAACAACAAAAACACGAACAAGCCTGGATCATTTATAAAATCGGTGATGAATATGACAATGAAAAAGTCTTTGGCCTTGCTGAAAAACTGCAGCGGGAGGAAACCTATTTAGATAAAAATAAAATTCCGCTCCCTGAATATGAGATGCATTTTACACACAACGAAAACCTGATCCAAACCGGAGCCAATCTGCTGGAAAAGGGATTGGGTATGTACAATCGCTACCAGGAAAAAGAAAGAGAGAAAGCCCAGGCCGCGCGTAGAGAAAAAAACATGTATTACGGAATTGCCGGAGCATTGGCACTACTGGCTATTATATTGCTTTATTTCAATTTTCGTAAAAAGAAAGCAGCCTGACCCTCCTGCTATATTGCATTAAAAGGGCTACGGAATAACTGCGAAGCCCTTTTCTCTTTGTATATATTTTCAGATAAAATTCAAATACTCATATTGTTTTGTAAGGATCGCCCTGTCATCGGCTTTCAGCCATTTGTTCAGCACAGTGGCATATACGTTTTTGAAATCCACTTTGTATTTCAAATCCCCTTCCGTCAGATCCGACAGATCTGGCATTGCATTCAGCACGCCTTTCTGACGAAGACCACCACTCACCAGAAACATATTATTGGCCGTACCATGGTCGGTACCGCCACTGGCATTCTGCTCCACCCTTCTGCCAAATTCTGAAAAAGAAAACAACAACACATCTTCAAACCGGTGTTGTGCCTTCAGGTCTTTTACAAATGCTTTTACGGCATCGTTCATTTCAGTAAACAGGCGCTGCTGCTGTGCATCCTGATTAATATGTGTATCGAAGCTTCCCAACGATACATAATACACTTTTGTATTGATCTCAGAAAAAATAAGAGAAGCAATGGTCTTCAGGCTGCGCCCCAATTCGGTAGCCGGATATTCCGCATTGGTAGGATGCAGTTTGCTCTGTTGAAAAATATAATCTGCTGAAGAAAGGGTTTCCGCCATGGTTTTATATAAATAATCCACCGGCTGATCCCCGGATTCATCTTTATGATTTTTCAATACATCGCGGAAAAATTTTTCATTGGCAGTGCCATAAAGCCTGCGCGGGTCTTTTACTGCTATGCCCTTCACCTGTTCTCCTTTGAGTGAAAGACTAAGTACATCATCGATTTCAATCGCCTGGGTGGGCTTATCGCAGCCCTTGCATTGCGCATCGAGATAGCGGCCGATCCAGCCATTGGTCCAGTATTCGTTGCTCTGACTCGCCGTATGCCAGATATCCATACTGCGGAAGTGAGAACGATCCGGATTCGGATAACCCACACTGTTCAGTATGCCCAGACTGCCATCATCATACAATTCTTTAAAGGCGGTCAGTGCCGGATGCAATCCTGTTTCATCGGTCAGCAGCAGCGACTTATCTTTTGCAATTCCTAATTTGGGTCTGGCTTTATAATACAGATCATTGCGCACCGGTATTACCGTATTCAACCCGTCATTACCACCACCTAGCTGCAGTATCACCACCACTTTATTGCCCGATGGCACAAAGGCCCTTCCTTCAAATGCCTTTAGGAATTTGGGCATCATCATGGCTGCGGTGGCCAGTGAACCGATCTGAATGAATTTCTTTCTTTTTATCAGCATAATGTTAATTGTTCGTTTTGAATTAATGATCATTCGTATCCTGGTCATGTGAAATATATGGCCGGTAGCGGCCCGAATACTCAGCACAACTGGTACTCCGGTGTACTCATGATCTGAATAGTAGCCGTTTTAATAAAAATATCCCGGCCCGACTGATCTGCATACTGCTTAATGAGATCCATACTCACACCCGGCTTTACCTGCAATAAGATTTTTGCCATTGTATCAGCCAGGTTCTCCCTCGGGGTGCTTTCATAAAATTTCACATACCCGCTCCAATCCACATCTGCATTCACCTGTTGACGGGGCCTGGCATTCATACCGGTGGATTTGAGCCCTCCGTTTTTGGTGACTTTCATAGCCAGTTCACCATTCTTCATTCCCATCATGGTATCGTCGTCATCTTTGGCAGACACATTCATTTCATCGGTATCATTGATCAGTCGTGGTATGCGCATCCGCATCATCAATGTGGAGCTGTCGATCCAGGATTTTCCACCGGGCCAGCCAGCTACATTTGGCGGATAAAATAATAATTGGCCCAGTACCCGTTGCAACAGCATCAGGGCTTCTTCATTCTCCAGCTTCATGGGGAGCATACGTTGAATACCAACGAGCAATTCCACTGGTGATTTAATTTTTGCACCGATATTTATTTCATCATAAAACCATTCGCTGGTAAAAATATCTTCCATCAATTTGCTGATCTCGTACCCACTTTTATAAAACCGGTCGGCCAGCCAGTTTATTTTTTCTGTATCAGGCGTATCGTTCACAAAGAACTTGTAAATCTTTTGGGTAATATAAAGGGCCGTTTGTTTTTCTTCCAGTAAAATATCCAGTACATCACTGCCGTCAAAATTGCCGGTGCGTCCTAATACCGTTTTACTTTCATCATCATGCTGAAAACGGCGAAATATAAAATCGCCCCGCAGGTTGGCCGCCCATCCGGTGAATGCCCGGGCTGCTTCTTTAATATCATTCTCCGTGTAGTGTCCTCTTCCCAGCGTAAACAATTCCATTACCTCCCTGGCAAAATTCTCATTGGGATGGTCTTTCCGGTTTTGCTGGTTGTTTAAAAAATTAAGCATCGCCGCCGACTTCGATACCTCTTTGAGCATAGTGCCGAAATTGCCTAATGCATTTCTTCGTAATACATCGAGCAATCCCTGCTGGTAAAACACATTGAGGTTGCGACAAGCAAAATGTCCGTGCCAGAAAAAGGCCATCTTCTCGCGAAACTGTGTTGCCGAATTCACCATTTCATGCATCCAATACATGTTCAGGTTGCGCACACCTTCCCGGTTCTTTTGCTGGGCCTTTTTCTTATCGGCTTCCGGCAATTCCTTTCGTTGCTGCCGTCCGATCTCTTCAGCTCCCATGAACAGTCCTTTCAGGTAATCATCGGCCACATCAATATATTCCGGTTTTTTCTCCGATGCTTTTACGAGGGCCTTATAGAATTGTTTAGGGGTGTAGGCAGACAAATCTGGTAATTGTTCTACAGCAGGGCCAAATCCGGCCCTCCACATCAGGTGTTGATTCTTGAGCTGGTTACTCAAAGCCATGAGGAAATATTTAAGGTTCAGACTGGTTGAATACGGGTTCGTTTAACCCAAAACCGTGCAAAACAATAAAACGACGAAAACAATTGGTTATTTTTAACTTTGTTAAATAAGTTTTTGCCATATGAAGGTCAGGGCCCTGAAATATATCATTCCCTTTATCTTTTTTGCGGGTGCGATCCTTTCTTTCCGTTCTTCCGGATGGATGGTTTGGATTCCCATGATCATTGCCTGGGTACTACTTCCCTTACTGGAGTTGGTGCTACCTCCCGATCCGGTGAACATGAGCGCTGCCGAAGAAGAAATGGCTAAAAAAAATAAAGTGTACGATTGGTTACTCTATCTCGTTGTACTCATGCAATACACGGCCTTATATTTTTTTCTTTCCGGTATTGACGATACCACGCTGGCCTGGTACGATACAGCAGGCCGTGTGGCTGTGATGGGATTGCTCTGTGGCACTTTCGGAATCAACGTAGGGCATGAACTGGGCCACCGTGTCAACGACACCGAACAATCACTTGCCAAAGCCCTTTTGCTTACATCGTTGTATATGCATTTCTTTACCGAGCATAATAAAGGGCATCACAAACGGGTGGCCACACCCGAAGACCCCAGCAGTGCACGAATGGGAGAGCCTGTTTATCTTTTTTATTTCCGGACCATTGTGTTCAGTTACCTGAGCGCCTGGCATATTGCCAATGATGAAACAAAGAAAAAAGGGAAGCCCGTTTTTTCCCTGTACAATGAAATGATACTGTTTCAGCTGATCCAACTGGCTTTTATAAAAATCATATATTTTGCCTTTAATGGATGGGTGATGCTGTATTTTCTGATCGCAGCCTTCATTGGCATATTACTGCTCGAAACGGTGAACTATATCGAACACTACGGGCTGCAACGTAAGTCGCTCGGAGATGGAAAATATGAACGGGCTATGCCCGCACATAGTTGGAACAGCGATCATGTATTGGGCCGCATCTTTTTATTTGAACTGAGCCGGCACTCCGATCATCATTATATGGCCAGCCGCAAATACCAGGTATTACGCCATCACGATGATGCTCCGCAAATGCCTACCGGTTATCCGGGTATGATGTTGCTATCACTCCTGCCTCCTGCCTGGTTTTTTGTAATGAATAACCGGATCAAAAAAATTAAAGCGGCTATGGTCGCTTAACCTTCGACAAGATATACGCCCGCACATGTACCGCGTTGTCCCTTCCCATACGTGTTCGCGGAATCATTCTTTCCAGAATATTTTCCCATTGACTGACCGTAAATACCAATGGATGGGGTATACCATGACAACGTTCGCATCGGGCCATAAAAACTGATTTGCCCTGTAATGTATCGGCTGTTACAGTGCCTGGCTCGGCATAGATAGAAATATCAGGCTTAAATGAGGGTGCTTCCCGTATAGTAATTACTGGTACCGATTTACGTGTGCAAGCGGCCAGCATGTGTACTGTTACAAAAAGGGCAAGTAAGGGTTTCATGGTATTCAACTATAAATTGCTTTAGTAAAATTACCAGGGATTACCCCGGTTTTACCTGTTTTAGACACAAGGTTGCAATAATAGTTTAAGCTGTATAATTACTTAGTAATAAAATTCGGATAAATTGTTTCTTCATATTTCTATCACTTAACCAAAAGTATTTATGAAAAAAACACTTCTATTGCTTGCCGGAGGGTTTGTATTGTTCACTGCCTGTAACAAATCAGCCTCCAATGAAAAAAACCTTCCTAAAGAAGAAGACACGGAAGTAACCGCCACCCAGCGTAACTGTTCATCTCAGGATGTACTGGATTTACAATTAAAAACTGATCCTTCACTGGGACAGCGTATGCGGGATATTGAGGCTTTCACTCAACGGATCGTTGAGAACCCCGGTTCATATCGGCTATTACCCAGCGGTATCATTGAAATTCCTGTTGTATTCAATGTACTCTACAGAACCGCTGCTGAAAACGTTTCACTTACTCAATTGCAATCACAAATTGATGTGCTGAACGAAGACTATTCCGGCACTAATGCTGACCGCAACCTTACATCTACCTATAATACTGTGAAAGCAGCTGATATCGGAATCCGCTTTGTACTGGATGTAGTAAATCGCAGAAGCACAACTAAAACCAGTTGGAGCACCAACGATGCGATGAAGAAAAGCGCACAGGGTATTGCACCCACCAGCCCCACTACCAAATTAAACATTTGGGTGTGCAATATGGGTGGTGGTATCCTCGGATATGCACAATTCCCCGGTGGTGCTGCTGCTACCGATGGTGTAGTACTGGACAACAATGCTACCGGCAGAACTGGTACTGCTGCGGCTCCTTTCAACAAAGGCAGAACTGCTACACATGAAGTAGGTCACTGGCTCAATCTGCGTCATATCTGGGGTGATGCCACCTGTGGTAATGATCTGGTTGGTGATACACCTACTCACAATACTTCTAACTTCGGCTGTCCTGCTGCTGGTCACCTGAGCACCTGCGCCGGTACACCGGTAGAAATGACCATGAACTATATGGATTATACAGACGATGCCTGTATGTATATGTTCAGCCTGGGTCAGCGCACCCGTATGCTGGCTGTATTTGCCAGTGGTGGTCCCCGCAACAGCTTTGCACAACCTTAATCGAGCATACACTGATATAAAAAATGCCCCGGTTTACGCCGGGGCATTTTTTATATCATACATGATAAATTCAGTTAATGATGCTGTCTTTAAAATACGGTTGTATGGCAGCCGGCAATTGTATTCCAGCTTCCGTTTGATTGTTTTCCAGCAAACAAGCAATGATACGCGGCAATGCCAATGAACTTCCATTGAGTGTATGTACCAGTTGAGTTTTCCCGTTTGCATCTTTGAAACGCGTTTTCATCCGGTTGCTCTGATAAGATTCAAAACTGGATACAGAGCTTACTTCCAACCAGCGCTCCTGTGCAGCACTGTATACTTCGAAGTCGTAAGTTATGGCCGAAGCAAATCCCATGTCGCCACCGCATAGACGAAGAATGCGATAAGGTAATTCGAGACTGCTCAGCAGCCGCTCCACATGTGCCACCATTTCTTCAAGTGTATCAACACTTTTCTCCGGATGTACCAATTGTACGATCTCCACTTTTTCAAACTGATGAACCCTGTTCAATCCGCGTACATCTTTTCCAAAACTGCCAGCCTCTCTCCTGAAACAGGGAGAATAAGCCGTCATCTTTACCGGGAGGTCATTCTCTTTGAGTATCACATCGCGATAAATATTCGTAACGGGCACTTCTGAAGTCGGTATCATGTAAAAATTATCTTCGGGCATATAATACATCTGCCCTTCTTTATCCGGCAACTGACCTGTACCGAATGCAGAAGCTTCATTGACCATAAAAGGAGGATGATATTCCGTATACCCGGCTGCCGTATTAAAGTCAAGAAAATACTGGATCAATGCACGCTGCAAACGGGCACCTTTCCCTTTGAACAAAGCAAAACCACTCCCGGTGATTTTAGCACCCGTTTCAAAATCGATGATATCATATTTTTTGATAAGGTCCCAATGGGGTACTGCCCCGGCATACAATTGCGGTTTTGTACCTCCCTCCCGCACCACTTCATTATCAGCGGCCGATTTACCTGCAGGCACTTGTGACGCGGGCAGATTGGGTAATTTTACCAATTCATCCTGAACTTGTTTTTCGACAGCCGCTAATTTCTCCGATACAGGCTGCAACGTACTTTTCAGTTGATTCACTTCGGCACGCTTCGCTTCCGCTTCTTCTTTCTGTCCTTTGGCCATCAATGCACCAATCTCTTTGGATGTACTATTTACCTTCGCCTGATTGTTGTCAAACTCCAGTTGTAAACGCTTCCGTTCATCATCCAGCGCAATGATCGAATCCACCAGCCCCGGGTCTGCAAAATTTTTTTTGGCCAGACGTTCCTTAGCTTCCTGTGGATTCTGTCGTAATACCTGTATCTGCAACATCGCAATAAAATTTGGCGCAAAGGTAACGTTTACCCGCCCATAGAACAAGCCTGTAAAAAAGCAGACTGCCTTTATCTTTGCAGCATTAGAGCAAATGATGACTTGCAAACGCGCTGGTGGAATCTGGAAGCCAGCCTGGTGGAAAGGTTTGGGAAAAAACCCGACCTGGAAGCTATTTTATTCCTGATCGGTATACAGGAATTGGACAGGCCCAAAGAGAAATATACCAAAGAACAAAAACAGGACCTGATGCATATTGCGGTATGCAGCCTGTTATCTGCCAGCGGATATTATGAGCTGGATGCGGTGGATGAGGATGGCTGGCCCCATTACAAACAACTAAAGGCCATGCCCGATATGACACCCATTGAACAGGAGAATTTTATCAAAGACCATGTGTTGTTGTATTTTGAACAACAGGAATTTTAACCCCTGATATATTGTTTTTACCAATGAAAAAAATAGCCCTCTTTTTCGCAGCACTTGGCTTTGCCGGCATAGCGCATGCACAATCCGATACGACCCTATCTAAAAAAGACCGTAAGAAAGATGTGCTATTACAAACCAATTATGGCGATATCGTGATACGCCTGTCTGACTCCACTCCGCTGCACCGCGATAATTTTCTGAAACTGGTGAAGACGGGTTATTATGACAGTGTATTGTTTCACCGCGTTATCAAAAATTTTATGATACAATCGGGTGACCCGGAAAGCAAATCAGCCAAACCCGGACAGCCACTGGGCAATGGTGGTCCCTCCTACCGGGTGCCGGCAGAATTCAGGGCCACTTTATTCCATAAGAAAGGAGTGATCGCAGCCGCCCGCGACAATAATCCAGAGAAAGCCAGCAGTGGCAGTCAGTTCTATCTTACGCAGGGAAAGGTTTTTTCCGATGCCGGACTCGACTCTTTAGAACAGTTTCGCCTGCAGGGCCGGAAGATCCCTGCTGATCAGCGGGAAGTATATAAAACACTGGGCGGTGTACCCCATCTGGATCAGAACTATACTGTTTTTGGTGAACTGGTAAAAGGCATTGAAGTGGTAGACAAGATCGCTGCCGTTGCCACCAGCAAAGGCCCCGATCGCGACCGGCCCATTGAAGATGCACGCATCCTGAAGGCCAGCCTGATTAAGCGAAAAAAGAAAAAATAGACTGTCGTATATTAATTTATAAAATAAAGAGGCCGCTCATACGAGCGGCCTCTTTATTTTATTTTGTGCGTATACTTTCGATCAATTACCACCTAATCCACCACCACCCTGCGTACGTTGCTTCTCTTCTTCTGAAGCATCTTTACGCTGACGGGCTGCTTTTACCGTATTGCTTCCAAAACGCCAGGTCAGACTTGTTTTTAACTGGCGGCTTTCGAAATTACCACTGGCAATGGTGCGCTGTCCGGCAAAATTGCTTTCTCCTTTCCATTTCATGCTGAAGAAGATATCCGATACAGATACTTTAAAATTTCCTTTGCCTTTGAAAATGGTCTTTTGCAATCCGGCATCAAGCGTCCACATTTCTTTAGATTCGAAAGTACCCTGCCAGATAGAAGGCGAATTGTACCAGCCGCTCACCTCACCGGTCCAGTCTTTCTTTTTACCAAACTTCAGACTATGCTGCATATAGATATTGAATGATGCCGCATCCAGGTTCACTACACGGTTGCCACCACCGAAATCAGCTTTGTATTTGGAATAATTACCACTCAGGTTTACAAAAGCCATATAGGTTTTGTACATAAAGGGGTAACTGATATTAATGGCGATCACATCCTGTGTAGCCAGGTTCTTTTTTGTAATGAAGCTCTTCGACTGCTCCGTGGTATCGATCAGTTGGGTGAATACATCGGCCACATGGCTGTAACTGAGTGATGTATTCAGTTTATACTTATAGGTATTTCGCAGTGTAATGATATTGGTGTACTGCGGCAACAGTCCGGTATTTCCTTTCTGGAATGTATAGTTATCCAGTTTGAATTCAAAAGGATTCAGGTCCTGGTAAGCCGGTCTGTCGATGCGACGGCTGTAGGAGATACCCCATTGATTCATCGGGTTCTTATTGAAAGTCAATCCCAGACTGGGAAAGAAATCGGTGTAATTCCGGGTAAACTTCGTCTTCGTGGATTTGTTCACCGATCCATTGCTAAATAATGCATAAGAACTTCCTTCTGAATGGGTGTTTTCCATACGCACACCAGCCTGAAACATAATTCCCTTCAGTTGTTTGTTGTAATTCACGTACAGGGCGTTGATATTCTCTTTGTAGTCAAACTGGTTACTTCTGCTCAGGTCAATCTGTTTGATCTCCGGACTCACCTGTGAGATATCATAGCGCTGGAAATTATTGCGGGTATTGATAACGGAAATTTTACCACCCAAACCGAGTTTACCTTTTTTATAATTCTGCTCGTAATCCGCTTTCAATGTATAGATATCAATGTCGGTGGGTGAAATAAACCGGAAGATATCATCATACAGGAGGGTGGCGCCGGTCGGGTCATAAGTATAGTTCGGTTGAAACTGGTTACCATCCATTCGGAAAAAGCCATAGTCCGCATCAATATTCAACTCCCTGCCGGCAGTGTCAGCGTATTTATAGTTCAGGTTCATATTCACGTTATCCCGGCCCATGGAGTTGCGGTTATTGGCGGTAAGGATACGATCCACCACACCGGTAGGTATGTAACCGATATTTGTTTTGCTGTCGTTATTGAAACTGTTATCAGCAATATTTCCGTTTACCAGAATACCGAACGTACTTCGCTTATTCATATAGTAATCCAGGCCCGCTTTGAAACCATGGCTCTCATTGCGGATGATCATTGTGGTCTTTCCGTCGAAGAAAGAGTCCAGCAGGCTTCTGTATAAGTTGAAAACATTATTCTGTTTGGAATTATTATAATTATAGTTCCCAAACACGTTGATCTTTTTATTGCGGTGGTTAATGTTTAACCCGCTATTGTATTTCGGATAAATACCAATATTGTATCCTGCATTTACGGAACCATTGGTACCAAAGGCCTTATTCTTTTTAAGGCGGATATTGATAATACCTGCATTTCCGGCCGCTTCGTATTTGGCAGAAGGGTTGGTAATGATCTCGATGGCTTCGATTTGTGCGGATTGCATGGATTTAAGATAGTTGGTCAGATCCGTTCCGCTCAGGGGAGTGGGTTTGCCATCTATATATACCTGTACTCCATTTTTACCGGCCAGGCTGATATTGTCATCTTTATCGAGCATTACACCGGGCGATTTGCGGAGCAGTTCCAGCGCATCGCTGCCCTGGGCATTGATCGTACCTTCCACGTTCAGCACGGTCTTATCAGCTTTCATTTCCACAATGGGTTTTTGAGAGGTAACGGTCACTCCTTTCAGATCACCTTTGGATTTGGTGAGGCTGATTACGCCAAAATCGGTGTTTCCGGAGGCAGGCACATCAAATACAGTGGAATATTGCGTTTCCAGGCCCACATGGGAAGCACTCACCAGAAAACGGCCACTGCGGCCCGCGATAAGGGTAAAACGTCCATCTGAGCCGGTAACGGCCAGTTTTACAACGGAGGAGTCTTTCGCATTGAGGAGGGTAACGGTGGATTTTTCCAACCCTTTACCCTGCGCATCTTTCACTACACCGGTTATTTGCTGGGCCATGGCAAAGCCTGAAAACAGCAAAATTCCGGCAAAAAACAGTACTAACTTTCTCATTTTCAATTCACTTTTTGATTAGGATGACAAAGATAGCCTTGTGTCATGCAATTGTAAATCGCTAACCGACAAATGGTGTAAATTGAGGCATGAACGGTGCTTTTTTTCCGGTGAATTGATTTCAGGTATTTATTAAGAATAACTATCACGGTAAAAGGTGTGGAATATGATTATCATCAAATTGCCTTAGGTTTGCAGGCAAAACATAATTGAATATGAATTTCCCCGCTAATCTTCGCTACACGAAAGATCACGAATGGATAAGTTTAGATGGTACTACTGCCACTATTGGTATTACCGAATTTGCCCAGGGCGAATTAGGTGATATTGTGTATGTGGAAGTGGATTCGATTGGAAAAAAACTGGAAGCAGGGGCTGTCTTTGGTACGGTGGAAGCCGTAAAAACAGTGTCTGACCTCTTTTTACCTGTAAGTGGCACCATTCTGGAACTGAACGCAGAGCTGGCCGGTACCCCCGAATCAGTGAACTCGGATCCCTATGGCAGCGGCTGGATGATCAAAATGACCGTAGATAATCCGGCAGATGTGGAAGCACTGATGGATGCAGAAGCCTATAAAGCGCTTGTTGCCTGATTTTTTTAAAATACGAAAACCAGGCAACCCCTTTTTTCGTATCTCATCTTGGTACTTTTTTCTGAAAAGGGCATTGTATCTTAACCAATTACTTGAACTTGAAAACAACATACAGCGAGGAAGAGCTGGTGTATTTGTTGCAACAACGCAATGAAAATGCCTTTTCTTATCTGTATGATAACTATTCCGGGGCTTTATTGGGCATTGTGAATGGTATCATTCCGGATAAGGAAATCGCCAACGATGTATTACAAAATGTATTTGTAAACATCTGGCGGAAGATCGCCTCGTACGACCCGTCGAAGGGCCGGTTGTTTACCTGGATGCTGAACATCGCCAGAAATGCAGCAATAGATGAGCTAAGGTCGAAAGGTTACCGGGATGCGCAGAAAAATCAGCCTATCGGTGAATCAGGCGAAGTGGCAGGTGCCGTAACCGGACCTGCGGTGGATGATGTGGGACTCAAAAAAGTACTCGGTAATTTGAAGTCGGATCTGCGGGTACTGGTGGATATGTCCTATTTCCAGGGCTTTACGCACGAAGAGATATCCAGAGCACTCAACATACCGTTGGGAACGGTGAAAACGAGGATCAGGAGTGCGCTGTTACAGCTTAGAACGATGATTCAAACCTGATGAAAACGCATTTATATTTTTAAATAAATTGAACACACAGGAATACATACAAAGCGGAATACTGGAGAGCTATGTGCTCGGCCTCGCTTCTGATGAAGAAAGAAGAGAGGTGGAAGATATGTGTGCCAGGTATCCCGAAATTCTGCAGTCGAGGCTCGACTTTGAGAAGGCCCTGGAAGAGCAGGCTTTTGCTAATGCCGTACAGCCTGCCCCTAATGTAAAAGCAAATATGCTAGCGTTAATCGCCAACGAAACCGAGGCACCTTCCATTACTGCCAAAGAGGAGGCCCCTGTGAAAAAAATGTACTGGCTCCGGTATGCCGCAGCGGCCTGCGCCATTTTGCTGGCCGGAAGTGTATACTACAATATTGTTCTGTCTGACCGCAATAAAGCATTACGCAAAGAATACGACGATTCCGTTACCGCGTTAAACAATATCAAAGAAGATATTCAGGTATTACAGCAAAACAACAATGTTAAAATGGCCGCGTTGAACGGAACACCCGCTTCTCCGCAGTCCTTTACCACTGTATACTGGGATACCACATCGCACGATGTATACCTGCTTATCAATAACCTTCCCAAACCGGCTTCCGATAAACAATACCAACTCTGGGCATTCCTCGATGGTAAACCGGTAGATATGGGACTGATTGAGATCACCGACAAGCCACTCCAGCTATACAAATGCAACAAAGCTCAAAATGCCCAGGGATTTGCGATAACGCTGGAAAAAAGAGGTCGCGAAGATGTATCGGTGCCCGGCGGAGACGTGATGGTGGTAAGCAAATTATAACTCAACTCTTTCCAATCTGAATTTTATAACAGAACGTATCTGTATTAGCTGCACGTTGTGGCTATAGTAGTTTTCGTTCTATAGTTGGTTAAAAAAGGGGCTCTTTCCGGAGTCCCTTTTGTTTTTCAAGATATTTTCTACCGCCACCAGCCAGTGGTAAAATCTTGCCTATTATTGCAAAAAAATCCCCTGAAAAAAACAGTATTCTTTTTCATCGCTGCTTTAGCCTGGTTACTCATTTCCACCTGGCTGCTTACCCTTCCCGGCAATAATTTTCCTCAGGAAAACTGGATGGATAAGATCGGAGTGGACAAAATGGTGCATATTGTCATGTTTGCCCTCCTGGTGGCATTGTGGTGTATGGCATTAGGCCGCCCGAAATTATTCATTCCTGTGGCCCTGCTGGGGCTGGTTTATGGTATTACGATGGAATTTGTACAACGGTATTGCATTGTGAACCGTTCCTTCGATGTGTGGGATATAGTGGCCGATGCGGCAGGCTGCGTGTTAGGCTACTACGCCGTAAACTGGTATCTCAAAAGAAAGCAGCGGGTTATATAAAAAATAGACCCCTGTAGAAACAGGGGTCGCAACCAAAACTAACTGCTTATGAGAAAATTGACTGTCTTTATAATGAGTTCAAAAAGTATTGTTTGATAGTATAACGCAAATTTACTGCCGGTAGTATGCTCATTGCTGTTAATGAAACTTTAAAAGGCTTTATTTAGTATTTCCACTTTATGCTTCCTCGTAAAATCGCTTACTACACTACAGCTATTACCAAGATGCTACCGGTCAACCAATTACATAGGTAATCTTGTTAAAGAATTTCAAATTGCGCTATTCAGCGCAAAAAAATCTGACAAACCATTGACAAAGAGCTGATTCTTATTTTTCCCTGTACATCCTATACTATTAAAATTTCGTGCCAGAAAATGGCTTTACAAAAAATAATAGCCGTTACGGTAAACCCGTAACGGCTATATAAACACGTGAAATCTGTTTTAGTTGAAAAACCCTTTGATCAGATCCATTAATCCGCCACCGCCACTGCTTTGTCTTTCCTGCAAACTGTTTTGGGCTTTTTGTGTCAGGTTACCAATAATATCCTGCAGGTCAAATCCGCCACCATTACCGCTATTGGCAGTATTTCCGCCGCCGGTAAACTGCTCTAACAGGTTCTGAAGGGCTCCGCCACCACCGCCGGAGGATTGACCACCACCTCCGGTAAGCGATCCGATAAGGCCATCTAGGGTGAAGCCGGGATTCTCGGGGTTTTTGGTTTCAGTGATGATACCATTGAGGGCATTGGGGATGAGTGTATTCGCCACATTGCTGGCAGAAGAAGGGCTCATATTGTACTTGCCCACCAGTTTGCTGATAAAATAACCCACCATCATGCTCACCATCGGATTTTTAACCAATGAGGCAATACCTCCACCGCCGCCAGATGAACTACCACCTCCTTTGAACAGATCGAGGATGTTCTGAAAGCCGCCCCCGGCCATCACATTCTGAAATCCATTGGCGATGGTTTTAGTGGCATCGGCCATCACATCATTGTTATGCTCATTCGGTACATCCGGATTGTTTACAACGGTATCCTGTCCAAACTGTTTTACAATATTGAAAAGCTGGTCTAACATACTAACTGATTTGCCGGGCATCTTTATGAAATACCCGATGTAAATAAATGTGGTTTCGCAAAACTAATTTAAGGCATCCCCGGTTGCGGGCATAAAATATTTCCGTTATCTCTGTTGGTTAAAAAGCAGATCAGGCTTGCTTGGTTAATTTCTCCGCATTCTCTGCAAACTGTAATGCGTCGATCAGTTCATTGATATCACCATTGAGCACTGCGTCGAGATTATACAAGGTAAGACCGATACGATGGTCGGTAACCCGTCCCTGGGGAAAATTATACGTGCGGATCTTGGCACTGCGGTCGCCGGTACTCACCAGACTTTTCCGGTGGCGGGAAATTTCTTCTTCTTGCTTACGCACCTGTTCTTCATAGAGTTTGGTTCGCAGCATGCCCATTGCTTTCTCCCGGTTGCCCAACTGAGAGCGTTCTGTCTGGCATATCACTACGGTGCCCGTGGGTATATGCGTAAGCATTACTTTGGTTTCTACTTTATTTACGTTCTGTCCGCCTGCACCGCCACTTCGTGCGGTCTCCATTTTTACATCGGCAGGGTTGAGTTCAAAATCCACTTCTTCTGCTTCCGGCATTACGGCCACCGTAGATGCGGAAGTATGTACACGACCAGATGCTTCGGTGGCCGGAACACGTTGTACGCGATGAACCCCGCTTTCAAATTTAAGCGTACCATATACATCTTCACCGGTCACTTCCAATTGCACTTCTTTGTATCCGCCCACGCTGCCTTCATTTTCACTGAGGATGGCGGTCTTCCATCCTCTTCTTTCGCAATAACGCATATACATGCGCAACAGGTCTCCGGCAAAAAGGCTGGCTTCATCACCACCGGTACCTGCTCTTATTTCAAGTATGGCATTCTTATCATCCTGAGGGTCTTTGGGTATCAACAACTGACGGATATATACTTCCATTTCTGTCTTGCGTTCTTCCGCAGCAGGTGCTTCCATTTTGGCGAGCTCTCTCATTTCTTCATCCGTACCTTCCAGCGCTTCTTTGTAAAACGAAATATCATCCAGAATTTTCCGATAATCAGTATACGCTTGTACGATCTTTTCCAGGCTTCGGTACTCCTTGCTGGTCTCCGCAAATTTTTTGTTATTGCTGACGATCTCCGGGTTGGTGAGGGCTACTCCCAACTGGTCAAATCTTGCTTTTATGGCTTCCAGCCTGTCTAACATAAAAATGCTGTATCCGGTGTTTTACCCCGATACCAGGGGTACCGGTTTTACGGGCAGCAAAAGTAGCAAAGAATAACGGGTAAAGAATTGGGTTTTGGAATTTGTTTTCAGGAATTTTACATCATGACTTTTCTAAAATGGAAACCGACCCGGCTATTCGACGGCCAATCTTTCCGGGAAAACAATGCAGTGCTCATCACCCGTGCAGACGGTACTGTTGAAAATATCATTGCGGCGGAAGATGCCGGCGATGAAATTCAGGAATTGAAGGGCATTCTTTCACCCGGGTTCATCAATTGTCATTGCCACCTCGAGCTCAGTCACCTGAAAGATGTAATACCGCCCCATACAGGGCTCATCGAATTTTTATGTTCGGTTGTTACCAAACGGGGCTTTTCTCCCGATATCGTGCAGGAAGCCATTGTGAAAGCAGAAAAAGAAATGTACGATAACGGAATTGTGGGGGTAGGTGATATTGGGAATACGGCAGATACAGCATTGGTAAAAAGCAGGAGCCTTATCTATTGGCAGAATTTTACAGAAGTGCTTGGCTTTACCGATGAGAAAGCGGCTGAAAACATGGCGCATTATTCGTCAGTAGCAGCAGCACTACAACAGGCACTCAGCCAATCTGCATTACCCCATCGTACATCGCTTGTGCCACATGCCCCTTATAGTATATCGCCCGATACATTTCGACTGATCAATGCACTCACTGAAAACAAGATCATTTCCCTCCATAATCAGGAGCATCCAGCCGAAGATGACCTTTATAAAACCGGCGGGGGTGAATACCTGAAATTTTTTCGCATTTTCGGAATGAACGGTTCTCCTTTACCTGTAACCGGTATGAGTAGTATCCGTTCTGTATTGCCTTATTTCAATAAAGGGCAAACCATACTGCTCGTTCACAACAGTTATATGCCAGAAGAAGATATAGTATGGGCCAATGCGTATGCAGCACAAACAGGGCTTACACTTATCTATTGCCTTTGCATTAATGCCAACCTGTATATTGAAAATCATGTGCCACCTGTAGCGTTGCTGATGAAACATCATTGTAAGATTGTATTGGGAACAGACAGCTACAGCAGTAATTGGCAGTTGAGCATTACCAGCGAAATAGCTTCGTTGCGGAAGCATTTACCGGATTTGCCGGAAGCAACCATTTTGCAATGGGCTACCGGCAACGGGGCCAGTGCGCTGCAATGGCAGGACACGCTGGGAAGTTTTGCGTCAGGAAAAAAACCGGGCTTGGCATTGATAGATGAAGACTATCATCGTTCGGTGCGCTTGCTGTAAGTCCAACACGACTCAACCAAGTACTTCGCGCAATACGGGCAGGCTTTTCAATGTACCAAAATCATGTATATGCAAAGCATAATACGTTTCAAAAACGTGGAGTAATCTTCGCCTGAAATCATGATTCAGTTTTATTTCATCGAGATCGGAGGGTTGTTGGGCTTTGAGTATCTGCGAGGTCACCAGGGCCTGGTTGCCTTCCAGAAAATGCGGGTGGTGTGGTTGTTCATTCACAAAGCTGCCCTCTGCCATATCTAAAAAACAATATTCCTCATTGTAATTATCCGTCATGCGGAATCCCAGGAAATGGGAAAGATGCAGTGCATAGAAAAGAGGGAGATTGGCCACTACCGTACCTGCGTTTCTGTCAAGTTCCAGTAAACAGTCCTCGGTAAATTGAAATAACTCCGGCTGGCTTTCGGGTGCCTTCAGCGATTTACTGAGCATTTCGACCATGAACAGCGCTACCGCATTTTTGGAGATATCGGATAATACGCTTTCAAACACGGTGGCCCATTTGTATTCCCGAATACGGTTGAGGTGTTTCAGATCGTTGTGGTATACGACCATATCGAGCAAGGCCGCTGGTTGAAACAGGGCGGCTTTGCCTGCACTCTTTTTGGAGGAAGTACGAACACCATTCACAAGATAGGCCTGCAGGCCAAAAAGTTCAGTAAAGAGGGTCACAATCACACTGGTTTCGCCATACTTTACCGTACGCAATACAATACCCTTCGTTTTATGCAGTTTATCCGGCATGAATAGTTTTCTGCGGTGAAGATACAACCCCCTTTAACGCACCGGATAACCTTCGGTTTTTTTACGTTTCTTTGCGGCCTGTTTAGCCCCCTGGCGGCAGGTCAATCATTTATACTTTTCTATATGTGGCACAGGCTCGGACAGTACATTTTACAATACCGGATACCGTTATTACTTACACTGCTCGTACTTACCGGGTTCATGGGCTACCAGGCCAGCCGGGTTCAGTTGAGTTATGATTTTGCCCGCGCCATTCCCACCAATAACCCCAAATACAAGGCATATCAGGATTTTCGGAAAAAATTTGGTGAAGACGGCAATCTGCTTGTTATAGGGATTCAAACCGACAAACTTTTTACAGAGAAGATCTTTAACGCTTATGCGGACCTGCAACGCCGGCTCAGAAAATTGCCCGGCGTGGATGATGTGGTTGCTGTTCCTTCTGCAGTCAATCTGGTGAAGATACCCGAAACGGAAAAATTAAAAGCAGATACCATTTTTGCTGACCGTACCTTGACGCAGGCTGAAATCGACTCCGGGTCGCAAACTTTTTTAAGCCTGCCCTTTTACAAGCAATTGCTGTATAACCCGGAAACAAAGGCCTGGCTGATGGGTGTACGTATCAATAAGGATATCATGGCCTCCAGGGAACGATTGAGTATTGTACAGCAGATCGGTGGTATCGCAGATGCTTTTGGCACTGCAAACAACCTGACCGTTTATAAAAGCGGGCTTCCACATATCCGTACCGAATTATCCCTTCGCATTACCCGCGAAATGCGGTTTTTCATTGTAGCATCACTGGTTTTGTCTGCCTTGATTCTCTTGCTTTTTTTCCGTTCCTTCACTGCCATGTGGCTTTCACTGGCTGTAGTACTCATTGGTGTAATCTGGAGCTTTGCCACGATACAGTTGTTCGGATATAAGATCAGTGTACTCAATGCCCTTATTCCACCGCTGATCGTAGTAATCGGCATTCCCAACTGTATTTATTTCCTCAATAAATACCATACTGCATACGGAGAAACGGGTGATAAGAAAAAATCATTGGTGATGATGGTGGACAGAATGGGGGTGGTTACACTGTTTTGCAATCTGGCCGCTGCTATTGGCTTCGCTGTATTTGCAATCACGCAGAGCCAGATATTGAAAGAGTTTGGTATAGTGGCAGGTATCAATATCATGCTGCTGTTTTTTATCTCGTTGATCTTTATACCTGCGGTGTTAAGCTTTCTGCCTCCTCCCAAAACACGTCATACCAAATACCTCGACAATCCGCAACTCAATCGTTGGCTGGACCGCCTTGAGCGCTGGTCGCTCAATCATCGCCCGTTGATATATGGAATCACGCTGGTGCTGGTGGCGGTATCCGTCGCAGGTACATTTAAATTAAAAACCTTAGGCTTTATAGTGGATGATCTCCCGAAAGAAGATAAACTGTATACGGATCTCCGTTTCTTTGAAAAGAACTTTGAAGGGGTAATGCCATTGGAAATATTAGTGGATACAAAAAAGAAAAGAGGCGTATTGAATCTGGATAACCTGAATAAAATTGACTCCCTCTCTCAATACCTCAACAGTATTCCCGGTGTGGCGAGGCCATTGAGTATTACGGAGGGGTTGAAATTTGCCCGGCAAGCTTTTTTTGAAGGAGACAGCAACAGTTACAGCATGCCTTCCAGCTATGATCTGCCAGCACTGGCGCAATACCTCAATTTCAAAGGGGATGGTAGCGGCACGAAGAATTCCTTTGCCCGCCTGGTGACCACATTCATGGACAGCAACCGCCAGCAGGCCCGTATCAGTGTGAGTATGGCCGATGTGGGAAGCAAGCGCCTGCCGGAAATTCTGGACAGTGTGGGCATACGGGTGAACGAACTTTTTGCCCCTGACAAGTATGATGTGCAGCTTACCGGTACCAGCGTAACCTTTCTTGAGGGCAGCAAATACATTATCAATGGCCTGAAAGACAGCATATTTTGGGCTTTTGTATTGATCGCACTCTGTATGCTTTATCTGTTCCGTTCTGCCCGTATACTGCTTTGTTCGCTTATTCCCAATATTATCCCCCTGCTGATTACCGCGGGTCTGATGGGCTGGGCCGGCATACCGCTGAAACCCTCTACAGTATTGGTTTTCAGCGTGGCATTGGGTATTGCGATAGATGTTACGATCAGGTTTCTGGTGAATTATAAGCAGGAACTTCCCCGGAATAATTACGACATGAAGCAGACGGTCATTGAAACCATTCATGGCACGGGTATAAGCATTATCTATACCTCCCTGGTATTGATTGCGGGCTTTATCATCTTCTGTTTCAGCGGGTTCGATGGCACTAAGGCTTTGGGCTGGCTGACCTCCCTGACCCTGGTAACGGCTACTTTTACCAACCTGGTACTGCTGCCGGCGATCCTGATTTCGTTCGTAAAAATGAAGAAATAGGCAACTTTTTCGGGTGCCTTTCGTTTTGCTAATGAAAAACAGCTAGTTAAAAGCAGCGATCCTGCACCCTTTTTTGTCTGATTTAAGGCTTAATTTAATGTACGATTAAGGCTTATAATCAATCATCTGGACGGATTTTCAAAAACTTAACGTTTTTTTATTTTTTTCGTACAAGGTTAACTAATTTCAGCCCCCCTAACCATGCCTTTTACAGAGGCGATGATAGGGATGTTGATTACTTTTTATACTTAAACTAAATGATCATGAGAAAACTGTTTTTACTGCTCTTTGGAGTTGTGTTTTTTGCTGTACAGGCAATGGCGCAACGAACCATTACAGGTAAGGTCACAGACGACAAAGGTCTTCCTGTAGCGAATGCATCTGTAGTTGTAAAAGGCACTACTGCCGGTACTACAACAAAACCCGATGGAACCTATTCACTGACTGTGCCTGCTAATGGCAAAGCGCTGATATTTTCCGCTGTAGATATGACTACCGTAGAAGTAGCGGTGGGCACTACTGCTGTAATTGATGCTAAAATGATCAGTGAAGAAAAAAGCTTATCTGAAGTAGTGGTAACTGCGATGGGTATCAAAAAAGATAAGAAGACGCTTGGATATGGCGTTACTCAGTTGAACAATGCGGAAATTACAAAAGCGCATACCACTAACATCACAAATGCACTGGCAGCCAAAGTGCCCGGCGTTCGTGTAAGCGGTAGTGGTGGTTCCTTTACCGGTTCCAGCATCCTTATCAGGGGCTTTACAACCTTCACCGGTTCTAACCAGCCTTTGTTCGTCATTGATGGTATTCCCATCGATAACAGTGGTGGTGGTAGCCCCCTTCAAAATGGGGCATCGGTATCTAACCGTGCGATAGATATCAACCAGGATGACATTGAATCCATGAGCGTACTGAAAGGCCCTTCTGCTGCGGTACTCTATGGTTCACGTGCATCTAATGGTGTGATCCTGATTACTACCAAAAAAGGAAAATCCGGTAAGAAAGCTTCTATTCAGTTTTCTACTACCTACCAACTGGAAAACGTAAACCGTTTCCCTGAATACCAGAATGAATATGCACAGGGTAACAGTGGTTTGTTTTCACCCGTTGCACAAACTTCATGGGGTCCCCGGATCACCGGTCAGACAGTGGCTAATGCATACGACCCCTATACGAATACCAATACACGTTCTGAGCAATTGGCCGCGTATCCCAATAACGTATCGGACCTCTTCAGAAACGGTATCAACTGGCAAAATAACCTGGCTTTCTCTGGTGGTACAGATAAAAACACGTTCCGTTTTTCTTACGGACATTTGAGAAATACCGGCGTTCTGGCAAACAATGTGCTTACCCGCCATAACTTTACGATCAATACCAGTTCTAAAGTAAATAACTACCTGACTGTTTCTGTGACTGGTACTTATTCCAATAATGCTTCCCGCAGAACACAACAGGGTAACCAATTGAGTAACCCGCTCTTCCGTGGCTGGTTCACTCCCCGCAGCTACAACCTTACCAGCCTTGCATTTGAAGATGCTGCAGGTAATCAGCGTTATCCCCTTGGTGAAGACAACCCTTATTGGACCATCAAGCATAACCGTGTACGTGATGAGATCAACCGTTTTATCGGTAACGTTTCTTTCAACTTCCGTTTGACCAAATGGCTGCAGGCGGATTATAAAATCGGTACCGATGCCTACTCACTTTTCCGCCATGCATACGATCAGATCGGTGCACGCGGTGGTGCTAGTACCAATGCAAACGGTGTGGGCGGTGTACGTGAAGTACGCAGCAACTACCGCAGCATCAACTCCAATGGTTTCTTTACAGCTACCAAAAGGCTGAAAAGCTGGACAGGTACAGCTATCGTAGGTACAGAGTTTCAGCAGATCTACACCAACTTTGCCCAGCTTGATGGAAAGGGTGTAATCGTAAGAGATTTTGAGCAACTGAATAACACCACTACGTATAGCCCTGCTCCGCAGAACTCTTCTTCCAAAACCAGGTTACTTGGTTTCTACGGAGATTTCACGATTGGTTATAAAAGTATTTTCAGCTTAAATGCTACATTGAGAAATGACGTTTCGTCTACTTTCAAACCCGGAAACAACTCTTATCTCTACAATGGTTTCGGAGGTTCGGTTAACCTGACTGAACTGTTCCCTAAAATGAAGAGTAAAGTAATTGACAACCTGAAGATCCGCGGTAATATCGCTACGGTAGGTAAAGCAGGTGGTGACTTCGTATACTCTACCGACTCCTATTTCGCCGGAGCAGCTTCTGCTGATGGATTCGGACCCACTATTGCATTCCCCTTCAACGGTATTCAGGGCTTTACCTTAGGTAATGGCGCCGGCAACCCTGCACTGGGTCCTGAGTTTACTACCAACAAAGAAGTAGCGCTGGAATTATCGCTCTTCAAGGGAAGATTCACTTTTGAAATCACCAAGTATAAGCAGACTTCAAAAGACCTGATTTTCGCTGTTCCTAATTCAGCTACATCCGGTATCACTTCTGTGGTACAGAATGCAGGTAACCTTTCAAACAAGGGTATTGAACTTGGAACCAATATCATTCCAATTAAAACCAAATCTTTCGACTGGACCATCAATTTCAATTATACCCAGTTCAAAAGTTTTGTGGACAAACTTGCACCTGGTGTAACCAATATATTCCTGGGTGGATTTGTAACTCCTAACATTCGTCTGGTAGAAGGTGATGAATATGGTCAGATCTATGGTAATGCTTATCAGCGTGATGCCAAAACCGGTAAAATCATCGTAGGTGCAAACGGTCTTCCGCTGATCACTTCCGGTGTACAGAAGATTGGTAACCCCAATCCCAAATACCAGATCGGTATGACCAATACCTTTAATTACAAGACCTTCAGCCTTTCTATCCTGATCGATTACAAAAAAGGTGGAGATCAGTACTCCAGAAATCTGGCTGACCTGCGCCGTAACGGTGTGGCTATTGAAACAGCAGAGTTCCCCCGCTATGATGGCGCTGGTGTATTGCAAAAGCCTTACCTGTTCGATGCAGTTTATGCCAACGGTACGCCAAATACAACTTACGTGTCTGCTCAGGACTACTGGGGTAACAGTGGAGTATATGCAGCAGCAGAAGGTTTCATTGTTGAAACTACCTGGTTCCGTATCAGGGAAGCTTCACTCAGCTATTCACTGCCTTCTTCTATGCTGAGCAAAACACCATTCAGCAATATGGAGTTCAGCCTGTTTGGCCGTAACCTTTTTCTGGATGCACCGAACTACCCGCACCTGGATCCGGAACAAAATGCGCTGGGTATCAGCAATGCACAGGGACTTGAATTCAACGCCCTTCCGCAAACACGCTCAATGGGTGTTGGTCTCAGACTCAGTTTTTAATTCACTTCAATTAAGATATATATGAAACTCAAGTATATTAAATTAATCGTCCTTTCTGCGGGAATCTTCACAGTAAGTTCCTGTAAGAAACAGTTTGACATAAACGTTAGCCCGGATGCCCTGCCTGATTCCAACAGCCCGATCGAGCAATTGCTTCCTTCGGCTCAGGTAAATCTGGGTTTTGAAGGCGGAAGTGATCTCTTCCGTTTTACGACATTGATCATGCAACAGATGTCCGGCGGTGCTTCACAGCCCAACCAGACATATGAATATTACCGCCACAATATCACCGGCAGTGATTTAAATAACGTATGGAGCAGTATACATGCTACCACACTGAATGACCTGGAGCTGATCATCAAGCAGGGTGGAGCAAGCCCATACTATACCGGTATTGCCAAAATCCTGAAAGCTTACGAATATTCACTGGTAGTGGATGTATGGGGAGATGTACCTTACACGCAGGCTCAGCAGCTTACTGCTAACACCAAGCCTGCATATGATGATGATGCAACGATCTATCCCAAACTGATCCAGTTGCTGGCAGATGCGGTAAATGAGCTCAATGCTTCGTCCAGCGTACTTACACCCGGCGCCAACTCACTGATGTACACTGGCACATGGACTGCGGCAAGAGCTAACTGGATCAAACTGGCCAATACACTGCGTCTGCGCCTGCTGCTTCACTACAGCAAGCGGGATCCGGCATTTTGTGTAGCACAGATTACAGCATTGGTAAACACTCCCAGCATACAGTTCATGGCTTCCAATGCCGACAACTTCCAGATGAGGTTTTACAATGTAGCTAATCAGCGTAATCCGATCTCTGCATTCGAAGTAAGCCGTCCAAACTACCTGTTTGCTGACACACGTATGCTTAACCTGATGGGAGCTAAAAATGATCCCCGCAGAGCTTTCTATTTTACTGATTTCCCTGTAGGTTCAGGAAACTATGTAGGTGTATCAGCTACTGCATTACCTCCTTCACCCAACAACAACTACAGCCGTATTCACACGTTCCTGCGTGGTGCGGTAGTAACTCCGGGTGTAGGTACTAACTCAGCCGTATATACCGGCGATGCGCCCCAGCGTATGCTGCCTTATGCTGAATATTGCTTTATCCGTGCGGAAGCTGCATTAATGGGTGCTCCCGGAAGTGCACAGCAGTTCTTTACCGATGGTATTACTGCTTCTATGCAGGAGGCCGGTGTACCTGCTGCAAACATCACTACCTATCTTGCTGCTAACGGTACGTTGACCGGTACCAATGCACAGCGACTGCAACAGATCATCGAAGAAAAATACGTTGCTTTATTTGGTGTAACAGTTGAGCCCTGGAACGATTGGAGAAGAACAGGATATCCTTCACTCCCTGTTCCAACCAACTCTATCACTGGTTCTGTACCCCGGACTTTGTTCTATGCACAGTCTGAGATCGACCTGAACCCCAACTGCCCTGGTCAAAAAGCGGCCAGTCTGCAAGACAGAGTATTCTGGGATAATTAATAGTTTCACAAACCAATTGCATATAAAGAACCTCCGGTTGAAAGCCGGAGGTTCTTTTTTTTGTTTGCATCATTCTGTAGTTGAGCTGTTCAAAAGGCTTTTGTGAATCTGCGAAAAAACTACCACTTTGTAGCTCACAATTACCAGACAATTAAAATAGATACAGATTAAATTAATTTTCCCGGCAACAGAAGTAGCCATTCGTTAATTATCTCCTGACAAGTGAATCTGCTATCTTTCGGTTGTAAATATTTTCAGCATGATATTGCAGCCATCCTCAATTCAATATTGAAACCAGAAACACGCTCACTATGCTGATAAGCGTGCGGGCGTTTGCAACCCCACAAATTGGTTGTACATATCGTTACGCGTGCGTCCATCTCTGTATAATGGTATGATACTTTAACATAAAAGGCCCCTGCGGGATGCAAGAGCCTTTTGTAAATTATTTTCAGGTAATTGTTTACTTCAATACCGATTCCAGTTTCTTCTCCAGTTCTTCTCCTCTCAAGCCCTCTGCAATGATGCGTCCCTGCGGATCTACCAGTACATTGAATGGTATGCCTTCAATCTTATAAGCTGCTACCACCGGGCTGTTCCAGTGTTGAAGATCACTGACCTGCGTCCAGGTAAGATTATCATCCTTGACCGCTTGTTGCCAGGCTTCTTTATCTCCGGGCTTGTCGAATGAAACACCCAGGATCGTAAAGTTTTTATCTTTAAAACGGTTATACGCTTTTACTACATTGGGATTTTCCATTCTGCAGGGGCGGCACCAGCTTGCCCAGAAATCCACCAGCACATACTTGCCTTTGAAGGAACTCAGGCTTACCTGTTTTCCGTTTGCATCAGGAAGATTGATCTCAGGTGCCTGTTTGCCTATCCAACCCTGCAAAGAATTCCGGATAGAAGCGAGCCCCTGGTGATCCGGAAACTTTGCAGCCGCATCATTTACAAAGCCCACCACATCTGCCTTCTCCATGGGCATCAGATTATACCCCTGATTACTGGCCGATGTCTGGTAATAACTAATAATGAACATGGATAAAGCTGGGTTACTGCTGTTTTTTATAGCATCATCCGATAGCTTTCTGGCTGCTGCAGAGGCGTTAAAAATATTCTCCCTTATCCCATTCAGCACACTGTCCGGCGCTTTGGCCTGTGCCAGGCTATCACCCCGCTGACTGTTGAAGAATATCTCCTGCAACTTACCGTTAAAGGCAACCATATAATCTTTCATCTGGCTGCTCGCTTTGGAGCCTTTCACCTCATAGCTTTCGGCAAACTGGTTATTCTCTTTACTGAAGCGGATCGTCAGTTCCACTTTTTCTGCGTCATTGATCACAGAGGTTACCGGATATTGGTTCTGATCGAGCCGCAGGTTATACAAACGTGCTTCCGTAGTTGCGGTATGTAATTCAAATTTGCCATTCTTATCGATGATAAAGGAATCGGCTATTGAAGGCTGCATGGAAGTCATGGGTATTTCTTCCAGGTAAATGACCTTCGACATATTATTGGTAATGGTACCGGTAACTGTAAATTTCTTTTCGGAGGTGGCCTTGTCTTTACAGGAAGATACAATCGCTGCGATGGCTACTGCTGCAAACGCTATTTTTCTCGTTATCATAATGGAGTTTTCTTATTTAGTATTCAATTTTTCCAGCAAAAGTTCATTGGTACGTTTTGGGTCGGCTTTCCCTTTCGACTGCTTCATCACTTCTCCCACAAATAATGCCAGCAATCCCTTTTTCCCTTTCCGGTATTCTTCCACCTTACCGGCAAATTTCTGCAATATCTGATCAATGATGGGTTCGATAGCCGACACATCCGATTCCTGCAGCAGATTATTTTCCTCTGCAAGTTCGAGCGCTGTCTTTTCGTTTGCAGAAAGCAGCAGCGGAAATAGTTTCGCGGAAGCGGCCGAAAAACTAATCTTCCCGGATTCTACCAGTTCAATCATTGATGCCAACCTTTCCGGTGTTATTGGAAATTCGGGTATGCCTGCGGCCTGTTCATTGAGCCAGGTTTTTACCGGACCCAGCATCCAGTTGGCAGCGGCTTTTGCTTTGGCGGAGTTATTTTCAGTTGTTGCAGAAAAAAGTAAGGCTGTCAGTTGTTCAAAATAATCAGCGGTTTCTTTCTCTTCTGTAAGCACCGTAGCATCATACACAGGTAAACCAAATTCAGTGATATAGGTTGCTATCCGTTGCTCAGGCAAGGCAGGTATGGATTGCCGGATACGTTCTATGAACTCATCCTGCAATTGAAAAGGAGTGAGATCGGGTTCGGGGAAATACCGGTAATCGTCTGCATCTTCTTTATCCCGGATTGCAAAAGTGGTACCCGTATTTGCATCAAAACTTCTGGTTTGCTGTATTACCGGCTGTCCATTTTCGACCAGTTCGATCAACCGTTCTGCTTCTGTTTCCACAGCTCTTTTGATATTTCGGATCGAGTTCAGGTTCTTTACTTCCACCCGGGTGCCAAGTTTAGGATCGCCTTTCTTACGCACCGAAATATTAGCATCGCAGCGAAGACTGCCTTCCTCCATGTTGCCATCACTGATGCCGAGATAGCGTACCAATTTTCGTATTTCAGATACATAGGCAAAAGCCTCTTCAGCACTGCGCAGGTCGGGTTCTGTTACAATCTCGATGAGGGGTGTACCCGCTCTGTTATAGTCAATGCTTGTATAGGTTTCGTCTGCATCATGCAGGCTTTTCCCGGCATCTTCTTCAAGATGAATACGGCTTAGCCTTATCTTTTTTTCCCCCAAGCTAGTCTTTACAATTACAAACCCCTCTTTGCAAATCGGGGTGGTGTGCTGAGAAACTTGGTAGCCTTTCGGCAGATCCGGATAAAAATAATTTTTGCGGGCAAAATAATTGTACCGTTCAATTTCACAATGGCAGGCCAGTCCCATCCGGATCGCATACTCTACTGCAAGCCGGTTCATTTTGGGTAAAGTACCTGGATGTCCGAGTGTAATGGGGCTGATATGTGTATTAGGAGGGGCACCGAAAGCAATGCTGTCTCCGCAAAATAATTTGCTGGCAGTTTGCAGACGCACATGCACCTCCAGACCTATCACAATTTCATATTGATCAATGTTGCTCATAGTAAACGGCCAACTGGCCGGAAGTGGGCAAAATTAACTCATTTGTGTCACTGCATCCTTATTTGAACGCGGAAGTCCCCAAAAAAGGAAAGCTCTATCCAATAATGGATAAAGCTTTAATTACCACACACCAAAACTATTTTTGTCAGAGATCAGCGGTTTTGATCTTACGGGGCATTTTTACCTCAATATTTTGTGATTTTCCGGCACGGCTCACCTGAAACCGAACAACGGGATTTTCCTTTTTCTCCCTTAATAATTTAGTAATCTCATCCACACCGTTCACGGCTTTGTCGTCGATATGGGTGATGATATCCTCTTCTTTGATACCGGCTTTTGCAGCATTGCTTTCCTCATCTACTTCGATCACCTTTACGCCTTTTCCATCATCTGTGTCCTGAACAGAGAGGCCCAATTTGGGTGAACCACCACCCGACCAGTTCCAGTTTTGTCCGCCACCATTCGGCGAAATACCGCGAAACTGCTTCATGTCAGGAAAATTTTTGGGGTCTATACCATCGAAATTCAATTTAAAATCCTTAACCGGATTAGAGCCAAACAAGCTGATTCCTTTCCATTTGGTCAGTTCGGCCTGAGCTTTTTGTTCTTTTTTATCGCGCAGGTAAGTAACGGCTACTTTATCACCGGGTTTATGTGCCTTTATCGCTTCGGAAAGGTCATCCGGCCCTTCGATCTTTTTGTCATCGATCTTCGTTATGATATCATCCGGTTTAAGACCGATCTTTTCCGCTGCGCTCTCCTTGGTCACTTCCTGTACCAATGCTCCTTCTTCCGTTTTTTCCGTGGTAACACCCAGCATGGCCTTATTCTCATCCACACTGTAGAACATATTATAGTCGCCGTTATTGAAATTAAACCCTGCCATGGGTTGACCGCCACGGAGGTAGGTGAGTGACTCGATATCACGGAGTTTATTCATTCTTACTGAAAGGTCTCCGTTTTTATCCTTGTATTCTTCGAGGGGCTTGCCATTGATCAATACTTTATCACCATTGATCTCTACAACCGTTTTCCCCTCTTTATCTCCCTTGCGGGTAATGACGATCTGTTGTACTTCCTTTTTTTCTTTCTCGCCTTTTTCTCCCTTCTCACCTTTTTCGGTTTTTTCTTTTTCCTGTGCGAAGAGTGCAGCAGGCGTTACGAGGGCCATAATTACGGCCAGTACAGCGGTACTTATCCTTATTCTTCTCATACTACTTTACGATTAAAAAGTTATCTACGTTTGTTTTCGTAGTTCAAATATAAAGGTATTTTCTGAAATACGAAATGTTTCGGAAATGTTAAATGCCTTGACTTTGATGAGCGGCGGCTGGAACGAAAACCGGGGCAATTTTACCGGATAAAAGGGTTCAGGGCTTCATAGGTTTTTGCCGGGTGATCATCTACGATTTCCTCTCCTATATATTTCATCCCTATTTTTTCCAGCACTTTTAGTGAAGCGAGGTTTTGCGGCATAGCCCTTCCCACAATCCGTTTAAGGCCCAGGGTCGCAAACCCGTACTGCAGACAGGCGTAAGCGGCTTCGGTGGCATAGCCTTTACCCCAGGTGCTTTGTTTGTACCGATACCCCAGGTCGATCTCATAGTCGCGCTCCGGCCGCGTTTTGAGCCCGCACCACCCAATAAATTCAAGTCCGGGTTTGGTATGCACCGCCCAACGCCCGTGATTATACAACGCATATTGTGGCAGGATCACATTTTCTAACACTTCCTTTGCATGTGCTTCATCCCGAATCGGGTCACCGGTATAGCGGGTTACATCCGGATCCTGGTTGAGTTCGTAAATAAGTGCAGCATCGCCGGTAGTGAATTGGCGGAGCAATAATCGTTCTGTTTCTAGTACTGTGTGTAGCATACGGTATGAATTGGCAACAGGCGATGATGATTAATTGAATGAAAATCCTGAATTTTGCGGCTCCTTTAAACCTCTGACTTTCTTTATGGTATATATTATATCCGGCTTTATTATGGTTCTCTGTATTGCCGTTATCATTTTCAGCCTGCGTGTATATAAAGAAAACCGCGAAATGAAAGCGGAGCTCAAGAAAAAGGAAAGGGATCAGGACCGGGTGATCTTTTGACCCATTACAACATTTTCCGCACTGCCTCAATCACTTCTTTTAATTTACCAGCATCCTGACCACCGGCTGTAGCCAGTGTTTTTTGTCCGCCTCCGCCGCCTTTGATCAGAGGTGCAACGGTTTCTTTGATGATCTTACCCGCATCCAGGTTTTTTGCCTTTACTACCGTTTCAGACAAACCTACCGCCACAAATGGTTTTCCGCCCAGGTTTACACAGAGTACCACTACATGATCACGCAAATGATTTTTCAGATCAAAACATAGTTTTTTCAATGCATCGGCATTTCCCACCTCAATGATATCACCAATAAAATTTACTCCGTTGATGATCTCATCTTTTTGAAGCAATTCATTGCGGATACCCACGAGCTGACGGGCTTCCATGGCTTCCGCATGCTTTTTCAATTCTGTATTTTCAGCCTGCAGGTTTTCGATGGCCTTTTGGAGGTCTTTCGGATTTTTTAATGTGCTTCCCAGTTTTTCCAAAATTTCAAACTGTGTATTGACATACTCCTCTGCATCCTTTCCGCATACCGCTTCCACTCTACGCACGCCTGCCTGTACTGCTGATTCACTGGTAAGTTTGAACAGGCCCATCTCACCGGTAGCGCCCACATGGGTACCACCGCATAATTCCACCGAGTATGCAGGATCAATGATCACCACTCGGACCAGATCGCCATACTTTTCACCAAAAAGTGCCATGGCACCCATTTCCACTGCATCGTCTTTCCTCATTTCTTTGATCACTACCGGAATATTCTCCCTGATCTTTTCGTTCACGAGGGTTTCCACGGCTGCCATTTCTTCTGCGCTCAGTTTGGAAAAATGCGAAAAGTCGAACCGGAGATGTTTTTCATTGACCAATGATCCTTTTTGTGCCACATGTGTACCCAATACTTTGCGAAGGGCCGCATGCATGAGGTGTGTGGCGGAGTGGTGGAGCGTGATCCTTTTACGGGTGCCCGCATTCACCGTAGCAGTTACGATACCAGACATTTCCTCTGGTATGGATTCCGTAAAATGTATGATCAGGTCGTTGTCCTTCTTTGTATCGATAACTGGGAAAGATTCATGATCTATTGTAAGGGTACCGCGGTCTCCCACTTGTCCGCCACTCTCTGCATAGAATGGTGTTTTTTTCAATACCCACTGGTATACTTCTTTCTCATTTGTTTTTACCTTCCGGAATTTCAGCACCGAAGTGGTGGTTTCCAGTGACTCATATCCTACAAACTGGTTGGACCCCTCTTCAAGTACCACCCAATCACCTGCATCAATGGCTCCTGCTTCACGGCTGCGTATCTTTTGCTTATCTAATTCCACATCAAAAACAGGCTTATCTACGGTCCATCCTTTTTCAGCCGCTATTAATTGGGTAAGATCAATGGGAAAGCCATACGTATCATTCAGCTCAAACGCAAAAACACCGGATACTTCTTTTTTAGCCATGGCCTCCGGAGATTGACCTGCTTCTTTAAAATAATTATCGAAGCGTTTGAGTCCCGCCTCCAGCGTGCGGAGAAATGCATCTTCTTCTTCCTTCACTACTTTTCCTACAAAGTCCACTTGCTTTTGCAGTTCGGGAAATACATTTTCAAATTGTTTTGCCAGCACAGGCACCAGTTGCGCAAGTAAAGGTCTTTTATAATCGAGGTAGGAATAATAATAACGCACCGCCCTGCGCAGGATGCGCCGGATGACATAGCCCGCCTTGTTGTTGGAAGGCAACTGTCCGTCAGCGATTGTAAAGCTGATGGCCCGGATATGATCAGCAATTACCCGGAAGGCGATCGCTTCTTTGGAATCGCTGCGGTCGTATTTTTTTCCGGTGATCTTTTCTGTTGCTTCAATGGTTCCGCTGAATATATCTGTATCGTAATTGGATGTTTTGCCCTGTAATACTCTTACGAGCCGCTCCAATCCCATACCGGTATCCACATGCGTGGAAGGTAAAGGCTCGAGTGTACCATCCTTCTTTCGGTTAAACTGAATAAATACATTATTCCAAATCTCGATCACCTGCGGATTGTCTTTATTGACCAGCAAATGACCGGGTATTTGCTTCCGTTCTTCATCGGGCCGGCAATCTACATGTATCTCGCTGCAGGGGCCGCAGGGACCAGTATCGCCCATTTCCCAGAAATTATCTTTCTTATTACCATATACAATTTGCTGTTCGGGCAAAAACTCCTTCCATTTTTCAAGAGCAATTTTAGATGAGGGAATGCCTTCCTTTTCATCTCCTTCAAATACGGTGGCATAGAGCCGGTCTTTCGGAATTTTATAAACTTCCGTCAGTAATTCCCAGCTCCAGCTAATGGCTTCTTTTTTGAAATAATCACCGAAGCTCCAGTTACCCAGCATTTCAAACATGGTATGATGATAGGTATCCACCCCCACTTCTTCCAGATCGTTGTGCTTTCCGCTTACCCGCAGGCATTTTTGGGTGTCGGCCACCCGGCCATAGGGGGGCAGTTTATTTCCCAGGAAATAATCTTTGAACTGGTTCATCCCCGCATTGGTAAACATGAGGGTGGGGTCATTTTTCACCACAATGGGGGCAGAAGGCACAATGGTATGTCCCTTGGAGCTGAAAAAGTCCATAAATGCCTGCCTTATTTCATTCGAAGTCATCATATCGTTGAATTTTTCCCAAAAGGCCGGAGCTTTTACCGGTCAAATGCCGAAAAGGCCCCGCTGTTGGGTTGATTTTTGCTGTTTTACGGGCTATATTTGTCAGCCCCGCCAGAAAGCGGGCAGCCCTGTATTTTTTGCAGTATGATCCGGCCATCCGGCGCGGGTAGCTGCAAAAGCAGGCAAAGGTAAAATATTCAGCCCGGATTCAGGCTGAAAGGGTTAAGGCTTGCTGAATGAAAAAGATCAAATATTATTATAACACCAATACGCTCCGCTACGAAAAGCTGGAGACACCACTGCGGGTAAAACTGTTGCGGGTATTTGGTTTTATAGCGGCAGCATTGGTTACCGCCGGCATCATCTCCTACCTGGCATTCCAGTTCATCGGCTCTCCCAAAGAAAAAATACTGGAACAGCAGAACAAGGCCCTGCGGGATAACTACAATGACCTCGAAGATGAATTGAAATCGGTGCAGCAGCAAATGATAGAGCTGGAAAAGCGGGATAATGATGTATACCGCGCCATTTTTGAGGCCAATCCCATACCAGATAGTGCCAGGGCCAAAGAGTTGGAGACAAAACAGGAAATTGCCAAAGTGGAAAAGATCAAGGATTACCAGTTGGTGGCTTCCATTACCAGCACACTCAACAATATCAACAGCCGGATCGCGGCCCAGCAAAAATCCTATGAAGAAGTGGAGGAACTGGTAAAAAATAAAGAGCAATTACTCGCCCATACACCTGCCATTCAGCCGGTGAGTAATAAAGACCTGAACCGGATCGCCTCGGGTTTTGGTTACCGGATCGACCCGGTGTATAAAACCACGAAGTTTCATGCGGGGCTTGATTTTTCCGCACCTCAGGGCACTCCTATTTATGCCACGGCCAATGGCAATGTAACCGTAGCGGGCAGTACGGGCAACGGGTATGGCAATCATGTGGTGATCAACCATGGGTATGGGTACGAAACACTCTATGGCCATATGGTACGGGTAAAAGTGAGAAGCGGGCAAGATGTAAAAAGGGGCGAAGTAATTGGCTGGGTGGGCAGTACCGGTAAAAGTACCGGTCCGCATTGTCACTATGAAGTGCATAAAAACGGGGAAAAAATTGACCCGATCTATTTCTTCTATAATGACCTTACCCCCGAACAGTTTGACCAGTTGCTGAAGAAAGCGGCCGCCAGTAATCAGAGTTTTGATTAATGCCTTTGTTTGTTTTCATGGATGCTCCCTGATATTGTCATTTCGTCCTGTTACCATGAATACCCTAAATTTTCCACAACTGTATCACTGCACGCTATTTTGCTGAAAGTGGGCCTACCTTTGTTTTGAATGACTAAGCCTTTATCTCAGATAGCATTTGACTTCTCTTTACCGCCTGAGCCGGTACAGCCGGAAGTAAATTTGCCGGAGCCTGAGCCCGTACAAATGGTAACAGCAGCAGAACCGGAGGCAGAAACCACGATCAAACGGAGCAGTAAAGCCGAAAAAAAGCTAACCACTGTCAGTCACGGCACCTCCAAACGGGGACGCCGCTCATTAAAAGACAATGCAGCGTCAGCGGAATTGGTTCAGGTTCCGGAGGATGAGATCCTTTTCAAAAAACAATATTATTCCATTGGTGAAGTGGCACAGATGTTTCGTGAAAATCAGTCGCTGATACGTTTTTGGGAAACAGAATTTGATATTCTGCAACCCCGGAAAAACCGCAAGGGAGATCGCTTCTTCCGCCCGGTAGATATAAAAAATCTGGTATTGATACATGATCTCCTTCGCCGTCGCAAGTTCACCATTGAAGGAGCCCGCGAATACCTCCGTAAAAACAATGCGCAAAACCCTACCAGCAAAGCAGAAGAAAAATTTGAAATGATCCGGTCTTTAAAGAAAATCCGAAGTTTCCTGCTGGAGTTAAAAGCGAGTTTGTAAACGGTATGCAGTTAGCAGTTTACAATTTGCAGTCATTATTGTCCGGGGAAAGTTTTTGCAAAACCCTGAAACATTGCCCCGGAGCAGGTTCTAGCCCCTCTCCTTTGGGGAGGGGTTGGGGAGGGGTCTGAATTGATTTTCAAACTAATAAATAGTTTTACCGGACAACAATAATTTGCAGTTGGCAGTTGGTTGCAGAAAAAGTAAGAACCCCTATTGGTGCAATTGTAGCTGCGAACTGGTAACTGCCAACTGTTAACCGCCAACTGAATACTGCCAACTGAATACTGCCAACTGTCAACCGCCAACTGTTTTTGCAACTTTAACACCACTTGTTTCATCATGTAAACACACCCTTTTACATTTGCCATCTATTTAATCTGATTATGAAGAAAATTGCCTTTTTAGCTTTTATTGCCCTGTTGTTGAACACCACCCTGTCTGCACAGCAGTCCTACCAGGTTTTTTCTGAAAGACCGAATGAAAAAACCTACAAAGGAATCATTTCCCGGGATGTGATTACCGGTGATACTTCTTTCGCTACCTGGTATATCCCCAACCAGAAAGCCTATACCCCTAATGCTGCGGCCAAAGAATTGCTGGCAAAAAATAAAGATTCTATTCAGTTGCTGGTATTCATGGGTACCTGGTGCGAGGATTCGCAATTCATAATCCCGAAACTTTTTTCACTCACAGAAGCAGCCGGTTTTCCCAACGATCATATCACTGTTGTGGGGGTGGACCGGCAAAAGCATACATTTGGTCATTTGTGTGAGGCTTTGAATGTGACCAATGTACCCACCATCATTGTATTGAAAAAGGGAAAAGAACTGGGCCGTGTGGTTGAATATGGTAAGTCGGGCATGTTTGATAAAGATCTGGCTGAGATTTTACAAGCAGCAGGCTTGTAATTTGTGTTACATCCATTGCTTTCTCAAGCTATCTCAGGAAATGACTTTTCTATTAAATATCGATTAACCTGCACTGTGATTTTTAGAACGAATTAATGAAAAGGCTTTAGGATTCACAGAAATGTTCATTTGCCGCATGATGCCAGCTGCAATATGCTAAGATGCCGCTAATCAATAGATAGATAGTTATTTTTTTAGATATTCCTTATGCTGCTCGCAACTACTGGGAACCAATAGTATACTTTATACAAATCGCAGCTGTAAATATAGAATCACGAGAAAGTCAAACGATCCGCTCCTTCATCGTTTTATGCACCAGCTCTGTCAAAGAAGCCACATGGAGTTTTTCGTAGATCTTTTTAATGTGCGAGCGAACTGTTTCATAACTGATATGCAGCGCATCAGCCACCATTTTATAACTGAGTCCATTCACTACACAAGCGAGCACTTCTTTTTCACGGGGCGTAAGCTGATAATTGGTATTCCCGGCAGGGCGCATTTGTTCGGTCACCTGCTGCATCTTCATCATTACTTTCCGGGCAATGGATGGGCTCATGGGAGAACCACCGAATTGCAATTCTTTGATGGAGTCGATCAATCGTGTATTCAGAAAATTTTTAAGGATATATCCGGATGCACCGGCACAAATGGAATCGAAAACCCGGTCATCATCTTCAAACACAGTTTGCATCATAATCAGTACTTCGGGGTATTCCTTTTTTAGGGTTCTTACCGCTTCTATGCCCGTCATACCCGGCATTTCAATATCCATGAGTACGATATCGGGTCTGCAGGCCTTTATGTCGGCCACACAATCGAGTACATGCGGAAAGGAGCCCACCACTTCAAACTCTTTTTCTGTTCTCAGCAGTAAACCAATACTATCACGTATATTATTATTGTCGTCGAAAATGGCGATTCTCAGGGGCATGGGGCATTCTTTAAACACCAAAGGTGAGGAATAAATAGCGGTTTACAATCCCCAAAAGTGGTGAGTCGCCGGGGGTACTATAGCATGGAAGTGGGTTACCCTAAAGGCAACCTAAGCCGGATAGTGGTTCCTTTACCCGGCACACTCAGAATGTCAAGCTTTCCATCTAGCTCAGCTGCTCTTTTTTGCATGTTTTGCAGGCCATTGCCGGACAGGCTCGGTTTATTGCCGCTTATTTCCGTTTCCGGATTAAACCCCAGTCCGTCATCCGTTACCTCCAGGAGCAACTGATGGCGATCAATATTCATTACACCCTGTATCTGCGATGCACCGGAATATTTGATTGCATTGTTGACCGCTTCTTTAAATATCAGATAAAAATTCTTGCGCTTGTCCATATTGAGATGTACATCCGGTATTCCAGGGCCACATTCCAGTACAAAGCGGATATTGCGTGCTGCCGCCAGGGGTTTGGCAAATGATTCCATGCGCTGAATGATCTTTTCCATGCTATCATTGCGTGGATTAATGGCCCATACAATATCATTCATCTCCGTGATCATTTCGTTCGACGTATTACTGATCTTTTCCAACAACACATCCAGATCGGCCGTTTCATTTTTCTCACCATGTATGCGGGCCACCTGGCTGTAAACAGATATGCTGCTGAGTGTGGATCCCAGGTTATCATGCAGGTCTTGCGCGATCTTGTTGCGGATGGCCTGCCGCTTCAGCAGTTCATTTACCCGGTACCGGTATATAGTAAATAATGTCGTGGTGATAAGCAATACAACAAGTATATAAAACCAGGTACGTTTCCAAAACGGTGGAACAATCACGATGCGAATATTCACTTCGTTGGTGCTCCAGGAGCCGGGTGTATTGGTGGCGCGAACCCGAAAGGTATAGGAGCCAGCACCGAGATTGGCAAAGGTTACATAATTCCGGTCTCCAATATCCACCCATTCTTTGCTCAGCCCCTCCATCATATAAGAATACTGCACCGGCTCGGTGATCGAATATTCCGGTGCAGAAAATTGTACAGTGAAATAATTCTGCCGGTATTCCAGCTTTATCGTTTGCTGCTGAAGCAGGCTGCTATACGAATCATTGAAAATCTTAAAATCCGTCAGGAATATTTCAGGTTGATGCCTGGTGAGTTTAATGGAGTCCGGATGAAAACTGATAAAATAATTTTTACCTGCCACATACATTTTTCCTGCCTTATCCTTACTGATATATCCGGATACACCACCGGATTTATCAATATCAGGCAGTGGGAATATAGTTCCCGATCCGGACCGGATATTATAAAACTGCAGATGGCCATTGGCGATCATCCATACATTGCCATCTGCATCGGTGGCAATTCCTTCGAGGAGGTTACTCATGGCCGGTATATGTACTATTTTACCGGTTCGTGTGTTCAAATGATTCAGCCCTCCTCCGTAAGTACTGATCCACAGGTTCTGATCCTTATCTTCTGCTATATCATAAATATTATTGTTACTCAATCCATCCTTTTTAAAAGGATCGTTGGTAAAGAACTGAATGGGCCCCCGCGGATGGCCTGCCCACTTGCCGATTCCTTCCTGGGTAGTGGCCAGCCAAAGTTCTCCGTTTTGCGTCTTGTAGAGCTTACGTATCAGGTTATCTTTTATATTATAGCGTTGAATGATCTTCTTTACGGTGTCCCTGCGGGAAATCCATTCTTCCCGCTGCAGGTCGTAGTAAGCAAGATAGTGTCCATAAGGTGAAGCAATAAGCACTGGTCTGCCATCGAGACTGTCTTCCACCAACGATACCACCCTCGATTCAATGATCCGGTTCATTACCTGATCTTTCTCCGTATTGGGCAATAGTTGCAGCCGGCCTGTTTTTCTGTCGTATATAAAAAGGGAATAGCTGGTTCCCAGATAAAATATGCCCCGGCTATCAGTAAAAAATTTCGATACGGTGAGCGGTACCCCATTATAACTGAGCGGACGATGGATGATCTTTCCGGTTCCTACTTGTTTGATATAAAGCCCGGCACTCGTACCGATCCAGAGATCGCCTGTTTCGTCTTCGAAAAAATCATAAACACGAATACTCTCACCTGCCAATGATGGTACCGGCAAAAATGTTTGCAAAAAACGTTGTTGTTCGGGGTGATATACACTGATACCGCGCCCGGTACCCAGCCATGTATTTCCGGATCGGTCGGTATAGATACAACGTATGGTGTTGTCTGATAAAGTGCCTTCTTTTGCTACGTTGTATTCATACCGGGAGAAAAGGCCTGTTGCCCTGTCATAGAGCTGCAACCCCTTTGTTTTCCCGCCTATCCATATCCGCCCCTGTCCGTCCTCAGCAAAAGATAAAATTTCATCTTCAACAAAGCCAGCGGTACTATTTTCTTCTTTAAAAAAAAATTCTGATTTTGTCAATGGGTCGAATCGATAAAGAAATTTATCCCATGATCCATACCACATATTATTTTGCCGGTCGCGAAACAAAGCTGTAACCACTACATGCGGCAACCGGGCATAGAGATCCTCGTAGCGTTTATCATATTCATAGCGGAGTGTGGCGGGATCAATCTTCAAAATTCCACCGCCCTGCCGGCCCACCCAAATCGTTCCATTGGCATCAAATGCAAGATCTAGCGCCGTTTTAGGGCCGGATTTCACCGGGCGGTCAAAGCGCTGGGTTTGTTTGTTGAAGCGGATGACGGAATAACCATTCGAGACCATCCAGAGAAAACCTCTTTTATCATTGAGCAGCTTATTGATCGCATTGGTAGGAATGGAAGTGCTGTCGCGCGGAATATGTTTGAACTGTTTGAACCGGTCACCCGTTGAATTTTTATAATCATACCGGCTGAGCCCCCCGTCTGCACTGGTGATCCACAATACGCCATTTTCATCTTCAATAATGCCGGTGATAATATTCCCTGAAATACTGGTACTGTCGCCGGGTCTGTTGCGGTAGATAGAAAAATAATGGCCGTCGTACCGGTTGAGCCCGTCGTTGGTGCCGAACCACAGAAAGCCTCTTTTATCTTGCAAAATACAGTTTACCTGATTGTTCGACAGTCCCTGCTCTGTGGTAATACGGTCAAAATAAAGAGCCGGCTGTTGGGCTAAACAGTATGAAGTAAGGAGGCATATCAGGATCGTCAGCCGGAAGTGCATGATGAATGAAATTAACATTAATCCCTATATTGAATGCAGCCGTGTAAAAATAAAATGCCGGCTGCAAGGGAAGGCCGGCACCAGGCTACATTCACTATGTTATAGCTTGACGGGTTCGGCGTAAATAAAATCATCGAGTGCTACGAGGTCATTGGTTCCGCCCTGGCTGACATCTTTCTCGCCTTGCACCAATTTACCTTCATGTGTAATGACTACCCGCGTAATAACATCATTGGGAAAATACACCCCCAAAAAGGAAAACCGGCTGGTACCCGATGAGGCAGGCACATAATATTTGCCCAGTGTTTTTGTTTCATTAAAATATTCAATGAATACCGAATAGCTGTTGTCTACATCCACAAATACGGCACCAAATCCTTTGGTGGAGGCCCGGGTGGTTTGTCCCGCTACCCTGAATTCCACCGGCCATGCATTTGCGTTCACCACTGCAAATAATTTATTACCGCTGAAGCTGGGCAATTCTGAAGCCACCAATGGATTTACCTCTGAAAAACCGGTTTTACTTACCATGGCATCTGCACCATCAGCATAAAAAAGGCCGCGCTGTCTTCCCTCGGGAGAACCGGCAGCCGTGGGGTTAAAAAAGTCGGGGGCCAGCTTGATACCGGTCAGATTATCCGGCACCCCATCCCAGTTGATTTCTCTGCGGCCGGTCGTTTGTCCCACTGTGGAATTGAGCGTTCCGAGCTTGCTCCGAAACTCCGTAAGTTTAGTATTGATATCGCCCGCTGATGTATAGACCTGTACGTTTATTTCTTCGCTGTCTTTAGTACAGGAAGACATGGTCAGGAGTAAAGAAAAGATAGCGAAAACTGACTGATGCAGTTTAAATGATACAGGTATGTTCACGTTTATGGTTTTATCAGGAAACAAATATCGGGAGCAAACCGTACTCCTGCCATCCCCAAATCCGGGGATGCCGCAAAGTTGGGCACAGGCAGGTCATACTTGTTTGCGAGCGGGCTTTGCGTCGCCGGAAATAGTGGCGAGTTCGAGATGATTATCTTCAATCAGTTTTACCACCGCTATATTGATGCGTTGTTTGATCGCATTGAATTCATCCACGGCCACCGGTTGTGTAAAATATTCCGCCGTTATATCGAATGAGTGCAGGGTAATATCATTCATATATACCGTACTGCTGATCACATGTTCCTGCTGCAGGATTACTTTGATGGATTCAATCATTTGTTCCAGTTGTTTGCTGCTGGCCGATTGCTCGATCTGCAAACGCAATTCGCCTTTGCGTTGGGTGCGCAGGGAGAGATTATCCAGTATACTATCCACCATCTGTTTGTTGGGTACCGTCACAAATGTTTTTTGTTCGGTACGGATCCGGGTGCTGCGGAGCCCGATCTTTTCTACTGTACCGGTGATCTGCTGTACTTTTACCAAATCTCCCATGATAAAGGGTTTGTCAAAAAAGATAATGAATGAAGCTATCAGGTTTTCGAGGCTTTCCCGAAGAGCCAGCGCTATGGCTGCACCTACTATACTCAATCCAGTTAGCAACCCGCTGATGTTGAGACCAAAGGCATACCGGAGCACCAGCATGATACCGATGATGACCAGTATGACTTTAAAAAAATCTTTGAAGAAAACGATCAGTTGGTTATCCGATTGATCGGCAGTAAGATTGGCTCTTTTCTCTAGTATGAGTGCTATAAAGTCGATCAGCCGTATCAGCAATGCAGTAAAGGAAACGATCAAAATCACATTACCTACCGACTGAACGATTTCCTTTACGGTATACTTATAAATGTCTGCATTCAGCTCCTCCGGAAAATTAAGTTTATATAATGCTACTACCGATACCAGTACGGCCAGAAAGAAACCGAGTGGCTTTACCACCAGATTAATAAAGGATCTCCGGTCTACATCTTTCCATATCTTATGCACCACACTATAAAGAAGCCCTGCCAGGAAATGAGAAATAAAGCGCTTCAGCAACCATACAAAAATGATGACACCGGCAATTATAAAGTAACTGCTAATCGGGTTGTCCCAGAATATCCGGTTTAGAAAATCATTCATGCCTCAAAAATATTGAATATTCGGTAGCGGGCGAAAGGAGGATCAGCGTACGGAATAAATTTCGATGGCATTTTCACGCAGTGCATACAGGCGGGTGGAGGTAAAATTAAAAGCCCGGGCATCAACCAGGTCGGCAGGCAGCTTCCATTCATCATACATGAACCGGCTGATCTCATACCGGTACAGTGAATCAGCCTTTGAACCATATATATACTTGCCCGTCACTTTCAGGTTCTTCCATTGCTGGATGAGGATATTATTTTTCAGGGTGCCGTAATAATCAAATACATACACTCCTTTAGCGGTATCATAGAGGTATACATATTTATCTTCATCATAAATGCGAATAGGAGAAACGATCTGGCCCAGCAATAACCGAAAATCGGGTGTTTCCTGTTCAAGTTTCCCTTCTTCATCCAGTTTTTTAAGTTTGTTGTCCAGTTCATCGTAGAGCCATATTTTGTTATCGTACGATTGGCCGATGGCCTTTACCTGGAAAATATTCTGCTTTCGAAGATCAATGATATTCCGGATATTCAGAAAGCGGTCGAGCATGACGATCGTGGAGAAATCTTTATAATACAATAATATCTTTAATGGGTTTGACACATCCACCAGCGTGGCTTTTCCGAATTTGCGTACATCATTGAATGCCGCTACAGAATCTCCCTTACTATCCAGTTTTTTTAGCTGATTGCGGCTGTTGAGTATATAAATATTATCAAGATTATCAACGGTAAAGGACGCAATATCGCCCGTAATGGTCCTGATATGCTGAAACACCGAATCCTTTTCCTGCGTCTTTGCCGAAAGTGTAAGGAAATTGAAGGCCAATATGGTAAAAAGATATTTCATCCGTTGCGAATTATTTTGTCATCCTGCCCGGTATATGATTTTAACTCCATGCGGGTGCCGTCAAAAACCGCATAGGTAAAATAGCGGATCCAGTCACCCAGATTGATATAACGTGCTTCCCCGGTACTGGCAACAGGAGTTAGACGATAATCAATGGCCAGGTGTCGGTGCCCAAACACAAAAAAATCAATATTTTTTTTCTTTAACACCTCTTTACAATAAATGATCAGCCATTCTTTTTCTTCCCCGAGAAAGTGTTCTTCCGTGCTGCCTGTTTGCGCCCTGCTTCTCCGGCTCATATAATTGGCGAGTCCCATTCCCAGCCGGGGTGGAAATACCCCAAACAGCCATTTGCTCACAGGGTTACGGAATACTTTCTTCAATCGTTTATACCCGTGATCGCCCGGGCCCAGCCCATCACCATGACCGATCAGAAATTTTTTACCGCTTCGCTCAAATTCACAAGGTTCAAAATACACGGGTATTTGCAGCTCCTGCTGAAAATAATCCCTCATCCACATATCATGATTGCCGACAAAAAAATGGAGTTTGATGCCTGCGTCGGATAACGCAGCCAGTTTGCCGAGTAAACGAACGTATCCCTTCGGTACTACACGACGATACTCATACCAGAAATCAAATATATCTCCCACGATGAAGATCTCTGCCGCATCTGATTGAACGGAATCCAGGAATTGTACGAGCAGCTTTTCCCTCACCAGGCTGGCAGCATGATTGGGTGCACCGAGATGAAAATCAGAAAGGAAATAGATATTTTGACCCACTATTAATTTTTCAGAAACAATTCCCTGCTTTATTTTTTTGAATACAGCTTATAACTGCCTTCCACATACCCATCGCCTTTTTTATCCCATACCCTGAATGCAACCGTAAACGTGGTGGGGGGCATGTCCTTCTTTAAAGTAATATTCGCTGAGATACCAATACTCGCTGCATCACTGGCATCAATGCCATCGTCATATTGTCCGCTGAATAAGTCCTTTTCATCCAGCAATACAGTCCCATCCTCCGCTGTGATTTTTTCTGCTGCTCCAAGGAAAACTTTGCCCTTCTCATTCACCCATCCATCTTCCACTATCAGTTTTACACTTACGGGTTGTGTAAAATCTACCAGGTTGCCTTCCGGCATAGCCGTACCATCTTTAAATACCAGATAGGCCTTTTCCAGTTTTAACCCATTTGCAGTCAACTGAATATCATTGTAGATACGGGTGCCGTCTTTTACCACTGCGGTACCCTTTACTTCATCTTTCTTACCACCAACGGAACAACTGAACTCACAGGATTGCAACGTGCATACAAGCAACAGGCAGATCAGGGGATGTGTCAATTTTTGCATAGCAGAACTTATTTGTTTTTTAAATATTCCATCATATCGCCGGACTGTATCACTGGCCTGCCTTCCACATTGCCATTGTACCAATACACCCATGCTTTGATCACCTCCCCATTCAGGTCCACATCCGTTACTTCCCTGCGGTATAACTGTACTTCATCAGCTTCCACAGATACGCCTTCATAGTCATCTAACTGGCCAATGGCCCATGAAAACTCATGCTGGTTTTTTGCCTGGTACAATTCGCCAATAATATAGCTTTCATCGCTGGCAGACACACCGGCGGGGTAACTGCCCATATCGTATAATTTTCCTTTGATACGGGAATCGCCGATAAACTTAAAAAAACGGCTGATATATTCATACACAGGGCTCTTAAAACCGCTGCGCAAAGAGCCATACACAAATAAGTGGTAAACACCTGGGTTTGTCATGATATAAAGATAAGATAAGAAAAAATAATACGGTATTGACTTTGTGAAATGCTATTCAGCATTTCTCTTTTCAGGCTTCCACAAGGAAAAGGTACACTTCTTTGGGGCCATGTACACCCACCACCAGCGTTTTTTCAATATCTGCTGTGCGGCTGGGTCCGGTGGCAAATGTGATGAGAGAGGGCATACGCTCTCCGTATTTATCACGTGCTGCCACCAATGCGTCTTTGATATCATATACCAACTGGGAGGTGTATGCAATACAAATATGCACCGGTGCATAAACGCTGGCCGTACGCCCGCTTTTTTGGGCAGCACTCATTACGATACTCCCGGTGCGGGCCACCAGGTATTCACATCCTGTAATAGACACATCGCAACCTGCCAGATCGGTGGTGGTGATGCGATCGCTGAACTGTCCTCCTACTGTTTCCAGCAATTTATCTTCCAGGCAATATACTTTTTGCCAATCCTGTTTTCGGATCAGACTGGCCAATTGAAAAGCCAACTCCTGCCGGTTGATGCAGTAAATAAATTTTCCCTGCAGGCGGGTAAACTGCTCAGCAAACTCCACTTCCACTTCCTGTTGGAGGGGATGAAATACCGACTGACTTCCCTCACTCTGGGGAAAAGGTAAAGGCGTTGGATGACTCAACGCCTTACGTATTTTTTTCAGAATATTCTCTTTTGAAGGAGATACGTTCATACCCGATTATTAAAGAGATGGTGCCAGATCGAGATTGCCGGTTTGATCATCTGCCGACTTACCATCCTGCGCCGGAGGTACCACCGCTGCAGAACCATCCCATGTTGTATCCGCGGCCACCTCTTCCGATGTTAATGTTTTCTTTTCTTCAAACGGACGTTTTCCGATCAGTGCCTCCACATCACTCTGGAAAAGCACTTCTTTTTCCAACAATGCGTTCGCGAGTTTTTCTACATCTGCTTTTTTACTTGTCAGCAGTTCTTTTGTTTTCTCATATGCATCATCGATCAGCTTTCTTACTTCTTGATCGATCATTTTTGCTGTTTCGTCGGAATAAGGTTTCGTAAATGCATTTTCCTGCTGGGGATCATAAAAGCTGATATTTCCCACTTTGTCGTTCATGCCATATACCGTTACCATCGAGTAAGCGATGCGGGTGATCTGCTGCAGATCGTTCTGTGCACCCGTAGAAATCTTATGGAAGAAGATCTCTTCGCTGGCCCTTCCACCGAGTGTCATACATATCTGATCGGTAAGCTGATCAATATTATACAGGTATTGTTCTTTCGGTGTGTATTGCGCATAGCCCAGTGCCGCGGTACCCCTTGGCACGATGGTCACTTTCAATAACGGATAAGCGTGCTCCAGGTACCAGCCGCATACAGCATGGCCGGCTTCATGGTAGGCAATGATCTTTTTCTCCTCCGGAGAAATGATCTTATTCTTCTTTTCAAGTCCGCCGATCACGCGATCCACAGCATCCTGAAAGTCGGACATATCCACCGCTTCCTTGTTTTTACGGGCCGCGATCAATGCCGCTTCATTACATACGTTGGCAATATCCGCACCGGCAAATCCGGGGGTTTGTTCGGCCAGTTTATGTATGTCCAGTGTTTTGGATATCTTGATCGGCTTCAGGTGTACTTTGAAAATAGCTTCCCGTCCGGCCAGATCGGGTTTATCGATCGTGATCTGACGGTCGAAACGTCCCGGGCGAAGCAGAGCGGAGTCAAGTACATCGGGCCGGTTAGTAGCAGCCAATACGATAATACCTACATCCGTTCCAAATCCGTCCATTTCCACGAGCAATTGGTTAAGCGTACTCTCCCGTTCGTCATTGCTCATCATCGCATTTTTTCCGCGGGCACGGCCGATGGCATCAATCTCATCGATGAAGATGATACAAGGTGCTTTTTCACGTGCCTGTTTGAAAAGGTCTCGCACACGGCTGGCGCCCACACCCACAAACATCTCCACAAAATCGGATCCGCTGAGGCTGAAGAAAGGCACTTGTGCTTCTCCGGCTACGGCTTTGGCCAATAAGGTTTTACCGGTACCGGGAGGACCAATCAGCAATGCGCCCTTGGGTATTTTACCACCGAGGTTGGTGTATTTCTTAGGATTCTTTAAAAAGTCAACGATCTCCATCACTTCCACTTTCGCTTCATCCAGTCCGGCTACATCGGCAAATGTGATGTTCACTTTCGTACCCTTGTCAAATAAGGTGGCTTTTGATTTACCGATATTGAATATGCCTCCGGGGCCAGCACCGCCTCCGGCACCTCCACTCATTTTACGCATCAGCAGTATCCAAAGTCCTACGAGCAATAATACTGGCAGGAGAAACTGAAATATACCGCTGAACCAATCCCTTTCGTTCGATGGATAATAGACCACTTCTTTTACGGTGGGGTTAGCTTTGTAAAAATCAGCCATTTCTTTTTGAAACCCTTCCACACTTCCGATCTTAAAACTCATCTCAGGGCCTTCCTTGGTACTTACTTTGGCATCACTCAGCTTCTGTTTATATTTTTCCTTTGCAGCTTTTGTAAGGTAGATACGAACCAGTTCCTTGTTTTTGATAAGATCATACTTTTCCACATCTCCGTTCTGAATCATGGTTTTGAACTCGGGCATGGATAAGTCTGCTGTCTTTGAGTTGTACATACTGAACAACTGTATACCCAGCAGCACGGCGAAGATGATCAGGTAGACCCAGTAGATACTGAACCTCGGTCCTTTTTTAGGAAGCTGATTAGGATCTTCCCCACCACCGGGAGGGCGGTTGGGAAAACGTGGGGGCCTGTTCTCGTTTTTATTATTAAAGTCTGACATATTTGTGTTTAACAGTATTGCTATTTAATGATTTATCGGAGAAAAAGTTTGTATCACAACGAGATTTAACAATTGCGTTATTCGTTATGCTCCTGTCCGGCCGCATCGCTCCACATTTCCTCAAGCCGATAGAATTTCCGTGTATCCGGCTGCATCACATGTACCACCACATTCACATAATCGATCAATACCCAGTGCAGGTTATGATAGCCCTCGTGATGATAAGGACTTTCTTCGCACTTCTCCCTTACACGGTTTTCAACGTTTTCTGCGATCGCTCTTACTTGCGGTTGACTCCCGGCTTCACAAATGATAAAAAAATCCGCCACTGCCTCATTAATCTTTCTCAGATCCAGTGACAGGATATTTTCTCCTTTCTTTTCCTGGATGGCGGCAATGATGGTTTTGATGATCTTAGAACGCTGTGTCAGCCTTTTCACACCTGGCTGCAGATTCTTGTTTTTGCGGTTGGTCAGTAATGCCAATTGTTCCAATAATGAGGGTATTTTTAATTTTTGTTTAGCGGCCCGTATTGATTACTGGTATTTTTGTGTCGAACCGCCTGGCCGGTAAGCCGGGCTGCGTGAAACTGAAAGAATAACCAATAACTGGTATAGCAAACGGGAACCAGTTTCATTTTCTTTGTCAAAAATAGCAATTAATTGTCACAACATTCCCCCCAGAATCCGATCGGATCGCCATTTATTGAACTGCAATCAGTTGACAGCACCAACAACTATGCCCGAAAGCAGGTTTATGCTGATTTGGCACAGCACGGAATGACCGTATTTACCCATGAACAAACAGCAGGAAAAGGGCAGCGCGGGAAGGTCTGGCAATCACAAAAAGACGAGAATATCGCTTTGAGCATATTGATAAATCCGCAGCCAATCAGTCTGGCCAACCAGTTTCAGCTCAGTGCCTGTGTAGCGGTAGCCGTACATGATTTTTTCTATACCTATGCCGGGGATGATACTAAAATCAAATGGCCTAATGATCTATACTGGCAGGACAGAAAGGCAGGAGGCATTTTGATCGAATCGGTGATTGGTAGCCCGGAGCCGGTAAACAGTGAAGCACGGCCTTCGCAAGCATCTCTGGAAATGACGAAATGGAAATGGGCCATCGCGGGAATCGGCATCAATATCAATCAGGTGCAATTTGCTCCGGAACTCATCAATCCCGTTTCACTCAAACAAATCACCGGTAAAACCTTTTCACCCCTTACACTGGCCCATGAACTTTGCAGGAAAATAGAAGAAAAATATCTAATATTAACAGGGGTCGGGTTTGCCCCGCTCTATGAAGAATACCTCGCCTGTCTCTACAAAAAAGGACAACTGGTGAAACTCCGGAAAGAGAACCGGGTATTTAATGCACAGATAAAAACCGTATTGCCCGATGGAAACCTGGTGATCGAACATGCCACCGAAGAAATTATTGCATTTGGCGAAGTGGAATGGATACCCGAAACTAAGCCTTTCAGGTAAACTCCACTCCCTGTAGAATCGCTGTGCATGCTTCCGCAGCCCTGGCTTCTTTTTCAAACTTGTTGTTATAATAACCGTGCTTCACCCAATCAAAAAAGTATTTACATAAAAAGCCGGCATATCCATGTTGCCGGTATTGCTGTATATGTTTTACTTCGTGACATACCCATGCAGTATCCCGTAAAAATTCTTCCCTCGTTGTATTGTGCAGATGAATGGTGTGACCCAGCACCATGGCCAACTGCTGAGATTTCATTTTGATGGCTGCCAGCTTTGCCAGCGGGGAATTCTCCCGGATACGCACTTTCATGTGCAATAGACCGCAATGTTCTTTCATACGTTGCATAAAAAAGCCCCGCAGTGCAGGGCCTTATTTTGCTCAAAACTAAAATTAGCTGGTCGGTTTCTTTTTCTTTTCTTTCCAAACCGTGAACTGACGGCTGATGGTGAATCCCCACCTGAACTGGCCTTTACCCCAGGAGGTAACGGTGCGGGGAATAAAACGGTTTTCCACGATCTCCGTGGTATTGGTAAAATTCAGGTGAAACACATGTCGGCCGGTCACCACTTCCAATCCCACACCCAGAGGATTGTAAAAACGTACGTTTTCTTTTAAGCGAAATGAATCTTTACTTTCCTTGGAACGGAAAGTGTGAAAATAATCCATGATAAAATTCAGGCGATGGGTAAGGGGTAGCCGAATAGCACCTCCCATAGAAAAGAAAGATTTTTGGTCATATGATATGGAATAACCCCGGGTAACAAATGTGGGGTTTAGTTGCAGACTGATCTTTCCCATTTTGCGTGCCAGTATCAACTGAAAAGCATTGCTCGTACGCTGGGAAATACCTTTATAGCTATGATCCTGATTGGGGGTGGCCGTTGCAGTATTGGATGCGATTACCGCATTGGCATATAAGGCAATGGAGAGCGGGTGAGATGCATCGTTTTCCAGTTGCTGCATCAATTGATATTTCAATCCCATTTCCCACAGACGTTGCTGCTTACTGGCTCCTTTGGAACGGGCAAACGTAAGATCGAATTTCTTTCCAATACCTGTTTGGAAGGCGATACGAACATCCACATTATTATCGAGCCCGAAAAAGTTTTTGATGCCACCGAAATCACCGGCTATATCACCGAAATTATGGGTTACTTTAAATTCCATCTGGCCTTTACCCACTGTTTGTGTGGTATTGGCATTGATCACTTTCTGAGAAGTAAAAATTTCAACGGGCTTTTTTTCCTGTGCTGTAAGTGATACAGTACAACTAAAAGCCGCAAGAGTCAATATTCGTTTCATAATCGCTGTTTTGGTAATAGCAGGATAATCGGCAAAAGAATGGGCCAGGTTGCCTTTATGCGTAAAACAAAAACAGGAAAAACTCAGGAAAGAGCAGCCACTATCTCTTCCGCATGGGCTTTGTTTTTGGGGCGGAGAAATATTTTCCGGATGATCCCCTTTTCATCAATAAGAAAAGTAGTACGGAGCACTCCCATGTATTTGTGACCAAACATTTGCTTCTGGTCCCACACCCCATACTTTTCCAGTATCGCATGGGAGGTATCTGCGATGAGTGTAAAGGGAAGATTAAATTTTGCCTCAAATTTTTTATGTTTGGCAGCATCGTCCGGACTTACCCCGACTACTTCAATACCCTTTTTTTGAAGCAGGCTGAAATTGTCGCGCAGGTTGCAAGCCTGTATAGTACAAGTGGGGGTATCATCTTCCGGATAAAAATAAAGGACTACCTTTTTCCCTTTCAGAGATGCAAGGGAAATCTTTTTACCGTTTTGATCAGTGCCGCTGAATGCCGGGGCCTTATCTCCTTCCTTTAATATGACCATGGTGTGATATCGTTAATCGTTATTCAATGATGTTATAAATAAACTATTTCTTTTTCTTTTTAACCGAAGGTTTCTTCGTAGTGCTTTTCTTCTTTTTATCCTCTTCCTTTTTCTTCTTTTCACTTGTCTTCTTCACTACCTTTTTCTTTGGCGGTGGCGGAGTGTACGGGTTGCGGCGAAACCACCACTCCTTCACGGTTGTATTACCCGCCAGGTCTTCCGCAATTGCTCTTAAATGGTGTATTCCATAGGAACAACGCTCATCGAACCGGTATATCCAGTTGCGCGATTTGTCGTTGGTAAAACGTATCCATTGGCTGTCCAGTTCTACCCGAAACCTTTTTAATCCAAAATTATCGGCTGGTGTGAAGAGGATCCGGGTCATTGCACTCATATTGAGCGTATCATCATTTTTGCTGCGTGTGCCCCCGGGTTCATTTATTGAGGGCGGAGTAATATCTGCAAAAGCCTGAAAGCTGCCGAAATCGCCAAAGCGGGCTACCAGCCAATCGTCTTTCCATTCCGCTTTCCGCACCACATTACCTTTTCCACTTTTTACGATCACCAGCTTATTTTTCCAATCTGCAGGAATGGATTTGTCAGGCTTGATACGAACGGTAAGATCATTATGTACCGGATAAGAAGGATCATTTACCTGGTGGCGTGCCGATACACTATTGTACGCTGCTGCATTATCGCGGTAATAATAGGCCGGTACAGTATCAAATAAACAACCAGATGGCAAGTACATGTCAAAGTCTGGTTTGTTAATTTCATTTACCCGATTGGGTATCATTTTGGCTACCGTCAGTCTTTCTGCTTCGTCTGCAGAAAGACTATCGTCATGCTGTATCCAAAAATTCAGGTAAGCAGTATTACCATAAGCATCTTTTACCTCGGCATATACCTGATGTGGCAGTGTATCTGTCAATGTAAGCACCCCATCACTGGCAGTGCGGATATAAGCCACCCCGTTATCACCGGGCATACGGCTGAGATGTTGCAGGTAAGCCCCCCCTTTATAATCATATTTATAATCGATCTGCGCATTGAGATAATCAGTTTCTTCATAGTCGATACTGTCCAGTACAAAACGGGATTGCAGTACGCTGTCAATATAAAGGCTGGCGGAAAAAACGCCATTGGGACTTCCGCCCGTGGAAGATTTATCATGCATCTGCAGGGCAAAACTGATCCTGTTCAGGCCAGTTACAATCACAGGCATTTTAGGAATAATGTACCCGCTGTCGGTATATTTTAAGGGATAAAACCGTGGCGTTTGTTCATACACCGACCGGCTTCTGTCGTACATAGCGAGTCGCAATAAGGTAGGGGCCACCCGGTCCACCAATGGAAAATCAAAAAGCGAGGGATTCAGCCGTTTGGTGGTTTTGGTATCCAGTATTTCAAAATGAAGATGCGGCCCCTGCGAGCCACCAGTATTTCCACTATATGCGATGAACTGTCCTTTGGTAACATCAAATTCTCCGGCTTTAAAATCCAATTCCACCGCCCAGCTTTCTTTTTTGTATTGCTGTTCCGTCACATAGCTTTCCAGTTCCGGATAAAAATCGTTGAGGTGCGCATACAAGGTGGAAAGTCCATTCGGATGATTGATGATGATGAACCGTCCAAAACTTTGCGGCCGTATACCCACATGTGCAATATACCCGCCTGCAGCAGCATAAACCGGCAGGTTTTCCTTACCGCCTGTACGGATATCGAGACCCATATGCCAGTGATTGGGCCTGAGCTCCCCAAAATTGGCCGACAATTCCATCGGAATACCCATGGGATTTCGAAAATAACCCTTGGGATAAGCGGGCTGCTGGGCCCGGCCACTGATCACATTTCCAATAAAAAATAGCCAGACTAAGAATCTCCACTGCATCTGCAAAAATAAGTACCATCGTAATACCACTAACCCGGTATAGGACTTTCAGCACAATGTTTGTATCTTTTCCGCTTTCCTGGTTATGAAAAAAGTCCTGTGGCTGTTGCCGCTTTGCATTTTGCTGTACGCCTGCCCGTTTGAATCAACGGTAGCGCTGGAACCAAAGCCGGTAGAACCGGTGGATAGTTCCCTGTGCGGATATTGGTACGGCATTGTAAAAGACGGAAGCGACTTCTTTGGTATTGAAGCGCTGGACATTTCCCGCCAATCGGATTCCGTATATGCCATTACCCGTTACGGCAAAGCGATCAAGGGAGATATCATATTACCGGATACCGCCTATTTTACCGGCTATACCTCCTGGATTGGCGACAAACAATACATGAATGTAGTGGCCGATATATTACTGGAAGAACCCCGCCGCAAAGGCCGGACACCGGAATTAAAAAAACAACGGGTATATTATGTGGCCGGAATAGCCAGTAAACAGGACACCCTCACGGTAAAAACCATAACGGAAACTTTTTCAATAAAGAAAAACTTCGGATCCCCGGAAGCATTCAAGCAAGCAATCCTCCAGCTTACCGGCAATGATAAGGCCTTATACGATGAACAATATTCGCTCTCTTACAGAAAGATACCCAAACCCCAACCTGCCAGGTCCTTCTGAACTGTTCTGAAAATGCAACTGAAAAAAAATAACCTTCACATCCCTTCAAAACCCTACTATTCCCTTAGTTTTGCGCAATTTGTTTTTTAATAACGATGCCTTGCCATACTTGCATCACCTGAAACACTAAAAACAATAATGCCAAAAGACAATTCGATCAAGTCGGTCCTCATTATCGGGAGCGGCCCCATCATTATCGGCCAAGCCTGTGAGTTTGATTATTCCGGAACCCAGGCCGCCCGAAGCCTGCGGGAAGAAGGAATCAGAGTAATCCTCATCAACAGCAACCCTGCCACCATTATGACAGACCCCATGATGGCCGACAGGGTTTATTTATTGCCGCTTACCGCCGAGAGCATCGAAAAAATATTGCAGGACAGCGAAGCCGAAGGATTCCCCATCGATGCGGTATTGCCCACCATGGGCGGACAAACCGCCCTCAACCTGGCCAAAGAAGCCGAAGACCTGGGCATTTGGAAACAATATAATGTACGCCTTATCGGTGTGGATATTAAAGCCATCGATAAGGCAGAGGACCGGGAAAAATTCCGCCAGTGGATGATCTATCTTGGTGTGCCCGTAGCCACCGCCAAAACGGCCAACTCTTATCTGGAAGGAAAAGAATTTGCCCAGCAGATCGGCTTCCCATTGGTTATTCGCCCTTCCTTTACCTTAGGAGGTACCGGTGGCGGATTTGTTCACGATAAAAACGACCTTGACGAAGCACTCAACCGCGGCCTGCAGGCTTCCCCCATACACGAAGTACTGGTGGAAAAAGCCGTACTCGGCTGGAAAGAATTTGAACTCGAACTGCTCCGCGATGCTGCCGATAATGTATGTATCATTTGCACTGTAGAAAACTTTGACCCGATGGGTGTACATACCGGCGACTCCATTACGGTAGCACCGGCCATGACGCTCAGTGATACCGCTATGCAATTGATGCGTAATACCGCGATCCGGATGATGCGCGACCTCGGCAATTTTGCAGGTGGCTGCAATGTGCAGTTTGCCCTCAATCCCGATACCGAAGAGATCATTGCTATTGAGATCAATCCACGGGTAAGCCGTTCTTCTGCCCTGGCCAGTAAAGCCACCGGCTATCCCATTGCAAAAATTGCTGCTAAACTGGCGATTGGATACAATCTCGATGAACTGCAAAACCAAATCACTAAAACCACCTCTGCCTATTTTGAACCGGCACTGGACTATGTGATCGTAAAGATACCCCGCTGGAATTTTGATAAATTCAAAGGAGCGAATGATACACTGGGTTTACAAATGAAAAGTGTGGGTGAAGTAATGGCCATCGGCAGAAGCTTTACCGAAGCCATTCAAAAAGCCTGTCAGAGCCTGGAAAATAATGCGGTAGGCCTGGGCTATTATGGCAAAAGCCTGATGCATGCCGATGAATTGCTGGAATATATCAAAACTCCGAAATGGGATCGCCTCTTCCGTATCAAAGATGCATTGATGGCGGGTATATCGGTGAATACGATCTCCAAAGCCACTAACGGTATCGACCGCTGGTTTTTATATGAAATACAAAAGATATGCGCTCTTGAAAAAGAGCTGGCGAAATATGATCTGGAAGACCTGCCTCTCGACTTACTGAGAGAAGCGAAGGTCAACGGATTCAGTGATGAGCAGATCAGCCGCATCCTCGATCATGGCGATGAAGAAGATGTATATAACAAACGAAAAGCAGCAGGCATCACGCGTGTATATAAAATGGTGGACACCTGCGCTGCAGAATTTGAAGCGAAAACACCTTACTTCTATTCCACATTTGAAGAAGGCGGCATAAATGAAAGTAAAGTGTCTGATCGAAAAAAAATAATCGTACTCGGAAGCGGCCCCAACCGGATCGGTCAGGGTATCGAATTCGATTATTGTTGTGTACACGGACTGCTCGCCATCAAAGAATGCGGATACGAAGCCATCATGGTCAATTGTAATCCCGAAACGGTGAGTACGGATTTCGACATGGCCGACAAGCTTTATTTCGAACCCGTATATTGGGAGCATCTCTGGGAGATCATTGAACTGGAAAAGCCCTATGGGGTGATCGTGCAATTGGGTGGTCAAACCGCGCTTAAGCTGGCCGAGAAATTACATGCCAAAGGAATTAATATCATCGGTACTTCCTACGATAGTCTCGATATAGCCGAAGACCGCGGCCGCTTCAGTGATATGCTGAAAGAACTCGATATCCCGTATCCGGATTATGGCACGGCTTATTCGGTGGATGATGCCATTGCAGTAGCTAATAAAGTAGGCTATCCGGTACTGGTACGACCTTCGTATGTGTTGGGTGGGCAGCGTATGCGTATCGTGATCAATGATGAAGAGGTAGAAAAAGCAGTGGTGAGCCTGCTCAAACATATACCTGGCAACAAGATATTAGTTGACCACTTCCTCGACCGTTGTCAGGAAGCGGAGATCGATGCCATCTGCGATGGAGAGAAGTTTCATGTAATGGGCATCATGGAGCATATTGAGCCGGCAGGTATTCATAGTGGCGATAGCAATGCGGTACTGCCAGCTTTCAACCTTACTCCGCTGGAGATACAGGATATGGTGGATTATGCGAAGAAGATCGCACTCGCGTTGAATGTAAAAGGATTAATCAATATTCAGTTTGCAATCAAAGAAGGCAAAGTATATGTGATCGAGGCCAACCCCCGTGCCTCACGTACCACACCGTTCATTGCAAAGGCTTATGGCAAACCTTATCTGAATTATGCCACCAAAGTAATGCTGGGTGAAATAAAAGTGAGTGATATACCGGAAGAAAAATTTCTGGATGGATTTGCGATCAAGGAACCGGTATTCAGTTTCAATAAATTTCCGGGTGTAAATAAAGAGCTTGGGCCGGAAATGAAGAGCACCGGTGAAGCGATCCGGTTTATTAAAAATCTGCGTGATCCTTATTTCAGGCAATTGTATAAGGACAGGAGTATGTACCTGAGTAAATAAAATAAAGGGAACGCTTGTTCCCTTTATTTTTTCTGTAATTCCATCCAGGTCCAGATGGCAGTGAATACATCGAATCCTGCAAAGAGTAAAATGGCTGGGCTAACCTGGCCGAATGCCGCCAGCAAACCAAACGCCAATGCGATAAACATCCGGGAATAGACGGTTGCCATAGCGACCCCCCGGTTCTCCCGCGTGATATGCAAATAAATAATTGCCAGCGAAAAAACAAGGATACCCACCACTTTTATCCAGACTTCATTAGTTGGAGCAAAACCAAATAGTTCCAGCAGCATATTGGGTTTAAATACAAGCGTAATGCCGGTCAATATGACGTAACCTGACTGTACGAGAAGTGAACGGAAAAATTTTCCTTGCATAACAGTAGTTTTAGTGAAAATAAGAATTGAAAGTAATGCATCTTTTCCGCCCTATATATACCCCAAAGCGGGGATATTACTTTCCCTCTGGCGTACCCTCCCCAAACCATACGGCAACAGGAATGCCTGAGGCTTCCGAAGATATCTTTTCGCTTATTATGCCAAGCACGTAGCACGTTCTGCGTCCGCCCATTTAACTAGGCAGGTGACTCGCCATGCAGAAACGAAAATGTGTGGCTTTGTTTGTTTAATCTTCAAATACGCTCACAACTCCGCAATCCCATTTTTAATCGCATACATCACCAGTCCTACCCGGCTATGTACTTTAAGTCGGTTGAAGAGGGAGGCGCGGTAATCATCAATGGTGCGTACGCTGAGAAACATTTGCGCAGCGATTTCTTTGTAAGAAAGTTCGGAGCAGGTAAGGCGCAGAAACTCTCGTTCCTTTTCATTGAGTACTACTTCCTTTTCTTCGCGTTCACTGTCAAAGTTGAGTCCGCTTACCAGTTTTTCTGAAACATAATCGGAGAGATAGAAGTTTTTGTCTACCAGGGTGCGCAGGGCGGCTTTCAGTTCATCGGGATCTGTGTTTTTCAGTAAGTATCCCTTTGCGCCTACGCGAAACATTTTGATGATGGTTTTTTCATCACTCAGCATGGAGAGGGCCAGTATTTTGATCTGGGGATGGTTCTTATTGATCCATTGGGCAGTTTCAAAGCCGTCCATTTCCGGCATATTCACGTCCAGCATTACCACATCGGGAATGCCGTGCTGCTGAATACGGGTTTTGAGTTCTTTTCCATTACCTGCTTCAAACAATACAGAGTAATCTTCAAAACTGTTGACCAGGCGTGCCAGGGCCGTACGTAAGAGGGCATGGTCGTCGGCAATGCCCACTGTTATTTTCTTTTTGGTAGATGACATAGCTTATACAATGTCCAAAGGTAACTTTATCAGCACAGAAGTACCCATTCCGGGCTTACTATCTATTAAAATTTCTGCGCCGATAATGCCGGAGCGGTTATACAAGCTACGGAGACCTACCCCGCTGCCGGGTGCAGCCTTTTGTTTTTTCTCATCTACAGAAAATCCCGTACCATTGTCGGTAATAGACATAGTGAAGAATTCGTCGGTATATACTAGCCGAACCTTTATTTCGGTGGCCTTGGCATGTTTCAGGGTATTATTCAAAGCTTCCTGGAACATCCGGAATAAGTAGATCGATTTCTGCTCATCAAACGGATATTCGTAACCCTCTGTATCGAAATCCACTTTTAAAATGCCTGATTTTTCAATGGCGTTCAGTTCAAAACGGATAGATTCCGCCAGCCCTACATCGGCGATACGTTCGGTGTGCAGGCTCTTGGTCAGATTGGAAAGGTCGGCCATAGCCTTGTGCAGCACCTGCTGCGAATTAAGCACCAGTTCATGCGCTTTATGCTCCTTTTCCAGAGGCAGTGCCGATAATGTAATTTTTACTACAGACAGCATCTGGCCGATATTATCATGAAGTTCCTGGGCGATCGCCTTAAATGTATTTTCCTGTATCTCAAGTTGGGAGAGAAGCGCTTCCTTTTCATATTCCGCTTTCATACGGAGCATTTCCTCTTCCTGACGTTTTTGCCTGCGTTGGTATAAAAGGAGGGTGGTTACAATAAAACCGATGAGCAACAAACCCAATATTACACCTATGACGAGGACGAGGTATATTTCGGAGTTTTGCTGCATAATAAAGCAATGGTAAGTAGTGAATACAAAAATATGTTCAATATGGTAATAATACTGTCAAAGCTTCTTATCATCCATTTTATTTGTGCCCAAAGCCTGATAAATGCAAAAAGTGGGAAGCCGCAACAATAAAAGAACAATAATCCTGAGCAAAGCCAGAATGCAGGATTTGTGGTAAGCCGTACCGATTTCGGCAACCGGAACAGTTCATAGAAATAATAAAAACAGGCGATAACAATAATCAGGCACCCCAGTGAATATGTAACCGTATGAAGTGTATCCATTCCCTGGAAAAACAAAATGTTTGCTACGGCAATAATGCAATATCCTCCAATCGTGATCCAAATAAGTTTTTTCGCCCTCGCATTATTGATGATCATGGAAATCACAAAGAGATAAAAACAAAACTCAATCACAGAGAAGAAATTATATATATAGGCATTATGCTGATTTACAGATGAGAGGTACGATCCTGTGGATTCAGTAAGTAAAGTTGCAAATAAAAAAGGCGGGAACAGCTTCATATATGCATACCTGTTTCCGGGAAATACATATAGACTTACCAGGAAACTGAATGCAATAAAATATACATATATTGGAAGAAATGACATTAATTAGTTTATTCTTTAAATATAAAAAAATAAAACCTCTCTGGAAAGAGAGGTTTTATCTGGACCATAAACACACCTGTTTAAACTATTACAATTCCTTCTTCGCCTTTATCGAGGATCGTTATTCCCAAACCAGTGTCTTCGCCATTCTGGCAAATCGGGGGACATATCTTACCTACATTATAGGCTAATATTGTATTTCTCTTTTCACTGCCTATGTAAAGGTCTTTGTCGACAACTTTACCACTCGCAGTTTCTTTTTGTTTTGTTGCTACCAGTACTATGGTTTGGCGGTCACAATAAAGCTCATGAGGGGCATTTTCGTGACCATACGCTCCAAAATACATTTTGATGCCATCTCCACCATGATCCTTTACCTTCTGCAAAAATCCTTCCAGTTCCTCCACACTATACCACACACTCAGCGAATCTTCCTTACCGATATGTTTGGAGTTCTGCACCCAGCGCTCTTTTTTGTAATTACTGATGACAGTATTTACATGCTCCGTGTCTACAAGTTTACCAGCTCTTAATGATTTAATTTCAGTTTTGTACATAGCCTTAAAATTTACAGGTGATTGAATGATTAATACCTGATAAAGCTATTCAGGAAGGGGTGCAAAATACTAGTATAATCACTAGTTAATCAAGTAATTACAAATTAAATATATTTGTATTGCGTGGATTGTCAACAAGTAACGTGGTTTTTCCCGATAAAAAACCGTGTAAATATTAAGCAAAAACCGTTAAAAACTGAAAATGTTAGGGGAGAAATATGACAGATGGTTGCGGTAAAAATTGAGATATTTTTTGCCGTTTTACCTCCATTAAAAATTCCCATGACAGGTACGCATAAATGAAAAACCTGCTATCTCAATTTACAAATTAAGATAACAGGTTTAATGATTAATGGTTCTGAAAGGCTCGCAGTTGGTTATGGCCCTGTATGAGTTGAGTTTCTCGTTGATCGCTTTCTGACATAAAACTACTTCGGGTAGAAGCAGCAATCGTTTCTTATTTATTCTATTTTTCGTCCTATAAACATACATACTTTAATACCAAATAATCATATACTTTTGACTGTCAATTATTTAACTATTTCTATTTTCTCCTATTATTTGGCTCATTTTTAGTAATTTCCATCATACAAATCAGGTAAATCCATCAGGTTGAAAACATCTTCCTCCTTTCTCTGGCAGCTTATACACTCATTATCCGGTAATGAGAAGCTCTTTTTCAAAAGAAATTTCCTGCCCCAAGGGTCTCCATCCACTCTGTACAAAAAACTCTTTGATGCCATTGCCGGTCAAAAAGAATATGACGAAGCCGCTATCCTGAAAAAATTTCAACCGGAGCTCAATAAAAAAAATATTGCTTTCCAAAAACACTACCTCCATCAATTGCTCTGTAACTCCCTCATAGAATATGATAATCGCCACGACCCGGCCCATGACCTCTACAACCAGGTACAACTGGTACGCATTTACCGAAAAAAAGGGCTCCTTGATGAAGCACACAACATTTGGAAAAAAGCAGTACAAAAAGCAAGAAAATCAGAATCCTTTGCCGTTCTTAATTTACTGAAAACAGAATTTGAAAAAATGATCCTCGTCAGCAGCGCCCATACCAGCTACGACGAACTCCACTCACTTTTTAAAAGCAATACCATCAGCTATCCGGAATATGCCGGACTCATTACGCTTCGGGACATCTATACCGAGACCATACTGGTAAAGCGGATCGTTCACTATGACCTCGACCCGGCGATCAAACAAAAAATTACCGGCCTGCTTCGCCAAACGGAACTTTACAGTAATGCCGCTTCATCCCCCTCTTTCTGGTTCCGGTATTATTATTTTATCAATAAGGCTACCCTCAATTACCTGTTGCATAAAATTTCCGAGTCATTTGAATTGCTGAAATCACTCCTCGATACCTGGAAGAAAAAGCTGGACTTCATCACCAGCCACACCGAACATTATGTAGAACTGCTGTATATGATCAACTATGCCGGCATCCATTGCGGCGAATACGGATTTGTATTGCGGGCATTCAACGACCCCTGCAATGAACTCATCACCGAACCAGTGCAGAAAGCCAACTTCGAAGCCAATAAATTCCTGGCGCTGAATAAAATTTATAATAAAACTGCCCGGTACGATGAGGTGAACAAACTCATACACAGCATGAAAACACAATTCCCACAGTGGGAGCATTTACTCAATGCAGACCTGAACCGTACCGTGAATATATCGATCGGGATCGGCTGCTTTGTGCTCGAACAATTTGAGGACGCCCTTTACTACATTAAACGCGCTATTACTTACTTCCGGGATGGCACCCGCGATGAACACCTGGCTGTTGCACAAATACTGTTACTGCTCATTACCTATAGCATGAACAATCAGCGGCTTTTCGATGCCCAGTACCGCAATACCTATACTTATTTCTATAAACGTAAAAGGAAACATCCGTTTGAAACAGCCCTTGTTCAATGCCTGCACCGAAGCTTTTACATGACCGACAGCAAAAAGAAAACTGAGGAATACCAGAAAGCATTGCTGGTTTTTGAAAAAAATAAAGACGATGTGGTGCAGCAAATGGCATTTGCTATATTCAATTATCCCGGATGGCTGATCAGCAAAGCACAACGAATACCCTACCGGCGCTACGTGGAAAATACTGTACACGATAAATTGAAAGAACCCATTTTGGAATAATGTTATGAACAACAAAGAAATCCTTACACTCATCCAACGGATCGAGAACATCCATACCGGAGAACCCTGGTTTGGCCGATCTGTCATCGAATTACTGAAAGAAACGGAACCAGATAATGCCCGCACCCCCGTCCATATTCCTTCCGGGCCCGAAGGGCACCGGTTGGTAGAAATTTTGTGGCATATGATCACCTGGGCCTCTTTCACCCTTAAACGGATACAGAAAGACAAAACAGAAGATCCCGCTGCCACCGAACTGCTTGACTGGCGTACCATCGACCCCCGCACACATTCCTGGAAAAAAGGGATATATACCTTTCAAAAGATCCTCAACGCTATCATAGACCAGCTTCGTGAAAAGGAAGACCCCTTTCTCGAAGAAAAAGTAGATTACCGTGAATACAATTTCAGGTACCTGATCAACGGAATGATCGATCATCATATTTATCATATCGGGCAGATCGCCTATATCAATAAACTGATGCCCTGAGCCAGTTCGTGTAACAAAATTGTACCGTTTTCACGTACGCATTACTTTTCCGCATGCGTCCGACCCGTTTTACCTGGTTATCTCAGGCCCCCTTTATCAGGCTGCTCCTCCCCTTTATGAGCGGTATCCTGCTGCAGGAGTATGTTCCATTCAGTTTCACTACCTGGTGCTGCCTGCTAATTATTGCCCTTACCGGCAGCATCGCCTTCTTTTTTACAGGTCTTTTCTCCCGTTACCGGTTTGCCTTTATCAATGGTATCTTCCTCAGCCTGCTATGTGTGGTAGCCGGAGGCTTAATGAACTGGTATCATACCATTACCAACGATACAAATTGGTTCGGACATCTGTACAGGGAAAAAGACAAATTGATCATCACCCTGCAGGAACCACCAGTGGAAAAGCCCAGGTCCTGGAAAGCAGAAGCCGAAGTAAATTTCCTGATAAGAGATCAGCAACGTATACCCGTACATGGTAAGATCATTGTCTACTTAAAAAAGGACAGCCTTCCATCTCCCTTTGAATATGGAACACAGTTATTGTTTGGCACAACCCTGCAGGAAATAAAAAATACAGGTAACCCTGGCTCCTTTGATTATAAGCAGTATTGCCGGCATCGTGGCATTATACACCAGGTATATCTCACATCAGATAAGCTGATAATGCTGCCTGCAAAAAAAACAAACAGGTTTTGGCGCTTCATTTTTCAGCTACGTACTTCCATAACGGATATCATTCGCCGTTATATCCCCGGCGAAAAAGAAAAAGGTCTCGCTGAAGCCATGCTGATCGGATATAAAAATGACCTCGACACCTCCCTCGTGCAATCCTATACCAATACTGGAGTAGTGCATATCATAGCCATATCGGGTCTTCATCTCGGACTCATTTATTGGTTGCTCAGTCTGCTTTTACACCCTTTACACCAGAGAAAAAATATACGCTGGCTTAAGCCGGTGCTGATCATTTCTTTTTTATGGTTGTTCAGCCTGCTGGCCGGGGCACAGCCTTCGGTATTGAGGGCCGCATTGATGTTCACCTTCATTGTATTGGGCGAATCGCTTTCGCGAAAAAGCGGGATATACAATAGTCTCGCTGCTTCTGCTTTTATCTTACTATGCATCAATCCCATGTGGTTGTGGGATGCAGGGTTTCAGCTTTCCTATCTGGCAGTGCTTAGTATCATTCTTTTTATGCAGCCGGTCTATCATTTATTTTATATCCGGAATAAATGGCTGGACTATATCTGGAAAATGAATGCCGTTACTATTGCAGCACAACTACTCACCCTCCCACTGAGCATATATCAGTTTCACCAGTTTCCCAATCTTTTTTTACTTACCAACTTTGTAGCCGTTCCCTTGTCCAGTATCATCCTGCTGGGCGAGATCCTCCTCTGCGCGGTTTATTTCAGTACTGCCATTGCGGCTATTACCGGTAAAGTACTGAATTACCTTATCTGGCTCATGAATACCTGGATCATACAAGTGGAGAAAATCCCATACTCCCTATGGAACGGATTGCAAATAACCTTAATTCAAACGCTGTTACTGTATGTGTTTATCTTAACATTCAGTTATGCCATCGGGCAAAGGTCATCCCGCTCATTATTATCAGCATTGTGCTGTTTACTTTGCTTTATATTACTCCGCAACGCTTCGATACAGGAAGCAAACGGGCAGTTGAAGATCGTGGTCTATAATATTCCTTCAAAATCAGCAATAGAGCTGGTACAGGGGCGGCATACACTATTTTGGGGAGACAGCAGTTGCCACCATGATAGCACAAGCGCCCGGCTCACTCTCCAGCCTGCACGCACTATATTTCGGAGCACACCTGCAAAGGAAGAATGGAATAACCGGGATATATATTATATGCGCGCTGGTAATACAAAAATAATATGGGTAAATGGTGATTTCCGCTTTCACGATACCATGGGGCTTCCTCCGGCGGATCTGCTGATACTGTCGGCCCGTGCTGGTTTTCCACTTCGAAAATGGGCCCTGTTTCCGCATATTGGAAAAATCATATTCGACAGTTCAGTACCAGCATGGAAAATGCGCAAGTGGAAAAAAGAGTGCGACTCGTTGCAAATACCGGTACATGATGTTTCATCGCAAGGCGCCTTTGTCATGAAAGTACAGTAACGTACCTTTGCCCCTCTTTATGCAGTCTGCAGACAAAACCTGCTCAACCTTCCGATAAATATGACTAAAAAGATTCAATCAGCACTTATCTCCGTCTTTTATAAAGACGGACTGGAAAATATTATCCGGCATCTTTCCGCTAATGGCGTTACGATATACTCCACCGGAGGCACACAAACGTTCATTGAAAAATCAGGTATACCCGTTACTCCGGTAGAATCACTCACTACCTATCCTTCTATATTGGGAGGCAGGGTAAAGACACTCCACCCTGCCGTTTTTGGCGGCATACTGGGCAAACGAAGCGATGCTACACACCTGCAGGAAATGAAGGAGTATAATATCCCGGAAATTGACCTGGTGATCGTAGACCTGTATCCTTTTGAAGAAACATTGGCCGAACAGCAACGCATCGCTGCGGCATCCGGTGAGCCGGTAAATGAAAGTGCGATCATCGAAAAGATAGATATTGGTGGCCCATCCATGATTCGTGGCGCAGCCAAAAACTTCAGCGATGTAGTGGTGGTTGCTGCTAAAAAAGACTATGCAGCACTAGAAGAATTGCTGGCCACACAAAACGGTGAAACAACACTGGAGCAACGTAAAGATTTTGCAGCCAAAGCATTTGAAGTGGTTGCCCATTATGATGTGGCGATCGCCCGTTACTTCAATCCCGCTCATGCACTTTATTTCCTTGAATCTGTTCCCCACCCCAAAACGATGCGATATGGTGAAAATCCGCATCAAACAGGCATATTCTATGGAGATATTCCTGCACTCTTTGATCAATTAAATGGGAAAGAACTTTCCTACAATAATCTGGTGGATGTGGATGCAGCAGTACAACTGATCCGCGAATTTGCCACTGGCGAACCGGTATTTGCCATTATCAAACACACCAATGTATGCGGCATAGCAAGCCGGCCCACCGTAAAAGAAAGCTGGGATGCTGCACTGGCCGGCGACCCGGAGAGTGCATTCGGTGGAGTACTGGTATGCAATGGTCCCATTGATAAAACAACAGCCGATGCGATCAATGAGATTTTCTTTGAAGTACTGATCGCTCCTTCCTTTACGGATGAGGCATTGACCGTACTACGCTCCAAAAAGAACAGGATATTGCTGCAACTGAAAGCCAATCCCGGCAATAATGTGCAATATAAATCGGTATTGAACGGAGTGCTTGTTCAGGGTACGGATGAAGGCAATTATACCGAATGGAAAGAAGCAGGCGGAAGGGAATCAACAAGTGCCGAGAAAGAAGACCTGGCTTTTGCCAACCTGGTCTGTAAACATTTAAAATCGAATGCCATTGCCCTGGTGAAAAATAAACAACTGATTGGTAAAGGTTGCGGACAAACCAGCCGGATCGATTCACTGCGACAAGCTGTGGAAAAAGCGAAACAATTTCAATTCGATCTCAACGGCGCAGTTATGGCCAGCGATGCTTTTTTCCCTTTCAATGATTGTGTGCAGCTCGGGCATGAAGCAGGTATTGCCGCATTCATACAGCCGGGCGGTTCTATACGGGATGCAGATTCCATCGCCTATTGCAAAGACAATAACCTGGCGATGGTGATCACCGGCCTCCGTCATTTTAAACATTAGGCTTTACATAAATATCATCCGGATATGCAATGAATATTTTTGATTTCCATAAAATAATTGTTCAGACCTCTGCTGATTCTATCCGGAGATTATCGGTCTTCAATCCGCTCACCATACACAAAAAAGGTACGCGGGCCAAAGCATTGTTTGCACTGGCCCTTGTATGTTTTTTCTGGGGTACCACCTGGATCGCATCTAAAGAAGGCGTACGCCATATGCCGGCATTACAACTGGCAGGTATCCGTCAGCTCATTGCCGGGGTATTGTATGTGGGTTTCTTTATCTGGAAAAAAACACCCATGCCCCGTGGCAATGAATGGACACCCATTCTGGTACTCAGTTTTCTGAATTTTATCATGAGCAACGGGCTGAGCACCTGGGGCGTAAAATATATTTCTGCTGGTCTGGGTTCTATCATGGGAGCTATTTTCCCGCTGTGGCTGGTGGTGATCGGTCTTTTTATTTCCAAAGAAAAACTGCCGCAAAAAGCTATCACAGGATTACTGCTTGGCTTCGGAGGTGTTTGCATTATTTTTTATGAACACCTGCAGGATTTTTTCATTGCAGATTTCAGGTTCGGCATTATACTTTCGCTCATTGCCACCTGGACCTGGGCCTTTGCCACCCTTTATACAAAAAAGCAGGCCGCCAGTTTCAACCCCTATTTCAGCCTTGGTTTGCAAATGGTGATATCGGGCGTATGTCTCACCGTATTTACCAATGCTACCGGCAATGCGGTCCCCATGTCGGCCATTCCCTGGCAATCCTGGTCTGCCATAGCTTACCTCGTGATCTTTGGTTCACTCGTGGCCTTTATCTGTTATCTCTACGCGTTGCAAAATCTGCCGACTGAACAGGCCTCCATCTATGCATATATCAACCCGATAGTAGCGGTACTTTGTGGTTGGCTTATTTTTAATGAAAAGATAACGGCCTTTATTGTTGTGGGTGGGTTAGTGACCCTGCTAGGTGTATACCTGGTCAATAAAGCATTTAAAGCAGTGCCTCCGCCGGAGCAACCGGAAACAGAAGGGATATAATCACGTCGGTTACGTATGTTTCATATCATGGGTGATTTGCTCCAGCATCTGCCGGTATACATCTCTCCATCCGGCAAACCGTTCATCGGTACCCAAAAAGGTATTATGCCAGATAGTGATCAGCATGCCATTTACTTTTTTTACAACAGTATAATAATGCTGCATTTCTTCCAGCGCCTGTGCAGGTGTATGCTTTTGCTCGTAGTATGAATTGGCTTCCATATAGCAATAGGGAAACAATTGCAGGAACGTTGTCTCCTCTTTTTGCAAATCATACCAATAAAATGGAGAAGCCACCGATGCACGAAATCCATTGATGCTGCCAAAGCCCATGGAATAATCTTCTTTGATACCCGCCGCAATCAACCTCCGGTAAGTTTCCGGCAGGGTGAACCGGATAAAATGCTGACGGGAACTGGAAATCTTCAATTGACTGATACGCTCCAGTTCTGATTTTTCTGATGTTATCAATAACGGGTCATCCCCGCTTTGCCAGGAAGGATGTATACCAATAGCATATTGCTGTGCATGCTGCCGGATCAGGGTTTGCATCGCTATTTCAGAAGGCAAAATATGGCGATCATATCTTCCGGTCTTTGCAGCCATGAGGAAAAAATAGAGCGGTGCCAACCGGTGGGGCCGGTGCAGGTCATCCATCCAGTTATATGCATCAAACGGGTCGGGTAATTGGCCGTTGAGTACATTACGACGTATACGCCAATTTGCCCATTTACCGGAAAGAAGATCTTTCAATGCCGCGCCCGCACTTCTCCACCAGGTTTTATACTTATAGGAATAGGCTTCGTCAATATCATAAGTGGGCCTGAACGTAAATCTTGGGTTTTGAAATTTTGCAGCCGGAAATTGTTCCATTAATAGTACCCGCAACTGCTCTATCCATGTATTTACCAATGGCTGATCCAGGAAGCGTTCCCGGTATGCCAATGAATTTTCATGGGCATACCGGCCATACATATCAAGTCGGTGCGGCAGATACTCTTCGTACCGGCTGAGCAGATAAAAAGATGCAGCCAATACATCAAATCCAAAATCACCCCCCGATTGAAAAAATACAGTGTACCCATGCTGCTCGGAGCAGGAGATATCCTGATGAGTTATTCCACGTTGTTCCAGTAGGCCATGCGGATAGATGCAAACACCATTACCGGGCAACACTTCGGTACTGTAATTGATCTTCGGTCCATCATACTGTTGAAACTGTTTGACATCAGCGGTGAGATCAGCAGGAGTACCCGCCAATTCACGTCCAATGAACTGTGTAATATAACGGAGCCGGTTAGATATTATAGGACTGTAAATTAGCATCAGGCACTGGTCTGGAAAACGAATATACTCATACCTGTTCATATTGAATTAATGATTGCATGCATCCCTTTGTAAGCCATGCCAGTCATATACTGATGAAGGCTGCCCCTCAACCTTCCCCAAAACCAACGATACCTGAAAAGAGCAATTGCCATATTATTATTGCTGGTGATTACCTGGTCGCAATATGTAAAACAGGCTGTGTACCTGGAATGCAGGCTGGCCAATAGTTTCAGATCATATGCTGCATCCTGCGATTGCGAAAAAAAGGCTGGCATCGACAGGCAGGATCCTGTAAATGCTCCTTTATCCTCATCACATACACACACACACCCGGATGAACTCTATCCCTATACCAGTATGATACAAAATGATGTATCGGTATTTTTTTCTGTTCCTTTTTTTTCTCCTATCTGCCAGGATGATCTTGCTGAAGGTTGCCATGGCCGTCTCTTTCAACCTCCGCGGCTAAGCTGAATTTTCTGATACATTATGCTCAATACTGCTACCGGTAAGCAATCTGTTTACACGGACAGACCTCTTATTTACTTTTTAAAAAAAGATATATATGAAAAAGATACTTTTATTTCTCACATTCTGTATTTCATTGTCCACAATTGCCCGAAGCCAGGCAGATAACAATACACTACTATACGGAGTATGTACCATTGACAGTTTACAGAATGCTCCCTATAATAAATGGTTTACACAAGGCTATACAGCCTATCAACCGCATGCCGGCACAATGCAGCAAATGAAAAAAATAAACACAGCAGATCTACGAATCGAAGTTTTCTTTGGCACCTGGTGCGGCGACAGTAAACGCGAAGTACCCCGTTTTTTAAAGTTGCTCGACGAGCTTTCCTTTCCTGCCCATAAAACAAAGCTCATTGCATTGGGCACCGGTGATTCGCTCGTAAAACAAAGTCCGCAGCATGAAGAAGCCGGAAAAGGTATTTTTCGTGTACCCACTTTTATCCTGTATAAAAACGGGGTGGAACTGGGCCGTATCAATGAATACCCGGTTTACTCATTGGAAAAAGACCTGCTTACGCTGCTTTCCGGGCAAACCTATACGCCCAACTATGGCACGTTCGCACAGATAAAAAAATGGTTGGCAGACAGCACCCTGCTGGATGAGAATAGCAATACATCCGGGCTTGCCGGCACATTGCGGGGGCTGGTGAAAAATGAACATGAACTGAACAGCCTCGGATATCTTTTACTGAAGCAAGGTCATAAAAAAGAAGCACTCAGAATTTTCCAGATCAACTACCAGTTGTACCCGGAGTCTTCGAATATTGCTTCCAGCCTTGGGGAGGGATACCTGGAAATTGGAGATAATCAAAAGGCAGTATTAATGCTGGAAAGATCCATTGCACTCAATAAAGACGGTGCAGATATGAAAGAGGTGCTGGCATTACTTTATCGCGCAAAAGAAAAAGCGAGTATCCATCAATAACCGGAAATAAAATCGAAGGGGTATATCTTGCAACCACATTTGCCAGATATACCCCTTGTAGTATTAGAAATACTATTTATCGGTTCTCTTTGCGTTCCTTCCACATTTCATTGAAGGATTTTTTGGGAAACTCCATATCCCCCCGGCTTTCTTTCCATCCCTTTACCAGGCTGTTTACCACCCAGTTCTTCATTTTACCACTGGCCATATTCATCCATTTGCGACGAAGCATTCCCTGGCGCCACATTTTCCAGGCCATCTTTTCGCCAAAAGAACTGAATCCTTCCATCACCGATTCATGTCTGTTTTCCAGCAACAGTTCATGCAGGTTGATCTTTACAGCACATACTTCCGTACAATTGCCGCAGAGTGACGAAGCATAGCTGAGATGTTTCCATTCATTCATGCCGCTGAGATGGGGAGTTATCACAGAGCCAATGGGGCCACTGTAGGTAGCGCCATAACTGTGGCCGCCAATATTTTTATACACCGGGCAGGCATTGAGGCAGGCTCCACACCGGATGCAATACAGGCTTTCCCGTTGCTTTTCGTTGGCGAGTATATTGGTTCGTCCATTATCCAGCAGGATCACATACATTTCTTCGGGTCCGTCTTTCTCATTGGGTTGGCGCGGTCCTGTAAAAATGGTATTGTACACTGTTACTTTCTGTCCCGTACCAAAGGTGGAGAGCAGTGGCCAAAACAACCCAAGGTCAGTAAGAGAAGGAATCACCTTTTCGATTCCCACTACCACAATATGTGTTTTTGGAAATGCAGCACTCAGCCTGGCATTGCCCTCATTCTCCGTTACCGCTATACCCCCGATATCGGCCACAATAAAATTGCCCCCCGTTACCCCCACTTCTGCCTGGATATATTTATCACGCAAAATCTTTCTGGCAGTAAGGGTAAGTTGTTGAGGAGTGGCTTTGGGGTCGGTGCCCAGTTTTTCAGCAAAAAGCCTGGCTACATCTTCCTTGCTTTTATGCATGGCCGGCGTTACGATATGATAGGGTGGTTCACCGTCGAGTTGCTGAATATATTCACCCAGGTCGGTTTCCACGCTTTCTATTCCATTTTTCTCAAGGAAATCATTGAGATGGATCTCTTCGGTCACCATGCTCTTGCTCTTAACCAAAGTGCGGCAATTCTTTTCCTTACATATCTGCAGAATTGCTTCCTGCGCCTGGAGGGTATCTTCGGCCCATATTACTTTTGCCCCCCGTTTCATAATGGCCGATTCAAATGTTTCCAGTTGTTTATCGAGCGTTTCAATGGCCTTCCATTTTATATTCTTGGCACGTTCCCTGGCCAGATGCTCATCGGCAAACTGTTCTTTTCCCTGTGGCACCACGGCATTATACTTTCCAATATTGAAATTGATCTTACGCCGGTGTTCTTTATCCGCCGCTTTAATGGTGCTTTTGGCAATAAACGCTGCTGATGTTTCTTTCACGTACGTTGAATTAGCTTTTAGGTTTACACATTATTCAGGCTGTTTGATATCAGCCGGATCCATTTCCTCCCACTCCCCCTTTGCGATCGTATCGAGTGCATTATAAAAATCTTCGCCAAATTTCCGGATAATGGGTTCTTTTAAAAACTGGTACACGGGTACTTTCAGTTTTTCGCCCAATGCACAAGCAGGACTGCACATTTGTTGCCTCGGTTCATAATTTACCCGGTCATAATCACCATATTTTCCTTTTTTGGTTATGATCGGGTACAAGTGACAACTGATTGGTTTTTTCCAGGGTATCACTCCGTCATTATAGGCTTGCTCAAAAGCACATTTAATGATTCCGTTTTCGCCGCGGTTGGCATATACACATATTTCATTATCACTGTCGAGCGTGGGCGTTACCCATTCAAATTCCTGATCGTACACATACAATCCTTTTCGTTGGATCTCTTCCACGGCCGCCTGATTCAGATAGGGCTTTACTTTTTCGTAGAGATCTTTGATGATACCCAGTTCCTCCTTATCCAGCGGGGCACCGGCAGCACCATCTTCACAACAGCCCCCCTTGCATTTGGAAAGATCGCATACGAACTTCTTATCGGTCACATCTTCACTTATCAGAATATTATCAATTACGATCACCGGTAATTTTTTTGCAAAGGTAAGGGCCTGTTTACAGTTCTGTATCTTTTGTCCTGCGCCAGAGTTTGTTGCGGATATGGCTGCCGGCCGACGTAAGACGGTTATGTGAAGTAAGGTAATGCAGCACTTTATGCTCCAGCCAGTGATGCAAAGGTACCAGCAAAGCCGCCAATGCGATCATAAAAGCCAGATCGCGAAGGGGCTCCCCATGGGTAAAGGAATAAATGGTCTTTTTGAACACCAGGAAGATAAATTCAAAAAGCATCAGGAATACAAAGAAGCCGGTAGCTTTGATAACCCCCGCAGACACTTTGAACATGCCCAAAATAACCAGCCCTACAAACAGGCCGATGATACCGATCACTATACCCAGATACTGGATATTATTTCTTCTTTTTTTCAATTCTTCTGCATCTTTTATGGCTTTGGCCTGGCGCTGTTCTTCATCTTCTGCTTCTACCTGTGTCAGTTCTTTTTCTCTTTTCAACGTTTCGATACTGTCTTTATACCGGTAGTATTGTGCCTTGTACTGTCCTGAAAGGGTGAAGTTTCCGGTTTCCATATAAAGCGTATCCAGGTATTGGGCTGATTTTTTCACATTTTCCAGCAACCCGTTTCGTGTACTGGCCTCTATCACTTTTTGGTAATAGTCAATGGCCATTTTTTTATCCCCTGATTTACGATAGAAGGAGGCCAGTTGGCCGTAGAAACCCACTTTGGTATTCTCGTTGCTGCTGTTTTCAAATACAGGCTTTGCTTTTTCGAGGTAAATGCGGGCAGAGTCGAAACGGCCCAACTCTGTATAAATAACGCCATAGGCCTGGTCAATGACGGAAGCCATTCCAAAATTGAACAGGTACTTTTTCAATGCAGTACCCTGGTCAGAATTCAGGTAATCGAGGGCTTTTTGGGGTTCATCCAGTCGAAGGTATTGGTTAAGCAGACTTACATAACCCGGCACTTTCAATGTAGAAAATTTCAATGAATCAGCCATACGGATAGACCGTTCAAAATAACTGATAGCGATATCATAGTTCTTTTTCTGCGCATAAAGATTGCCTATTGCATTAATATAAATCACCCGCTGATATGGCACGTTGCCTTCTTGAATAAAATCCAGTTGTTTGTATGCCTTATCCATATAATCAATAGCGCGGTCATAATCGTCTATAGAGGAATAAAATCCGGCCAGGCTTCCATAACAGTTACATATAAGCGAATGATTACCCGTTTCCTCCGCCAGCCGGAGCCCGCTGAGAAAATTACGCAACGCCAGCGTGTTTTCATTACGGGCCATATAAACCCGTCCATAAACATTATGTGCTTCCACCCGGAGGCTGTCGTCCGAAAGTGTAGAAATCAGTGAAAAGGCCTGAGTGGCATAGGAAAGTGCTTTTTCATTATCCGGAATGGCCAGATAAATGCCTGCCAGGTGCAATTGCGCTTCCCCGGTCTTTTTGTCCATCCGGTTTTGCCGGGCCAGCGCCAGTGCTTTATTCATGAATTCAATGGCCCGGTCGGAGTATTTTTTTTGGTTTACAAAAAAAGCGCACCTGTCACCATTGGAGAGATAGGCTTTGAACATGAGTTTGCGGTCGCGCGACTCTTCAGCCACCGTGATCAGTTGCTTTCCATAATCTTCTGCCTCTGCCGGGTTTACATTCATCATCACCTTACTGAGCTTATCGAGGTATTTTACTTTCTCTTCAGGGGTAGTAGCCTTCCGCAGTGCATTTTTGAGGGTATCGGTTACAGCAGCATTTTCCTGTGAAAAAGCAGTGACATGCAGCAACAAAAAGAGAAATAAGATCCGGACTGGTTTGTTCATAATGATGGTGTTGCAATGAAATTAGCAAAGTTATGTTGGTTACAAAAATTCGTTTAACAAAAGGCTAACAGGATCACTTTATGGAGAACTTACCGGGCCGGCATCTCCACGGTATCACAAACCACTGTATGCAAAACACAAGAGCCATTACCCTTCGCCGCTCTGCCCGGGTATTTTTCCAGATGCTGTTCTGGACGCCGGTAGCCGCCTTCAGCCTGCTGCTGATCTATAATACACTTCCTTATTTTTCATTCAGCAAAGAGTTTAGCTTTATTGAAGAAAGAAGCTTCCTTTTTCAAAGCAATCTGTACAATGCCTGCTTCTATATTCATATCCTGGCCGGTGCCCTGTGTATTGGAACAGCACTGATACAATTCTCCCGGTATATATTAAAAAAATCAAAGGCCATACACCGTATTTCCGGTAAGATATATGTATTTGTGGTTTTGTTTCTGGGTGCGCCCACCGGTTTGTACATGGCCTTTTTTGCAAAGGGCAGTTTCTGGGAAAGAAGCCTGTTCATGTTCATGGCAGTATGGTGGTTCATCACCACTTTATATGGACTGAGTACTATTCACAAAAAAAATGTGGTGGCGCATAAGATCTGGATGATCCGCAGTTATGCCATGGCCATGACCGCAGTTTCATTTCGTGTGTTTCATATTGTATTCTACCTGCTCGACTGGGGCCATCTCGAAAACTATGAGTTCTCCCTCTGGATCAGTGTAGTCGGAAATATGCTTTTTGCCGAATGGGTGATTTGGCGCCAAAGCAGGCATTACCTGCGGTCATTCGCGATTAAATAAACAATCAATTATAAACACCTGGCCAAAAGCCGGACAAACTACACCAGCATGAAAGCGATCTTGTACACCGGTGCCGCCCTGATGATCGGGGCAGGCATTTATGGATTTGCCGATTACAGGCAAACGAGTCAGAAAAAAGATTTTAAGGTAATGTATACCGGGGAAAATACGATTAACAGTGCATCCGCTCCGGTACATGCCGCCGTAATTACGGATAAACAGAATACGGAAACGATAACCACCACGGAAACGAATACAACGGCAGCTAAATCGGTGACGGTGAAAAAGAAAGCAAAGAAGAAAAGAACTTTCAATACGAGGTTGTTTAGCCGGGGAGCATTAGATGAACGTTTTATTGATCCCCTGCCACCAGTGGAGAAAAAGATGGATACACTGAAATCAGGGAATAAAAACTAAAAATCATGCGGGTCCGGTATTCGTGGCAAAGCCTTTCAACATATGTAATGAGCTGCGAACCGGACCACTTTTATTTCCATTGCAATGTATTGATGAGGTGTTCAAGGTCTCTTTTCAGAAAATCATTTACGATACCCAGTGAATCTGCATTCGGTGCAGCATCAAAATAAAGGGCCCCTCGTAAAAAATGCCTGGTAGAGTCGGAGAGATAAAACTGATTGGCCGTGGCCGTGTTACCATCCAGTGAATAATACATACCGCTAACACCATTGGGTGTTCGCATCAGGCTGTCGAAAATGCCGGTTGCCATGGTAATATGCTGACGGGTAGCCATCTTATAAGCATCATCCACCAGGGAATCAAATGTATTGGCGGCATTGATCGTTTTATAACTCACGTGAATGCGCCCGTGAAATTCTGGTATATCAATATTCACCCACCAGTCTTCCGCTTTATCATCAAAGAAAGTGGTGTCTTTTAATACGTTGGCATATACCGGGTATTCAAACCGGTAGGGATATCCGGGTTTATCAAATAGCTGGTATTTTTTCTCCGGAAAATTAATACGGAAATATCCTTTCTTCTTACCGGAAGAATAATCACTGTTACAGGCGGCGAACACCATGCAAAAAAAGATGACTGTAAAAAAGAACCGGTTTGGGGATTGCATGGAAAAAATTTTATGATTGGAGATTGATGGTCACTTTAACCTGGCGGATACGGTTGTTTTCTGCCTGTAAAACGGTGAATGAAAAATCGCCCGAACTGATCACGGCATTCATTGCGGGAAATTCTCCGGCCAGTTCGAGTATCAGGCCTGCCAGCGATTCACTTTCACCTCTTACCTTATCGAATGTATCCATGGGCAGTTGCATGGTCTTGCATACATCGTGGATCATGGTCTTTCCTTCAAACAGGTAATTATTGTCATCTAATTTCCGGTTGGCTGTTTCGTCTTCATCAAATTCGTCTTTTATCTCCCCGATCACTTCTTCGAGTATATCTTCCATAGTTACAATACCGCTGGTGCCGCCAAATTCATCCACCACTACAGCAAAGTGGATACGCTTTAGTTGAAAATCGCGCAGGAGGTCTTCGATCAGTTTGGGTTCAGGTACAAAATAAGGCTGCCGCATCAGGTGGTGCCAGTCATAGTTGGCATCCTGCTCCAGGTAAGGGATGAGGTCTTTAGTATTGATCAGTCCCACCACTTCATCGAGGCTTTTTTTGAAAACAGGCAACCTGGAATAGTGCAGTTCTTCCACACGGGCCAGCAGTTGTGAAAAAGTGGCATTGTAATCCACGCCGCTTACATCCAGCCTGCTTTTCATCACTTGTTTTACAGATATATTGCCAAACTTCACGATTCCTTTCATGATATTTTTTTCATCGGGCGAAGCCTCTTCATCCGTTTTGATATCAATGGCTTCATCAAGTTCGCGCATACTCATCGCATTAGTCTTGTCGGCCCCGGCTCTTTTACCGATACTATCGGCCAGCGATACGATGCGGCGGCTGATCTTCCGCATCAGCAGGTGGATGCCCTGTACCACAGCAGACGATCCATACGCAAAGCGGATATTATTTTGTGTGGCCCATACCTTAGGCAATATCTTTCCGATAAAAATGATCACAAAGCCGATCAATACTACACGTATAATAAGGTCTATTATGTTACTAAGTAAGGGTTGCCCTTTGATCATGGCCGTATTGGCCGGCAAATACATATTGATAAAGTAATTCGACAGTACAATGATGCAAATCGTAAAGAACATGCCGCTGATAAGCAGGGAGGCATATAACTCTTTGGGCTCTTCAAGTAATTCAATGATACGTTTGGCGGCCGTATGTTGTTTTGTTTTCAGCAGGTTGATGTCTTTGCGGTTGAGTGAGAAAAAAGCCACTTCGGCTCCGGATATGGTAAATACGAGCAGTAACAATACAAACAGCAGTACCCCCAGAAAAAGAGTGCTTTGCGGATTGATAGCAAGAAGCAAATGCAGAAGACTATTAGAAATGGAAATGAATGCCGTATGACTTTCCAAAACCTGGTTTTTTGTTATTCAATATCGTTCCGGACCTTTCATTTATGCACGAGAAAAGGCCCTTTCATTTGCACAAAGTTACCGTATTCCGGCATATCATCAGAAGGGAAGGCTTTCAGATGGGTCACCAAGCGGGAGATCAGAGCCCCCTATACCTTCCATACCGCTTTCGCCGGTACCTGGTGCGTTGCCGCTATCCATCCGTTTGTCAAGCATGATCAGGTTGTCTCCCACGATCTCGGTGGCAAATTTTCTGTTACCGTCTTTATCATCCCAACTGCGGGTGCGAAGGCGGCCTTCGATATAAACCAGGCTGCTTTTATGGAGGTATTTCTGGGCCAGTTCGGCCAGGCCACGCCAGAGTACTACGGTATGCCATTCCGTTTGAGATACCAGTTTTCCCGTGCGGTCTTTAAAGGTTTCCGTTGTGGCAAGCGGAAATTTGGCTACTGCAATGTTCCCTTCCAGGTGTTGCACATCCGGGTCTTTACCCAGGTTACCAATCAGCATGACTCGGTTTACGCCTCTCATATTATTGACATTTAGTTGTTATGCCGCCGGATTAATTTCACTGCTGCTTAAAGTTAAATTCTTTTTAAGGGTCAAACAACAAAAATTAACCCTGTATCACTTATTTAACAATCATATCAGACTTTGTACAGCGCCATTATTTTCCAGGTATTGGTTAATGAAACGGGGCCAGGCAAATTTTTTCAATTCATCTTTTTTCACCCACTGCATCAATGTCCCGTTACTTATTGGTTTTTTCTTCAGTTTCAGGTGTACAAATTGTCCCGCGATCAGTTGATGCGATAATTGTTGTTTATACAAAGCAGACACACTGTATACCTCAAACCCAGTTTGCCGGAGCCAGGGCAATGAGCTTATCAGACTGATCAGGTCATCTCTTTCTGTTGCCGCCCCGGTCTCCACCAATGGAAATTCAAATAGTCCCTGCCAGATATCTTTTTGCGTACGTTGTTGTATAGCCACCTGGCCTCTGTATTCGGCCACCAGGTAATACATCCATCTTTTCCGTATACTTGTCTTTTTTTCCTTTACGGGCAATTGTAATACCCTGCCGGTATTAAAAGCCAAACATGTTTTTCTGAATACGCACGAAACGCAAAGTGGTGCGGCAGGTTTACAAACAACGGCGCCAAAATCCATAATGGCCTGATTGTAAATCCCCGGGTTCTTTTTATCCAACACAGCATTAGCCAGTTCATTGAATGCCTTTTTCCCTGCATTACTATCAGTAGGGGTGCTAAGCCCAAAATACCTTGCCAATACCCGGTATACATTACCATCCACTACTGCATAGGGCAGGTTGAACGCAAAGGATGAAATAGCGGCGGCCGTATAGGGACCAATTCCTTTCAATGAGCGAATGTCATCATAGGTGTCCGGGAATTTCCCCTTTCGTTCAGCGGAAATATAACGGGCAGTAAAAAGCAGGTTGCGGCAACGGGAATAATACCCAAGGCCCTCCCATAACTTAAACACTTTTTCATCTGAAGCACCTGCCAGTTTATGAATATCGGGAAAAGCGGTTACGAAGTTGCTATAATAGCTCAGTCCCTGCTCTACCCGGGTTTGCTGGAGGATGATCTCACTCAGCCATATTTTATAGGGATCTTTTTCCCCTTTCCAGGGCATTTGCCGGACGTTGTACCGCTTGTTCCAGTCCAGCAGTCCTTTTTGAAAGATTTTATTTTCCGATATATGGTTGTTTTTTTTCATTTATATGTAAAGTGTTGGTCCGGGAGGTTAAATATCCGTCATTTCAGGCGGTATGAAAATCGATAATTGAAAAAAAATTAGCCTATTTAGTTGACAATCATATTATTTTGTCATAAATTGGTGTTCGTAAATTCACAAAAACCTGCAACTTATGAGAAAAGCCGACCTGGTAAATCAGATTTCTGAAAAAACAGGCATTCCTAAAGTAGATGTGCTTGTAACTCTTGAAACTATGTTCAAGGAAGTGAAGGACACGCTTGCTTCAGGCGAAAATATTTACATACGTGGTTTTGGCAGTTTTATTACCAAAAAAAGAGCCGCAAAGATTGGACGTAATATCAAAAAAAATGTGGCGGTGCATATTCCTGAACATTATATTCCTGCATTTAAGCCTGCCAAAGAATTTGTGGCAGAAGTCAAAAAATTAAAGGAGCCCAAACCCGATACGGGTCCCGGCGACGACGGGGAATAATTTTTTCGCCCTCCGCCTGACCAATTCAAACAATCCCGGTTAGGCGTTTTTTCTGCTCTGCATTTTATCTTCCGGTTTCGTTGTGTTTGGGGTAACTTTGCCACCTGAATTTTTTATTGTGAAGAAACCTCAATGGATCACCTTATTGGCAGGCCTGGTAATTACCGGCGCCCTTTTTTTGTTTGGCCGCACTGTGCCAGAAAAAAAACCGGTATCCCCCGTCGCGCACAGCGCCGATGACGGTCACAACCATTCCCCTGGTATTCAAGCCTTTTCAGTGGATACCATGCTCATGGTAGCCCGGAAAAGACTTTCCGCTCAGCAAGTGTCCCGAATCAATTTGTTGGAAAATTCGATCACCCGGGGAGACCTGAAAGACCAGCAACTGCATGTTTTCCATCAATTAGCGCGCTTTTGGGGCGATTCAGCCCGCATTTTTGAACCATACGCCTGGTATACCGCTGAAGCAGCCAGATTGGAAAATTCGGAAAAAAGCCTCACCTTTGCCGCCCAACTGTTTTTGGATAACCTGCAATCTGAAGAAACTGACGCTGTAAGGCAGTGGAAAGCACTACAGGCCAAAGACTTGTTTGAGCGATCTTTGAAGATTAATCCCGGTAATGATTCTGCCCAGGTAGGCCTGGGTGCCTGTTATCTTTTTGGTGGTATTTCTGAAATGCCCATGGAGGGAATCCAAAAGATCAGGAAAGTAGTGGAGAAAGACAGCACCAATATCTATGCACAGATGACATTGGTACGCGGTCTGCTGATATCGGGACAATATGAAAAAGCGATCAACCGTTTACAAACTGTAAATAAGCTGAATCCCGCTTATCCGGATGCGCTCCTGCTGCTGGCAGAAGTGTATGACCAAACCGGTGATAAGCAAAATGCAACGCTGAATTATGAAAAGTGCCTGCAACTGGAGCTGGCCCCTGAAGTAAAGAAAGCAATACAGGAACGGATCACATTGCTTAAAAAGTAGGTTTATTCGGTACGGTGATGAACCAGTACCGTGAACATAAAACGTATTTTATTTATACACGTCATTAAAAAATTATTTGAGTATGCCTTGTGGTAAAAAAAGGAAGCGTCATAAAATTGCGACGCACAAGCGTAAAAAAAGACTGAGAAAGAACCGTCATAAGAAAAGAAACAAATAAGGTTTCCGGGTTCAAATGGTTTCAAACGCTAAAAAGGGGTTTCTCTTTCTGCGTTTGAAACCTGTTTAATATGTTGAACCTTTTCAGTCCACCGGTTGTTTGCCGTAAAGTTTGCCCTAAAGGGGTACCTGAAAAATTCTCCATCCCTTATCGCAGCAAAATACCCTGTAGAAACAGCCCCGCATTCCATACGGACAACTGGTGTTTACAGCAGCACTAAGGTGATTCATTTATGTAAGCTGTAATGAACAAAGAACTTATTATTAACGCAGCTCCCCAGGGCGTGGAAATTGCCCTGCTGGAAGACAGACGACTGGTAGAACTGCACAGCGAAAAAAGCGATGCACGTTTTGCCGTGGGAGACTTATATCTGGGAAAAGTCAAAAAACTGATTCCAGGGCTGAATGCTGCATTTGTGGATGTTGGTTTTGAGAAAGATGCTTTCCTTCACTATACTGACCTGAGTCCCTATGCCCGCTCCCTGCTGAAGTTTACCACGATCTGCATGAACGACAAAAGTGAACAGGGGCTCGATTTCTCCAAATTCACCATTGAGCCAGAGATCGTAAAAACCGGAAAGATCAATGAAGTACTGGGTGGTAAACCCAATGTGCTGGTGCAGATATTGAAAGAGCCGATCGCCGCCAAAGGGCCCCGTCTGAGTTGTGAAATATCACTCCCCGGACGCTTTGTGGTACTCACTCCATTCAATGATATTGTTGCAGTATCCCGGAAGATCCACTCTTCCGAAGAAAGAAAAAGACTGCAGAAGATCGTGGAAGCGATTAAGTCAAAAAATTTTGGCGTAATCGTGCGCACTGCTGCCGAAGGAAAAAATACGGCTGAACTGCATGAAGATCTTTCAGCACTCGTAGCCATGTGGCAAACTATTCAGCAAAACCTGAAAGGTGCGGTGGCCCCCGCCAAAATTCTGAGTGAGCAAACCAAGACCACCAGTATGCTCCGCGATCTCCTCAATGAAGATTTCAACCGCATTGTGGTCAATGACCGGAACATATTTGCTGATACAAAAAGCTATATCCAGCGCATCGCTCCGGAAAAAGCCGATATCGTTTCCTACTATCAAAATGGCTCCCCCATCTTTGATTCATTTGGCATTACCAAACAGGTAAAATCCTCCTTTGGAAAAACCGTCAATCTCGAAAGCGGCGCCTACCTTATCATTGAGCATACAGAAGCATTGCATGTTATTGATGTGAACAGCGGTTATAAAAGTGTAAGCAATAATCAGGAGCAGAATGCCATGGAGACCAACCTGGAAGCTGCTGAAGAAATTGCCCGCCAGCTCCGGTTGAGAGACCTGGGCGGTATCATTGTAATCGATTTCATTGATATGAAGCTGCCGGAAAATAAACGGAAGCTGGTGGAGAAAATGGAAGAATTCATGAATCCCGACAGGGCCAAGCATGCCGTACTTCCGATTTCAAAATTCGGTATCATGCAGATCACCCGGCAACGGATGAAGCCAGAAATGAATATCAATACACAGGAAGTATGCCCCAGTTGTAATGGCACCGGAAAAATATCGTCCACCCTGCTGCTGGAAGATGAAATTGAAAAGAACCTCAGTTATCTGGTAACACATAAGAACACCAATCTGAAACTGGTGGTACATCCCATCCTGTATGCCTACCTCACCAAAGGATGGCCCTGGAGCACGAAAATGGCCAAATGGAAAAGAAAGTTTGGACAAAAGACAAGACTGGAACAGGATACCAGTTATCATCTTACCGAATACAAATTCTTTGATCAGCATGATGAAGAGATAAAAATCTGATCACTGCCTGAAATAAAAAAGAGGCTGTCCTTGCGGACAGCCTCTTTTTTATTTCACTTGCTCATATTATTGTTTCGGGTTCACCACAGGCGCACTGCCTGCACCCGGAGGGTTATACGTAAGCTCATTACCGGGAACATCCCAATAATCAAGATAGTTATACTCAATGGTAGCATTGGTGCTAACTACCCCGGTGTTTTTGAGTGCCACACAACCCGTTCTGCCACCACCCAATGAAATGGGGTCGATCACTTTCCAGCGGCGTGCATCATAAAATGAAATACCACGGAAAGCACAAACGATACGGCGTTCACGGCGAAGTTCTTCTTTCGCCTGAGCAAGCGTGAGGCCCGTACCAGATACGGCTGCGAGTCCGGCTCCCTGGAAGTTGCGAACCTGGTCGATCAGTGCAAGTCCCGGATTGATCTGATTAGTGTAGATCAATGCTTCGGCACGCATCAGCATATTTTCTTCATAATCGCCCGCAAGATGCATTTCATATTCACTGGTAGCTGTGTTGGCATAAATTGCCACACCGGAGAGGCCTGTTCCACCATCAACCAATGCAAAGCGTGTGAAATGTGCATTGCCCCTGTCGGCTTGCCCGAGATAAGGAGTCCCCTGAATTACATTCTGTGCTTTTCGCTGATCGCCGGTTTTAAACTCCTGTACCCATCTTTCACTGAGCTTATAAGTAGCGCCACCAGGAATATTGGATTGTGTTCTTCCCATAATCAGTTGGTTGGCGGAGAAGAGATCACCCCGTGCATCGGTACGAACAGTGAAAATATTATCAGAGGATGTGATGCCGGCATTAGTCAGTGTGAGGATACTATTCCAATCTGCAGCGGTCATATCCGTTACTGTTTTATTCACCAGAATATTTCTGGCTTTCATGGTATTTACATTACGCAACAGCTCGGCGGGTGACAACGGCAACCCACGGCCTGTCTGGCAAAAGCCGGGAATGATGCGCTCCCAGGTGGCTGTGAACTCTGCAGCGCTGGGAGCTGCATTGGCCGCCTGTACTGCTTTATCAAAGTTGGCGTTTGCTTCCGTGATAATCGCTTCTTTGGTAACATACGCATTATTGGTTTGCTGATAGCTATTATTGATCAGCCCGGCATAATATATAGAACCGATACGGCTATAAGCAAAACCCTTCCACCAATACGCCCATGCTTTGATAGCAGCACGCTTGGAAGCAGCATCACCTATGAATGATACACCGTCCACTTTTTCGAGCAGCAGGTTGCAGGAGCTGATAAGGTTGTACATATAGGCCCACTCATAATACAAGAAATTGTTGCCGGCCTGCTGATTGTTGTTGGCCTGCCTGATCAATGCGATCTGTTTATTGGGTGAGTTAGGGTTGAGTACAGTGGTGGCATCATCATGTACTACTTTCTCCGGACATCCCAATTGATTGAGAAATGCATTGGCTGCATCTGCACCCACTACATCTCCCATTAGTTCATGAAAACCAGTGGCACCGCTCCAGAAGGGACCAAAAACACCATCGGTATATTTGAGGGTTTTAAAGCCATTGATGTAAACACCGCCAGACGCAAAACTGATGATACCAGTCTCACTGTTCAAAGATTCAGGAGAAGGGTTATTGGGGTTGGCAATGGTCAGATCCTTTTTACAGCCTGTTGCCAGTATCGCTGTGGCAAACACAGCCAGTATTAATTTATTTCGTTTCATTTTTTTCAGGTTTTAGATGTTAGAAACCAATTTTAAGTCCGGCCTGGAAGGTCTTTACGTTGGGAATGGTATTGTGATCCACACCACGGTCAAACGCAGAGTTCACAGTGCCAGAGCTTACCTCGGGATCCATGCCGGTATAGTCCGTGATGGTCACCAGGTTTCTGCCACTGAGTACCAGTTGCAAACGGCTAAGACCTTTTATTTTCAGGAAATGTGCTGCGTCAAATGCAATGGATATGTTACGTAAGCGCAGAAATGATGCATCTTCCATAAAATAACTCTTGGTTCCATTGGCCTGGCGAACAGCATAGGCTCCACGGTAAAAAGCGGTCCAGGCTTCTGTCTGGCCATTGATGGCAATGGGCACAGCATAGTCTTTGTGAATACCATCTCGGTACATCCATTCTTTGGTCTGGTTATACAAATTGCTCTTATAGATCCAATCCCACTGGAAGGAAAAATTCAGGAACCCTTTATAGCTCAGTTCATTGATAAAGGACATATTGAACTTGGGGTTTGGATCGCCCAATGAGTATCGGGAGGCAGTGGCAAAGGGCTGTTTGGTGGTTTTATTTACCACATATCCGTTGCTGGCCACTTCCCAGTTGGGCTGATCTGCCACCGGAATAAAAGGATTTTTATTGTCATCCAGTTGGTTCACATCAGTAAGGAATAAATAACCATATAACTGACCGATCTTCTCTCCAGCACGAATAACATATTGTGAGCTACCAGCCGCAGAGGGAATAATGATTTCAGAATTGCCAGCTACACGATCAATAATGGATTTCTGTTTGCTGAAATTGGTGGTGAAATTCCAGTTAAATTTCCTCGTGCTGAGTACTGCAAGATTTAAAGAAGCCTGAATACCATCTGATTTGATATCAAATGCATTGGTAAGCTGGCGACCTATACCCAAACTTGGTGCTACATCTACTGCAAGGTATCCATCGTTAGCTTTTCTTTTCCACCAGCTAAAGGAAAAATTCAGGTTCTTGAGCCAATTACCTTTTGATAAATTCAGCGAGAGGTCTGTACCAATTTCCAGTTCCGCTACAATAGATAATTTCAGATCTGGGTTTTGAGAAACTATATTGTCTGCAAGTGTACTTTGTGTTCCCAGTACACGCGGTTGCAGAATGGGAAATCGATCATAGGGCTTGGGTTGTACGCCTGCTTCACCATATGCTGTGCGAAGCTTCCACTCTTTGATCACATTATAGAGTTTGCTGTTCTTCCAAAAATCAAAACTGCTGATCCGCACGTAAGCATCTCCACGATACATGGCGGCTGCTTTTGATCCTCGCCCGAATGCTGATGAAAAGTCACTCCGAAAGCCTCCACCAATGCCGGCGAAATCTTTATATTCAAATTTGTGTGTCAGAAAAACTCCATAAGTGGTGAATTGTTCGAAATAGTCACGCTCTATTTTGTAATTGGCCATATCAGACGCCCTGTAAGGTGAAAAACTAGGCGCATCCGTTCCATAGGTGATAAAATCAGTGGTGATCGTTTTGCGGTAATCCCATCCCGAGTATGTGGTGGAAGTTATGGGTATTTTCAGTCCAAAATCTTTTTGGAAATCGAATTTCAGAGTAGCCGTGCTAATAAAGTTATGAGACGTAACTATGTTTTGCCGGTCGTTGATTTCACCTGATTCGCTGGATGAGGCCGGTACGCCATAGGATGTACGGGGTGAATACCATTCTGCCCAATAATCCCAGAATGCAGCTCCTTCGCTCAGGCTTTGCTCCCCGATTTCAAAGTGGCTATTATAATTACTACGGTTCAAGGCATATTTGGCATCAATCTCAGCAAAGCGTGGAAATTTATAATTCAAGTTTAGTATTTGAACTATATCAATTGTTTTATCCAGCACTTTGGCATTTTCGGTAATATAATTGAAGTTATATCCATTCACACCTACGGCATCACCGAAATATGGTGAGTATAATCCCAATGCATCTCTTTGTTCATAGTTGGCAAATGGCCGGGAATTATTGATCGCATAAAACATATTTCGGCCATCCGGATCCAACTGGGTATTACGAATGTAAACTAGTTGTGTATTGGTACGGAATTTCAGATTTTTTGCGAGTTCTACCCCAATATTAGCATTCACATTTGAACGCCTGAAATCACCATTATTCTTAAAAACAGTTTCTTGATTTGAGTTTGAAATAATAAAACTAAAATCAAATTTATCGCTGCCACCATTGATGTTTATAGAATTATTGAATGTGTTTGCCTTCTGGAAAAACATTTTATAATGATCATAAAACTGCAGGTTCTTGTTATACTCTTTATTAGCGACACTGGTAGAAGAGATCAGATTGAATACCGGGTTAGTGAGGTATGATCCTGTAACCGGATCAAAAGAAAGCGGGGTGCCGCTGCCATCCACCACTTCACCATTAGCATTGGTATTGAAAGAATGGAAGCGTGATTTCTGTACTTTGCCAATGTTTAGCATTTCGCTGACAGCAATACTGGAAGCAATTTCAATATTTACTTTACCGGCTTTCCCTCTTTTAGAGAATAACTGAATTACCCCATTGGCTCCCTGTGCACCATAGATGGTAGATGCAGCTGCTCCTTGTACAATTTCAATACGTTCAATACTATTGAGATCAAAATTTTGCAGACTTGTACCTTTCACCTCTACCCCATCCAATAAAATAATGGGAGCTGTACCTGATGTAACAGAGTTTATACCACGTAAAAGGATATTAATTGGCGACCCGGGGCTACCATTAATTTGTGAAATCTGTGCCCCTGGCACAAAACCGACAAGTGCTGACCCTACATCTGAAGTCGGAACTTTCGGCAGTTTCTCAGCCGAGATGGATTCCACCGCAAAGGACAATCTCCTTTTACTGGTTGCAGTACCTGTACCGGTTACCACCACCTCGCTCAGATTGCCGGCGCGGGCATCCAGGTTTAGTTTTACCATCACCGTAGTTTGAGTACCCAACGCAATTTCCTGAGGTTCGTACCCTACTGCACTGATGATGAGTGTGGCATTAGGAGCAGCATTGATTTTGAACGATCCATCAGCGCCTGCCACTGCACCTCCCTTTACATTTTTTACAGATACTGTGGCACCGTTTAATGGTAAACCATTAGCATCAAGGACCTTTCCGGTCACTTCGCGGTTTTGGGCTATTGCAGGAAGGAACGAGAGCAGCCAACCCGCCAGCAATAGTAGTTTCAGATTTCTCATTGTGTGTGTGATTTTTGTTTACATAAATAGCAATAGAAAATATACTATCTATTATAAACAAAAAAGCCATGCAGAATGCTGCATGACTGTGGAAAAATTAGATTAAAAAAAACTAACCTATGTTAGCTTCTGTCGCGGCTGTTGGCATATATCATTATATACTGAATCAGTTGTACCACTGCAGCCAATGCTGCAACTACGTAAGTAGTGGCCGCCCATTTCAGGGCATCTTTTGCTTTGGGATATTCTTCCCGATTGGTCACATTGGTCCTGTCGAGCCAGGCAAGAGCCCTTTTGCTGGCATCAAATTCTACCGGCAACGTGATAAGGGTAAAAAGCACCGTTACACTCATTACAATGATACCTATTAATAAAACAGTCGGGTTTTTCGACACCGCCAGCATGATCATACCTGCCAGAAGAATCCAGTTGACCAGCATAGAACTGATCTGTACGGCAGGTACCATTTTGCTCCGGAAGACCAGGGGCCCATATTGGGTGGCGTGCTGCACCGCATGCCCGCATTCGTGGGCTGCTACTGCGGCTGCGGAAATTGAAGTGCCATTATACACTTCCGGACTCAGGTTCACCGTCTTTTTTTCGGGATTGTAATGGTCTGTAAGAAAACCCTCTACGGAAGTAACTTTTACGTCATATATCCCATTTTCCCGGAGCATTTTCTCGGCTATTTCCCTGCCCGACAGACCGTTCGAAAGGGGTATTTTACTATACTTGGTAAACTTGCTTTTAAGGATGGCCGACACCACGAAACTAAGGCCCAAAAAAAGCAGGGAAACCATAAAAATCTGATTATCCATTATCATTTTTTTCCAGTTTTTTGTATGAAATCTATCAAATTTATTACCATTTTTTCCTGGCCTGATTTTTACGTCTTTTTGTCATTCTTTAAATTTGAAATTAATAAAAAATAAATTCGTGCCCTGCGGTTGTTCATTCAAAAAAGTTATATAAATAATTACAATTCAATTATTTACGAAGTTTTATTTTTATACATATTAAGTGGTTTTTTAGGGCTGACAGGTGTCTTTAGTTATACACAAGGGCAAAAATTTATTTTGAAATGTGGGGCATAATTGTAACTTAGCAATAGAATTTAATGGGTTAGTAAGTAAGGGGGTCAATCGAAAGATTGACCCTTTTTACATTTAAGAAATAATCGTTCCAACTTCTGTTATTTTCTATACTTCCACATCACGATCCCATCAATTTCATTCAACCAAACAAAGATTTCTTCTGCTTCAATCTTACTTCATCAATAAAGATGCAATGATTTAATTTTACCGCACTACATCTGGTAATGCTGTAAAAAGATAAATGCAGCCATTACTGATAAACGGGTAGATTATTCATGAGTAAGATCAAGACTTCTTTTTTTTGCCAGCATTGCGGATATGAAAGTGTGAAGTGGGTGGGCCAGTGTCCTTCGTGTAATGAATGGAATAGTTTTGTAGAAGAGCCCGTGCATAAAGACAATACAAAAACAACTACCGACTGGAAAGAATACACAAAAGATAAACGGAACAGCCGCACGGTATCCCTCAACGAAGTAAAAAGTGGTGAAGAAAAAAGACTGGTTACTTCTGATACCGAACTCAACCGGGTATTGGGAGGCGGTATCGTTGCGGGCAGCCTGGTATTGGTAGCCGGTGAACCAGGAATTGGTAAGTCCACTTTGTTTTTACAAAATGGTCTTTGGTTGAAAAACTGTTCCGTGCTGTATATAAGCGGTGAAGAAAGCGAACAACAGATCAAGATGCGGGCAGACCGCCTTGGGCTTTCCAATGAAGATTTCTATTTGCTTACGGAAACTTCCACACAGATTATTTTCCAGGAAATAAAAAAACTGAAGCCTCAGCTTGTTATCGTTGACTCGGTGCAAACCTTGCACACTTCGTTTATTGATTCTTCTCCCGGAAGTGTATCACAGATTCGGGAGTGTGCTGCCGAGTTTCAGCGTTTTGCCAAAGAGACCAATACACCGGTATTCCTCATCGGGCATATTACGAAAGACGGAGTGATCGCCGGTCCCAAGATACTGGAACATATGGTGGACACGGTGCTTCAGTTTGAAGGCGACCGCCATTATGCATACCGGATATTGCGCACGTTGAAGAACCGGTTTGGCAGCACGGCTGAACTGGGCATTTATGAAATGACAGATAAAGGAATGAGAGGCGTGCTGAATCCGAGTGAGATACTGATTACACAAAAGGAAGAACAACTGAGTGGGATTGCCATTGCAGCTACTATCGAGGGTATACGCCCATTACTGATCGAAGTGCAGGCGCTCGTAACGCAATCGGTGTATGGCACACCTCAACGTACCGTGAGTGGTTTTGATTTGCGAAGGTTACAGTTATTGCTCGCAGTGCTGGAAAAAAGAGGAGGCTTTCATTTTGGGATGAAAGATGTATTCCTAAATATTGCCGGTGGCATTAAAGTAGAAGATCCTTCGATTGACCTGGCTGTATTATGTGCTTTGCTTTCTTCGTACGAAGATGCGCCACTCTCTCCTCATATCTGTTTTGCCGGCGAAGTAGGGTTAAGCGGTGAAATAAGGGCCGTAAACCGTATTGATCAGCGGATCGCCGAAGCAGAGAAACTGGGATTTGAAAAAATCATCGTTTCGCGGTATAACCAGAAAGGCCTGTCCAAACAAAAATTCGGGATTGACGTGGTCATGATGGGCCGCGTGGAAGAATTATATAAATATCTGTTTTAGCTTTGCAGCGCTGAAAATATTTTTTAACGGCTACCCGGCCATTTAGTTTAATCCGTATGACCCTCCTTCGCGAAGTAAAAGATTCGTTGTTTCATTTATTTTTTCCGCACAACTGTATAGGATGTGGTGTGGCTATACCCGGTGCTGCCGGACAATTATGTATCCGGTGCCTGGCCGCTATGCCCGAAACGAATTTTGAAAATTATCCCGGCAATCCTTGTGAAAATATTTTCAGGGGGCGGTTACCGCTCGAAGCCGGCACTGCACAATTTTATTTTACGAAAGAATCACTGATGCAGGACCTGATGCACCAGTTCAAGTACAAAGGAAATAAAGAACTGGGCATACAGCTCGGTACTATGATGGGAGCATCGCTCTTACAATCAGGAAGATTTGCTGCGGATGCATTAGTGCCCCTGCCCTTATTTGCCAATAAGGAGAAGAAAAGAGGTTATAACCAGGCAACCATGCTGTGTAAAGGCATGGCAAAAGTGCTTCAAATACCGGTATGGGAGCATTGTGTGATACGACCCATGCATACCGCCACACAAACCCGGAAAGGAAGAGTGGAGCGATGGCAAAATATGGAAGGAAAATTTGAAGTGCCGGATCCCGGACTTGTTGAGGGAAAAACGCTCCTGTTGGTGGATGATGTAGTAACAACGGGTGCCACATTCGAAGCCTGCGGACACGAATTACTAAAAGCCGGTAATGTAACATTAAAATTGGCGGCCCTTTGCATTGCCTCCCGCTAAAAAGCATTTAATGCGATCTTCTTAATACATAAACAGTTTATTTCTGCTTTTGGTGGCTAAGTTTTATTTTTAAACAATGAAATACCTGTTGTCAGCTTCGCTTATCGTATTACTGCTGCTAGCCGCATGTAAAAAAGATTCCTTTACCAGCTCGCGGGATGCACGGGTAATACTCACCGCTGACACCCTTAAATTCGATACGGTATTTGTTACAACCGGTTCCACCTACCGGAAATTTGCCATCATCAATGATAACAACCAGAAACTCCGGCTTTCTTCGGTAAAACTGATGGGAGGTGCAGCGTCTGTATACAAACTAAACCTCGACGGAACCACCGGAACCCAATTCAGTGATGTGGAAATAAATGCCAACGATAGTGTAATGGTGTTTGCACAGGTGAATGTAAATCCATCGGCAGCTAACCTTCCTTTTATTCTCCGCGACAGCATTGAGATCAGTTATAATGGCAATACCCGTAAGGTACAACTGGAAGCATGGGGGCAGAATGCGCATTTCTTCCGCAATAAAATTGTTGCCGCTAATGAAACCTGGAATAATGACCTGCCCTATGTAATACTGGGTTCGCTGCAGGTAAATGCCAATACGCAACTTACCATTAACAAAGGCTGTCGCATCTATATACATGCAGATGCTCCCATTGTGATCAATGGCACCCTACAGGTAAATGGATTAAAGGATACCATCGACCGCGTGTACTTCCGCGGCGACAGGATGGATGAACCTTATGCCAATTTTCCTGCAAGCTGGCCGGGCATTTTCTTTCAGGCTTCGTCGAAAGACAATGTATTGAATTATGCAGTGATCAGGAATGCATTTCAGGGCATTGGTCTTACCGATCCTTCCACCAATGCAAACCCCAAGCTCATTCTCAATGAATCGGTAATCGATAATGCTTATGATGCCGGCATCGTTGCACTCAATTCCAGTATTCGCGCCCGTAACTGTCTTGTGACCAATTGTGGTAAAAACCTCTTGCTCGCTAAAGGAGGGAATTATCAGTTTACCCATTGTACCGTAGCAACCTATGCCAACCGGTTTATCGAACATAAAGACCCGGTACTCACGCTAACCAATTTTGCCAATGGCGCCACGGCCGATCTTACCGCCGCTTTTCGCAATTGTATTTTCTGGGGAGAGAATGGGTTGGTGAATGATGAAGTGGTAGTGCTGAAAAATGGTTCGGGTCCCTTTACGGTTAGTTTTGATAATATACTATGGAAAGTACAGGCTGTACCGGCCAATATCACGAGTACACAAATCATCAATAACCAGACTCCTCTATTTGACAGTATCAATACTTCCCGCAATTATTACGACTTCCGATTACAAAGCGCTTCTCCTGCAATCAATAAAGGCAGCAATGCAGGTGTATCCACTGATCTGGATGGAAAACCACGCCCGGTGGGGCTGCCCGACCTCGGTTGTTTCGAAAAACAATAAGTTAGATTTTTTTCTGGGAGGCACTCGTTTATATAAAATTACTAATTATATTAGCTAATACAAATTATTGATTATCAATACATAATTTGTTCATTAATTTATTTGAAATTTATTTTGATATTTTACAACTAAGTATTAAATTTGGAAACAGATGAGAAATTCCGTCAATCCAAAGATGATATTACTGGCCCGCGAGTCCAGGGGGCTTACCCAGCAGGCTTTGGCTGAAATGGCTGGCACCAATAAAGTGAATTTATCGCGCCTGGAAAACGGTGATTCAGTAGTGTCGGATGAAACCTTAGCGGGTATTGCTACAGCCACCGGATACCCGGTTTCTTTTTTCTTTCAAACCGGCGAGGTGTTACCACTCAGCCTGGCCTACCGCAAACGGGAAAAGGTGCCTGCCTCTATTATCAGCCCGATTGAAGCGCAGATCAATATCATGCGTTTACAATTAGAAAAACTGATTACGCTGGTAAAGCTTGCAGCACCTGTAATTCCTGTATTTGAAGTAACGGATGAACTAAGGCCTTCCGCTATTGCTTTACGGTTGCGGCAAGTCTGGAAAATAAAAACAGCGGAGATTCCGGATATGGCGGAATTACTGGAAGAAAAAGGAATACTCATTCAGTCCTTTGATTTTGGCACCGAAAGAGTGGATAGTAAAAATGTACTGGTACGCGAAAAATATCCGGTCATTTTTCTGAATGCATCCCTGTTGGGCGACCGGCAACGTTTTTCGCTGGCTTATCAGTTGGGTCATTTTATTATGCATACATTTTGCAAAGTTCCGCATGACCGGGATATTTCGCATGAAGCCAATGAATTTGCCGCATCCTTTTTAATGCCAGAGCGCTATATCCGGAAAGAACTGGAAAACGGGATCAGCATACCACTATTGGGAGAGCTAAAACAAAAATGGAAAGTCTCCATGATCTCCTTGCTCTATCGGGCGGATGATCTGGGATTGCTTACCCCGAATCAGAAAAGATACCAGGAGCAGCAGTTTAATCAACTGAACATTCGCCGGAGGGAACCAGCAGAACTGGACATTGCTATTGAAGAACCAAAACGGATACGGCAATTAATGGACAAATGCCAGCACCAATTACAACAGCATATCAGTGGCATATCAGCACTGTTTTGTATGCTGGAATCAGAGTTTCTGGAATTGTATGGTGAACCAACCCATTTGAAAAGTATTTAAACATGATAATGACAATGAGCAACGCAAGAAAGACGGTGGAAGTAAAAGTGTACAGCATTGGCGAGCTGGCTGCTTTGTATGAGATCAGTGTGCGCACCATGAACCGGTGGCTGAAACCTCATCTCGAAAAAATTGGAAAACGCGAGGGCCGGTTTTACAGTGTAAAACAGGTGGGGATTATTTTTGATCAACTGGGAATGCCTGGTGATTATGACCGGGTTTCATAAAAGCTTTAACCATATAAAAATTTGTAAGCCGCCTTTTGAGGCGGTTTTTTTTTAACATCTATCTACTCATTTCTACTTGTTTCTTCTTCTTTCTTCCTCATCCCGCATATACATACAATTACATGTAGAAACAGGTCTTTACCTGCTCAAAACGGACAGTACCCCCTCTCCACCATAGTATGTTTGTGTTGTCAATAACTGATAACAACAAATGAAACGTACCATCAAATACCTCGTAGTGCATTGCACCGCCACCCCTCCTGAAGCCAAAGTGGAAAACATCGTTCGCTATTGGAAAGAACAGAAAAGATGGAAAAATCCGGGCTATCATTATATCATACGAAGAAACGGAGAGATTGTTCAATTGCTGTCGGAAGACCTGGTGGCGAATGGCGTAAAAAATAACAATCAGCCTTCTATACATATTTCTTATATCGGAGGTATTGATGGCAACAATAAGCCTCTCGACAACCGAACACCGGAACAAAAAAAAGCATTGTATCTGAAACTACGGGAACTCGCATCACGCTTTCCGCTTGCCGAAATAAAGGGGCATCGTGATTTTCCGGGTGTAACCAAAGCCTGTCCATCCTTTGATGTAAAAACCTGGCTCAGGGATTATACGCCCGATTAATGAAATAAAATAAACCTTATGAATACTTTCATCAAACAACTCTTTAAAGACAAGAACGGAAATTTCAGTCTTCGTGAATTTGCCACAGCATTATTTATTCTCGTAATCATCATTAGCTGGGCAGCCAGACAGTTTTTTGGTAAAGATGTGCCTGAGTATATGTTCTACACATTTGCCAGCATGATAGGAGCCGGATGCTTTGGTTATTCATTGGAGAAAAAAGAATTAACAACCTGAAAAAAATCAAACTATGAAACGTGTAAAAGAAATCGCATTGGTTATATGCGGATTAGTGATCGGAATAGCGCTGTCTGTTTTATTTAGAAAAAGCGCGGCAAGTGAAAACCTGTCTTTAACTGCAAACCCCGGTTCCGCGAAAAAGCTGGAACAAAAAGTCGCTGCACAGGAAAAACAGGTTCATTTACTAATAGAAAATATGAACCAAAAAAACATACTGTTGGTTGAAGAAATTCAATCATTGAAAGATGAGTTGTCTGCAACCAGAATAAATAGCCGTAAGCTGCAGATCATCACGCATGATCTGGCAACGAAGAAAACGGCTGCTACCGATACAGCGCTGCGGCTGGCTGATTGTGATACGCTGAAAGAAAAAGTGGTGCTGCTGAATAATACCATTCAGGCAGAGGAAAGTTTATGTGATAGTATCATAAGCAGCCAGCAACAGCAACTTTTGCTGAAAGACAGCACCATACAATTGCACCATGTCCTTTACAACGGGCTTAAGCAATCTTTTACTGAAAGTATCGCACAGCAACAAGTATTACTGGATCAGAACAGTTTTTATAAAAAACAATTGCGGAAGCAAAAATTCAAATCAAAACTCATTTCCGGTTTGGCAATCATTGCCGCAGGGGTTACCACACATTATTTACTGAAGTAAAAAATCCTATTGCCAGATGTGCAAATGCCTGTACAAACAGGTAAAGGGAACCTTTTACCCTAAAACAAAGCAAATGAACAGTCAAAAGATCTTTCCTGTATGTGGTGGTATGTTAGTTCTCAGCCACCCTAAAAAAATGAGATGTAAATCCCGCAATACACCATGGAGAATTACATAGTCTGTTAATCTGCCACGGGAGATTCCGGGCCAACAGTCCGCAGGATTTGACCAATCCTGTAATAAAAAGATTACATAATTAATAAATAGAAAAGAATGTCAAACGACAATTTAAATACAATAAATAATATTTCACAAACGCTGTTTCGGTTTGCCACCATGCGTAACCCGGAGCTTTCTGATCCAAAAAACAAAAACCGGAGGTTCATATTCAGAACTAATACACAGATCGGCGTTTTTGATTCCCGCGTAAATGCTACAACCACTTTGCAAATGCTTTGCGCAAATCCGGCCAGCCTTCCGCTCACCATAGAAACGGAGGAATCGCTGAAAGCTGCAGTGCCTTTATTCTACGAATTAGCTGTATGGGTCGCCAGGAATAAAGCCAGGGTATCCAAAGCAGAATTCGATGAAAAGATCAACACGAGCAGGGCATTGGTAAATCCAGTATGGAACAATGAATCCAGACTCTGGGATAACCTGATCTACCAGGTGGTAACTCAGAAAGATTTCTACGCCAAAGAAACACTCATGCAGTTTTTACACCTGAACCATATTCTTTCCGTGTATGACGGTACCGAAGAAGTATACCAGGACGTGATTAATGCAAAAGTGGTACTTCCTAAAGAGCTGTTCAAAGTATCAGGCACTGAAAATACAGCTGAGCAGGTTCCGGCTGCAACCAATATGCCGTACAATGACAAGAATATGAAATTCGCTGAGGCTACGATTCAATTGCAGTCCAATAAACAGTTAGCCTGCACCATCGAAAAACTGGAATCCGATTACCAAAAAGAATACCAGGCCGCATACCAATCAGCCGATGCTTCCTATAATCAGGAAATAAAACCATTGGTTGATGAATACCAGGCCCAGTTGTCGGCTATGGAAACACGGAAAAAAATGCTGGAGAACCGGATCAGTTACCTGTCCGGACTTAGTCTGGCCAATCCGGAAACATTCGATCGCAATTCCAATATTCAGAGTGAAATGATCAGCCTGCAGGAAACATTGCTGTCCCTGAATGTACCTGCTCCGGAAATACCATCATTCAATTTCAGTTTCAAACCAGAAATTCAACCAGAAGTACTGGAAAGTATACTGACCGCAGATGAGGCCAACACTTTAAGCCGGGTATTTGGTAAAAGCAATGCAGGTGCAGCACTTCAGACTGTTAGTTCCTATGGGGAAATAACTGACGCAATTACCTCTAACAGCCAACAACTCCGTCAGACGATTCTGGACAATACGGTAGTAGAACAGGATACCTATGCGAAAGTAGGTGGTGTTCTCGTACCTGTAAATAACCGGTTAACCGATGGTGCTCCTGTACCCTTTAGCGTAAAAACCTATCGCAGGAATAATACAAGCTGGTTTATCATGCTGACCATTGAAAACCTCGCTCATAATATTATGTCAGGTTCTTATAAGGTAACGGTTGGCGGCACTGAAATCAGTTCTAACACATTCTTCCAGGCGGTAAACGGTGTAAGTTTTCTTTTTTATCTGGGAAGCAATATACCAGCTGCGTTGACCCAGAACATGGTAAGCTTCGTGTTAAGTGGTGATGTTATTCTCGAAGATGGAAAAACTTATACACTCAACGTTACATTATCCCGTGATTTTTCAGAGACTGAGCCTGTACTGATGCAGCATGTGTTCAAAGGTAGTAGTGCGCTGACGATGAAGGGAGCAGCAGAAGAACCAGGTGATGGTGTAGTAAGCGGGGCCTTTATTCCCTCCGGATTTGGCATGAAGAATATCGGCATAGCCGATTATCGGAAAGTGGAGCAAAGTACCTATTGCTATGTAGAAGGAGATGTGGCTCATATTGAGAACATCATGGCAAGGGAATACAAGGAAAAATCTACCCGCAGGCTTCGCCGGAGTGAAAGTCAGATTACTACTTCGTCTGAAACAGAACGCGAACAACAAACGGATACTACTACCAGTTCCCGGCATGAGATGCAGAGTGAAATTGCGAGTATCCTTCAGGAATCAAAAGATTTCTCAGCGAATACCGGGTTTTCGGCAACCTATGGTAGCGGTAAAGGGCCTCAGCTTTCCTTCAACACCGGCACCAACTTCGCCACCCATAATTCCAAAGAAGAAAGCAACCGGCAGGCAGTAACCGAAGCCAAAGAAGTTACTACCCGCGCGCTGGACAGGATCGTTACGAAAGTTCGCCAAGAGCGTATTGACAAGATCATGGAAGAGTTCGAAGAGAACAATAAACATGGATTTGACAATACTAAGGGTACCGGTCACGTAGTGGGTGTATACCGCTGGGTGGATAAAGTGGTAAAGAACCAGATCTACAACTATGGCAAACGGATGATGTTTGAATTTATGATACCTGAACCCGCCAGGTTGCACAAACTGGGTATGAAGTTTTCAAATAGCAATGAAAACATGCTCATAAAACCGACAGATCCCCGTACCTCAGCGATTCATAAGATTGAAAACTTCTCTGCATTAGAAAACGAAGTGGCTCTGAAATACTGGGCAGGTTTGTATAATGTCGAGCTTGATGCCCGACCTGAAAATGAAATAAGGGTAACCAAAGCCATCAGTGTTTCCAATGGGGAAACCAGTGGGGAGATGGCCGCAAAAGCGGATTCGATTGAGATTCCCGAGGGATATACTACGGCGGAAGGCTGGCTGACGGCAAGTCATTTCTTTCATCCGAAAGGATTTGAATGGACACACTTTGGAGTGACCGTAGGTGATTATTACAAGTTACTCAACCGTTCGCTGCAACATCTCCAGATTAATGAACGGATCACGTTCAAAAAGAAATATTCCCAAAAGGTGGGATTTGCTTTCGAAAGCGCTGATACCGCTGGCGTAAACATCAGCGTGTCGCTGGACTGTGTGATTACGCCTGAAGCGAAGAACGACTGGTTGCAGAAAACCTTTAATAAGATTATCGGGGCTTATGAAACAGAGAAAGCCCTCTACGAACAGGCTGTGGCAGAAGCAAAGGTACAGGCCGATAATATCAAAGGTTCCAATCCCGGGTTTTACAGAAAGATCGAGAATACGATCCTGCGCAGGAATTGTATTTCTTATATGATCAACCAGGATACTACTGCTCCGCTTACGTTTGGAAAAGATTCCTACTATTCGAATAATTATCCGGGTACAGAGGAATTTCTCAAAACGGATATTAAAGTGGATGCCAAACTGGATGCCTATGCCGCATTTGTGAAATTCATGGAGCAGGCATTTGAATGGGAACTGATGTCCTATTATTTCTACCCGTATTATTGGGGCAACCGTAAATCATGGGCAGATCTATACCAGTTCGACGACAATGATCCGGTATTCCGTTCCTTTATGCAGAGCGGCATGGCGAGAGTAATTGTAACAGTACGTCCCGGCTTTGAAGAAGCAGTACGTCATTACCTGGCAACCGGAAAGATCTGGAATGGTGGTGAAATACCCGTCATAGATGACCCACTCTTCCTTTCCATTGTGGATGAAATGCGGACACCGAAAGGCACCAAAGAAGGTGAACCATGGAGAGAGCGTATTCCAACTGCGCTTACCATTCTGCAGGCAGATTCTATCGGACTGAAAGTAGAAAAAGCATTACCCTGCTACTGCGAACCCGGTGTAAAGTTTGACGATAACCTGGGAGAACTATGCGGAAGTAATTTCCTGCTGAATCAGAATCAGTTGGGGCAGAATGCAGACAGATGGATGGAGATCAGTTTTATCAAGCTCGATAACTTCACAAGAATCGGAGATATGGATGGAGATCCCTCTTTTTATCCAAGAACCTATGAATGCTTGGGCAATACAATAACCGTTGATAGAGATGCCAGTTGGTTACCCAATGATCCCCTGTCAAAAATCTATCAGGTTGTGGCCGATGAGGTTTCCCAGATTGAAGGGGTGGAAGCATATACGACAGCTGAGAACGGCATAACATTTAAAATCAATGCCGGAAAAATAAACAACTTCACTTTCCGCAAACCCGGTGAGGACGATGATTATGAATTGCTGAAATTCTCCGTCGATCTGCAAAATAATACACTGAAGATAACATCACCTGGTTACAATACATACGGAGATCGACGTATCCTGGATAAAGACGGTCAGGTGATTCCACAGGCGGAGTACCTCGACAAAGTGCCTTTAAGCAAATTCCTGCTCTAAGGTGGTTCATTCACTTCAATCTATTTGAACATGAGCAAAGTGAAAACCGGAGCTATATGGCAGCACGAACGTGTGCTGCCATATATTCTCTCTTGTCTCAAAGACAGGATCAGCAACATAACGCCCGTAAAAAAAATTCTCCTTTTTGGCAGCCGGGGCCGGCTACCCATCCACCGGTGGCAGGAACTGGAAGGAAAAGACTGGGACATCGTAGTACAGGCCGGTTGCAAACTAAAAAATGCACAGGTGCTGGTGGACGAAGGATACCATATTGACCTGTTGGTGCTGAATGAAGAACAGGTAGAAAAATTCTGCTATAACCGGTTGGTGAAGGAGATATATCCGGTGAATGAAATTAATTATTTACTACAAAAAATAAATCAACATGGGAACAATGAAAGCCCTGATCGAGTTTCTTCGGCTCAGGCGACGATATGAAGAATATGAAAAACAGCGCAAACCGGAGGAAACGGTGCTTACGTTGCGCTATCTTGATGATAGTAATCTGTACTATACACCTGACAGGGAAGAGTTTTATACAGATAAGTACAAAAGGATTTACTACATTTTAGAGGGCTACAATGCAACGTCTATTTTTGTCTGGGAAAATAGCGAAGAGAAAACATTCCTTGTGAAGGATCGCCAGGGAGTATATCACAATCTTCCGGATAACACTGTGGTGCGCCCCCGGAAAAATGAATTGATGGAGTTTCCTATCGAAGGAGCCACGACAGATTATATCTATGACACTCTTAGAAAACAAGTAGTCCTGTTCATACAAACACTACCGCCAGTGAAGGTATTTTCCGATACTTTGGTGTATGAGGCCTATAGCAAATACCTCGCAGAAGTGAAAAATGGCACTTATGACTATGTGTTAAAACTGCCAGTTGACCTTTCAGACGGTTTCTGGATTAAAGATATTGAAGAATTTTTAAAAGAATATCCTGAGTCAAACAGCAATGTAACTGTTAAAAAATCAATCAAACCCGGAGCCATTGACTTAATTCCAATCATGGAAGTTGATTTGGGAACCAGTAATTTTAAATTAAAATATGCGTATTACAAGAAAGGGTTTCAGCCAACAATCGCATTACGGGACGAAGATTGTGCCCTCGTTCTTAAATTCGATTGGTGGGGATCATTATTATCGTTTTTGAATGAAACACTTTTCAGCCAGGGGCTTGATTTTGGGGATAACAATGGCCGGTCCCGAAAGAGATTTGAAACCCAATTTACCGAACAAGTAATCCGTGTATTCGAACGAAAAGTAAGAAGCAATGTCTATTTGTATTACCGGGAAGCAATGAAAGCATTGTTTTATATACCGGTAAACATTGGAAGACATATAAGTAATGATGTTTTGTGGAAACTGATAGAGTATGGTATCCGCTACAGTAAACTCAATGATACTTTTACATTGCTTGAAGGTGAACTGTTTGTGAAACTAATTGAGATCATAATTGAAAAAAAAGAGCAACCCAGCAAATACATTGAGCGGCTCAGCCAGGTGATGACTGATAAGTCTGAATTCAATAATACGACTTACAGGAAGGGAAGTACGATACTTGAAAGCCTGTATCATCGTCTGGATGGATCGAACTTCGTCAAATTCCTGGATCTTACAAAAGCAGCCTGGAAAAATTCAAGGTTTGTAATCCCAAGCGTTTCCCAAAATCCTGAATTCAAATCCTCTGATGGTCCTTTATTCCTTTCCTACAAATCGGATAAGTTTTTAGGCCTGTACTTCAGCAACGCAAAGGTTACATTCAAAAATAAAACTGATGAAGAAAGTCTTTTGCATGTGGCATATGAAACTGGAGAAAAGCATTCAGTATTGGCACCTAACATAACAGGTGAAAAGGAGGAAGAGATTATTGAATATTACTGGTATCATCCGTTTCATCCTGTGTATCTTAAAAATATTGAACAGCAGGATACGAAACTTAAACTGGAGAGAATTGTACCCGCTTTTCTGCTCAAGGCTAATCGTGATCAGCAGTTCAACAGCAACATCTCTACTTCCATCGAATATGGCATCGACGCAATTACAACATTTTCAGGTTTGGGAAATCTGACAAAATTCCGGTACCTGACCAATGTCGTAAAAAGAGTAAGGACGATCAGCTTTGTGAGCAAAGCAGGAAGAACAGCGGTAGGTATAAAAAGAGCAGTGCGAGGAGTGGCAGCCTTTGTGGAAATATCCAGCGGAACCATCAATGCTTTATTGAAGATTTCGAATATGCGTGATACAAAAGCCGGACAGGAAATATCCGAGTTTTTATTCTGGATGGAAATACTTAGCATGAGTGGAGAACTTACTGTTGCAATACATGAAGGTTTAAAGAAAAGTGCAAAGAAAATAATAGATAATGAGAATGTAATTATCAGGGAATTAGATAAATTAGATAACATTGATAATGAGTTGAAAATTAGTTTTTTTGATGACCTGAAAAAAATAATCAATGACTACATTGATGCCAAATCGACTCTTGGAATAGTTCCTAGTCTTAGTAACGCAGCAGAAATAAAGCTATACAAAGAAATCAAAAGAATATTCTTCAGTACTTATGGGAATATTTTAAAAAGGGAATATGTTAGCACAAGTAAAATTCTTCTTGAGTGGAAAAAGCTAAAAATCATGAAGCCATTAGCGAAGTCAGACATAGAAGAATTACTTGAAATAAGATCACGATACTTTGGTGTTAATGCATATGAGAATATTGCCAAACTTGAAGTCGAAATTTCTGTCAATGGAGAAAGAAAAGTACTTCAATATAAGGCTATATCAGGCGCCTCAAATGATATTAAAGGATTCTCTCAAACTCCAGATATTGGCTATATGGCAAAACAATTAAATTCAACATCAAAAGAAATAAGAAAGCTTTTTAATGCGAAATCTGCAGATAGTAAGCGTTTAATCAATAGATTTAGTGATACAGAACATAAGATATTTGCTAATTTTGATGATGACATGCAAAAACTATTTGCTATTTATGGAAAATCCGATGTTCGAGTTCATAGTTTTAACTTCAAATCTCTGTACTCACCTTGTAATTCATGTAAAAAGCAGGTTCTAATAAGAAAGAATATTTACAAACCAGAAAAAATTACATTCGAAGCAGTGCAAGCAAAAAACGGCAAATTTGTAGAAACTGCGAAAGGCTTAAATGAATTTTTAAAAACATACTGATATGGAAATAACTTATTTGCAAAAATTAAAAAACAACCCGACAATTTTCAGTGAATCAATAAGAGGGGTTTCGGAAACGGAAATTGCCGCTTACGAAAAAAAACTCAAAGTAAAATTCCCGAAATCGTACAAAGAATACTTATTCTTAGCGGGTGATTATGATGGCGATCTGCTTATGCTCAGGGGCTATTCAGGTATACGCGAATTAGGAAATCCTGCATTTCAGGAGCATTTAGAAGCCGTGAAAAAAAAGGCAGGGGTAAAAATAAAACGACCTTATTGGGTATTTACAGGCGAAGAAGACTGTTTTGATTTTTTCTATCTGGATGAGAACACTGAAAATCCAAATGTATATACCTGCGAATGGGCATTCGGTACAGCAGAAGTAGAGTCACTTAATCAAACGTTTAGTGATTATATAGATAACGTGATAGATGACTCTAAGGCCCATTACAAGGGATTATATGGTTGACAGAAAATAAAATCTATGTTTCCACATCCATTTTCTCCGATCCAAGCCTGGTGCTTTGCAGGGAGGGCGGGCGACTTATCGTAAGGCTTTTCAAAAAGATTACTAAATCGCACTTTACCAAAATCCGGTTCTAAGAACCGGATTTTTTATAAATTCACGCAAATGTTATCAGAAAAAGAACAAATACTGAATCATAATCAGGGAGAGATCCCGATAGGAGAATATGATATATTAAGAATAAAAGACATTCCAAACCCTGAACAGGAGCTAAACACCTTTAAGCAAACGGTAATTGCATTTCTGGAGCACCGGGATTTAAACAAAAAAGATCCCAAATGGCGGCAAATATTACCCACAGCATTGGTAAAATTTACAGAGCAACTGAAAGAAGAAGACTTCCACAAGGACGATATCATATATAATATCCAAAGTATCATCGATACGCTGCAGGAGGTAAAAGACTGGGAATGGTACAGCTCCAGGCTTACCCCGAACGGATTTGACGTTTATATGAAAGGTATGTTCAGAGGAATATTTTTACCGATGATTCACCAGCAGGGGATTCCCCATACCAGCTTATTTATAATCAGGGATGGGAAAGAATATCCAACATATGCACTTACCGATGTACTTACATATAGGAAATGGAATCCGAACACATTAAAGTTGACGTAAATTGTAAAATGACTGCCTTTTTCAGACAGTCATTTTAATTTATTTAGGTAAGCATCAGATCCATTTGTAAATTTGAAAATTCTGGATTAAGAAAGCGAGTTGATAAGAAAATTTTACGAAAAGTTATGGCAGACAAATTACCACTTGATTGGATATTTTATCAGCACAAATATGAGTATGCACTTGGTAAGGGCAAATACGACGACCCTCAATATGTTGCCCTCATGCCATCCATGGACAAATTCAATGAATATATCCTTAGTTGCAGTACGGCAGAATTTACAAAAACGATAGTGGAGATATTCAGGGATCATTACCCTGTAAATTTTCTTAGCATTGACTCCATGTTAAGCTGGGATGAAAAAACCGAAACCTGCATTGAGGGTAAAGCGTTCCGTAAAGCTGGCGACATTAAGCAAATCTACTTTGAAACGGACGAGGATGGTTTGGTGCTGGAAAAAGTTCTATTTAAATATACAAACAAGCAGACTGACGCCAATAAATGGGTCGAGACAGGACTTGAAGGAAAAGCCTATTCAAAAACGGTACAGGGCGGATTCACAACCTATAAACTTGTTAATGAAGTTATAGAGAAAGTCGAAGTGAATGAGATGGAATTCCGTTTATATGTAAACTCCAATAAAGCGCCGGAATAAAGCCGGATACAAAATCATTCCCAATCATTTTTCCCAACTTTGTCCGTGAGTACTGCAGTGACAGCTGACAACTTAAGGTAAGGCTTTTCAAAGAGATTACTAAAGCGCACTTTACCAAAATCCGGTTCTAAGAACCGGATTTTTTATAAATTCACGAAAATGTTATCAGAAAAAGAACAAATACTGAATCATAATCAGGGAGAGATCCCGATAGGAGAATATGATATTTTAAGAATAAAAGACATTCCAAACCCTGAACAGGAACTTAACACCTTTAAACAAACGGTTATTGCATTTCTGGAGCACCGGGATTTAAACAAAAAAGATCCCAAATGGCGGCAAATATTACCCAAAGCATTGGTAAAATTTACAGAGCAATTAAAAGAAGAAGACTTCCACAAGGACGATATCATCTATAATATCCCAGGCATAATCAATAAACTTCAGGAGGTAAAAGATTGGGAATGGTACAGCTCCAGGCTTACCCCGAACGGATTTGACGTTTATATGAAAGGCATGTTCAGAGGAATATTTTTACCGATGATTCACCAGCAGGGGATTCCTCATACCAGCTTATTTATAATCAGGGATGGGAAAGAATATCCAACATATGCACTTACCGATGTACTTACCTATAGAAAATGGAATCCTGTTACACTAGAATTGAAATAAATCTATTTGGAGCAGCTATAGGATACAATTGACAAGTATTTTTTATTTTAATGAAAGCAACAAAGGAACAAATCATCGAAATCGGCTTGCAAATTGTAAAAAACATTTACAATATTTCCGGCAGTCAAAAAAATGTGATTGCAGATGAAGAGAAAGTTAGCTTGTATCCACCGGGTGTTGATGGTTATTATGTACACAATGGTTGGGTATTCATAACCCGGAATGCCAGCCCGGAAAGCAGTAAAAAACTATCTTATATGGTTTACCTTCTTGACGACGGAACTCCGGTATTCAGTGAACATGTATCAGAAGAAGTGTTGGAAAGTGTAAGGCCTGCGTATATCATCAAGGGCACTACCGGTAAATACCAAATCATTTCTAAAGAAGGGCATTTCAAACACCACAATTTCGATCTTACCAAACCGGAATTCAGGAAAATGAAGTATTAATTTTAAACAAGTAAAAACAGCTTTTAATTCCACAGTTAAGTGATCGGTTGCAGCTATCATCATTTGATCAACATAAAGCGCGCATAAATCATGCAGTTCATTTTTTCTGATACAGAAGGCCACGAAGCCCTTCACACTGATACCTCCTTTTTACTAGAGGTGCTATCGCGCCCCTATACCGATTGGCAATCCGGCACCGGCGACAATGCCATTCAGATGAAAGACGATGAACGGCTTATCTTTTTCAAAACAGAACAGGGCGTATTCATCATGCAACACCCCGATTACCTGGCGCCACTTATTCAAAAAAACAACAGCAATGCCAACCCAATCACTCATTATGTAGGAGGAGAACCAATGGAGATTCCACCCGCTTGTATGTGTAACGAACAGATTGCTTTTGAAATCCTGAAAAACTATATTGTTTCGGGAGGCCTGCCGGATAAATCATACACCTGGGTTGAATTTACAGAACTGATACAGGACTGATCAGTAGTTTTGCATCTTCCATGGACAAACACGAAAACAAATCGCTGAATGATCTGCAGGAATCATTGAAAAGAAAGCTGGACTTTTCAGCCAGTAACCTGTATGCACCAAAGACCGGTGATTGCCTGCTCACCCTGGATGCCTTATACAAAAACGGAATCGCATCCGTAGGTATTGATATCACGCAGTATCCAGCTACTCCCATTCACACTGAACAATACATCACCACCGTAACCGGAAACTATGTACCCGGTTATTTTTCCTTTTATGAAGGGCCCGTACTGCTGGATACCCTGCTCTACCTGGCAGGTAAGCAGATCCTACCCGACCTCATTATTGCAGACGGACATGGCCTCGCCCACCCCCGGCAATTTGGACTCGCCTGCTACATTGGCGCTCATACCGGACTACCCGTGATCGGTATCGCTAAAGAAAGCCTGCTGCCTTTTGATAAATCAATACTCGGCCCCGAACAATATGCCGCTCATAATTTTGAAGAGCAGGGCCACCCAACAGGTGTGGCGATCCGTTTGCAAAAAGGACGCAACCCCGTGTATATCAGTGCGGGCAACCGCATTTCGCTGCCAACTGCTATTGACTTAATCAAACAACTCAGTTCCGATTTCAAATACCCCGATAATATGCGACGGGCCGATGCGGCTTCGCGCATCCATGCACAGAAATCCTGATCACGGAGCATCTATATCCCCCGGATACTTAGCTGTTTTTCCTTCACTGAATTCTCTTTCTGAAATCTTTTTTTATTTCACTGCCGCTTATTATCTTGTCGGCCTAAAATATAGCCATGGATAATAATATGAATCCCGCCGAAGCTCCCGCAGGCAAAGAATACACAGAAGAAACGGTAAAATATATCGCCACCCTTTTACGGGATGGTAAAGATCCTTCGTTTGTAGTAGCCAATCTGGTGGAGAATGGTTATCCCTATGATTCCACATATGCCCTCGTAACAGCGGTGCATCAAAAAATGAGCAACAATCAGGTTGTGCATGAAAAAAAGAATGCCTCCGCAGACCTGATCTTTGGCCTCATACTTCTGGTGGCCGGTATCGCCATTACGGTATCCAGTGCCGGCGTGATCTGGTATGGCGCCATACTGGTGGGAGCTATTAAAATAATCCGGGGCCTTTCCAATCTTTAATTTCAATACGCATGTCAAAAAAACAATTGTACTTCCTCGGGGGAGCTGTTTTGCTTTTCCTGTTCATCACCCGTTTTATTCCCATTTATGTACTGGTAAAAGCGGAGATATTTCTTACACTGGTGATCGCCGGTGGTGTGGGCTTTTGCATTTACCAGGTATTGAAGCCCGATGAGAAAAAAATGTACACCCCGGAAAATTATGAAGCCGGAAAATCAAGAATGTCCCTCGCCATTATTTGTGCAGTTCTCGCCGCAATCACTACCCTGATCATTACCATTTTTAACAGCGGTGGCCGCGAAGCTGATTATATAAAAGCACATAGTGTGATTGCAGAAGGAGTTGTTACCAGTGGTAAAGCCAAGACCACCAAACGAAGAGGCAGTTCCAGTACTTCGTATACACTCGACGTAACTTTTGTTGTAGACGGAAAGAATTATAACACCACCGTAGATGTGGATGGTTCTGAATGGAGTGATGCGGGCATTGGCATGCCGGTGATGGTATCTTATGCTAAAGGTCATCCCGGCATGTGCCGGATACTATTCAATGGAGAACAGGTAAGAAAGTACAGCCAGGCCGGCAATATCAACCACATCACACTGGATCAGTTTATCAATACACTCCGCCAAAAAGATGAGGACAAACTGAAGATGCTGAAAAAACAAGCCCCGGGCTGGACGCTTCAGGGAGATGACGATGGCATGTCAGTTTGTTATCATTCCGTTTATAAAACATCCATTCTCGGCAACGAAGACCGTACTTTCCTCATGGAAACCGGCACTGCGGAAAACTTTTCCACTTTGCTGGATGAAGCGCGTAAAAAAATGACGGTCGTGTATGATTCCATGAGTACCAATCCTATCCGGGGCGTGGTATTTAAAAAGGATAGTCTTCAAATTCGCTTTCAGCAATACACCAAATTGGAATCCACTACCACGGGAGGAGAATTTCAGATTCCCATCATGAAACACCTGAATGTATATGTGGTGGGGGCTACCAAAGAGGATGGATTATTGATCATGCCGGGCGATCTGGCCCCGGATCCCAATGATCCGGTAACCCAACGGGAAATGAGGCAAAAAGCAATACAGGGTTCATTGGAAAGATTGAAAGAACAACAGTATTAATATTTTACCCGATATGTAAAAGCATCCCGGTTATCTTTCCGATACCGGGATGTTTGTTTTTACCCATACGGCAACCGGTAAACAAATAAATCCGATATTTGAACCATCGCCGATTCCATTTGTTCTATCAATTAATAAAAACATATTATGAAAACATTTCTTCTCACATTACTCATATCTGCCACACTCACCGGAGGGTCTATCTATGAATATAAAGTGACTGGCCTGGATGGTACCGATATTGATTTTGCCAAATTCAAAGGACAAAAGATCATGGTGGTGAACACGGCCTCCTATTGTGGCAATACCCCACAGTATAAAGAACTGGAAGCCCTGTACCAGAAATATAAAGGCAAACTGGTGATCATTGGTTTTCCTGCCAATAATTTCGGCGCACAAGAACCAGGCTCCAATAAAGAGATCAAGGAGTTTTGTACCAAGAACTTTGGCGTAAGCTTCCCGATGGCAGAAAAAGTATCTGTAAAAGGAGATGATATTGCTCCTATCTATAAATACCTTTCCGAACAGGCGGCTGCTAAAGGATTGGCCGACCCGGTAAAATGGAATTTTGGAAAATTTCTGCTGGATGAGAATGGTACCCTCATCGCCACTTTCGCCCCGAGAACATCACCCATGAGTGAAGAAATACTGAAATGGCTGAACTGATAATTAGCCACTGCATATATTTTACTTCATTAAGACCCGGCAATTGCCGGGTTTTATTTTATCCTTGTGCCGGGTGTGGCTGATACCTTATTTTTGTTGCTATGCAGTTTTCAGATATCATCGGGCAAGGGGAAGTAAAACAACAACTGGCAGAACTGGTACAGCATAACCGGCTCAGTCATGCTTTATTATTCATGGGCAAAGAAGGAAGTGGCGCCCTTTCACTGGCCATTGCCTTTGCACAATACATCGTATGTGAAAAAGTAAACGGAAAGCAGTTGGCAGATAGCAGTCAGCAGTTGGGACCCTCTCTCTTTGGTGAGCCAACGCCAGTTGTTGAGCAAACAACCAGCAAACCCAATGATAGTTGTGGGGTATGTGCGGCCTGTACAAAAGTGGCACAACTGGTACACCCTGATATTCATTTCTCCTACCCTACCGTAACAAAAAAAGCCGGTGAAAAACCGGTGGCTACCGATTTTATTTCCCAATGGCGGGAAATTGTAAAACTGAATCCCTACTTCAATCTCTACGATTGGATCGAACATATCAAAGAAAAAGATAACAGTCAGGGAAAGATCACCGCAGAAGAATGTAATGATATCATCCGCAAGCTGAGCCTGAAGAGTTTTGAAAGTGAATACAAGATACTTATCATGTGGATGCCCGAAATGCTGGGTACGGAAGGAAATAAATTACTGAAACTGATTGAAGAGCCGCCCGCCAACACACTTTTCATTCTCGTTACAGAAAATGAAGCGCAAGTATTACCCACAATTATCAGCCGATGCCAGTTGGTCAAAATACCCGCACTGCTCACCACAGATATTGAGCAGGCCCTGATCAGCCGGCATAAAACAGATCCGGCTATTGCCCGCCAGGTAGCCGGTGTAAGCGAAGGCAATTACCATGAAGCCCTGCAACTGGTGCAACATGCCGACGAAGACTGGCACAGCCTGCTCCGCGAATGGCTCAATGCCGTGTTGAAGACCGGACCTGTAGCCCAAACCAAATGGGTGGAGGAAATAAGCCGGCTGGGGCGGGAAAAACAAAAACAATTTTTACGTTATTTCAACCACCTGCTGGAAATAGCCATTCACCAGCGCATCAATCCCAATACATCCCAGGACAGCCAAACCCTCGATTTTGCCAACCGGCTCAATAAAATTGCAGGAATTGAGCAGCAAAAGGCCATTATTGAGGAACTGGACAGGGCCAGCTATTATATAGAAAGAAATGCTAATGCGAAAATGCTTTTCCACGCCCTTACCATCAAGCTATACCATATTATTCAGGATAAGATTGTATTTTTGATGGATTGAGGATTTTGAAGGAGAAATGAAAACCTTGTTGTTGGAAAATGGACCGTGGCCGAATGAGTATGCGCTTCGTTTATTTATCAGATATACTTCTCTCAGATATAACGGTTTGGGCTGTTTTGCCCAATAGTATTACCGAACGCTGAAGAGTGCGACGCAACGGAAGTTGACCAGTGATCCTGTAGCCCGGCCCATCATTTTCCTCTGTTTAGAAATAATATCTGTTCATCGTTATTTTACCAATAATGAGTTGTACCAGTTGCAGTACCGCCACCGGCGGTAAACCAGGAGGATGTAAGAGTAACGGCGGATGCAGCACCGGCGGCTGTAACCGAATGAATACCTATGACTGGCTTCATAATTTGCCCATATCTGATATGGACAGTGCCTGTAAGGTGATCGAAGTGAGTTTCAGTCAGGGCACCCGCAAAGATTTTTTCCGCAATCCCACGCTTCAGCCATTTGAAAAAGGAGATATCATTGCCGTGGAAGGTATCAGTGGTTTTGATGTAGGCCAGGTATCCCTCACCGGGGAGATCGTTCGCCTGCAGATGAAAAAGCGGAATATTAAAGAAGATAACCCCGAAATGAAAAAAGTATTGCGGATCGCTACCGTCCGTGATATTGAAATATGGAAACAAAATAAAGCCCGTGAACCGGAAGCGGTAATACGGAGCCGTGCCATTGCCCGCCAATTGCGGCTGGATATGAAGATCAGTCAGGTGGAGATGCAGGCGGATGGACGGAAAGCAACTTTCTTTTACATTGCCGATGGCCGTGTGGATTTTCGGGAACTCATTAAAGTATATGCATCCGAATTCAGGGTAAAAGTAGAAATGCGCCAGATCGGTGCAAGGCAGGAAGCAGGCAAGGTAGGCGGTATCGGCAGTTGCGGCCGCGAACTTTGTTGCAGTACCTGGCTCACTGATTTTTCATCGGTCAACACTACGGCGGCCCGATACCAGAATTTATCTATTAATCAGACCAAACTCAGTGGTCAGTGTGGCCGGTTGAAATGCTGCCTGAATTATGAGCTTGACACTTATCTCGATGCATTGCAACATTTCCCCGACCATTGTGATGTACTGCAGGTAGCTAAGGGAAATGCATTCCTCATCAAGAAGGATATTTTTAAAAACCTGATGTGGTATACCTTACCGGACAGCAATAAACAATACCCCTTGAGCATTGAGCGGGTGCAAAAAATAAAGGCGCTGAATCAACAAGGTATCCGGCCCGAGGAACTTGAACCGGTGGAATTGGTTTCCAGTAAACCGAAAGACGAAGAACCGGAATTTGTGGAACTGGTGGGTCAGATCAGCCTTCGCTCACTCGATAAAGCTGCCGATAAAAAAAGAAGACAAAAACAAAACCCCAATCAAGCGCGCCAGCAGGGAGGCCAACAGCAAAAGCAGCAAGGGCAGCAGCAAGGTGGCAACCGTGGTCAGCAACAACAAGGTGGTAACCTTAATCCTCAACAACGCCAGCAAGGGCCTAACCCGCAACGCCAGCAGGGTGGTCAGCAAAAGCAACAGGGAGGACAATCTGGTAATAATCAGCAACGACCCAATAACCCCAATCGCAACCGCAATCCGCAGGGTGGGCAACGACCGAATAAACCGAAAAATTAGAAAATGTGGAAATGAAAGAACCCGAAGTTGTATAAGTAATTATTTGCAGCAAGGTACTTCTATTCACTATTCACCATTCAATGCCGTTTACTTAAGAAATAAAGATAAATAAAGTTCTTTGACAATTTTTGTAATTCAAGATCGGGTTATTTTTGCACCAGGATTATAGGGGCTTTGTTATCACAGGAAAAGCCTCTTTATCAGGA